>CAZETK010000017.1:0-54652 GCA_964515195.1 uncultured Pseudobdellovibrionaceae bacterium
GACATTGGACAAGCATATAGAACGAGTCGACTTTGTACCATTGAATTTAAAGCTAAGAGCTGGATACGCTCTAGAGCGGGGACAACTAAAGGCCTGTGTTTTGTATCTGCAAGGGCTTGGAGATTCCATTTTGAATCATGATCCTTACTTCTCCGTTCTTACAGGGAGAGGTTATCGCATTATTTTTTTTGATTATTTGGGGCAAGGTGGTTCTGAAGGAAGTATGAACGACACACGAATCCAAGTTCAACTACCAGCAGACGCCACCGAGATAATGATTCGAAAATATCATCAACAAAAAAAATATTACGCGATTTCTGAGCAAGGTGAATATATCTGGAACCAATTTAAAGATGTGAAAAGCACCATTGGTCAGGACTGCAACTCATCAAAAAAAATTGTGATTGGCTGGTCAACAGGAGGCCTTTCCGCCTACCGAATGGCCTTTGAGAAAAAGGCGGATGCTGTTGTTTTGATAGCTCCAGGAATCCAGCCAAAGTTTTTTGTAGGAGAGTCACAATCGGCAAAATACATGATATGGCCTTCGTTTGAGGTGATTACGGAAAGAACGCTTACCCGCAACGTCTTCAAAGGGAAAAAGAATCCACATGTTGATAAGGTGAAGCCCAGCA
Source organism: uncultured Pseudobdellovibrionaceae bacterium (assembly GCA_964515195.1). Lineage (GTDB taxonomy): Bacteria > Bdellovibrionota > Bdellovibrionia > Bdellovibrionales > Bdellovibrionaceae. The sequence goes on from CAZETK010000017.1 coordinate 633, forward strand.
ACCCTTTTGCAATTCCTCAGTTTGCGGGAAACTTAAAACTGGTTTCAATTCATTCAGCTCAGTGGAAAATTGACCCCGCGATAAAGGGACTCGTATTTTTATCAGGACAAGAAGATAGTTATGTGGATCGAGATTCTACGAAGGAAATTTTGGCTAAGAATGCAGATCATTTTTCAATTCGGTCTTATGAGGGCGCCTTGCATGAGCTAGATAATGAACTTCCTGAAGTCACAAACGACTTGTATGCAAGGACGCTTCAGTTTTTAAATCAGGTCACTCAGTAGGGCGGGCTCTTAAGGGCTTTTCTTTTGGTCTTAAAAAACTGTCTTAAGACTTTCCCGCATTCATCTTTCAGAACGCCGGCTGTTACTTCAATTTGATGATTCAATCTTTTATCATTGGCAATATCGTACAGAGACCCGGCAGCTCCGCCTTTGGGGTCTTGAGCGCCATAGACAATGCGACCTACTCGCGATTGAATCAATGCCCCCATGCACATTACACAGGGTTCCAAGGTTACGTACAAAGTCAGATTCGTCAGTCGCCATGTGTTTTTTTTACGAGAGGCCCGGTGCAGGGCCAGGATTTCAGCATGTCCCAGGGGGCTTTGCAGGCTTTCGCGCAAATTCCACCCGCAGCCTACAATCTGGCCTTGAGAATCAATTAAAACGGCCCCCACGGGAACTTCGTCCATTCGAGCGGCTCGTTTTGCCAGCCGAAGGGCGTTTTTCATCCAAAATTCATCAGCTTCACGCTGCGTGTTAAAATTCTTTCCTGTCATTTAGCTTGAAGTTTTTCTACAAAATTTGTTATTCCATGTCATCCTGAATTCCACTTTGCTCAAGCCAGTGAAAGGGTTGGTGATATAGTTTGGCATTTACACGAGTTAAAGACGCTGAAAGTTTTGAGGCTGCGTTTCGCCGTTTCAAAAAATCCTGCGAAAAAGCCGGTATCCTTTCAGAGGTTAAAAAGCGTGAGCACTTTGAAAAACCCAGCGTACGTTTGAAGAAAAAGTCGATAGCGGCTCGCAAACGCGCCGCTAAAAAAACACGTCGCTTCGGCGAGTAATATTTTAAAAGTCATTGTGAGGGGACTTCGCGCAAAATAGCGCGAGGTCCCTTTGTTTTTTAAGAACATATAAAGGAGGCTACCTTGGAACTCATTCCAAAAATCATGGGCGATATTAAAGAGGCCATGAAGAGTAAGAATTCGGTTAAGCTCAACACTCTGCGATTCCTCCAATCTGCCATTAAAAACCGAGAAATTGAAATGCGCCCCAATCCCATTACAGACGATGAGGCCATGGGGGTTATTAAAAAGCTCGTCAAGCAAAGAAAAGAATCCATCGAGCAGTACGCAGCGGGAAATCGCCAAGACCTTGTTGATCAAGAAACAGCGGAACTCAAAATTTTAGAAGCTTACCTGCCGCCACAAATGTCCAGGGAACAAGTGGAAAAGCTTGTGACGGAAGTTTTAAGCCAACTCGGCGCGAAGACCATCAAGGACATGGGCCCAGCTATGAAAGAAGTTTTAGCTCGCTCAGGCGGAGCCGCGGATAATAAACTTGTCAGCGAGATCGTACGCGCTAAACTTTCTTAAAGCGGGTGTAATGCGATTTTCTCAGGAATTTATTGAAAAGGTCTCCGAGGCGAACAATCTCGTAGATATTATCTCCCAATATACGCAGCTGAAGCGCGCAGGCAGCCAGCTCATGGGTCGCTGTCCCTTTCCAGATCATGTTGAAAAAACCCCGAGCTTTTCGGTTTCAGAAACGAAGCAAGTTTATCACTGCTTTGGATGTGGAAAAGCTGGAAGCGTTTTCACATTCTTGCGTGATTATCAAGGAATGACCTTTCCCGAGGCGGTGGAATATCTGGCGACCCGGGTGAATATGGAAGTCCCGGCTCCGCCTGATTCACGCACCCACTCTCAAGAAGAGATGAAAAGGGAAAAAAGAAAACAGATTTTAGAGGCCAATAAGTGGGCACTCTTCTATTTTCAAGAGTCTCTTCATAAACTTTCTACAAACCATCAAGTGCGCAGTTATATGCAGACTCGTGGCTTGGATGAGAATGTCAGCCAAATTTTTAAATTAGGCTATGCCCCAGCGGAATGGGATGGGTTGGTCCAGTTTTTACAATCCAAAAAGGTCTCTATGAAGGTAGCCGAAGAGGCTCAACTTATTCGCGCTAAACAAGGGGGCGGATATTTCGATATCTTCCGAGACCGCTTAATGTTTCCTATTTTTAATCACCTGGGTGAGCCCATCGCCTTTGGTGGGCGAATTATCGCAGAGGGGCAGCCGAAATATCTTAATTCTCCTGAAACACCTGTTTTTTCCAAAAGTCGAACTCTATATGGCCTTAGTGAAACAGCGAAGTTTATTCGCTCTGAGGATGCGGCTGTTGTAGTGGAGGGCTATATGGACACTGTCGCCCTTTATCAAGTGGGAATTTGTAATACAGTGGCGATCATGGGAACGGCGTTAACGCCTGATCATGGGCGCATGATCAAACGAATGACTCCCCATGTGCTAATGCTTTTGGATGGTGACCAAGCAGGACAGTCTGCGGCGGAGCGCTCATTGCCTATTTTGCTTTCGCAAGGTCTTTTTCCCAGAGGATTTGTGCTGCCGGAAGGAATGGACCCGGATGATTTTGTAAAAAAATTTGGAGCAGAGGAGCTAAAGACTCGTCTGAGGAAATCAGAGGATCTTTTCAATGTCGTTCTGCGATCCTGGATGTCGGCGTACAAAGGCGAGGCGCAGCAAAAAGTCCAGCTGGCGGACAGGGCGCGACCCCTATTTGAGGCTATGTCCGATGTAAGATTGAAAAAACTATACGTGCAAGAGATGGCGAAGCTTATGCAAGTGGAAGTCCCTTGGTTGATAGAAGCCCTTCGTGGGGCTGGCCTGAAGTCCCCTAGGGGCTCCAGTGAAGCCACTCGTTTGCAAAAATCAGTCCCACACTCAGAGACCGCACTCGAAAATAAAGCAACCGCAAATAATGTGCCCGAAGATTTTGAGCTGGAAATTAAATCGGCCCCACAAGCTGAGAAAGTTTTACTCTCACTTGCGATCAAATCTCGTGCCAATTTCGAGATATTTTTAGAATCAAAAGTTGAAAATTTTCTGACCCATCAGGGAATTCAAAACGTCTTTAAAATAGCAGCAGACCTCTATAGACAAGTGCCTGAAAAGTTTGATAAATTGCTCAGTCTGCTTGTAACAAAAGTCGATTCACCAGAAGCGTTGTTTTTCAGTGATCTTGTCTTAAGCTCTTCAACGGCTTCTAAAGTTAGTGGCCCATCTGGCGAATCGTCTGATCTGCGTGAGGAAGCTTTGCTTGAAGAAGATTTTGAAAAAGAAACGCAGATCCTTAACGACTGCATTCAAAGAGTTCGCGAAGATGGAATAAAAGATCAACTTAAGAAATTGGCACTGGAGTTAAAGGAAAAACCACAAGCAGACACACTTGAGAAAATTAAGCGACTGCAAGATGAGATGAGAGTACTGAAGAGGTAAAGTAGATGAATCAAACGTCAGGCTCTAAAGAGCCGCAAAAAGTTCTGACCTTGGTAGAACAAGAAGCCATGATCAAAGAGGAAATCCAGAAATTCCTCAAACTGGCGAAGGAGAAGCCTTTTCTCACAATCGAAGAGATCAATGAAAACTTGCCTCCTGAGATTGTAGCAGCCAGCGTCCTGGACCAACTTATGCAAACTCTAGAGAACAACAATGTTGTTTTGAAGGATGCCACCGAACTTGGAAAAGCCGGTGAAGAGTCCGAGACTTTCTTGGCAGATGCCGAAACCGAAGAGGTAGATGAAGATGAGTTGGCCGAAGCCGAAGACGTAAAGGGCAATGATCCCGTTCGTCTTTATCTTCGTAAAATGGGATCTGTTTCACTTTTGACCCGCGAAGGGGAAGTCGAAATTGCCCGCCGAATTGAAAAGGGTGAGCGAGAGATCGTGCGTGCGATCCTGATGTCTCCTTTGGGAACTTGGGAGATTATCAATCTGGGTAAGCGCTTGGATGAAGGACGTATCAAGGTAAAATCGATCTTCCGCGGCCTGGAAGATGAAAATGTTCAGTACGACGAAAAAGAATACATTGATAAAATTCATGAACTCATTGGAATCGTGACCCAATATCAGAACGACACGAAAGAGCACTTTGAAATTTTACGTCGTGAAGATATCAATTTTCAGCAAAAAGAAAAGACCATGACGGAACTTCGTCAATTGAACGAAGCCTTGATGGCGAATTTTGAAAGCATCAACTTTAACCGTAAGACCATCAATCGCGTTGTCATCAAGTTTAAAAACCTGGTGAATCGCATGAGCACTTTGCGAAACCGTATCAAGGAAGGTGTAACTCGCACTTTCTCTAAAGATGTGAACGAGATGATGGAACGCTTGAAGGTTATCGAGTCTCACGAAAAAGAAATGCTGAAGATGACCAAAGATACGGGTCTTTCCTACAACCGCTTCCGTGGTTATGTGGTTCACGCTTTGGATGCTCAAAAACGTCTCGAGCGCTTGGCCGCTGAAACTGAAATGAACTTTCGCTGGATTCAAGACACCTATACGGCCATCTGGAAGGGTGAACGAGAGGCCGATGCCGCGAAATCAGAACTGGTCGAGGCCAACCTGCGCCTTGTGGTCTCGATTGCCAAGAAGTACACCAACCGGGGTCTGCAGTTCTTGGATCTGATTCAAGAGGGTAATATCGGCTTGATGAAGGCAGTTGATAAGTTCGAATATCGCCGTGGTTATAAGTTTTCGACGTATGCCACTTGGTGGATTCGTCAAGCCATCACCCGTGCTATCGCGGACCAGGCCCGTACCATTCGAATCCCTGTGCATATGATTGAAACCATCAATAAACTGGCTCGTACTAACCGTTATTTGGTTCAAGAGCTGGGTCGTGAGCCCAATCCTGAAGAGATCGCTGTGAAGATGGATATGCCGGTGGAAAAAGTACGCAAGGTTCTTAAGATCGCAAAAGAGCCAATCTCATTGGAAACCCCAGTGGGTGAGGAAGAGGATTCTCACTTGGGCGATTTTATTGAAGATAAAAAAGTCATCAATCCTTCCGAAGCCATTGTGAATCTGAACCTAGCCGAGCAAACTCGCCGGGTTCTTTCTACTTTGACTCCTCGGGAGGAAAAAGTTCTACGTATGCGCTTCGGTATCGGTGAAGAGTCTGACCACACCTTGGAAGAAGTGGGCCAAGACTTCAACGTCACCCGTGAACGTATTCGTCAGATCGAGGCCAAGGCCCTTCGCAAGCTTCGTCATCCTAGCCGTTCCAATAAGCTTAAAACCTTCGTGGATTCGTGATAGGGAAAAAGGAATAAACGGGGAGTTAGCTTAGTTGGTTAAAGCAGCCGGCTCATAACCGGCGGATCGGGGGTTCGAGTCCCTCACTCCCTACCACTAAAAGGTGCCAGGCCCTATTTCCGAAGGGTGTTGGCATATGGTAGACTTTAAGTTTTCCACCGGAATAAGTCTGTTTTGCCCTTCTTCATTCTTCGAACATGGCCTTGTTGACAGGCCCAAATTAGAAATTTTTTGGCAGTAGTCGGCGGAAGTTGTAGTTCCTCTATGGCATCTTCAATTGAAAAATCCCGTTGACCAAGATGATGAGACAAGCTTTCAAGCCAAGATTCATTTTTACTGATGCGTATGTTCTGAAATGAAACTCTAAGATGGTAAGGGCCTCTAGAGGCCAGAGTGAACCTATCTTCTTGGGCTTCTATATCAATCGGAATAGCATGATCCTGAAACCATATTCTGAGTCTTTTGATCACATGGTAAACACGATTGGGGGACGTCTGAGGATTGAAATATTCGCTCGGATAGAGGACAGAAAACAAGGATCCTGTTGTTGCGGGCCGGTAAAAATCTTTTGAGAGGGTTTGTAAAAGTCGCATAAGAAGGGGGGAAGAGCTTAACCTGGCTGTACCGCCATCTTCACAACCCTTGCTGATATCAAAGACCCTCTTTTTTTCGAAGTGGCTAGAGGCGTTCAGGTCCCATTCGATCATTTTTGGAATGGGAAATTCGGGCTTATAAATTTTTCGGATTCTCTTTCGGTAGCTTGCGTACGGAGAGCCGTGATAGACCTTGATGAAGAGTTGATCGTCACGAAACGCCAGCGATTCAAAAAACTCCAAATCTCTTAATGTTTCTCCATCCCGAGCCTTGCGAGACTCCTCTACCAAGGATTTAAACTTGGATGTGGAATCACTATTAGATAAATCGCTAAATACGTCTAAAATTGCCTGCCACTTTTTCACAAGAAGTTCGTAGCGGCTTTTGGTGCCTAATAGAATTTTATTTGCTGTTGCAATTAAATCTTTAGCCTCTTGAATACGCCCTCGTAAAAAGAGAGAATGCACAGCAATTCCTAATGAGTTTGCGTAGAGCAAGCCATAACTCTGTCGCTCTTCGGGGGTCGATAAATTTTCGATTTCGCTCCAGATTTCTTGAAGGATCTGATCGCTCTCATTCCAGCGCATCTCTCCAATGTAACAAGCAGCTAAGTTGACTTTGCCAACGACACGTTGATAATCCGAAAGGGCTTTAAACCTAAGATATCTTTTCATCTTTGGAATAGCAGATGCGTAATCCCACTGGAGCATGCTGTTTTGTGCAAAAAATAACGATACTTCGGGAATTTCACTTGTATCTAAGGTCTTGAGTATGTTTTGGGCTTCCTGGAAAACTCCCAATCTTGATAACCCTGTGGCATAAAGTGCTTGTTCGTGGATGGTCGCCGCTTCTTCTCCTGGCTTATCTTGGTAGATTATTTCCCGCAGAAGCTGAAGAATAACTTTAGGCATATTCAGACGACGTGCCAAATCTGCAAAGTCTACGAGGTGTTCTCGAGGGAGCTTTTTCAAGCCCACGGTAAGTAAAATGTCTCGAGCTTGGCCCTGCTGCCCTTGTCGAATCAGGATGTCCAATTTCTGTAATTGTTGATTAATCTCATTTCGAGACATTTCGGTCGGCATAGTTCAAAATCCCACTTTCTTACTATCTTACTGAAATCGGGGAGTTTTTTGATAATTCGAGGCTAATTATGGCCATATTTTTCGCCTCAGCTTCTCTACTATCCTGAAATAGTTCCGCTTGGTTTTCAATTTAATTCCTGGGAGGGGAGCATGAACTCAAATCACCTTTTCAAATTTCTTGAAATTTTGAAAATCGCTTTACCGCCAGGCCGACTTTCAATCGCGGATGATAGGGCCCTTGAGGCATCTACGAACACATTAGGAATTTACAGAAGAGTTCCGGCTGTTCTTTATCCTCAAAGTCGGGATGAAGTCCAAAAAATTGTTGAACTCGCCGATGAGTATCGAGTGGCGCTCTATACCGTCAGTCAGGGCAAAAATATCGGTTATGGTGAGATAACTCCCACTGGCGAGAATCAAGTTGTTATGAATTTAAAGAATCTCAATGCCATTCGTGAATACGATGAAGTTTATGGAGAAATTGTTGTCGAACCCGGCGTGACGCAAGCGCAATTGGCACGATTTCTTAAAGAAAAAGGCAGTCACTTTTGCGCAGACGTCACGGGCGCCAGTCCCGGCGCTAGCATCATTGGTAATACTTTAGAAGCCGGCTTTGGGCACACTCCGCTAGGTGACCATCGAAAACACATTCTAGATATGGAGGTTATTTTAGCGGACGGCAGTCTCATGAGCACTGGCGAGATGCCAGGCGTTGGTCCCGATCTTTCACAACTTTTTATTCAGTCAAACTTCGGGATCATAACTGCGCTTCGAATCCCCCTGTTTCGGATTCCCGAAAAAACAGTCAGCTTTAGCTTGTCCTTTAAAACCGAGAATGATTATCTCAAGGGGCTTTCTAAGTTGAGTGAACTCCGTCAGCTAGGGGTTATTAACAGCCTTATTCATTGTGGGAATGCCACTCGTACCTTAATGACAAGCCAGAGATTCCCTGAAAATTTGGACCCCTCTATTGTTCTAGATGAAGAAGCTAGCCGACAAATTCTTTGCAAAGACAGTTTGCTCAAATTCGGAGCCTGGACTGGATTCGGGGGTGTTTATGGATCCAAGGCGGAAGTTCAGGAAAAAGTCCGTAAAATCAAAAAAGCCTTTAAAGGAATGGCTCAAGTTCGCTTTTTTACCGAGCTCAAAATTTCATTTGCAGAAAATGCGTTGAGTATACCGCTCATCCAAAATTTCTCAAAAATTCAAAACCTGAAAAAGTCCGTTCGCACTTTACGATCATTGCACGGTCTATTATTGGGCCAACCAACAGATCTTCCTAGTGAAAGTATTTTTTGGAGAGTGGACAGTCAAGATCGTCTTGGTATAGCCTGGCATGCTCCCGTTGTTCCTGCTCGCGAACAAGATGTAAGATTGCTACTGAATTCTGCACGCCCAATCTTTGAAAAATACGGTTTTGAAATGCCGATTACGATGACATTGATCAATCAAAAAAAAATGACTGTTGTTTTCAACATCAATTTTGATAAAGCAGATCCTGACTCTGTTGATCGCGCCCATCAGGCCTATAAAGAACTTTCAATGGCAACAGCAGCATTAGGCTATTACCCTTACCGCCTGGGGCTGTTGAGCGATGCCAAAGTCTACTTGGGGTCTCGAAAGTTCCGCGTTCTCCAAGCCATCAAAGGGGCTTTGGACCCCCATCAGACTCTAGCACCTGGTCGCTATGGCTTAGGCTTAAGCCACTCGGATAAAGAGGTCATAGCCTCAAAAGATCTGGGAAGGGAAAATTGAAATCAGCAAGAGGGCTTTTTAGTGTATCATATTGAGAATGCAGAATTCTGGGCGGGCAGATCTTAACTGATGGAAAAGGATTTTAAAGTTCTAGCTAGTTTGCTAAAATCAATGAACCGAATGAAGCTAAAGACGCCGTTTCTCGCATTGCTGGTCGCAGTATTTACGATTCTGGTTTTTCAGAATTGCTCAAAGGTAAAATACGCTTTTGATATCGGTGCTGTCGCCGAAAGTATGAAGTTCGAAGACGGGCAGGTTTTTGACGGTAAGATCCGAATCTTGCACCATTATGTCGACAATTTCACCTGCAATGGTAACCCCGCTCCAGAATCCATTCTGATTCGTACGGCTGAATTGGACTGGTACCTCATTCAAAACACGCCTCAGCGCTGTGATTCGGAGGTAGCTGTAGCCGTTGAGGGTGTAAACTATGATGAAGCTGGCAAAATGGCGACTTATCAAAATAAAGTTTATGTTCCGCCACGGCCTTACTTTGTGGATGCCAGTGCGGATCCCAATTTATCCGATGCCAACCTGATGGATGGGGTGTGCGCTAGCCAAAATGGTCAATGTACATTAAGGGCTGCTGTGGAACAGGGGACAGTGGTTTCTTTTACAGACGCCGTTCTTATCCACATTCCAAGAGGGACCTTCACGCTGACGTCTCCACTTTCATTGACGGGAGTGCGGCCTGAGAGCCACGCCATCACCATTCGCGGCCAAGATCCAGTGTCCAGTGTTCTAGATGGTGGCGGAGTCAGCCGACATTTCAATATTCGATCAACCTCGATGTCTCCTATTTCTATTGAGAATCTCACACTCCAAAATGGGAGGGCAGGAGGGGGATCAACATGGGGCTCGTCTATTTTATTTTTTCTAGACATATCTATCTTGGCCTCTTATCACAGTTCTGGACAGTATAGAGCTCAAGTCCTGATGAATAATATGGCTCACTACTTCCCACAATATGATGAAAGTACAGCAAACCCCCTGAAAGCTCAGTTGGATATCGATAATTGTATTTTTAAAGGTAATCAAGACGGGGATGTTATTCACGCTCGTCCCCTTACAGGTAATTTAACTATTCGAGGATCCTTATTCACGCAGAACTACTTCCATGGTGTTCATTCCAATGGGGCGAATTCTCTTGTGATTGAAGATTCAATCTTTAACAACCCACAAGGCCATTATGGAGTGTCTATTGATGATAATTTTTCTCATGCTTCTATAAAAAGGTCTAAATTTTACGAAAACTACAAAGGCATTGGGTTTCTCAATTGTCGGAATTGCTCACTTGAATCTATCCAAAGCTATCATCAGCGCGAAGCGGGCCTTGAGATATTAACAACAGAGGCTGATGCGCGCTTTAATGTGACAGCCCGAGATGTAAAAATTTATGATAATCGGCTTTCCAGTAATCCTCATGCGGCTGATACAGGGAATCTTATCCTTGTCTTCGCATCGTCGGCCAATCAAATAAATTTTATTGATTCCCAACTTTCCATGATGAGCCCCGAGATCCCGAACTGCGCCAGCGTCAGCACAGTGAGCCAGATTTTGATGACCAGTACGACTGTTAGCGATTTATCCTGCGAGCCATGACGACATACTTTTAGGCGCCAGGCCCTATTTCCGTAAACCATGTGTCAAGAAGGAGTTTACGATATTAAACCCACAGTCTTACAATTCTTGAAATTAATCTTCGGACTCGCTTTTTGGCCCGGAATAATCTTCGGGCAAAACACCATGAAAGTGGATAATTCTAAGTTGCTAGAACTGCGTTCTAAAACGATTGCATCATTGGAAGCAGCCTTTGGTATATGTGATCACAAGGCGAAGACTAAGTCATGGATAGAACATCTCAAGCGAGTACCTGATGAACAGTTTCCAATAGAATATATAAAACTACTAAAAAGTATCTCAGAAGAAAAAACTTATAAAGAAATAAAATGCTTAGTAGAAGCCTATACAGAAATACGTTTCGACATCCATGTAATTGAGAATAGCCAAGAAAATATCGAAAAATATCTAATCCCCTTTTTTGTTAATAGGGAAGTATCAAGAAGCTTTAGTAAGCTCCCTCTTGAATATATGAGAAGCGGTATTGTTGCCGCACTCGGCAGGTCCTTCCCTAAAAATGATCCTGAAAGAAAAAAATATTTAATGATAGCTCTTAAAGAACTAAAAAAAACACGCGAAGAAAGTATTGGATTTTTTATTGCTGGCGGTGAAGATAAACTACTTAAATCCATTGGCGAGGAGTTAAGCATAAAAATTCACGACTATGTGAAGGTGGCCGAGAGACCTTATGCCAATACGGGCTGTGGCCCCGGAAGGATACACGATGTGTATGTTCCTATGGAATTTGCCACTAAATTTTCTAAGGATGAGAGATGTGAAATGGCATTAGAGCTTTTCCGGCTACATTATGGAGAAGAAGGTCAAGGGCTGTTGGACACAGAGCCTTATTTTTGGCGTAATAAGAAGAAAATAGCTAATTTTGTTTCCTCTGAGGCCTTTTCCAAGAATTTTAGTAAAGCGATTAAGCCTAAGGATATAAAAGATTATATTGACTATATGAACGACGTAAAAAGAGATTACCCCGAGTCGGTATATTTTTTAAAGTACGAAGTTTGGAATGTCTGTAGCTCGAAATATAAGGCGATAGTCGACAAGCGCGAGGTAAGCTGTTACTAAGGCAAAGATGGGAAGCTTCTCAAAGATAAGAAAAAGAATCAGAGAATAAACTGCGCCCGCGTCAGCACAGTGAGCCAGATTTTGATGACCAATACGACTGTTAGTGATTTATCCTGCGAGCCATGACGACACGTGGAAAAACAATTTTTTACTTTAATCCTTTCTAAGAATTATCTGGTATTTCCAGTAAAGAACCTCAAATTGATTCTTATTTTTCATCATAAAACGATCAATTCCCAGCTTAGGTGGCTGTATCTGGCTTTCCGGTGGTGGGCGATAGCCATAATCGTCAATCATTAATAGGGCCCCTTTTTTAAGAAGGGGAGTTGTCTGTTCTAAATCCAGCTCGACGGCTTCCGCATCGTGACTTCCATCTACGTAAGCTAAGTCAAAAAAATCACGATCGAACTCATTCAATATTTTATGAGAAAAGGAGTTGAAAAATTTTACCTGGTTCTTTCGTGGGGCCTTCATCAAGTTGCTCACGAAGAGTTCTTTGGTCCCTTGGAGTTCGAAAGTCAAAAGATCGAAAGGATCAATAGCATAGGCTGTTGAGGTGGGATGGGTGAGAATATTCTCAAGAATCCAGAAAAGAGACCGACCCTCATATATTCCTATTTCCAAATATCGTAAATGAGGTTGGCCCCTCAGGGGCTCGAGAAATTGAAACCACTGTCTTTCATTAGGCGTTACATAATCTTGAGTAAAATTAAAGCCGAAATTTTGAGCAATTTGTGAAGCCGTGATCATTAAAAACACATTCAACAAAGAACCAGAATCTGTCAACGGCATAAATGAACATTTAGTGTCTAGTTATTTTTGTTTTCCTCGCCACCGTTAATCATATCTGAAACAAGTCCTGGATCATTCTGATTCTCGGCGACGACGACTCCAACGATATGACCAATAACGAAAGCTAGAAAGAACCACATCATCAGTTTATGAAACCCTTCGACGGATTCAGCCATATTCTCTGAGATGCCAAAATTTTCATAAAAAACCAGCGTCAGCCCTGATATGACCATCAAAGTTACGGCTACGTAAAAAATCCGATAACTTAAATAAACCACAGACTCATGTAATGATTGGCCGGGAGCAAAAACTTTAAGACCTGGGATTCCCCGAGCCTTGTGGACTAAATAAACAGTGAACCGTATGAGCACCAGGGCTGTCAGAGTTAATCCCAAAAAGATGTGCCATTGCCAGAGTTTATCTCGAAACAAGATGGCGATTTCCATCGCCAATTCAGAAGAAATGCCAATGCCATTTTCAAACAATTTCGTCTCGATTAGAGTGGCGTTCACGTGGCGATCGAAAAGAGTTTCTCGTAATAGGACAGTAAGAAGAGATCCCGTTATAACAATGGCGTTAAGCCAATGCCAAATCCGAAGCCCGCGAGTTCGTGGTTTCCTGAATCTCGAAGTGCCCATAGAAAACGTCCTTTATTTGAATTCGGTTTTGCCCTATTCTCGAAGGAGTCTCTTCTAGAGGTCAAGCCGACCAGCAGCCACCCTGTAGTTGTGCAAAAGGGGAGGCGTCATGAAACTTGTAACATCGCATATCTATGGTACAAAAAAATATGACCCAAGAGACCGCTGGTTTGCTGAACCTTAATTTAGAAGCCTTTTCCGATGGACAAGTGAGATCAAAGCTATGGTTTTGCGAATTTTTGGAAAAACTTCCTATCGCAAAGCAGCCGTCGAGATACATAATATTAGGTTCCTGGTACGGGATATTGGCTCTTTTTTTACTTGTTCGAAATAAAATGCAAATTCAAGAAATGATTTTAAATGATATGGATCCTGAAGCCCTTGTTATCAGTCGTAAAATTGTGGAGAAGTGGACCTTTACTCCCCCTTATATCCAATTTAATAACCAGGATGCGAACCAGCTCAATCAGAATTTGTTTCAGTGTCCTGAGAATGTACCCCTTGTGGTTGTCAATACAGCCGTAGAGCACTTTTCATCGATCGATTGGCTTGCTCGGCTGCCCTCAGGTAGTCATGTTTTACTCCAATCGACTAATATGCCGCACGTAACTCACTGTAATTTGAGTAGTACCTTATCGGATTTTAAGCGATTCATTGAACCCTATGTTCACGTTCGAGAGTCGGATAAAATCAGCTTTGATTACCCTGATAAAAAGTTCGATCGATTTATGATATATGGCGAAAGAAAGTAGGAAATATGAGTCAGGATATCAAGCCTTATAAAGAAACGGATGAAAAACTTAAAAAAATCTTCAGCCCCTCCTTTTGCTTTGCCAAATGGTACCATTCTAATATTTACTTTCAGACCGGCGAGACCCATAGTTGCTACCACCCGAGACCTCATAAGATTGACTTAAAGGAAATTGAAAAAGACCCCTCTTGTCTTCATAACACCCAGGAAAAGAAAAAAGAAAGGGCGCAAATGTTAAAGGGGGAGCGGCCATCCGGTTGTCAATATTGTTGGAACATCGAAGACCTTGATAAGGGATTGATTAGTGATCGTCATATTCGAAACAATAGTCTGAATAGCGAGCCTCGGATCCAACAGGTTAAAACCCAGCCAGCAGATTTTCATGTCCTGCCCGACTACATTGAAGTCAGCTTTTCTAATCTTTGTAACTTCAAGTGCGGCTACTGCCATCCTAAAGCGAGCAGCCGATATTATAATGAAATAGAGGAGCATGGTCCCTATAAGAACATCAAAAATCATCGGTGTGATATCAATTGGTTTAAAATCTATCCTGAAGAGGACAATCCTTATCTGGAAGCCTGGTGGAAGTGGTGGCCGGAACTTCGGGGGTCACTGAAGATTTTGCGCATTACGGGCGGAGAACCCCTCTTGCAAAAATCAACCTACCGTATGTTAGACCTCTTTGAGGCCGACCCGATGCCCAATCTCGAACTAAATGTGAATTCTAATCTTGGTTCCCCAGCGAATATCGTCGAAAAGTTCTGCGATCGAATCGCAGTCCTTAGGGAATCACAAAAAATTGGCCGCTTTAAACTTTATACGAGCATCGATACATGGGGACCGCAGGCTGAATATATACGAACAGGGCTGAAGCTTCCTTTATTTGAAGAAAATATTAAAACTTATCTTAAGAAAACAACCACTCCCCTGAACCTGATGATCACCTTTAATATTTTTTCCTTGTTTTCTTTCCGTGCGCTTCTAGAAAAGATTTTACAGTGGCGGTCTGAGTTTTATTATGAAAGTCCGCCCAGTCCCGATTTATTTCATCGAGTTCGCTTTGATATTTCTTATTTAAAAGAGCCCCTTCAATACGACATTAACATTCTTCCTAAGGATTTTATGACCTACATGGACGAGGCGCTCGATTTTCTTACGGCTAATATGGATGACAATCGGCACGATAAATTTTCCTATCTAGATCATCAGCGATTTCTGCGAATATACGAATATATGAAAGATACGCGATACCCCGAAAGTCGAGTTCTTGAAGGTCAAAGGGATTTCTATCACTATTTTACCGAGCAAGACCGTCGCAGGGGAACTCGTTTGTTAGATGTTTTCCCTGAAATTGAGAGCTTTTGGCAGCACTGTCGTAAACTTTAGTTTTCAATTAACAAACAGAAGACCAGATTTTACGAATTTTAAAGATTAACATATTATCCTGATGTTTTTTACTTATAAAGTTAAACTATGAAAAACACTTCCATTTTTATTTTTATCCTTTCTTTCTTTCCGTTCATTCTTTCTGCTGAAACTTTCTCACCGCAGATAAATTCAGTGCAGAACTCTTTAATCCATGATGCGACATCTGAAGAGTGGCAAGAACTCCTTAAAGATCCTCAGTTCGGCGCTAAGCGCCTCTACCCTCAAGGCCTGAAAGTAGATTGGATTCCTGCCCATGATACGTCAGATTTTCGTTATGTGCTTTTCAGTGCTGAGGCTGGTTTTTCTGAAGCGACAAATTTGCGCTACCAGATCGCCAAAAACTTACCTGAAAATGTTAAGCTTGTCATTCTGGTGGACTCTTGGGAAGTCGAAAGGGTAAAGCAAACTTACGCTAAATATATTTCTTTGGATAGGGTGATCTTAGCTACAAGTGGGGACCCTAGTAACGGCTTCTGGGCTCGTGATGCGTTTCCCTATCCTGTTATTAGAAGCAATGGAGAATTGGCGCTGGTTTCGGCTCAGTATTATCGAAGGTTTCAGGCTTCTCAGGACATCGCGAGTGCCCTGAGTTTACAAATGCACAAGTATGATTTTACATTTGTTGGCGGAAACTTGTTGGCGGACGAAGAAGGGAACTGTTTTACGGTTAAAAGCCGACGTATGTTTGATACAACTGAGGAGGACTTGAAGGAGGCTTATGGCTGTCGGAAGGTTACGGCTTTTAAGCACCTTCGTGGACTTGGAGATGTAGATGAAGTTATTAAGCCTCTGACGGGAAAGAGAGTCCTTACAAATTCTGATGAGTATATCCCAGAGCTGGAACGCCAAGGCTATAAAGTTATTAAGGTGCCTTTAATTCCCAATGGATACCGAACCTATATTAACTCTCTAATTGTAGGGAATGTCGTTTTTATGCCGACCTATGGAGTTCCAACCGATGTGCAAGCTTCGAAAGTTTACGAAAGCCTGGGCTATAAAGTGGTGGGAATTCAAAGCAATTATTTTTCTGACTCTTTACATGGATCCGTTCACTGCCAGACCATGGCCTATCCAGCCATGCCCGAGGAGACGCTTCTTAAAATGCTAGACTTGAAGCGGGTTTATTAAGACCCAGATAACATGGATCCCCTTTTGCGGAACTAATTAAGACCCACCTAACCTTGGTTGGGTCAAGTTCTTATGGGCGTAGCGCGATCAGCCTATTATCTAAATAAAGAATTCTTCATTGTTTACCGAAGGTTATGTAAGGGATTTTAATCATACAATGGAGAGTGAATCACCATGGAACGCCGACAGCCTCCAGGGCAACACGAAGACATTCAAGTCAATCAAACGATTGTTAAAAATCGAAAAAAAATCGTCCGTCAAACTCGTAAGGATGTTTCACACTTAGAATGCTTTTTTGAGTCGAATCAATTGAAGCTCAGAGTCCTCAATATCAGTGCATTTGGACTTTTAATAAAGTCCAAAGAAAATTTATCAGCTCAAGTGGTAGAAGGTAATTTGATTATCAATAACTTGGATTTGGGGCCAGTTCACCTGAAACTTGTACGCTCAACCGAATCATCCGAAGGTCATTTCGCCATAGCCTATGAAGTGGTCGGTGAACCTATCAGTGTTGATTGCATTCAATCGATTGAGGACGTTCAACAAATCGTCAACAGTTTGGATGAAAGCCGGGCTCAGGCGACTCAGGTGCCGGATTTGTTTGCCCGTAAAATTTATGAAATTAAAGATTGGCTAGAATATATTCAAGACCAAACCCGTGATATAGAAAAAAAGATGAGTAAAATTGATTCGATCCCAAAGGCGGATTATGAAAGTGCATTTATTCAATGTCTTGGGGAGTATTTGAATGAAGTCATGCCCATCAAGAATGCCGACCTAAGTGCGATCCTGGGCCAGCAGAATGCCGATGGCATAAAGGCCTGTTATGAATTCATGAGAGAAAAACTAAAGGGTATAATCTACCAAGCACCTTTTTCCAACCGAGTCTTTTATAAGCCTTTGGGATACGCTGGTGATTATGAAATGATGAATATCATTTACGACGATAATCCTTTGGGTGAGTCTCTGTTTGCCAAATGCTTGCATTATTATTGGGTTAAACAGCCCGCCGCTCAAGCGGTCCGGAATCGGGCGGTCTATATGCAGAAAAAAATTAAAAGTATTATTGAAAGCCATAAACAGAGTAGTCCGCTTCGGTTTTTGTCGGTGGCCTGTGGTCCCGCAATGGAATGGCAAAATATTCTTAAGCAGAATAACAGCATTACTTCAGAGATTCAGGTGACTCTTTTGGATCAAGATGAAACAGCTCTGATTCATGCGCAAAGAAAGATGAGGGAGTTGAGTCAAAACTCTAAGGCCGCCATAAAATTTAAATATGAGCACAAGGCTATTAAGAATATTTTAGCCAGAGGTTTAGACGAAGAGTACGACGTTATTTACTCCGCTGGATTATTTGATTATTTCTCTGACCCAGTGGCAACACTGGCTGGTCGAAAACTTTTTGGGGCGCTAAAGCCTGGCGGCCAGTTGATTATAGGAAATTTTGATGTTTCCAATCCGAACACGATCGTAATGGATTCAGCTTTGGACTGGCGACTGCTTTATAGGGCTGCTGAAGATATGCATAAGCTCTTTGGAGATTTGGGCGGAAAGATTTCCATTGAGCATGAACCCCTAAAGATAAACCTGTTCTGTGTAATCGAGAAAGTGTGAGAAAGCTAACCAGACTCGAAAATGAATGGCTGCGCATTGAGAAGTTTGAAGAACTTCGTGCGACCCTATTCATGATATCGAACTGGATGGTATTGCCGCTGTACTTCTTGTTTTGGGTTTGTGATCTTATCTATGTCCCCGAACTCAAGTGGGAATTTTTGGCCCTAAGGTCAACCGTCATTCCCGCCTGCCTGATTGTCCAATGGGGAGCGAAGCGAGTTCATGCTTACCATCAGAGCCAGTGGTTAGCGCTCTTTTTTATTGTCTGTTTGGCTGGTGTGATCAACACAATGGTCTTTATGATTGATAGTCCATTAACGCCTTACTACGCGGGTCTTAACCTTGTCGCTATCGGCTCGTTGACTTTTATTCCTTGGGAAAGACGCTTCTTTCTTCTCGGATTCGGAGCTATATTTGCGCCTTATTTTATAGGACAGTTTATACGTATAGACAATGGGGCGGATTTAAAAGGCCTTCTGGTGCACGCCTTCTTCATTTTTTCGACGGGTCTTATTGCCTTTATTATTCGGATGTTCAACGAAAAGCTTCGAATCAAAGAATATCGAAGCCGGGTCATGCTCAGTGAAGAGATTGGCAATCGGGATTCCATCATTATTGAAAAAACAGACGAGGCCGTGCGCCTTAATGCTCTCAGCCGCCAGTTCAGTCCACAGGTTGTTGATGCCATCAAGAGTGGCCAAATTAAAATTTCCAACACGATTCGCCGGGTGGAAGTGTGCTCTGTCTTTATTGATATTGTCAGCTCCACTGAAGCCGTCGTAGAGCTAGAAAAAGAAAAAGTTCATAACGTAGTTTCAACTTTTATGGACGACACCATTAAGATTCTTCTTAAATATGACATTACAATTGATAAATTCCTTGGGGATGGAGTTTTGGCATTTGCCAATGACCCTGTCTCCCACGTGGACTTTGCAGAGCGAGTTGTCTTGGCAGCCCTTGAAGTTCAGCAAAAAGTAGCGATGCGATCTGAATTTTATGAACAAAATTGGCGGAAACCGCTTCAAATTCGTTGTGGAATTGCAATCGGACAGGCCAATGTCGGATTTTATGGAAATCAGAAGTATTTCCAAACCTATACGGCCATCGGACCCGTGATCAATCTCGCGAGCCGGCTTTGCTCTGCGGCCCAACCGGATCAAATCTTGGTTTCAAAGGAGCTGGCCGAACACCTGCACCACGATGATTTCAATCTGATTCCAGTCGAGGATTTATTTCTAAAGGGCTTCAAAAAGATGTCAGCCTTTGAGCTCAGGTCAGTTCGCCAAAACTTGGAACTGGCTGATCATGAAACGGAATGTCCTTCATGCAACCAAGGTATTATGGCCATCGATCTCAATGAGGATGGTCTGTATATTCTAAAGTGCAATAAATGTGGTTTTGAGCCGGATGATTGCAATCAACAAACCACAATTAAAAAGATTCCAAGGGCAAGTTAATGAAGTTAGCCCCTAGTCTCAAAACCGCTTTCCATAAGAGCTTAGAATAGGTCTCTAGCGAAAAACCAGCTGAAGAGGAGGCTTAATCCTCATCTTCATAGTCGTCATCTTCGTTTTCGTCCTCATCTTCGTCTTCATCTTCATCGGCTAAATCCACATCGCTATCGGCTTCGATTCGAACCAACCAGCCCTCTTCATAGGGGTCTTCCATTATCATACTGGGATCTTCGATAACTTGATTGTTGACTTCAAGAATGGTTCCATCGGCTGGTGAGTAAATATCCAGAGGACCATCGCTGGTTTCGAGGGTTCCGATGACAATGTCGGCTTCCACTTTTTCGCCCTCAGGAGAAAGTTCTACCGATGAAATTTCGTCAAAATCTTCCAAGGCTTCTTCGGTGATACCAAGTGTAATAATGCCATCCTCTTCTTGAATCCACATTGAGCCCATAAAATTTCGGCGTTCGCTCATAACCTCTCCTCAATTGCTCTCAAGCTTGCATCTTTGAAATGGATGCAGGCGATGTCAATGGAAACCGATTGAATGGCATTTGAGAACAATTGGCCACATAACGCAAGGCAGACTGAGCCTTTGCTCTCGAGCCTTGTTTCTGATACACCACCAGTTCACAAAAACGCACTCATTATCAATTTCAGAGGGGGGAATTGATGACGAATCGAGTTTTTGTCTACGGTTCAATGACCGAAGGCATGGTTCATTTCAATAAGATTCAGGGCAGCATTCTTTCAGCTCAATGGGCATCGACTATTGGCGCGGCGTATCGGTTGAAGGTTGGGTACCCTGTTTTATTAAAAGGGGATGGGGATCAGATCCCGGGCCAGTTGGTCCAACTTCGAAACCCCGATCTGATGGTGGGACTTTTGGACGAGTTTTATGGCTATTCCAATTTTGAGCCCCAAAAAAGTCTGCATATAAGGGAAAAGACCACAGCCTACCTTGAAGGTGGGGAGACGATCGAGTGCTGGACTTACTTTCTTAATCCCAAAAAGTTGCCGGCTGGAGCTGTCAGAATTGATGCAGCAGCATGGAAATCAACCCTAATGGCTCCTAAATTCCTGGATAATCTGACCGAAAGGCAGGTTAACTACATTCGTAAATTGGGCGCCATCACAGGCCGCGAAGTGGTGCCTATTGATCTTCCTCTTTATCGCGAGTTGATGAATCTTGAATTGATTGTGGACAAAGGCCGCCGTCTTGCCTTATCTAAGTTTGGGCAAGAGGTTTATAGATATCTTGGAGAAACCTAATTTTCACATTGTACTTGTAGAGCCTGAAATTCCTCAAAACACGGGAAACATCGGTCGAACCTGTGTGGCCACTAATTGTGACCTTCACCTGGTCGGGAAGTTGGGTTTTGAAATTTCTGACAAAAATTTAAAGCGCGCAGGTTTAGACTACTGGGTTCACTTAAAATGGTTTCACCATGACACTCTAGAGGATTGGTACCAGCACGTTGAAGACAAAGCCCGGGTTTTTTATTTTTCTGCATTCGCCAAGAAAGAGTATACAGGCGTTGAATACCGTAGGGGTGATTGGTTGGTTTTTGGCAAAGAAACAAAAGGCCTGGACCCGGTATTACTTAAAAAGAATCAAGACCAATCACTCCTTATCCCATTGCTCGGGCCGGCTCGAGGCTTAAATTTGGCGACTGCGGTTGCTGTTGTCGCTTATGAGGGCGTAAGGCAAGTCCGAGGAGGTTCCAATGAATAAAAAGTCGTCCGTTGCCCTGTTTTTTTTGCTTATTTTTTTACTTCCGTTCATTCCAGTTGTCACAAGCCTCATTGATTTACGTTATTCCGTCATTGTTGATACGCCAGTTAACTGGGCCGAAGGTGAAAGAATTGTTATTTCTATTCCAGAGGTTAAATTTGAACATTTTGAATTTCGGCTAGAGTCTGATGAAAGCAAGTGGACTCCCATTGTCCATGGTCGATGGGTTTTAAGAGACGGCAACAATGAAATTTTAGATGAGAACCTTGAAGGTGATGAATGGAATATAACAAGACCTTTTCTCAATTTTGTTAGCTCGGGAGAGAACTCACCTCGGCAACTTGAGGTGGAGTTTTTGAATGCGAACCCTGAAGGGCACCCGATACGCCTTAAAATCTCTCAAGATCGAACGGTTTTGATCCAGAAAAGTGAACGGCTTTTCATAGTTCTTCTCGCCCTCAGTCTGGGGCTGTTGCTTATGACCTTAAAGCCGCTTTGGTCTCGTACTTTTATCGATGAAAATCCAGGCAAATGACGCTTTTCGCCGTTGCCGGACCCCCTCTAGAGGGATATTCTGGGTCGATCTATGTCAGCAAAATTATTCACAAAAATATTTGGAACTAAGCACGATCGTGAAATGAAAACACTGCAACCAGCAGTAGATCGCATCAACAGTTTCGAGCCCAAGATGCAGTCCCTTTCCGACGCGGAACTTAAACAAAAAACGATAGAATTTAAAGAGCGCCTGGCGAAAGGCGCCACGACTGATGACATCTTGTCAGAAGCATTTGCTGTTTGCCGTGAGGCTTCCAAGCGCGTACTTGGAATGCGCCATTATGACGTGCAATTAATCGGCGGAATGGTTTTGCACCGAGGCTCAATCGCGGAAATGAGAACTGGTGAAGGTAAGACGTTAGTGGCGACTTTGCCCGTTTACCTCAACGCGCTTACGGGTCGCGGAGTGCATGTGGTGACGGTGAACGACTACTTGGCCCGTCGCGATGCTGAATGGATGGGGCGTCTTTATTCGTGGCTTGGTCTTTCCACGGGTATTATTGTTCACGGGCTTAGTGATGGGCAAAGAAAGGCCGCCTATAATGCGGACATCACTTATGCGACCAATAATGAATTGGGTTTCGATTACTTACGGGACAACATGAAGTACGATCTCGAAGATTACGTCCAGCGTGAACACCATTTTGCGATTGTGGATGAGTGCGACTCGATTTTAATCGATGAAGCCCGGACGCCGTTAATTATTTCTGGTCCGGCGGAAGCCTCAACGGAAAAGTACTATACCATTGATAAAGTTATCCCCCATTTGGAGAAGGAAAAACACTTCACAATGGAGGAAAAATCGAAAACGGCCTCTCTGACGGAAGAAGGGATATCAAAAGTTGAGCAGATTTTGAAGATTGAAAATCTTTTTGACCCTGCTCACATCGAAACCCTGCATCACGTTTATCAAGCCCTGAAGGCCCATCATCTTTATCGTCTTGATGTCGAGTACATGATTGTTAACGGCGAAGTGGTTATTGTCGACGAGTTCATCGGTCGCCTGATGCCAGGACGCCGATGGAGTGATGGCCTTCACCAGGCTATCGAGGCCAAAGAGGGCGTGGAAGTTAAAAATGAGAATCAGACTCTGGCCTCAATTACTTTCCAGAATTATTTTAAAATGTATTCAAAAATGTCGGGGATGACGGGAACGGCAGACACGGAGGCCGTAGAATTTAAAAAGATCTATGATCTAGAGGTCAGTGTTATTCCTACCAATAAACCGATTGCTCGTCTTGACCACGAGGATGTGGTTTATAAAGATCAGCAGGCCAAATACCGCGCCATCGTTCGAGATGTGAAAGATCGTGTCGAAAGAGGTCAGCCGATTCTGATCGGAACTGTAAGCATCGAAAAATCAGAACTGTTAAGCTCTTATTTGAAAAAAGAGGGTATCCGTCACGACGTTTTGAACGCCAAAGCCCACGAACGTGAGGCCGAAATCGTAGCTCAAGCAGGCCGAAAGGGTGCGATCACGATTGCTACCAATATGGCAGGCCGGGGAACCGATATCATGTTAGGTGGTAACCCGGAAGTCATGGCTCGTAAGGTGGCGCCAGATGAAACCACCCCCGAATTTCAAGAGGCCATTGAGAAATACAAAAAGCAATGCGAAGAGGAGCGGCAACACGTTGTAGGGGCTGGGGGTCTTTATATAATCGGAACTGAGCGCCACGAATCCCGTCGTATTGATAATCAGCTGCGCGGTCGTTCTGGCCGTCAAGGAGACCCTGGCGAATCCAAATTTTATCTGGCTTTGGATGACGACTTAATGCGGATTTTTAACGGGGAGCGGATTCAAAAAATTATGGGTATGTTGAATATACCTGAAGATGAGCCCATTACCGCCAAGATGGTCACACGCTCAATTGAAGGCGCACAACGGAAAGTTGAAGGTCATCACTTTGAAATTCGTAAGAATCTTTTGGACTACGATAATGTGATGAATATGCAGCGAAAATTGATCTACTCCATGAGACGAGATATCTTAGAGGGAAAAGATATCGAGCGAACAGTTTTGGATATGTTGGGGGATGTGACCTCAGTTGTTCTGGATACTTATGTGCCGGAGCAGGCCAAGCCTGAAACTTGGAACCTGGAAGGCCTTTCCAACGCTGGGGCTCAACAATTCGGAGCCAGGTTGGATTTTAGTCCAGGTACTCCGCAAGAAACCATTGTCAAAGAAGTTGGTAAAGTAGTTAAAAGTGTTTACGACCGACAAAAGGCCAGCATGGGCCCCTTGTGCGATCAGATTTTGAAGATGATCCTGTTGCAGTCCATTGACCAGCGTTGGAAAGAGCATCTTTTGGTCATTGATAAATTAAAAGAAGGAATCGGCCTTCGCGGATATTCAGGAAAAGATCCAGTTATCGAATATAAAAAAGAAGCTTTTCACGCATTCGAGAAACTTAATGATATAATTAAATCTGATGTGGTCGAAAAAGTTATGAAAGTCCAGATCGTGGCTCAACAGGCGGAAGAAGCACTTCAAAGCCTAACTCCCGAGGAAATGGACTTAAGTGATTTTGATTACCAGCATCCAACGGCTCCGCGGGCCAATCCAAAATCATCACCGGCGCTTCAGTCCTTAGGAGCTAATGGGGGAGCTGAAGCAAGAGGGCCAGTGACTCATAGAATGACGATGAGCCGAGAGCCCGCTAACTACGATGAGCCTAAGATGAATCGCGCTGAACGAAGGCGTATGGAAAAACAAAGAAGGAAATAAAATTGGCCCAGTGTCCGAATTGTCATTCTCAGATAGAAATTGGGTCTGAATACTTCGGAGGGCTTTTTACCTGCCCACAGTGCCAGTCAGTTTATTTCATCAGTTTTGATGGAGTCCCGGAAGGAGCCTCCAGTGAAGCTCAAGTTTTACCAGACCCTATTGCTGACCCAGTTCCGGATTACAGTTCCAGCGTTCAGACAGATTATGATATAAACGAAGCGTCAGCACCCGAGCCCGAGCCACAAGTATACGAGACATCAGTAAGCGAGACACCACAAGCCAGCACAGACCCACTTCAGGAAATTGTCGACTTTGGTAACAGCGAGGCTGTCGCCACCTCCATCACCTATAGTCTTCACCTCAAGGGAATAGATTTGATTCAAAATATTGAAGATCTAAAAAGTGTCTTTAGTGACTCCAAGTTGGAAATGAATTTTGATCTGTTAAAGTCCAAGATTCGAAACGGGGAATTGTTCATAGAAAAACTTGAACCCGGCAAGGCGGCCGTTATTGCACAGAGGCTTCGAGCCTTGTCATTGACCATGATTTGGGAGCAAAAAATTTATGAATAAATGGATTTTATTATTAAGCCTATGGGTCGGCGTGATTTTTACGGCGAAGGCAGAATCAACAGCCTCAGCGCCTCTCACTCAGGATCAGAAAACTACCAAAGAAATTATGGAGCTTGAAAAGCAAGTGTCTGCGCTGGCGGCAAAAATCAATGTCAAAGAGGCCTCTGTTAATCAGCTGATCGCTCAGAAGCAGACAGAGACGGATTCCGCAAAGGTGGCGGAAATCATTAAGCTGCTTCAACAGGAGCATCGAGAACTTCAAGGCCTTATTAAGGACCATGCGGCTCAATTAGGCGTTCTGAAGTACCGCTATCCAGAACGGGGAGTCGCTGTCCAGCGTAAGTACAAACGGTTCGATTCAAAGAGCCTTGAGGAAATGGAAAAAACCATTGGCCTGGAGGGACACCTGCGGCAGGCTCGAGAAAAAGTAAAAAAGGTCTACGGAGAGGAAACCTCAAGTGCGCGTAAGCCAGCAACTGCTGAGAGCGAAAAAAAAACGTCTGAAAGTCAGATTCTTTCACCGACCGTTATTTCTAAATAATTATTGAATGGGCTCAAACTGTGGAACAAAACGGACCTTGTCTGTGCCTTTGATTTTTTTTTCATACTTTTCGGCTTCTTCGTCGGCATTGCCGCGGGCCTTAACCAGGTCTTCGTAAGTCTTAACATCGCTTTCTTGATTTTTCTTATCAACAGCTTCGGCCGACTTTTCGGCTGGAGGTTCCCAGGGTGCCCCAACATAACTTACGAGACCACTGGTAAAATGGATCTCTTTATCGTAGCGTTTGTGATTATGATAAAAAGTAATGAACCAGCGGTCTTTGCCGTGAAAACGGGTTACGGCCTGAGGGCCACCAATGGCATGAAGAACTTGGTCTTTGTCCATACCGGGTTGAATTTGCTCAAACGCCCTTTTCATATTGGTTTGGCAGGCGCTTAAAAACAAAAAGAGACCTAGGAATAATAATGATCCTACTTTCCCCATTCCATAATTCTACAAGGAAAATAAGGTCTTCGGCGAGCGGAATTCCGCGAGTCGGCTCGCTTCAGGACAGTGGCTCAAATTGAGAAAAACGAAGAGTCTGTTCTCAGGCATGGCGGTGTAAAAGGCGCTTAAACCCATTCGGCGGCGACGGCTGACATTGACAGTCCGCCACCAGAGCCAACGAACATAATTTTATCAGCCTTCTTAACCTTCTTCTCTAGCACGGCATCAGCCAGGCACATGCCGATAGAAGCGCTACCTGTATAGCCATAGCGATCCATTACTAGGTGGGCCTTGTCGCGCGGTAACTCCAGCTTGTCCATGGTTTCGTAAATGCTCTGGACATTAAACTGCGTGATGAAGAAATGGTCGATGTCACGGTAGTTCCAGCCTGCTTTCTCGGCGGTCTCTCGAATCAGGCCAGGCCAATGTTGGCCGTTGGTTTCAGGCGGGATTCGTTTTGGAAACGCTAAAAGATGCTCTTTTTTATCTAAAACATCCTGATTAAATGGTTTGTAAGACCCCCCTGCATAAATCCCCATATAGTCATGAAATTCCCCTAAAGATTTATAACTAGAGGCTTTGATCCCAGCTTCTGTGTCAGAAGACTTTAAAACTACAGCTCCAGCTCCATCAGCAAATAGAGTCGCGATTTTATAATCTTCCATATTGAGCCATTTGCTCATGGCGTAGGCTCCGACAACCAAGATGTTTTGGGTCGTCGAATCAGTTTCTATATAACGACGGCCGACATCCAGTGCGGTTACAAACCCTGCACAAGCAGCATTCAGGTCAAATGTTCCCGCCTTAACGGCATTTAGTTTATGCTGAACAACGGCAGCTGTTGAAGGAGATAGATAATCAGGGGTGTCCGTGGCCACTATAATAAAATCGAGGTCGTGGGCTGTTAAACCTGATTGCTGTAAGGCTTTCTGAGCCGCGGGAACAATCAGATCTGAAGTTGATTGTTCAGAAGACATCCATCGTCTTTGAAAAATATTTCGTTGCTCCCGCAAGAAGGTGTCGATGTCCTTCTGGTAATAGTCGTTGAAATACTGATTTGAAATCACTTTTTCGGGAGCGTAGTGGCCGGTTCCACTGATAATCGCCTTTGCCATAAGTCCTCCAGCATAGGCCTACTTCACTCTCAAAACTGGACCGCCTTGTCACTGATTTATTCTAGAGCAAACACACTAAGAAACTGTCTGAGGATTCTCTATTGAAGAAGACCGCTAGAGTAAGGTTTTAATTTTATGAAAGGTGTGTTTCTGTTAAGGTTGAATTTCGTTTATTCGTTGACCCCTTTCTTGGCCCATGTCAGAAAGTTTTTCATGACAACAATTCAATACAACTTTCAAAACAAAAATGTACTGGTCACTGGCGGCGCCTCTGGCATCGGCTTTGACATTTCTAAACACTTTCTTCAGGCTGGGGCCCATGTCACTATCTGGGATCTTTCCGAAGACGCGCTAAAAAAAGCCACTGAGGCCTTGGCCTCTTATGGGGATCGGCTCAAAGCGCAAAGCGTGAATGTGACAAATCGAGATCAAATCGCACAGGCCGCGGCGCAACTTTCAAAGGTCGATGTTTTAGTTAACAACGCGGGCATTACAAAGGACAAGAGCTTTGCCAAGATGTCACATGAAGATTGGGATGCCGTGATTCAAGTAAATCTGACCGGCCTTTTCAATGTGACAAAGGGCTTATTAGATAAATTTACCGAGCCTGCTGGTAAGCGCATTATTAATATCTCATCAGTAGTTGGTTTGTACGGAAACTTCGGTCAAACAAATTATGCAGCGGCGAAAGCGGGTGTGATTGGGATGACCAAGACCTGGGCGAAGGAGTTAGCCCGTAAAGGTTTTTGTGTGAATGCCATTGCCCCAGGCTTTATTCGAACACCCATGACAGCTGCGATGCCTCAAGAAGTGCTAGATCAAATGGCCTCTCGAGTACCTGCTGCGCGCCTGGGTGAAACATCGGATATCGCCAATGCCGCTCTGTTTTTAGCATCTGACCAAGCCTCATATGTCAACGGCACGGTACTCAGTGTAGATGGCGGTCTTACTTTATAAAATTTATGTCGATGGCCCCCGTCAACCGGGGGATTCAAACAGATTTTTAAAATAGGTACTTGTGGATAGCATCAGCCATTGCCTGAGGATTTTCGACATTCAAGCAGTGGCCAGCACCAGGAACTTCGATAAAGCGAGAATGTGAAAGCTGCTGGGCCAACTCTTGCATATCCGCCTTAGGGAGTAAAAAATCGTGCTCACCGCACAGGATGGTCACTTCGTTCTGAATTTTTTTAATTTGCTCTGTGGAATCATAACCCCGTAAGGCGCAAATCATTTTTGAGCCTACTTGCTGGACTGAGCGGAACGTATCTTCGGCAATAACTTGCTGGAAAAAAGCGGAACTCTTATCGCAGTTGTGAATTGTGTAGGTGATAATTTCTGCTGTCAGCTCACGACTTCTCTTCATTTCTTCATATGTACTTAGGACAGCATCATCAAACTGAATTCCGCGCGGCCCTACGGGATCTAACAATAAAGCTTTCTTAAACAGAGAGGGCTTTAAGGCCATTAACCAGCACGACAGAAGTCCCCCCGTTGAGTGGCCCATAATATGAGCAGACTGAATATTAAGATGACTTAATATTTCTAGATACTGATGCGCAATCGTCGGAACACTAAGATCACCCTCTACGGTAGAACTTTCGCCGCAGCCAGGAAGCTCCAAGAAGATAACTCGACCCTTCATCTCCTGGTGGTCAAAGCGAGCCTTGAAGGCTTCCATAGTGGGGATCCACCAGCGGCTCGTGGCCAAGTTTCCATTCAGTACCACCAAGTCTTGGGGCGCTGAATTTTCATGGACAGAGTAACCGATAGAATAACTGTCAAAGGAATAAGAGGCCATAGTTCTACTTGGCCTTTTCAATTTTCATTGTCACGGGATTAGCAATAAGCGTGTCACCCTTGAAGAGTATGGGTTGGCGGTCCACCACTCCTCTAATAAATTGCGACAAGAAGTAGGGAAAGGCTTCTGGAATTTTGTGTTCAGAAAATTTCACGAGGGTGCGGCTTGCTTTAGACCCTGCGGGAACCGCATTCCAGTACTTTTCAAATACATCCCTGGGAATGTATTGATCATTTTCTGCGAGAACCAAGTGCAGGGCCCGTCTTGGAATGTTCTGAGTTTCTTCGATTGGCTGGTACATGCGAATCCCTTGAACTAGACGGGTAATTCCCTCAAGTTTAAAAGGATTTTCAACGCTTGAAATTTCCGCTAGCGGATAAGTCGTATAGACCAGCTGACGGATTAAAAAGTCTGTCAACTCTTCATCGGTTGCAGGATTTTGCGGATATAGGCCGCGAATAAGACTAATTTGATTTTTGATCCAATTTTTTTGGAATTCCAAAAACTCAGTATAGGGGGCGATTAGCACCATATTTTTTACATCTCGCGGGAACTGAGTCGCAAATGCTGAAATAATGCCCCCGCCATAGGAAAGGCCCACCATATTATAGGGACCTCGAATTTTAAGCGTCATAAGAAGGGTTTTTAAATCAGCTGCCTGTTGGGAATATAAAACAGCCGATGTGGGAAGTGGGTTCGACAAAAGCGTTGTTCCCATGCCAGCCATATCAAAAGTCAGGACTCCATATCCAGCTGTCTGTAGAAACCGCACAACCGGGCCCCAGTTGCGAGTGCTATAGGTCAAGCCGTTGACAAAGACCACTGTGGGTTTGCTGTCGACAGGTTGGCGATACTCTACATAGAGCTTCTTGTTGTTCACTTCGACTAAGCCTTTAAAGCTACCATCGTAAGACCAAGCTGTTGTTGCGACCAAAAGTAATAATGAGATTAGAATTTTCATGGGCCTCCCCGTGCCGAGAGATGGGTTTCCAATGGGAGCTCTTCCCTGTCAACGGAATGGTAGGAATTTCCAGTAAAAACGCGCTTACGCGGCGCAAAATCTAGAGTTGATGCTCTATTTATTTTTGAAGTAGAGAACTTACAGATTAAGGCGTATATCGAATTCGGTAAAAGGGGGAGAGTTTATGAAGGTCACTCAAGATTGGTTAAAATGCTGGTTCTCCCATGCTCCTCAAAATATAGCCTTAATTGATGGAGACTCACAGGAATCGTGGACTTATTCAGATTTATTTTCACGGGCACAATCTGGTGCGCACTTTCTAGAAAGAAAGTTTAATATTCGTAAAGGGGATCGAATTGCTTACCTGGGTCAAAATGCTCTTTCTGTGATTTCTTTGTTTTTTGCAACAAGTCGGGTGGGTGCGGTACTGGTTCCGGTTAACTATCGAC
Source organism: uncultured Pseudobdellovibrionaceae bacterium (assembly GCA_964515195.1). Classification (GTDB taxonomy): domain Bacteria; phylum Bdellovibrionota; class Bdellovibrionia; order Bdellovibrionales; family Bdellovibrionaceae. The sequence goes on from CAZETK010000017.1 coordinate 30,813, forward strand.
TATCTTCTCGCGAAGTAGCTTATATCTTGTCGAACTCTCAACCCCGTCTTGTGGTTCATGATGGCGAGTTTGAGAAATTGGCTATTGAGGCTCTGTCCTTAACAGATCAAGAGGTAGTCCAAACATTACAGCTTCGGGATTTCGCCAAGGCGACCTTGACCCCTCATCCCTATTTAGATTTCCATGCGGACGAAAATGAGCCCGCGATGATCATATACACGTCGGGCACAACAGGTTTTCCAAAGGGTGCGATGCTATCCTACAATGGACTGTTCTGGAACTCGGTTAGTACAGCCTTGCGACTTTGCATTACCCAGCAAGACTGTGCCGTGACATTTTTACCCTTGTTTCATACGGGGGGGTGGAATGTTTTGACATCCCCTTTTCTTCATCATGGGGCCACAATCGTGCTGACTCAAAAATTTGATCCAGAACAGATCTTAAGACTCAGCCAAGATTATAAGGCAACCTTGCTTTTCGGAGTTCCGACCACCATGGGAATGATGGCGCGATCACCAGGCTTCCGGAATTATGATCTCAGCTCCCTTCGCTACGCCATTGTCGGAGGCGAGCCCATGCCCCTTGAGTTGATTAAAACCTGGGACGAGAAGGGCATTCCCGTGCGTCAAGGTTACGGATTGACCGAGTTCGGTCCGAATACTTTTTCGCTAAACGAAGGGGATGCAATTAAAAAGATTGGCTCTATTGGGTCGCCGAATGCCTACATTGACGTCAAAGTGATTGATGAAGAGGGCCAAGGCCTGGGCCCCCATAAAATTGGTGAACTTTGTTTGCGAGGCCCAGCCTGCATGCTGGGATATTGGAAAAACGAAGCGGCCACTGCGGAAACCATTAAGCAGGGTTGGATGAAGACCGGCGATCTCGTCTATTTTGATGAAGATGGATACTTTTATGTCGTGGGCCGCAAAAAGGATATGTATAAATCCGGCGGCGAGAATGTCTATCCGGCCGAGATCGAGCAAGTCATTGGCCAGTTAAAGTGGGTTCAAGAAGTGGCCGTAATCGGAGTGCCCGATTCAAAATGGGGTGAGGTTGGTAAAGCTTTCATCGTATGTGAAAAGAACATCTATAGTGAGGATGAACTACTTGAGCATTGCTCAAAAAATCTGGCCAAGTTTAAGATACCTAAAAACTTTCAGTGGATTCCGGAACTCCCCAAGGCTGGATCTGGTAAAGTTTTAAAGCGAGAGTTAGGAACATTGCAGTAAAACCTGGATTTGATAGAAATCATTGTTTCTGAAGGTGTATTAAGCTACATATCTTTTGATCATGTATTGAAAATTAAGCGATTTAAGGATGAGCCTAGTGTCAGATAAAGGCTTATTCTATTGGTTCATTTTGCCAGGAGATCTTGTCTATGTCTGAACAGAAGGACACGTACAATCATGGGGGGCTCATTGCGTTTTTGTTCTCCATGGTCTTTGTATCCGCATTCTTTTTCTACTTGGTGGCGATACATACAGGGGTTGATTTAGCTGAAAATGTTGTGGACCCAAATGCTCCTGTTCAGACAACAGACGGAAAGCCCGCCTTTGATATCACCCAAGTGGCAGAACCCTGGGTTTCTTCGGAAGAGATTATCGCTTACGGCCAAAAACTCTACGCCACCAACTGTGCCATGTGCCATGGGGCGGAAGGGAAGGGCGATGGGCCCGCTGGCCAAGGGCTTAATCCGCGTCCTCGAAACCTGGTTGAGGGCAAGTGGACTCAAGGGGGCGGAGTCATTAATCATTATAAGGTCTTGACGAACGGTATTCCTGGGACCTCTATGGCGTCCTATGCTCACTTTAAGCCTGCCGATCGTTGGGCCATGGTTCATTTTATTGAAAGCATTACGCAAAATAAAAGTAATGTGGATCCAGCTGAAGTGGCTGAATTCGCTAAAACAGCAAAATAGAAAATAGAAAAATGATAGGCAAACTTCTATTAATCCTTTCACTAGCTTGGTCTGCGGACAATGCCCCTCGGGGTTACTCCGTGGAAGCAGAGCCTATGCTGGCAACCGAGCGGCCCCATGAGATAGAGGGCGTGGGGATTGAAGAAAAATTAGGTCAAGACCTGGATTTGGATCTTCCCTTCAAAGATGAAAATGGAAATGATGTGACTCTGAGATCCTATATCAACGGAACCAGGCCCGTCATTATCAGCCCCATCTATTATAACTGCCCTGGGTTATGTAATTTCCATCTTAACGGATTAACCGAGGGACTTCAGAAGGTGGATTGGAACCCAGGTGAAAAGTTTGACGTTGTGGTCGTCTCTTTTGACTCCAAAGAAGGCCCTGAGTTAGCAAAAAATAAAAAAATCAACTACATGAAAATGTACAACCGCCCTAATTCAGAAAATGGCTGGCATTTTTTAACTGCCTCTGAAGAGGTCGTGCAAAAATTCACTCAATCCATCGGCTTTAAATTCAAGTGGAATGAGAGCTCCAATGAGTGGTCCCATGCTTCAGCCGCCATAGTAGCATCTCCTCAGGGGAAAATCAGTCGTTATTTGCCTGGGATTCTGTTTGAACCTCAGAATATTAAGTTAGCTTTGACGGAAGCTGGGGAAGGCAAAGTCGGTAGTATTATCGACAGCCTTGTGCTTTACTGCTTCCAATACAATCCGCATAAAAGTGAATATACGCTTGCCGCTTTCAAGCTGATGAAGGTGGGGGCATTTCTGATGGTTATTGTTTTAGCGCTCTGGCTTCTGCCAGTGTGGATCCGCTCGTTTAGAGCGGACGAGCCAAGGAGTTAGATGATGTTTTGGTTGAACGTGGCACAAGCACAATCATTTATGCCCACACCTGCGACTAAACTTGCAGAAAGAGTCGATAATCTTTATGCGTTTTTGTTGGTGTCGAGCTTTATCGCCTGTGTAATTTTGATCGGCGGTATGATCTACTTCGTTATGAAATATAAACGAAAGTCAGAAGAAGAAAAAACTCCGCGCATTCTTCATAATAACTTTCTAGAGTTTCTTTGGTCATTTATCCCATTATTGATGTTTGTGGCCATCTTTGGATGGGGCTGGAGCGTTTTCCACGAAATGCGAAAAATGCCAGAAAACCCTTTAGAGGTGCACATTTTTGGTAAGCAGTGGGCCTGGGAAGTTCAATATAAGTCTGGCGTGAAAACTTCTAACTTAGTCATGGTGCCCATCGATACAGATGTGAAGTTAATCATGACATCTCAGGATGTGCTTCACAGTTTTTTCATCCCCAGTTTCCGAATCAAGCAAGATACAATTCCTGGTCGCTATACGACATTATGGTTTAACTCCAATAAATTAGGTGAGTTTCATATTTTCTGTACTGAGTATTGCGGTACTCAGCACTCAGGTATGATTGGAACTTTAAAAGTCGTCACTCAGGAAGAATTTGATAAGTGGATTGAAGAAGAGTCCCAGGTCAGCAGTTTGCCTCTGGCCCAGCGGGGTGAGAAGCTATTCCAGGTTAAAGCCTGTGCTTCTTGTCACTCGGTCACGGATAAGTCAGCCAGAGTGGGTCCGTCTCTTTGGCAGCGTTGGGGAGAAACTGTGACAACTGCCAAAGGCAAAACTGATTTTGACGAGGCCTATGTGCGGGAATCCATCCTCAATCCTAACGCGAACGTTGCAACAGGTTTCAATCCTAACATTATGCCCGCTTTCCAAGGGCAGCTCAGTGAGGTCGAGTTGTCGGCTCTTATTGAGTATATCAAAGGTTTAAAATAGGGAGTGAGTAATGGGAACAGTGGCTCACAGTGCAAATTCGAACGTAAACTACATCACGGAATTTACGGGAATTAAGTCCTGGCTGACAAGCTTGGATCATAAGCGTATCGGTCTGCTTTATGCGATGGCCATCGCGGTTTTCTTTTTAGTTGGCGGAATCATGGCCCTTTTGCTCCGATTGGAGCTCTTTGCGCCAGGAGCTGGGTTCCTAACGGCAGATGGTTATAATCAGGTGATGACATATCATGGGGCGATCATGGTCTTTATGGTGATTATCCCTGGTATTCCCGCAGTCTTTGGTAACTTCTTTATTCCGCTGCAAATCGGAGCCGCCGACATGGCGTTTCCGAGACTCAACTTGGCTAGCTGGTATGTTTTCATGTTTGGGGCTTTCTTAGCTCTCACAACACTGATGACAACTCATATTGATACCGGTTGGACCTTCTATACGCCGTACTCCATTAAGTCGGGAACAGCAGTTGTAACCACTGTTTTTGCGGCCTTTATTATGGGAATGAGTTCGATCATGACAGGCTTGAACATCATCGTGACAGTTCACAAGCTTCGAGCTCCTGGTATGACAATATATAAGATGCCACTATTTGTTTGGGCGACGTACTCCACAGCCTTGATTCAGATTATCGCAACACCCGTGTTGGGCATCACTTTATTGCTTATTGCTGCCGAAAGACTGATCGGTGTCGGTATTTTTGACCCAGCTTTAGGCGGAGATCCCGTATTATTTCAGCACTTCTTCTGGTTCTATTCTCACCCTGCTGTGTACATCATGATCCTTCCAGCCATGGGGGTTATTTCCGAGTTGATTACGACCTTCTCTCGAAAGGTGATTTTCGGATATCGCGCGATCGCCTACTCTTCTTTGGGTATCGCGGGTGTATCTTTCCTCGTTTGGGGACACCACATGTTTGTTTCTGGACAGTCTGAAATTGCCGGTGTTGTTTTCTCATTTTTAACAATGTTGGTAGGGGTTCCAACCGCGATTAAAATGTTCAATTGGTTGGCCACAATCTACCGGGGCTCCATCTCTTTTCAAACGCCTATGTTATACGCCTTAGGGTTCTTATTTTTATTTGCCATTGGCGGCGTAACAGGAATTATGTTGGCCACATTGGGGGTCAACGTTCATTTCCACGATACTTACTTTGTGGTTTCGCACTTTCACTACGTGATGGTGGGCGGAACTCTGATGGCCTTGATGGGTGGCCTTTATTATTGGTTCCCGAAAATGTTCGGCAAAATGTATAATGAGTCGTTGGCTAGACTTACATTTGTTTTAATATTTATCGGATTTAACGTCACATTCTTCCCTCAGTTTATTTTGGGAGCAATGGGAATGCCTCGCCGTTATTTTGATTATATCCCCGCTTACGAGTCTTTGAATAAAATCTCCACAGTTGGTTCATGGTTGATTGGTGCAGGCTTCCTTCTTTCACTCTATGTCGTCGTGACGGCGTTGAAATCAAAGGATAAAGCCCCTGCGAATCCTTGGAATGCTAAACAGTTAGAGTGGCAAACTTCGTCTCCGCCGCCACATCTTAACTTTGATAAAAAACCAGTTATTACAGGTGGACCCTATGATTACTAATACTCAGGCTGGACGCGTTCATCACCATGCTCATCACTTTGATAGTCTTGAGCATGAATATGACACTTCAAAACAGGGCATATGGGTCTTCATGGCCACTGAAATCTTAATGTTCGGTGGGCTTTTTGTAGCCTATTTGATTTTCCACAATATCTATCCTGAAATGTTCGCCGAAGGGGCGAAACATCTGGATTGGAAAATGGGGTTTTTCAACACCTTAGTGCTGATTACTTCCTCTTTAACAATGGCCTTGGGGATCTACTTTAACCAAGTGAACCAGCCGAAGAAAGCCTTCTGGAATTTGATTGCTACGGTTGGCCTTGGAGCGATCTTCATGGTTGTGAAGTATCTTGAGTACACAGGTAAGTTTGAACATGGCCTTTTTCCAGGTAAGTTTTTAGATCCAGAGGCGATCAACGCCGCCCACCAGAACTTAGGCCTTTATTTTGGACTCTATTTTTGCATGACAGGCCTACATGGATTTCACGTATTAATTGGAATGGGTCTTATTACGTGGGTTGCTCTTCGCACTCGTCGTGGCGAATTCAGTGACAAATATTATACTCCGGTAGAAGGTGTCGGTATTTTCTGGCACGTCGTCGACTTAATTTGGATTTTCTTATTCCCACTTCTTTATTTGGTGGGCTAGGGGGCGTAGATGACAGGTCATCATATTATTCCATTGAAAACCTACATGAAAGTGGCCGCAGCCCTATATGCGCTGACGATTCTTACGGTATTGTTTCATCAAATGCCTTTGGGGATTTTAGCGGCCCCTGTGGCCTTTTTAATTGCGACTGTGAAAGGGCTTTTCGTTCTTTTGTATTTCATGCATTTGAAATACGACAACAACATGAACCGAGTGGTGTTTGCGTCCGCTTTTGCATTTCTCTTTCTTTTGTGGTTCCTGTCAGTTTTGGATATTTACACTCGTGTTCCTCAACTCAATACGCTTTAATCAGAAGTGTTTCGATTATTAACTCAACTTACAAAATTCGGCATTGTGATCTTCGTAGTTCTTACGGGGATCGCAGGCTATATGGCAGGATTTCAGGCTGAGGCGGTCTTCGAGTGGGTGCACCTGCTCAAATTTGTTGTAGGTCTGTATTTCTTAAGTTCAGGTTCATTGGCATTAAATCAGGTTCAAGAATATAAGCTCGACCAAAAAATGCCTCGTACGGCTAGTCGCCCTATTGCTTCGGGAAAATTAACACCTCTAGCGGGGGCGATCCTTTCAGCCTCTTTCATATTTGCTGGATCCCACTTGTTATTTGAAGTTTCCACCCTCTCTGCGCTCTTAGGTTGGGCTACGATTATCCTTTATAACGGAGTCTACACATACTACTGGAAGCCACGGTGGGTTTATGGCGCTGTTCCTGGAGCTATTCCTGGAGCCTTACCAGTTTCAATTGGCTACGCGGCCACGAATCCAAATATCTGGAGTTCAGAATCAATTTATTTATTTTTGATTATGTTCCTGTGGCAGATGCCTCACTTTTGGGCCCTAGCTTTGCGTTTTAAAGATGATTATCGCTCTGGCCAGGTACCTACGTTGCCAGCCGCCCTGGGTGTTGAAAAAACTTTGTTTCAAATGGTGCTTTATACCTATGTCTACGTAGGGTTGGCGATTGCATCTCCCTGGTTCATCAGGACAGGATGGTTTTACATATTAATCGTTCTTCCCATTTCCCTTTTGCTTCTTTGGGAAACCCGCCGGTTTTATAAGACAAAGGGTGAGGTGGGCTGGATGCGTTACTTCATGCTAGTGAACTTAAGCGTGCTCTTTTATGTATTTGTCCCCGTCATCGACAAATGGAATTTTTGGTTTTAACTGCACTCAAAATAATTAAGTGATTCGATCGCTCTCAGGGGTGTCGGGTTGGCGATAAGGGTGGGCGCGCTTGAACACCTCAAGCTCCAGGCATGTATTGTAAATCTCCAAGCACTGCGGGAAGGCCTCAAGCTTGACCTGGAACCGTTGCGCCGAAAAAAGCGCAGGTATTAAAAATACGTCAGCAGCTGTGATCTGATTTCCAAAACTATAAGTTCCTTTAGTCTGCGTCAGCATACCTTCTAAGACAGCCAGTCCCGGAGTTGTCCAGTATTGGACCCACTGGGCTTTTTTCTCGGCGTCGTATTGATGATCCATTTCAAGCTTTTGTTGGACCTTTAGATTGTTCACCGGATGCAGAAAGGAATTAATATTCTCACAGAATTGGCGAACTTTTGCTTTTTTATACGGATCTTCCGGAAAGAGGGGCGGTGTTTCTTGGATATCTTCTAAATACTCGATGATCGCCATACTTTGCGAAATCGGTCGGCCCTCGTGAACAAGTGTCGGAACTTCAGACAAAGGATTTAAAGCCTTGTATTCCGGCAGATATTGTTCGCCCCCATTTTTTAAGAGATGAACAGCCTTATATTCATAGGGGATATTTTTAAGGTTAAGGGCAATTCTCACCCGGTAGGAAGTTGAGCTTCTAAAATAATTGAACAGAACAAAGGCTGACATAATATTTATCCTAAAAGGCCCGAGGGTGAGATGGCAAGTAACCCTGAGCGTCAGATCCAAGACAACCTTATGACTTTGAGTTAGATTCCCAAGAAGGAGGCAAAATGAAAACTTTAATGGCAATCCTAACTTTATTTACTTGGCAGACCATGGCCGCCAACTATACCGACGCAGCTGTGGAGCTTGGTTTTCGTCAACAAAACGGAACCTACGATGGCGAAGGAATAGATGAAAAAGCCCAGACCGGATTTCAAGTCGGTGTATCAGGTGCCTTCCCGATTGCAGACAAATTCAGTTTTAGAACCGGCATGTTTTACGTTGAAAAGCCATTAGAGGCTGACGGCGGTGTCAAAACAAAGTTTACTTATTTCCAAGTACCAGTCACGGGTATGTTTAAGTTTCAAGAATATGCTGGAGTCTACTTTGGTGTTAATGCGGAAGTTAATTTAGGTAGTGACTGTGAACCTGGAAGCTGCGATGACGTGAAATCATTGACCACGCCCTTTGTGGTGGGAGCTGCTTTTAAGTTTGCGTCTCAACTGGGAGCAAATGTCTTCTTTGAATCTGGAAGCGGTGAAGTGGCTGATGGTGTAAAAGATTTCCGAGCTGTTGGCGCCAACCTTATGATCACATTTGACTGATTATGAAATTAGCCAGTTTAAAATCCTCTCAATCCCGTGATGGCGAGTTAGTGGTTGTTAACCGTGCCCTTACCCAATTCGCAAAAGCCTCTGATATCGCACCCAATTTACTTTCAGCTCTTGAAAATTGGTCGCAGGTGGAGGGCCTTCTTCAACAAAGGGCCGAGGACTTGGAAAGCGGAAAAGCCAAGGCTCAGCCTTATGAGGAAAAAAATATGCTGGCCTGTTTGCCGCGAACTTGGTTATTTGCGGATGGCTCGGCCTTTATTTACCACGTGAAACTGGTCCGCATGGCACGTAAAGCCCCCTTGCCCGAAACTTTATCGACAGTCCCGCTGATGTATCAGGGGGAGTGCGCGAGATTTTTGAATCCTTGGGAAGATATTCCGCAAAGAGATTTTGCACACGGAACTGACTTCGAAGGCGAGGTGGCGGTCCTTACGGATTTCGTTCCTATGGGAACTTCGGCGGAAGAATGTCTAAAGAAAATCCGCTTGGTTCTTATCATGAATGATGTGTCTTTACGGGGATTGATACCCTCGGAATTAGCTCAGGGCTTTGGGTTTTTCCAAAGCAAACCGGCTAGTTCATTGAGCCCCATTGCCGTGACTCCCGATGATCTGGGCACAGCCTGGAAAGGCGGTCGACTTCATTTGCCTCTGGATGTTAAATATAACGGCCAATTTTTCGGGAATGCGAATGCGGGCGCGATGCACTTTCATTTCGGTGAGCTGATAGCCCATGCTGCGAAAACCCGGGATTTGCAACCCGGAACGCTTATAGGAAGTGGAACCGTCAGCAATGAGGATCATTCCAAGGGGTCCAGTTGTTTGGCTGAAAAACGAATGATCGAAACCATCGAGACCGGCACCCCCACGACCCCCTTCATGAAGGAGGGTGATACGATTGAAATCTCCATGAGTAATGAAAAAGGAGACAGCATTTTTGGTCGTATTTTTCAGAAAGTTATAAAGGTTCCGTAAAACATGGATCATATCTTGATTCAAAAAAACTTTCTGCCGGAGCTCGGACTCGCAGGCCTCTAATTTACATTGTCTGCCCAATTTTGTCTCTTTTCTTCATTGGGCCCTTAAATGGGGGCTTAACTCAGCTTAGTTTTAGTTGGTTGGCATTCTTTGTGAAGTTCATGGAGGGTGTAAGGTTAATTAAAAGGGGCTGAAATGAAGCTGTATCAAATTAAGACAATTCTGATTTTTACCCTCTTGACGGTCAGTGCGTATGGAAGCGGAAAATGTGGAACAAATCCACGCACGCTTTCTTGTTTGTATTCACAAATCAACTCCCTTGAATCATCTGGCAAAATTGAAAATTCAAACCTTATTCTGAAAAATTATAATCTAGTTGTCTCATCGGCCACATGGTGTGCTTCCTGCCAAAGAGGTCAGGTACTGGCTGAGGATTTGGCCAATAAATTTCAGAAAGAGCTTAATGTGATTGTCGTGTTTGATAATTACCATCAGGATATGGTCCGAATCCAAAACCTCGCCCCGCGAACAAAATCTTATGAACATTTTGATAAGAATCGCGAGCTTTATTACTTCTTCCATGATGTGGCTCCAATTGCGAAATCAACCCAAGAAGCCGTGGCCAAAGCGGTTCTTATCGGCCCTACCGACGAAGTTCTTTATATGGGACCACTGGTCTATGAAGCAGATGTTGAAAAGATCCAATCCAAAATCAAAAGAAGTCTCCCCTAATCAATGATATCTAAAGTCAGTCGACAATTCTGACCGGTATAAATTCCTGGCTGATTTTTTTATGAAGGATCTGGGAAATTTCGCGGGTATCAATCTCTGCGTGAGGATAAACGGGATCTAGGAATTTGATTTCAATTTCGACATAGCGGAGAGATAAGGCAGATAACATCGATTTGGCAAAGGGGATGTCGCCGTACCAGCAGACCTTATCCCGATTTGACAGGGAAAACACTTCCCCTTCCACAGATCGGAAATTCACAACATAAGGCCAAATAGGAACTTGGGCGTGAATGGCGGCTGTGATAAGCGATCTCTTAAAGGGCAAAACGCATTCTCCATTATGGGATGTGGCTTCTGGATACAAGCAAACATTCATCCCATGTTTTAGATAGTGGGTAATTTGATTTAATTCTTGTTTAATGCCCATGCGGTTTCGGCGCTCGACGTAAAGGCATCCTCCCATTTCCGTGATTAAACCTAAACCAGGAGTGTTCTTCATTTCTTGAGAGGTTACAAAAAGTAGGGGGCGAATGGAGCCTGCCGCAAGAATATCAAGAAAACCCAGATGATTTCCGACTACCAAGCCGGGGGTTTCTTTCGGTGGTTCATTGAGGGCTTGTACGCGAATTCCAAAAGCCCGGCAGCAGAGTTTTGTGACTTTATGAACCATGTTGGAAAAACGTATTTTTCGCTGAAGCGGATCCTTTACTCGCCAGTGAACCCAAGTGCCGACTAACAGGAAGATCCCGATTAAAAGCACAAATAAAGGGATTCGCAGCATGATAAAGATAAATCGTTGCAGGGCTTCCACGCCCCTATGGTACGAGTTTCCCAAGGAGATGGTCAAGCGGCGCAGTGATCTGAGACTACGGAGTTTTTCCAGTAAGCTACGTCGAAAGCCAGGGAATAAGGACTGCTCATGACTTTTTAGTTTAGAATCGCGGACGTGGCTTTGTGCAGGCGTTCGATGATGGCTCCCCATTCGGGCTTGGAATGATAGGATTCTTCAAAAAAAATCAGACCGTCGATTTCAGATGTTTCCGAGAGGCGCCGTAGCTCTGAATAAAGGACGCGCGCGGTCTTAACGGGATCTTGAGGCAAACGAAGTTCCGCCAATTGTTGAATCTGAGAAGGTATCGCAAGGCGTACGCCTTCCACCTCTTCGGGCAATACCTTTAACTTTTGGTTCGCCTTTTCAAGGGCGGTGGCTGCGTCCATCTTTTGGGAAGCCCAAAACAAAGGTTTTGCGGGCATATAGTGGTGCTTTAATTGTCCTGGAGATTGGGATTTAGAAACACTTTCTTGCCACTTATGGGGGAGAGCCATTTTCTCAAGGTAAAGGCGCAGTTCATCCTCACGGATCTGCCCCTTTCTAAGAATGGCCAAGGAGTTTCCCTCTAATAATAAAACAGTGGATTCGATTCCCACTTCACAGGCGCCGCCATCTAGGATTGGCACTTGCCCTTGAAACTCGTGTTCTACGTGTTCGGCTTGTGTGGGACTGGTGCGACCAAAGAGATTAGCACTAGGAGCAGCGAAGGCTTCACCCAGTTTGGCCAGAACTTCTAAAGCTAATGGATGCCGGGGACAGCGAAGCCCTACCCGAGGAAGGCCGGACGTGATCCGGTCTGAAATGAGTTGCGGGTTTTTCTTAAGAACTAAGGTTAAGGGCCCTGGCCAAAATCGATCCGCCAAGGCCTCAGCAATTTCGCTCCACTCAGAGACCAACTGGCGGGCCTGGGCTTTATCACGAATATGGACGATGAGGGGGTCAAAGAAGGGTCGCTTTTTGGTTTCGAAAATTAAATCTAGAGCCTTTTGAGAGGAAATTCGTCCAGCCAGGCCGTAAACGGTTTCCGTGGGAATGGCTACGACACCCTGATTTTTGAGTATTGCAACTGCCTGATCGGTGCTGACGAACATGGCAGATCCTTACTCCTCTTTTTTCAAAAATGCGAAGGAATTTTCACCGTAGACCCGTTTGATTGTAAGGAATGACACAATCCAGGCTATGAGTAGAACGCTGCTGGAGATCGCAATGGCCGGCCAGAAATTAAAGACCACAGGGATTTGAAAAACTTGATCGATCAAAATTGAAGAGTTCATAAAGCTGGCTCCGATTCCCACCAAAAGAGAGATCGCGCTGATTAAGAAAACTTCTAAGATTCGATTCTTGAAAACAGCCTCTTTAAGGGCCCCTAGAATCTTAAGAAGATGAACCTCAACGGACCGGCGTAGGCTTTCGGCTGTTAGCAAGAAAACAAGAGTCATAAATCCGGTCAGAAGGGTGAGATAGGTCATGAGTTTCAATGATCCGCTGATTTTCTCAAGATTTTCGATAGTGGATTTCATTAACCTGCCCACGTCGATGATGGAAATATTTGAAATCGTGGAAGAGAGAGATTTCATGATCTGAGCTTTTTTTTCCGCCACCATAAAGGGGAGGGAAGCCAAGTAGGTCTGAGGCGCATCGTTCAAAAGGCCATCCTGGAAGAGGATAAAAAAGTTAGGCTCAAAGCGACTCCAGGTAACCTGCCGTAAATTTTTAACTTCAGCTGCAATTTCCAGACCCTGTATATCAAATGTAATGATATCTCCAATGCCTACATCAATGCGGTCAGCGTATCTTTTTTCCAAGGAGACATAGGGGTGTTTTTGATCAGGGTCGTAGGTTAAAGGGAACTCCTTTCCCTTGACGATAATCTCGCCGGTTTGAAGATGGGGCCGATAGGTGACATTGACGCCACGGTTTCGAAATCGCACCTCATTTTCTTCCTCACGGGTACGAAAGGCACTGGTGGACTCGGCCCGTTCAAAGGCGGCGCCGTTGATCTTGGTGATTCGTCCACGCACTAAAGGGGAAACGGCAGTTGGGGTTAATTCCATATCCGTCAAGAGGTCTTGGACCTGGGGCCACTGTTCCTTTTGGATATCAAAAAGAAATAAAGAAGGTCGTTTTTGAACTTCCTCTAAGGTCATCATACCTTCGATACTGGCTTGAATCTGAGGAATTAAATTCAACAAGGCCGAACTCACTCCGACGGTGAAGATGAAGGCCCAGCTGGCCGTAGACTGTCTTTGCAGGGATTTGATGGCCAATGAAAATTTCCATGAGCGGTAACGAATATTCGAAAGAAGCCGGATAAGACCACGTCCGATTAAAATGAGAGAGAATGAAACAAAAAGCAGTCCTGCAAAAAACAGGGAACCATTTTTTACGGATCGACTGGCAAGAATGGAATAAGGCAGAAGAAGAAGGAAGATCGGTAAAAATCGCGTCACCCGCGCGGGCTCTAGTACAAAACTATTTTTGAGAAGCTGGGCTAGAGTGGATTTTTTGGCGTTGGTGATGGGATTCGAAAGCACAACCAGCAGCACGAATTGGGAAAGCAAGATCAGAAGCATATCCCATATGGATAATTGCAATTGAAATGTCTGCCCTGTCCATTGCTTGAGAAAGCCTTCCATGACGGGGCGGCTGAGTAATGTTAACACTGTGGAAAACGCTGTGGAAATTAGAGCTACGATAAAAGATTGAAAGATATCCAGAAAATACAAAGCGTGTTTAGAAAGCCCAAAGGAATTTAACAGCGCATGTTCTTTTTGTTGCTCGAGGGCCCAGATCTGCAAAAGATAAAACAAGCTTAATGCGCTAAAGAGAAGGGCGACAAGACTGGTCAGGCCTAAAAAATCGGTTAATCGTTGGATCGGGCTGGTGTTTTCTTCAGGGAGAGTTAAATAGGAGTCTACATCGATAGCGGGATCCTTAAGCTTGGATCTGAGACTTTTTGTCAGAGAGTCCACGTCGGTGCCGGCAAAGGCTTTAAAGTAAAACGTCTCTGTAAACGTGCTTCCAAACTGGATTAATTTTGTAGCCTCAATATTGTCCAGATGAATGAACACTCGAGGAGCAAGGCTTGCCAGCCGGAAAGTCTGCGTATGGTCTTCTTCTATAAAATCAGAAACTTCAAATTTCTGATCTCCTAAGATGACGGTCTGGCCCCGCTCCAGGCCGAATAAACTTTTGAATTCCGAGTAGGCCCATAGCTTATAATTTTTTAGAGTCTCTACGGGTGTATGGCCTTCGCGAACGAGTTCTCCATAAAAGGGATAATCGTTCTGTATGACCTTTACTAAGACAAGGCGACTTTCCGCGTCTGTGGACATCATTGCGAAAAGTTCATAACCCTTTGAAAGATTTCCTAGTCCGTCAGTTTCTTCGTTAAGGGTCTTGAGCTCTTCTTCTGTTAAGTGTCGCCGCGCGGATATAGCAATATCCGCCGAAAGAAGTGTTTTTGAATTATTAGCAACGTGACTTTTAATGCTGCTATGGGAGCCCTCGCTCATCAGCCAGCCCCAAAATCCCAAGGATAGGAAGCAGGCCATAATGACAAGCCTGGATCGCATCCGCCAGAATCGCCTAATTCCGTAATTAATTAAGAATCTCATTTTACCAGATGACCTTGAGATAATTTAAATTGTCGGTCACACATCCGTGCCAATTCTTGGTTGTGAGTCACGATAATGGATGTGAGCTGATGACTTCGAACCAGATCAAAATACAGTTTCATAACCTTTTCACCGGTTTCGCTATCCAAGCTTCCAGTGGGTTCGTCGGCCAAAAGCACCATCGGGCGCACGGCCAGGCCTCGTGCAATGGCGACCCGTTGACATTCGCCGCCACTCATTTCACCGGGAAAATGGTGGAACCTGCTGGCCAGTCCAACTTCAGCCAGTAGCTTTTTTGCCTCTGGCAATAAACTGTCCAAACCCAAAATCTGAAGGGGTAGTTGGACGTTTTCTAAGGCGGTTAGATGGGGGACTAAATAGTAATTCTGAAAGATCAGAGAAATATTTTTTGCGCGAAACTTTTGAAGTGCCTCGGGAGAAAGTGCGCCGATGCTTTGATTTTCGTAACGAATTTCTCCCTCGTCGGGCCGATCAAGGCCCGCTAGTAAGCTGAGAAGGGTACTTTTGCCGCTTCCTGAATGTCCGGTGAAAGCTACGATTTCTCCCTTTTTAATATCAAAGCTCAGGCCTTTCAAAATTTCCAATCGACCTTCCCGGGTGTGGAAGCTTTTTTTGACGTTTTTCACCTCGATCATAGATACGCCTTGATGGATTGATAGATGGTTTCGGCGATTTTTTCATGTCCCTTTTCATTGGGATGGATGCCGTCTTTCAGGTTCATTTCGGGGTCTCCCGCAACCCCCTCAAGCATGAAAGGGATCAAAGGAATATTGTGCTTTTTAGCCAGACGGCGATAGACCCCTTCAAAGTCCTTTGAAAAATTTCCGCCTCGATAATTGGGAGGCATCTTCATCCCGGCCAGGATGACTTTTACCTCTTTAGATTTAAGCGCCTTGATGGCTTTATCCAGGTTCTCTTCAGTCGCTTCAGGTTTCACGCCTCGAAGCCCGTCGTTAGCGCCTAACGCTAGAATGACCACGTCTGGAGGGTTTTTAAGTATCCAATTCACTCGAGAAAGTGCAGATGCTGTCGTCGAACCACTGATTCCATGATTTGTGACTTTCCAAGTTTTTTCGCCTTCGCTGATTTTTTTCTCTAAAAGAGACGGATAGCTTTTCTCTTGAGCGACGCCGTAGCCTTCGGTCAAAGAATCGCCAATTATCACAAGATCTTGTGGACTTTGGGCCAGTACGATAACGGAAACTAATAGTAACGATATCATTTTCATTATGAGAAACACCTTAGCTTATACTTTTAGCATTGAAAACACGTATTAGGGCTTTTTATAATGATAAGAGATGTAGGAGGAGTATGTCTCATTCCCTGACATCAGCAAGATCCTTATTGCTCAACGCAAGTTATGAGCCAATGAGGGTAGTATGTTGGCAGAAGGCCCTGATTTTGTGGTTTCAAGGAAAAGTTGAAATTCTTGAGTATCACTCTGTTTTTGCACGCTCCGTAAGCGCCAGTTTTAAGTTACCCAGTGTTTTGAGGCTGAAATCCTACGTTAATCTCCATCGAGCCACGCAGATTCGCTTTTGTCGAGAGAACGTCTATATTCGAGACAATTTCACCTGTCAGTACTGTGGGCATCGCTATTCGTCTAAGTCTTTAACTTTGGATCATGTGTTACCCGCCTCTCGCTCTGGTAAGAAAGATTGGTACAATGTAGTTTGTGCGTGCCGAAGTTGTAACCAGAGAAAAGCAAATCGAACCCCGACCGAAGCCAAGATGCCGCTCTTAACAGAGCCGCGAATGCCTGCTTGGTTGCCCTTAATAGAATTCGAAGTGGGTAATAGTGATATTCCCATCGTTTGGAGGCAGTACCTCCGGCTTTCCGGTTGATAAAGTCATATACAAGTCTTGTAATCCTAGATAAAGTTTTTATCTAGGATGAAGACTCAATCTATACTGCTGAAGGCTGTTACCAGAATTATTAGCGAAACCAACGGCATAGGTCTTATCGACACTTTAGACCTATTGGTGGCTTCGGATCTCAAATATGAATCGCCAGAGGCCTACGACCAGGTCCTCGAGTTTCGGCGTCAAATTGATCACTTCCGAATAACTAAATCAAAAATCACGGGACTTTTGCATCAGCCCGTATCCGAGGCTTTATTCGAAGTCTTTAAGAACTTTCCTTTGAAGTATAAAGAAGAACACACTCACTTAACAGGCGCCGTCACCGCGGATTTTATTTTTCCGCGGCTGATGCAGCTATTAAGCGGGCCTCAAAAGGATATTTACGAAAAAAAAATCGTCGAAGTTTACGGAGAAGATGCCCTTCCGATCAAGACCGTCGAAGATGTGGACAAGCTGATCAGGCTCAAAGAAGGCGAAGGCTTTTCGACCTACCTAAAAATTCTATATCTTCCTCAATTAGTCTTTATCAGTCGGGAAGCCCATGTGGCCGCCGCTGAGCATATCGCGCAAGAGCTTTACCACAAATACAACGTCGGGTTTTTAAGATTAAAATTTTCTTTATCGCGGTCAACAGCTTCGTCTTCAGAGCAGATACCGGGAATCGAAGAAGTCACTCCTGAAGATGTCGTATTAGGCCTCTATGAAGGCTTTGCCCGTTTCCGTAATAATCACCCCGATTTCAATTTCATTTTATCCCCCTCCTTCAGAAAGGAGGGGCATCGATTTGACTCTCAAAAGTATAAATCTAGAAAAGAGCATTTTTTAGTGCAGATCGATGAGATTTTAAAGCTGATCGATAAGTTTCCATATTTAGAAAAACACCTGGTCGATGTGGACACTGTGGGTGACGAAAAGGAACTCTACCGGAAAGAGCATTTCAATGAAATGCAATCGGGCTTTAGAAAGTTGCAATACCGTGGCTTTTCGATTCGTTCGCACCATGGCGAAACTTTTCATACGTTAAAAAAGGGAATCCAGGCCGTCGATAATGCCATGAACATTTGGCACATTGACACTCTCGAGCATGGCGTGAGCTTGGGTATCAACCCCAACGTTTACTTTCATCGTCTGTACCAGGAAGTTTACCGTAAAAATCAAAACTCTCAGAAAATTACACCGAATGATTCCATCTATCGCGAGCTTATTGAGCTCGACTGGGGAGCTTATAAACCTGTTCTAGATAAGCTTCTTAACGGTGAAAAATTGAATGAAGAAGAGCATATTTACCTGATCAAGGCAAAATTCCATACAGCTCGGGAAGTCGAACATTATCAGCATGATGTTTTAAATCGCTTGATTCAAAAGCGTGTGGCGCTTGTTTCGCTGCCATCTTCCAACAATAAACTTACCGGCCAGTTTGAGGACTATAAAGATCATCCTTTTTCATGGTGGGAGAAAAAGGGAGTGGACCTAGGGGTTGGTACAGACAACTACGTCACTTTGAATACCAATTTTATTCAAGAGCTTTTAATTCTTCTTTTCACGGATCCAGAGGATTTGAAGATTACAAAACTTCTCATGGTAGCAACTGGCGAAACCCGCAGGCCCTATATCAGCCATCATCTGTGGAAGATGAGGAAAAAAATTCTTTATGGCGAGGCATGATCTGATTCAGATGCTCATTAACAAAAGAATGTGGGTTACATTCTTTCTGGGTTTTGCGAGCGGACTTCCTTTATTGCTAACAGGTGGGACCCTTAAAACATGGTTGGCGCGTGAGCAAGTTGATATTAGCATGATCGGCTACTTCAGTTGGGTAGGTTTAGCTTATTCTTTGAAGTTCGTTTGGGCTCCCCTGGTGGATCGATACAAATTGTTATTTTTTGGGCGCAGGCGTTCGTGGATTTTAATGACCCAAATTGCAGTGGCCCTATTGCTTTATCAGCTGGGCAGTCTGGATCCCGTCAACTCTTTGGGCTTGATGGCCGCCATTTCAGTGGGGATTGCTTTTTTTAGCGCCACCCAGGATATCGCTATCGATGCCTATCGCCGCGAAATCTTAAAAGATGAAGAGTTAGGGGTAGGCTCTAGTTTCACACAGTATGGTTACCGCTTGGCTATGCTGTTTTCAGGCGGAATCGGTATAGGGCTTGTAGGATCTGAGTGGTTAAATCTTAGCTGGAACGGCCTTTATGTTTTGATGGGCACGACGATGTTGCTGTGTACTCTAATCACCTTTTGGGCTCCAGAGCCTGAGGGTGAGGAAGAGCATACGCCAAAAACTTTGCGTGCTGCCATTGTGGAACCGTTTTTGGAATTTCTAAGTCGCGATAAAGCTTTGGCGATACTGTGCTTTGTTTTTCTGTTCAAGTTAGGCGATGCGCTTTCTGCGGCCATGTTGAATACCTTTTATGTGGAAATGGGTTATTCCAATACCGACATTGGAATTGTCGCAAAGACAGTGGGATTAGCTTCATCCTTGGTCGGGCTTTTTGTTGGCGGTGTGATTCTATTTAAATTAGGCGTGTTGAAATCTTTGTGGATCTTTGGGGTGCTTCAGGCTTTATCCACCGCAGGCTTTTCGATTATTACTTACACAGGGCCCGAGAAGTGGGCTCTAGCTCTAGCTGTCGTTTTTGAAGATATCTCTTCGGGAATGGGAAGTGCTGCCTTTTTGGCTTATCTGGCAACGCTCACAGATAAAAGATTCACTGGAACTCAGTACGCATTGCTATCAGCTTTGGCGACCTTGGGGCGAACTTTCTTTTCGGGCTTCACGGGTGTGATGGTGAAGGGTTTAGACTGGGCACCCTTCTTTTGGGTTTGTGCCCTAATTGCGATCCCCGGTCTTGTGATGCTTGTCTTTATTCAAAGAAGTCAAAATTCAGCCCGGCAGGTATAGCCAGGATACAAAAAATTATCAGAGTTGGTAGAGATATCTGATCCAATGGAAGCCAATGATCTTTTATATCGGAAGGAAAGATCGTTCAGACATTTGTCCAACTGGGATAATGACGGATAGGTATAGTGTCCATCTTTCACCCTGTAGGTGAGATAGGGATATGACAAACCTTGAGAGCCTTCGATGGAGCCCATTCCATAAGTAAGCTCCTTATTCTTAATAAGCGTGAAAATCTTGAGATAGGAGGCAGAGTGGCTTCGTAGGCTGAGTTCTGTTAACCAATATTCAAAAGTGGAGAACTGACTTTTGGCAACCAGACTGTCTTGCTCATTTAAAAAGGCGGCAAGAAATGAATCTCCCTGGGCGGACCGTTCAAAGCTCAGTTCTGGATTGGTGCGGAATACGGTAAGCCTCTCGGCCAAATGAATCAGAAAGCCTGTCTTGAACTTCCATCGATCAGGAACTTCATTCTGCTTCAAGCTTTGGACTACGGATAGAATATTTTGTGAGGTAGGGTACTCAAATGTGACCGTTAGCTTTTTACGATTCATAAAGCTATTCACGGATTCACCGCAGGGCACATCGGAGATATCATGAACTAACGAGACTCTTTCATTTTTGGCGTATCCGATGATTAAGTAATTGAGTCCATCCAAATCCTGGGAAGTGCTGACGTAGGGTTTTTCTCCTCTTTTAATTTCAATCACCCGAACTTTACCATGAAGACCTCGATTTTCTTTTAACGTGCTCAAAGTGGAAAAGACAGCTTCTGACCAAGCTGGTGTTTCCAGCTTCTTGCACGAAGAATCCAAGCTGGCGATTTGCACATCCTTGAAAACGGAGTCTGACATTTGAAAGAGGATTCGCTGTTGGGCCGCCCACTTTAAGAGGGCCACCTTTTCGCGATCAAAATCAACATTTTTGACATTGGGTTCACGATTCGGCTTGCTTTGGCAGGCAACAATAAAAACTAACAAGCAGGCTATGGACAAAATTTTCTGCATTTTTCTCGCTCTTAAAACAGGTCTACAATTAAATTTGTGGGATTCAGGGACTCAACTTTCATTTTTGGGGAAAAAGTCTGGGATTTCCAGTGAATAACGAACCTATGTGAAAAATTAGTCACCCGGCCTGGAGAGTGTTTCAAAACGAGTCGCGAAAAAGTACGAAGTCTTTGGTTTGTCATTGGTAGTAAGTCCTGCCATGATCAGGACTATGCTTCAATGGACGGCGCCCCAGTTATTAGTGTTCGGTACTGTTTTGGTATTCAGTGCCACGACCTTAGGTGCATTACCTGTTCTCTTAATTCATCAACTGACGGATAAAACAAAAAGTCTGTTTTTAGGCCTCAGTGGCGGCATCATGTTAGGGGCAACGTTTTTCTCACTGATTGCTCCCGCCCTTGAGCTTTATGAAAAAAGTGGCTTCGGAACTTTAAGTGCTGCTTCAGTGGTGGGTCTGGAAATGCTGTTAGGGGCTTTGTTGCTTTATGTTTTTCACCAGCAGCTGCCCCATGAACACTTTTTAAAAAAAGAAGGACCTTCTGCGGGAAAGTGGAATCAGCAGATGTTGGTCTTGTTCGCGGTGGCGTTGCACAATTTGCCCGAGGGTCTGGCTGTGGGTGTAGGAATGGGAAGTGGCGAGACAAAGCTCGGTGTGATTCTCTCCATTGCTATTGCTCTTCAGGACTTTCCGGAAGGCTTTATCGTCGCTCTTGGAATGTACAGCTTAGGATTTTCTTTTTCTAGAATTTTATTGATCACAGCGGCGACCGGTTTGGTCGAGGCTGTAGGCGTCCCCATTGGCTTTATCGGAGTGCAAATAGCGGAATCTATTTTGCCCTTTGCCTTTGCTATATGTGCTGGAGCCATGCTGTTCGTAATCAGCCACGAATTGATACCCGAATCCCACCGTAATAATGCGGAAAAGTATGCCACCGCCGGAATTATGGTGGGCTTTGTAGTGATGATGATTTTGGACCGAGGCCTGGCCGGACTATAGTTCAAATTCCCAATTTTATGCCACGAGTCATCATTGAGGAATGAGGCCACCAGTGCTATCAACAGTGGTTCATTATTGACGTGTCCTGTACGGAGAGGTGGCCGAGTGGTTGAAGGCGCACGCCTGGAACGCGTGTATAGGTCAAAAGCCTATCGAGAGTTCGAATCTCTCTCTCTCCGCCATTTAGGTGCCAGGCCGTGTTTCCGGATACGCCGCTTCCAACCGCTAACCGTGGAGAGTCTCAGGGGGCTCAGCCACGTTGAACGTCTAAACTCATCTGCACTATTTTTTCAAGAAAGCGCCTCTGCTCTAGCAAGTGCCACCAGTCGTATAAAAATACGTCAATCGGGCGCCACATAGCGACCCAACCCACGATAACGAAACCTTCGCGCAAAATAGGTAAAATTTGCGAACTCGACTCAAGTGAGCTTAAAAATTGAGAAGCACTTAAGCAGACAAATAGAGAAACAAGTCCTATTAGAAAAAACCATCGACCTACTCTTAGTCTCTTTTGAAGTTTAGCCTGAGCGAGCCTTGATTCGTAGATAAAGTGAGCTCGAATAGCTTCACGCAAAATATTTTGTTCAACGAGCAGATCAGTTTTGTCTTGAATCACAATGCGAAGTTTCATGGGGGTCTTAAGTGGAAACTCTTGTACAGAGCTTGATACATATGTGACGAAGTTTTCATCAAGATCACGCTCGCGAAATGGGGCTGGATCTCGTTCGTTAAATAATTGCCGAGAATTCTTAACAGCAACGTCTACAACGACTTGGCCATTTTCACGTCTATATCGTCCTCGTTCTAACTGTTTTGTCGTTTCCAAAATCACTCCAGCCTTACTCAGTTTAAATTTCAATTCCGCACGTATTTATCTAGCATAGAAGACTCATTTGGTGCCAGGCCCTGTTTCCGGAAACGCCGCTTCCCACTGTCAATCGTGTAGAATTGAAAATCCAACCATCCTAGGCCCTTGACTGGACTTGATAAAGACTAGAGTCGTGGGCAAAAATCTTGATGATGGAAAACTATCAGATATTTTTTTCGATCCTAAGTGCCTTGATCCTGTTTTTATTCGGACTTAGCTCGTTTAGCGCAGAATTGCGACTAACGGCGGGTGAAAAGTTGAAGTCCATCATGGCTAAGCTTACTGTCAACCGTATGGTGGCGTTCCTAGTGGGCGCAGGCGTTACCGCCATCATTCAGTCGAGCACCGCAGTTTCAACCTTGGCGGTTTCGTTGATAGAGGGGGGCCTTCTTAGCTTTTCAGGAGCGATTGGCATCATGCTGGGCTCTTACATTGGCACCACCGCAACCGCGTGGTTGGTATCATTAAAGCTTACTGGGATCGGCCCGATCTTTATTGTTGCGGGAACATTAATTGGGCTGTTGCCTTTCAAGATCAAAGTGATTGGAAAGGCAATATTTTATTTTGGCTTCATTTTTTTCAGCCTTGATCTGGTGAGCGGATCTCTTGAGCCATTACGATCTAGTCCGCAGTTGACTCAACTGCTACTTTATACGGATTCTCCTTTGCGGGGAATTCTTTTCGGAACTTTGCTCACAGTGATCCTTCAGTCCAGTACAGTCGTAACGGGCTTGGCGATTATTTTTGTTCAGCAGAATATGTTGGAATCCATGCATGCTATTCCGATCGTGCTCGGAGCTAATATCGGAACGACGGCGACGGCGCTCATTGCAAGTATCAAGATGGGTGCAGCGGCAAGAAAAGCCGCGGCTGCCAATACGATCATTAATACGGTTGGTGTTGTGGCAATCTTCCCATTTCTTACTTTCTTCACAGATTGGGTTATAAAACTGGCACCAACCCCTTCAATGGTGGTCGCAATAGCACATCTGGGTTTCAATATCCTGTTGGTGAGCATCTTTTTGGCGGCGCTCACCCCTTTTGTGCGGCTTATGAACAGGATATTTGATTAAAATGGTTCCACCATTGTTGACTCCAAAAAACATCCACCTTTTTTAACTTTGCTATTTAAGGAATCATGATATTCTTTGATCGGAGGCGGACGTGGAAGCCAAACAAAGTGCTATTGAGCCATTAGATATTTTCTTCGACGTGGAAGAAATCGGAAAAAGTATTCGGCCGATTGTCGTGAGGTGTGATTTTTTTGGGGAAACCAATCAAATCTCTCTCCGCCATCGTCAACAAGATGAAAGGGACCCAGTTCTTTTAGCACAAGATGGCATCGGTACTCTTTATGACTTTGAAAATCGTCAGTGGTTAAAGCAAGAAGCTGAATTTAAGCAGAATCATCCCTGGATATTAGGGACTTATCTTGAGGAAATACCCAAGAGAATTGAAGCTGAATTTAAATGTAAGATAGGCCGGTATAGGCTCATGCGACTTGGGCCCCGTAAATGTTATAGCTGGCACAAAGAC
>CAZETK010000018.1:0-46166 GCA_964515195.1 uncultured Pseudobdellovibrionaceae bacterium
TCGCCCTGAAAGACCCCCACGGGAAGAGGGCCGCCCCGTGCGCCCACCGCCCCCCGAAAATGGTGCCAGGCCAGGAAATCCCGGTCGTCCCAGAAACCCTGTAAGACCTCCACAGTACTCAGGACGATAATTGACGCACCTTGTTTGAGTTGTTAGACCTCCTCTGATTCCGATCGAAAAATCGAATTAGAGGAGGTCTTCTTGAAGAAAATTCTAGTATTGTTTTGGATGTTGAGTCCCTTGGCCCTGGCGCTTCCTGTTCCTGATGAAGACCTCAATTTGGATGATTTCTTATCACCTGATGAAATTCTGGGAGAAGTCACTCAGGGTACTTGGGAGTTTGATTTTGAAGCCCTGATCGAGCCTGCAAAACGAAAGCCTGTTCCTCAATCTTCAGCGATTTTAAGCCTTCAACAGTCGCATCAGAAATACAAGCTAAACCCCTTAAATGAATACCCTTTAGTGGTTGTCATCAATAAGGCCACTCAAGGAAAGACGGCACAAAGAATGGTCGTTTACAGAAATGGAAAGCGACACGGAGTTTTCGTTGTTTCCACGGGCCGTGAAAAACCTGAAGTGGCCAAAAGTGGAAAGCGCTACACATCCGTGACCCCCTTAGGTTGGTTCACTCCGACCCGCTTAGTTCGGAATCATGTTTCCGCCACCTGGCAGGCTCGTATGGATTTTTCGATTTTCTTTATCGGGGGTATCGCCACCCATGCGGCGGCGAAGGAGAGCTTGAAAGATTTGGGCCGTCGAGCATCCGGCGGTTGTGTGCGCCTTCAGCCTCAACAGGCCCGCTTCCTTTTTGACGAGGTCATGTCCATGGGAAAGGGCTGGGTAACTCGGTATGATCGCAGTGGCAAACCCCTTAGAAACAAAAAGGGTCAAATTCAAAAAATCCATACTTGGAAAATGTTGATTTTGGTCGTCAACCAACCGGCGGCGTGATTACCACCCGGCGAGTCTGCGACGTTTACGACGTGGACACTTACTGACAGTGACTTGAGAAGATGTAATGGTTGTGTCTTTCAGAACATTCTCGGTAACTGCTTGATCCACGAAAGAACCATCCGGTTTACTCTGCGTGATTTCCATGGATACTCCCTTCTTTCCTAATCTCTGGAGGAAGATCGAAAAGTGTTCTTACAATCCCTTAAAACTATCCAAAAAGATAGTGATGGGAATGCGCAGCCGGACCTGGAAGGCGCGTTAAGCTTTGTTTTTCGGCATTGCCGCTTCGCGCCTCATGACTGATTTTCACATAAATCATTTTGACAATGCCCCTTGTAAGGCGGCGCTCCCCTGTTTATCCTGTCACTCTATGAACACAGATTGGATCATTGTATTTACTGCGGCTTTAATTGTGGGATGTGGATCCGGATATCTCCTGTTCAAGCAATTTCGCCGCTTTATTATAAATCGCGCTAAAGAAGAAGCCCAAGATATTCAGCAAGAAATTCAAGACGAACTCGAGCTTCTAAAAATTGAACAACAAGAAAAAAAGCAAGAGATTGAGCTGGAACTTTGGACGCAGGTGGAAGCTGATCTTTTGAAGTTTGAAGAAAAGATTGAAGACCTTCAAGCCCATGTGGATGAAACAAAAAAGAAGCTCGATGATCGCTATAGCGCAGCTCGTGGGCAGTTAAAAGAACAGGAAAATCAACTTAAGGAATACGAAAAGACACTTCAACAAGAGCAGACCCATTGGGAGCAGAAAAAAGAAGAGTACTTTCGACAACAAAAATCCGTGGGAAAAAGAATTCAAGAACGCTTCGGGTGGGACGCCCAAGTGATTAAAAATGAAATTCAAGAAACCCTAGAGCAAGAAGCCCGCAAAAGAGGAGAGCGCCAGCTAGAGTGGCTGGATGAAGATCTTAAAGACAACGCGGAAACCTATGCTCAACATATTCTCGACACGACCTTGGATCGTTTTGCACGCCCCTATTGCGCCGAGCGCGGAATCGGCGCTGTTAGCTTTCCGGACCCCCAAACAAAAGCCGCTTTTGATAAGCCTGAAATTATTCAAGCCATCCAAAACAGTTGCGGCTGCGATATTATTATTGAAGACAACCAGGAAAATATTGGTGTAGCCGGCTTTGACCCTGTCCGCCGCGAACTCACTCGCCGCGTTTTAGAAAAGCTTGTTAAAAATCGTCGCGAGCTTAATCCGGCTGGTATTGAACGTATCGCAGAAAAAACAAAAAAAGATTTATTCCGCCAGATCCAACAGGATGGCGAAGCTATCGCTCGTGAACTAAGAACGCCTGATCTGCACACCGAAATCAAGCAAATGATGGGAAGCCTTCGCTATCGCTACTCTTTCACCCAGAATCAATATTTTCACTGTGGTGAAGTCGGATGGCTGGCGGGGCTTCTGGCCTCCGAGCTTAAAGCGGACGTGAAGACTTCACGACGTTCCGGGCTACTTCATGACATTGGAAAATCCATGGATCATGCCATGGATGGCGGACACGCGATGATCGGAGCGGACTTCATCGAAGCACGGGGTGAAAAAGCGGAAGTGGTTCATAACGTTCGGGCGCACCACTACGATGTCACTCCAAGCGCGGATGAGGCCTTTCTGGTTATTGCCGCAGATGCTATCTCGGGAGCTCGCCCTGGCGCTCGTCGCTCGACAATTGAGTCCTACAATCAAAAGGTTTCCGAACTTCAAGATATCGCCCGAAGCTTTGATGGCGTGACCGATTGCTTTGTGTTGAACGGCGGTCGAGAATGCCGAGTCTTGGTCAACAGCCGCGTGGTTTCAGATGCTATGGCTTTAGAATATTCAAAAAAAATGGCTGAAAGAATTGAAAACGAGTGCAGCTACCCGGGGCAGATCAAGGTGGTTGTGGTCAGAGAGACGTACACAAGTGAGTCCACAAAGTAACCCCTCTTTGTCACTGAAGGAAATCAAACCTCTTTTCTTTAAGGAAAGTCCTCAACCACAACGTCCCCCTGTCCTTACTCGAGCCAGCGGGCTGGTTAAAGTTCAGAGCTTCGTTTTTGTTATTTCGGACGATGATAACTACGTTGCAAGGTTCAATCTAGATCCGGATAGTCCAGGATTAACCTTTCCACTAAGCCCTCCACTTCCCACTGATCCTAAAGAGCGATGGAAACTGAAGCCTGATCTTGAGGCTGTCACCGATATTGAGATAGGTCCCTATCGAGGACTCTTGGCTGTTCCATCGGGCTCAACTCCCAATTCTCGTGTCGGTTATTGGATGGAGTTAAGTGAGTCTTTTACTCTTGATAGAGTCAGGCCATTGGACTTTGTCCCGTTTTTTGAAAGTCTGGATATTGATGATCTCAATATTGAGGCCACTTTTCAAATTGCTGGTCACCTGGCTCTTCTTCATCGAGCGCGGACCGAACGCTCCCGCAATGCTTTCATTCTGTGCAACCTTGAAACTCTTATGCATAATCTAGAGCCAGGCCGGCTGACCGCTGACTGTCGCGAAATGACTTATTTTGTCGACCTTGGCAGCTTTCGGCAGTCGCGTTTGGGATTCACCGATGCCTGCTATTACCGCGAAGACAAATTTTTATATGTGGCCGTCAGTGAATCGGAAGGCGACCGTGAATTTAAAGGTGCTGAGTTGGGTTGTATGAACATACAAGGTGAAATCCTGTATCGCCAAACTTTGGATTTGCCATCTAAACCCGAAGGTATTTGCATCCAATCTTATGACGATCCTCAGGATTTTTTAATAGTCACCAACTCAGGATCGAAGCAAGAGCCTTCTCGCCTCTATTCGGGACGCCTACCTGATTTTGAGTAAGTTCCTTCCTTTTAAATAGCTCTCTTGCCGAACGCGGGTTTCATGAATTAAGGCAGGGGTTCAATTTCAAATTTGAATTGATATTCACTTCGATCTGTTTTGATCGAAAGATTATGAACACCCACATCTTGGCTCGTTACGTTCGAAACAAAGTCATGGGCCATTTGTGCCAAACAATCAGCCGCCTTGTTTCCAGGGGTGCGATAATAGCAGGCCGTCAACGTTTGCCCGGCCAGATCGATTTTTAATCCCAAAAGAGAATTAGGCGAAACCCTGATTCTAAAATTCTCCTGGTTGGTCTCACTGATCGGCCTTAATTCCACAGCTTTTGTTCCCGCTTGAGGCGATTGATAAGTCAGCTGAATCAAGGGCGTGGTGGCTACACGACTGGCAATATAGAATAAAGCCTCACGCGGGCGATCTTTGTTAATGACGCTTTTAAACTGCACGCGGTAATAGGGATACTTGAAAGCTTTATCGTAGAATAGATAGCTGTTAATTCCTCTTTTGGACCAATCAAACACCAAACTTTCATCGCTAAAGGCAGGATCTTGGCTTGCAAACATCCGAATGATCTCGTAGTCCGTCGCATTCTCAAGAACCAGGCGAATCGGCTTATCTTTTAACAATGTAATACCTGTCATCACGCCATCACCGGGAACAACGGCAGATGTATTATTATGCAGATATTGAAACCGCAACCTTGGATCGTTGAGATCCGCACTGGGCGAAAGATGAGTCATGTCGGGCTCGAAGCTGACCTTGCGAGCCTCCATCAAAGCGTCTAGATCGGCCACTTCGGTAAATTGACCCTGGCTTATTTTTTCCTTGAGATTGTGAAGAACCACTTTAGCATTCGGTGGATCCTTTATTTGATACAGAAAATAGGCTGCACCAAAGGCAATAGCCACAAACAGAGCAAATCGAATCAATTTCCACCTCTATTTACACACTACGATATTCTAGAAAGAGAAAATCATCGAGACAAGATGAAAATAGATTCCCTACCTTGCGCTGGTCATCATTTTGTAAGTGTCATTCAGCCGTGTTGTGGTTTTCTTCAGCTCCATCCGTAGCTCGGGATCCATTAAACCTTCGCTCAACTCTTGGATCTTATTCATGTCCTGTGCAATATCTTTTGCACTGTCTTCAACTAAATCTCGGACTTCTTGAATTTCATCATTTGTAGGAAGACCGTACTGATCCATTCGCAGAAGTTGAAATGGTGCCGAGAAGCGATTGAATCCTTTGACGGATCTAGCATGCACCTTTTTTAGATCTTCTATGTCTTCTTGAAGTCTCGTGTCATGACTGGATTTGTCCATCAGCTTCAGAAGAGCCTCTGTCATCGTAATTTTACGACCGCGTAAAGAGGCATCTTCAAGCAAATAAATAACGGCCCAGCGTTGAATCGGTAGAAGCTTTGATTTAACAAGAAACTGATCATAACTTTCAGTGCGTCGATCAAATGGCAGTTTCACGAAGCTCAAAAGGTTTTCCTTAGAGCTTTTTGCGCCTATCAAGTGCCCGTGTGCGGTCAGATAACGATCCAAATAGGAGTCGAAAAAATAACCTCGAGAAATCGCCTCCGAACGGTCTTTAAAAAGTCCTGGATCGATGAGCTTCGATCGAGCCAGCATATCCCATAATTCAATAGGGGTGGTAATGGATCGACCTAAAAGTTCTGGATGAGGCAAAACACTTTTCAAAAGATTAAACGATTCCACCGCACAATTATTCGACAAAAAATAGTACCGACTGCTGTAAGTCCAATGGGCCTCCAAAGCCCGCAAAACAAACTCTGCTTTTTGTGCATCTGTCATTTTAATCGGGGCGCTTTTTAAATCTCGAAGCTCAGTCTTGGTGTATTCATCCACTACACTGCGAAAGGGTATGAAAAATAGTCTTGAGTCGTAATCTCCCTTTAAACCAGCCATCATGGATACCTGGGGCGTATCCACGAAGGCGCGAAAGCTAACGACGATATGATCATTCAGGTCGGCTAAACATTCCGGGCCCTTATTCTTTCTTTCAGGGGCGCAGATAACCAATCGAAACATCGAGTGACCCCAACGTGATATCATATCGGGACCAGGACCTGCATGCAGATAATGAATTTCATAAATCCGATCCAGAGGGATTTCCCGGATTAGGGTACTTAAAGATTCTGCAGAGGGAACTGTATAGTGAGTGTTGACTTTACAATCCGGGTTCAAAAAGGGTGTGTGCTTGAAGTAAGATGAGAAGAATTTGTACAAAGTCGGGCGTCGACACTTAAATTGCGGGTCCAGCAAAAAAAATTCAAAATTCACGGCGAAGTGTTCCTGTGGATTTCGCAATTCGTACCGATCTGGTGATCGGTATTTGAAACTATTTTCATCAATGCGATTACCTTGACCATTTTGGGTCTGAAACCATCCCACCCGCTCTAGGTAGTGTGGGTGGGTGGACACGCTAGTTTTAGTTCTGCCATAAGCGCGACAGATTTCAGGGAGCTCTTTATCGGTTGTCTCAAAGATCCTAGCATCCTCACACCATGAAATTTTCCCTCGACTGTCCCTGTCTTGAATATTCAGAAAGTCATACAGGTGGGCTGTCTCGTGCAAAACCGTCGCTAAGGCTAACTGGTACATGGTTTTATGCTGGGTGATTCGGCCTTCAGGATCCAAAGAGGGAGCTGACTGAAACTTGCCTTTTAGGATATGAGGTATAAAGTTCTTATTTAAAGTGATACGATTCCATCCACCAGTGCCATGAGCATACTGATCCATAGAACGGAACTGGACTTCTACAGGCTTAAGAAACGACTTTTTCATGGAGGTGGGGATTAAATCTTCAGCCTCGGCGAAAAAGTTCCTTACGCTTGTTTGTGAGTCTTTGTTCAAGCCACTTAAATCAACATTGTATCCAAAATGGCCATAGGCCTTTACGGAAAAAACTAGGATTGTAAACTTCAGCAACAACCCGATGTAGCGTGCAAGCCAAAAATTCATATGTCATTGCATTTCAGATTTGATGCCTGGCTTTGCAGAGACAAATGACTTTTGAAAGAGTTCCTGTGTTTATTAAGTCGACAATAGGCGCGTTTACGGCCGCGCTTTGTGTCCCATGTGGCATCGAAAGACGCAATTACAGCGCTTAGACATGGCCCCACTCTTGCTGGTTCGGACACGGATACTCACAACGGTAACAAGCCATAAACTGTTCTAAGAAAGGTTATGATATGAAATCCTTGAAACTATTAACACTATCCGCCTTATTAGCGGCCACGACTCAATCCCCTGCTGCCTCTATCGGCATCACCTCTGCCATGCCCTTCATTTCCACTATATGTGCTGACTGGGATGGATGTAACAAAAGAGCCGAGTTTCAAGCCCTAAAAGAAGACATCGCAAGATACTTAGTTACCGGTGAAAAGACGGCTGAGCTTTCAGAGTTGATTGAACTTTATAAAGGAATTAACGATGAAATTAAGATCATGGAGGAGATTCAGATTGTCGGCATCATCTTGCTAGAGCTTCCTAAAGTGGAAGCCGCTTTAGAAGCCACGGAAAAATAATAGAAAATTTGTTACAATTTCTACAACACTTAGGGCCTCGAAGGGGGCCCAAGTGTCATCCACCTTTTCGTTGAGAATCAATTTCCTTTATTTTAAACCATAGTGAATCTCTTAAAATCTCTTCGGTTGATCCCGAAAAACCGCGCCGCGTCCGGAAACGCGGCCTGGCACCTTTATTTGTCACCTTTCTTTGGATTGAACGTATCAGAGTGAAACACTGAAACTTTTCTGGTCTGATTTCTTTTTTAATTTCGCTTGTTTAAGAGTTGTTCTGACATCTCTTAAAGTTGGGACTGGCTTTGCATGTAAATCATGTTGAGGAGAATTTTATATGGTTGGAGTTCAATCATGGCTATTGTTAATTTTAGTGTCCGTTAGTATGACCATGACCGCTTGTAAGAAATCGGATTCAAAATCCCAGGCTCGTCGTGGTGGACATGAAAAAATGGCCCCTGTGGCAACGACGGCACAACACACTCAAAATCCGATTCAGGATTCTAAACGTGAATCCGCCCCACCGCCCGAAACGAAAAAGACAATTCCTGATTTTATCAAAGAGTACTTTAAGCATGACGACAAGGTCCAGGATAGTGCAGATGATAATAGTCGCTCCCAAGACGGGTCAGAGGAAACGATCGTTGGAAATGTCACCCTTGATGAAAAGCTGATTGATGAAACAAAGACCTCTGCTCTGCAAATGAACCTATCCACTGCCCCTGAAGGACAAACCCCTGCTGACACCGAAAAATCTTCGACTTTATCCAACAGTTCAAGGTCCAATTGCGAAACCATTAAAAGTCAATTGGCCACATTCGGTTGGGTCCACGATGAAGTTGAAGTGTATGAAAATCCTCAGTCTCAAGCCGGCAAGAAGTTAAAAATAGCTTACTACCGCATCCAAAACCGTCCCTTGAATAATCCGGTTTTATATTTAATGGGATATGCCAACCGTCAACTCACCCAAGATTTTCTAACAGGGATGAAACATCAGGCTGATACTTATAACTTTGACCCAATTATTATGGAATCCCGTGGTGCCGGCTGTTCTTCAGCCCTGCCCGGATCAGAATCCTTGAAGGACTGGCAGTATTATGCAAGCCGATCGATCGCTCTTGATGCCGAGATGATCCGTAAAAAATTACTTGATGACAAAAAGTGGAGAATCTGGGGACACGAGTATGCAGGCTACATAGCTCTGCGGATCGTAGAAATCGCACCCGAAGGTGTCTTATCAGTCCATATTACAGAATTCGCGCCGATGAAGTCCTTCACGGATTACATGAAGGCCCGAGTTGAATCCCAATGGAGAGCTTGGGAGTCCTTCAAGGAATACTTTAAAGCTCAGCAAAAGGTAGAAATCAAGAATGCAGACCTGCAAAAAGCAAAAGCCTTTTTAGATCAACAAAGCTGCCCTGAAGATCAAAAAATTTGTGGCGCTAATCTTTTGGATCTTTTAGTTTACGACTTGGCACGCGGAGATCGCAGTTCCTGGCAGCAAGCCAGCCAAATCATGAGTTCGCTTCTTAGTGAGGACACTGGTTCCTTAAGGACCTTAAACACCCGAGCCATCCAGGTTCAAAAGGGCAAGTTGTTGGCCTCGGCCCTTCGCATGATCGATATGGATCAAGATCTGAATCAAACCGCTTGCACTGAAGCCATGAAATCAGTTTCGGACCGGGCCAAAGAGTCTCCGTTTAATTCATGTCGGACCGAATCTCAGGTGGTCCGCGATGACATTTAAAAACTAAAGCCCATGCTACAACATGATCCTTTGAATATGGAAAAGGTTCGAGCTAACATGGAAAGAAACAAAATCGACTATCATTGGTTGGTGGCTGAGCACTCGCTTTTCAATCCTCTAACCGCCACCACTGAGTACTATGAACAGTTTGAATCGATCTTAGGTACAAACTTTAAGAAACAATCAAAGTCACTGTTCATAGCGTGGGACAAAGAGTTTATGGAAGGCCTTGGGAGCCCCAAGGCCGAAGATGATTCCCGCAAGTAATGATCTAAAGAGGCTGCCATCAACCAGTGGGGTTCGGCCTCCAGAGCTTTCCTTAGAAAGCTCTGGGCCCAATGAATTCGATAAAAGACTCAGTGGCCGTGATATTCCTCTTCGCTGAAGTCATCAACCATGATCGCATCATAGCGAATGGCATCGGCCTCTTTGAACAGCCGGGCTTCGTCCGATGTGATGACATTCTTCTGTAAAGCCTCATCCACCAACAGGTGAGCCTTTTTCTTCGGCAAAACTTTTGATTTGATAGCTTTACGAATTTTTCTTTCCACGGAATCGGATTGGATAACAAGCTTACGAGCTTTCTCGAGGCGAGCCAGTTGCTCACCTTCGCGGCTTGGCACAAAGATTCCAGATGTGAGGCGTTCACGAATATCATCATTAAAAAGCAGACCGTTAGAGATATGATGAGACCATCCATCGGAAGCTTGTGATCCGATGGAGTTGATTCGAGACCAAGCTCCCACCCAGCCCTTCATGAACCAGCGAAGACCTGGAACTTTCAAGTTATCGAAGATTCCGTCAAAGGCCTTTTGAATCTCGGCCATGCAATACTTCAAATTGAAATGAGCCAGAGGAAGATCGGCTTCTTGCCGCCCCTCGGCCTCGAACCGCCTTAGAATGGTCGTTGCCATGTACATATAAGCCAGGATGTCAGCGAATCGGCCGGTGATTTTTTGTTTCGCCCGCAACTGTCCACCCAAAGAGCCCATGGCCACATCCGCCAAAATCGCAAAAGTAGCGGAAGCCCATTGAAGGCGACGGAAGTAAATTTTCATTTCACGATGGGCATCGGGAGCTCCCGCAATATATCCACGAGTTAAGGACAACAAAACGGAACGACAAAGATTGGTGACAATATGACCGATATGACCCCAAAAGGCTTCGTCCAACAAATTCACATCGCTGTTCTCAACAGCTCTCACTTCCAGGTAGGCGTAGGGGTGACTTCGCATGGCCCCCTGTCCAAATATGATCAAGGTGCGAGTCATAATATTCGCCCCCTCCACGGTAATACCGATAGGAGTAGCCACATAAATTTCGCCCAAAAGGTTTCGAGGACCTAAGGAAATTCCCGCGCCCCCCATAATATCCATGGCGTCGTTGATCACGCGACGGCCCATTTCTGTCGAGTAGTATTTCTGCATAGCTGTGATCGTCGAAGGCTTAATACCTTTATCCAGAGCCCCTAAAGTATAACGTCGCATCGCCTCGAGCGCATAGGTGCTAGCCGCGATACGAGCCATGGGCTCTTCAATCCCTTCAAACTGACCAATGGAAAAACCAAATTGCTTACGAACGACTCCATGAGCACTGCATACGCGAGCTGCTAGTTTGGAGCCACCCGTGGCCTGAGCCGGCAATGAGATTCCACGCCCAGCGCCCAAGCTTTCAGTGACCATTCCCCATCCCTTACCGCAACCTTCCAGTCCCCCTACAACAACATCCAGAGGCACTTCAACGTCTTTACCCTGGGTGGGACAATTGTAGAAGGGAATGGTAAGAGGATCGTGCCGTCGGCCTAAGACCACTCCCGGTGTGTTGGCAGGGATCAGTCCACAGGTGATTCCTACATCTTCGCCGAGGCCCAAAATATTTTCAGGATCACGCAGGCGAAAGGCCAATCCTATCACAGAAGAGATCGCCGCAAGCGTGATCCATCGCTTATTCCAGTTCAATCGAATCATCGGTTTACCATCGGGACCACGATAGACTACTCCCGTAGAGGTGATGGATCCCGCATCTGATCCGGCCAAAGGCTCTGTCAAACCAAAGCAAGGCATCTCTTCCCCAGTGGCTAAACGGGGTAAATAATGATCTTTTTGCTCTTTCGTCCCGTAATGGACGAGAAGTTCTGCAGGGCCTAGGGAATTCGGCACCATCACTTGAATGGTCACAGGCAATGAGCGTGATGATAGCTTCATGATAACTTCCGAGTGAGCTAGCGCGGAAAAACCCAACCCACCGTACTCTTTGGGAATGATCATGCCTAAAAACTTTTCCTTGCGGATAAAGTCCCAGACTTTTTCATCGATATTACGAGTCTTCCAGATTTTCCAAGTGTCGATCATTTCACACAGCTTTTCGACGGGACCATCCAGGAAGGCCTGCTCTTCCTCGGTCAGTTTTGGATAATCTTCCTTCATAAGTTTATCAAAATCAGGTTTACCGGAAAATAAATCCTTTTCGACCCAAGTCACACCGGCATCCAAGGCCACTCTTTCGGTTTCAGAAATTTTGGGCATGATTTGAAGTTTTTGAAAGATAATAAGAACAGGTTTGGTAAAAAGGACTTTTCGAACCGGCTTAATTATAAACAACAAGAAGATAACGGCCACAACAGCCAAGCACGCGGCGGGAGCACCCCAAAAATAACCGAGGGCTAAAACGGCGAGCGCCCATACAAATAGTGGACTTCCTAGATATCCAATAACAAGAACGAGAAGAGGTGTTAAAAAGATCCAAAGAATGTAGTTCTGCAAAAAGAAGCCATGAAAGGGACCCAAATCCATGTGCGTACTCCTTATAAATAATCAAGACCTCCTTATTAGACATCACAAGAAGCAAACAAGTCCATTAATTCTATTTTTTAAAATGAAAAAAGCCTGCAAACGCAGGCTTTTTTCGAATTCGATTTCTGTATCTTTTAGGCCACAGAGTTACATTCCACCTTCGGTTTCCGTACCTTCAGTTGTGCCTTCTGTGCCGTCAGCAGGAGCGGCTTCGTCTGCAGGAGCCTCACCATCAGCAGGAGGAGTCATGGTTTCAGGAGCTGCCATCTCTTCTTGTGGAGGAGGTGCCTGATCTGCAGGTTGATTTTTAGAGCAAGTAAAACCCGTGGTAAATGCAAGGGCTACAAATGCAGCGATAACGATAGCTTTCATGGATAATCCTTCCTTTTTGGCCCTCAAGATATTATCTCGAGGGATAATATTACGATTTTCCTAAACATTAGCAGCCTAGCCAAAGGCTTGCACACCTACAAGGATTTTTTTTAGGCAAAAGTTTTTTGCTATTTTTGGCATTTCGCACACCAAAACGTACTTCGCCCCCCATGGACGGCTCGCCGAATGGGATTTCCACACTGCAAACAAGGTTGCTTGTCGCACGAGTAAACTCGGAAGCGTTGCTGAAACCCACCCTTTTTCCCGGAAACATGCCTATAGTCATCAAAACTTGAGCCTCCAAACTGAATCGACTCTTGCAAAACCTGTCGAGTCTGCTGAACAATCCGGTCACATTCGCTTAAGGTGATTCGGCCTGCCGGCCTTTTGGGCCGAATGAGGGCACGATACAGTATTTCACTGGCATAAATGTTTCCTATACCCGCTACAATCCGCTGATCCATAAGTGCATTTTTGATGGGAGCTTTGCGTCCCTTCAGTTTTTGTTTCAAATAGTCGGCATGAAAATCGGAAGAAAAGGGTTCGGGCCCGATAAAACGGATGAGCTTATGACTTTCCACCCTATCGAAATAATCGAAAAACCCAAATCGTCGCGGGTCATTGTAAATTAGAAACCGGCCCCCTGAGAATTGAAGACAGATATGATCGTGCGATCGTGGGGAACGGAGCCCCCTTTCAATTCGCCAATGACCTGTCATTCCCAGGTGGGATAACAAACCATGCCCATCATTAAAATAAAATAGCAAATATTTGGAACGACGCTCCACCTTATGAAGGGGTTGGCTTACCAGAGATCGAATTTTACGCCGAGGAAAAACATTACGCAGGTCTTTCCTTAAGAAAGTCACCGACTCCAGTTTTGGCTGGTCTTTTAACTCCGCTTGAAGTTCGCGAATTACGATTTCAACTTCGGGAAGCTCGGGCATAGTTCCCTCTTTTATGTGAAATTAGGTTCTATCGCAAGAGTCACTGCACTCAAAAAGCCTGAATTTTAGTCGGCTTTTCAGCCGCCGAAGAATTATATCCACATGTCCTATTCTGACACGCTTTCATGGTGAATTCAGTTTCGATCGAGGCTTCCCTCTGTTTAAAAATAAATCTGTATACCCTATGGAAAGTGGCGATACAATAGGGAGCTAGCCAATTAAAAATAGGGAAATAAGTGAAGCGCCTTTCAATAGTTTTTTGGGGAATTATTCTTGTCATAAGCGCAGTTTTTTTTCAAAATTGCACGGGTCCGTCTTTTCAAGGTGGGACCCTATTTCAAGGTCTATCCATCAAAAATCATGAAAATGGCGGTGGTTACTCTGGTATGCAAAGCGGGCAATTTTTCCGTCTAACGCCTCACTTCACTTGCGAAAATCATGAAAGCCCAATGGCCACCCTCGAGATTACTCCGGATTCAGTGACACTCATTGAAAACAAAGCTTTACAGTGCAGCTTTATCAAGCAGAAATTAGATCCAAGCATCATTGATTGGTCAATTTATCAACAGGAAGTCATTGGCTTTAGGGAAGGTATTTACGAAGGTAAAGCGGAGTCTCCTGCTCGAATCCCCGCCAATTTAGTCGAAATTTGGTGCCGTGATGGTAAGGATTACGGAAGTATTGAGTCGCTGACTTATTTTGATCGAAATACGAATCAGGCCGTTAGCCGCTTGTATTATTCAGTGCCTGACGGTAGCGGCGGTTATACTACTAAGTCGATCCCAGATTTTTCTGTGGCTCGTACAATCCAGGATAAAACCGTATTGGTCAAGAATTCCGCTGATACATTTGAACTGACAGTCTTTCGGGATCAACCGTCCGCAGATTTGGGGTTATTCAATGGAAATTTAAAGGCTGTTATCGAAGGCCAAAGTGTCAATAAGCCAACCTCTTGCCGACTAGGTGGTGTAATATCACCTAATTTGTGGCCGGCGCGACAAATCGTTGATTTCGACGTAAACTCTTTCGCCCTGTCCCCTAAGCTGGATTCTTTTTCTTACTCATATCTTAATGGTGTCGAGAGGGAAATTCGCATAGTCTCACTACCGACATTGGAAACTTCCCGAATCACAGGGCCTGATTTGGCTCCCAATTTCACTTACAGCCACGATGGGAAATCTCTGATTTATGAAACTCAACAGAATTATCAATCGACGGCACTTCTAGCGGCGACTTTATCAACGGGTCAAACAGCCACCATAAGTCCTCCCGGGAATTCCACTATGCTGAATATCCCCCCTTTGACCTCCCTCTCACAAAATAAATATGTTTTTATTTGGGGATTCCCAAACTGGGAATTATATAGTGCTAATTTTGATGGCACAGACCTTTTAAAGATCACACCTCCCTTATCCTCCCAAGAAAACCTGCTCACCATCAACTTCACGCCTGACGCTCTTCTGAACAATTATGTCATCGCCTCCATTGCCCCCAGAGACGGAGGAACTCTTTACCAAGTGGCTGTTGCTATTGATGGCTCTAAAGTCGTTGACCTCCCACCCTTTTTAATTTGGTCCGCTCTATTCGATGATTTGGTTTTCGGTTCCTTGACAGGTCACGAAAAAATGTATGTCCTGAATGTTAAGACAGGGTTCAAAAGGGAATTTCCCGCTCTTAGCAATGTTAAATTCGCTAAAAAATCAAAGGGCCTTTTGGGCTTGAAGTCATCTGCCAATGGTAGTGAAGTGCGTGCTACTTATTTTTCGATGGAATCGGGGCAGGAAAGCCAACTGTGTCCCGAACTGAAGGCAACAGAATTTTTTCTCGAAGAGTTGGAATATAATAAGTTTTTGGTTCTTACCTATGACTCAAAAACAAAAGTCCTATCTACCTACCAAGCCTCGGCAACTCAAAATACTTGTGTTAAACTGAATTCGTCCTTAACAAGAAATCCCAATTTAAATAAACTGGTAAGTTTTCGACTATCTCCCGATAATAGAAAAGTATTGGCAAAGTTAGATGACATTGAGGGGCGTTCTTCAGACCTCCTGTATATACCTTTGGATGGAAAAGCCAGTTACCTTGTAAATGTCCCGGCCTTCAAAGGGTCATGGGTAAACGATTATAACTTTTTATCTGATTCTCGAAACATCATCTTCTCGGGGGCCCAGATTCAACCAGGCGAGCAAGGCGTCTTCCTGTGGACGCCTCCTGAGTGACCTATCCGGACCTCCCTCCATCGACAAGACAGAAGAAATCGGGTCTCTAAACTAAGTCATGAGAACGCCGCCTTCAACTAAGCGGCTTTTCGTTTTTTAATTCTCGTTTTTAGTCGGTAGGATATATTTCGGCCCTGGCCCATTTTTATCAAAAAATCAGCTTCAATCGCTTTAGTCACAATTGATCGTGCTGTCGATGTTGAAACTTGCAACTGCTCGCTAAGCTTTTGGACTGTAAAACTTCGATCTTGAAACAATTCTTTGATCTGATGAAAGTGGCCTTCTTCTTTCGTTAGTTTCTTACCCCTGTTTATCATGATTTTGACCTGATGACCCTC
Organism: uncultured Pseudobdellovibrionaceae bacterium; assembly: GCA_964515195.1. Classification (GTDB taxonomy): domain Bacteria; phylum Bdellovibrionota; class Bdellovibrionia; order Bdellovibrionales; family Bdellovibrionaceae. Next base: position 15,757 of record CAZETK010000018.1, read on the forward strand.
CTGAGCCATCAAGCAAAACTCACTTTTCTTAAGGTGAACCCTCACTGGAACTTGATTCGAGATAAACCATTGATTCAGTCTTTTTATAGCTTTCAAGACACGCTCCGGAGATGTATAGGGGTCAAACTTTTCATTCGTATAGAGCTTTTGGAACAAACCCCCGATATGGCTTGGTTTATAGAGATCACTGGTTAGAGCGCCGAAGGCCGCTAACAACAGGGGTTTATCGTAGAGTGACTCCTGTCCATTTTGTTTTTCATAGGGGTCAAAGACGTAAGTCTTTACGTTACCGGAGGTTGACCCCAGTGTCCACACAAAGCGCCCTAATGGGATCGCCGTCGTCCCGTACAATCGTCGAATCCGATTTCGATAATGCGCCCAGGGGGTACCAATCAAAACCTTACGGCAAAGCTCATCATCCTGTTTTAAAATGGCTTCGAACAAGTCCATTTCTCGTATTGTTTCCCAATGTAAAAGATCCTGCGCTTTCGTTCTTATTGTGCTCAGATGGGACAGGTATTCTACCAGCGCTGATTTTGAATCGCGGACTTTAAAGCAAAAACTAAGTTGTCGCCATTTTTCAGCGTAAAGATAAAAGTCGCCTTCTTGGTTCTGAAGATGCTCGAGGGCTCGATCAAGCAAGGAAAGAGCCAGATCAAAATTTTGCTGAAAGAAAGCCACTTGACCCTGAAGCTCAAAACAATTTCCAAGTAATAACCAATGAGATTTTTCCATGCACGTATGCTGAATATGGGAAAGCAAATCCTGAGCCTCTTCCCATTGACACAAATTCACAAGACAGGCGGCCAAATTGACTTGACCAATAAGCCTTCTATACTCAGACACCCCGGCACGATTTACATAATCCAACAATAGTGGCCGGGCCGCTTCGTAGTTCCAAGTTTTGAAGTACACGATCGACTTTCGTAACAAGACTTCAGGTTCACCACCCGAATCAACTTCGTCTAATAATTGTAAGGCCTCATCAATGGCACCTAAGTTGGCTAAAGCTGATCCATAAGCCATCTTTTCTCTGGCTGTCGGAGCTTGGGCCAAGCTGTTACTGGGATGGATAAACCGATGCAGAATCTTCACCGTCAGCAGGGGCGAGCTAATACGCCATGCCACTTCAGCTAATATCGATGCCCACTTTCTTGGAATTCGTCTTAAATTGAGACGTTTGAGTTCTGCTTTGACCGCACGATGCTGACCCTTTACAACCCACTCATCCAGAGTCTTACAAAACTCCTCCCATTCTGGCTCGGAAAAACGAATTCGGCTTTTCTGTACCTTTGCCATTCTTTTGTATCGACATTTTCAGGAACTAAATGAAGTCCCCTTCAGGTCTATTTAAAAATTAAATATATGTTTTCATTGGGCTATTTCACTCTATCGATTAATTTGTGTCCGACAATCTTGGGCGCCCTGCAAGTGTTGGATTTTATTAAATAAAAGGCGTCCATGTTGCCAATTTTGTCGGTCGGATTAACGATGTTTTTGCTTCACTCTTTCATAAGGGGTGAAGCATGAAAACTGACTTGGAAAGACAAATTGAAGATATCATCACTGTGGCTTTAAAGGCTCCAAGCGGTGACAACTGCCAGCCTTGGAAGTTTCAAATCGAAGGTCAAAAGCTATTCGTATTTCACGATGAAGCTCGGGCCACCCATCAACTCAACCGGAAAAATCACGCATCGTTTATGGCCCTAGGGTCTCTTCTTGAAGCCATGCAAATTGCCGCCTCTGTTCACCATCTCAAAACGGAAACCAAATTGATTTTTGAACAGCACGGATCGCTCTCATTATGGGCTGAGGTGAGTTTTTTGCTTTCTAACCAGATTATAGATCCGCTTGTTGAAACGATTTCCATTCGCTGCACGGACCGTAGGCTCTATAAAAAGGGAGACTTGGATGCTCAACTGATTCAGCAATTAATGGATCTGAATAAGCGCTATCCGGGGTGCGCTCTGCACCTTAAAAAAGATTCATCTCATCAATTCATAAACTACCTTTTGGGTTCCGAAAAATTCCTGTGGACGAACAAACGGATTGTTAAAGATCTTTTCCAGTGGATTCGCTTTTCTGAAAATGAAGTCAAATCCAAGAGTGATGGAATGTCCTTATTAAATATTGGCGTCAATATCGCGGAAGCCTTTTTACTGCGATTCATTAGAAAATTCCCTCAATTGCCTCGAATGCTATGGCCTTTAGGTTTTAAACAAAAAATTACCACCGACCTGAGAAAATCCATTGAGTCTTCAGCAGGTCTGATTTGCTTTTCCGTAAATGAGGTAAGCCCAGTCTCGTTGTGTCATACAGGAAGAATGGCTTATCGAGTTTGGCTTTTATTAAACTCCCATAGCTTTGGAGTTCAGCCATTATCTTTTTCATCAACCAGCCTCGGGGATCTTGTCTCAGGTGCCTTTCATTCGGATGCCTCAGAAGAAGAAATCCAACACTTCTCGGAAGGCCTAAAGATTGTCCGTGACAATTTCGATCTCAAAAGTGACGAAATCCCCGTTTGGATTTTTAGAACTGGGCTGTCAAAGCCTTTACCCAACGATCATCGAACGCCACGGCTTCCCTTGCATGAAATTTTAATAAACAACTCCAAGTTCCCAGACATCAACAAATAAGGGAGAATAGTATGCTTTTTATGATGTGGATTTTAGCTTTGTTGGCTCTGATTTTCGGAATTGTGCCCTTTTTTTTAACTTTTAAGTTCCGCCATTATTGCCGTCGTGAGGTTAAAGAGGCGCCTACCACTCGCTATGCCCCAAAGGTGTCGCTGATCGTGCCTTGCAAAGGAACAGACCATAATTTTGACGAGCACATCCTTTCATTCTTGACTCAAGACTATCCCGGCTATGAAGTCATTTTCGTCACCGCTACCTATGAAGATCCCGCCTATCGCAAGATCCAGAACATTCTGAACTCTTATCAGGGAAAAATCACAAGCCAGCTTCTGGTCGCTGGGATTGAGGAGGGTCGCGGCCAGAAGATGACAAATATGTTAAAGGGCCTAAAACATGTTTCAGCAGATACAGAAGTGTTCGCCTTTATGGATGCCGATATTGACATATATCCCCAGCTCTTACAAAAACTGGTTCAACCGCTTTACGATGATAATGTTGGGGCCGCCAGTGGCATTTGGGTTTTTCTGCCTCTGCAAAAAGCATTTGGTTCTATATTGAAATTCGTTTGGAGTTCAGGCGCGGTGCTAATGGCCCCTGATAAAAAAAATAATTTGGCAATCGCCGCGGTCACATGCATTAAGAAAAGTGTTTTTGAAGAGGCGGGAATCGCCAAACGTCTTGAAAAAACAGTCTCTGATACCATGGCTTTTACCCAAGGGATTCGCTCCTTAGGGCTTAGTGTGCATTTTGTTCCCAGTGCCATGATCATTTCCGAGGATAAAAGCAGCGTTAAGGATGTACTAGACTGGACAAATCGTTTGGCAACATTCAATCGCGTTTACAATCGACCCTTTTGGTGGAAGGTGTTCCTAATCTACTCAACCCAAAATCTATTGATAATAGCCGGGCTTGCAACCCTGTTGGCCGTCTGGCTTGGGGCTGATCAAATACTGTTGTTACCAGGCGCTTTCATGGCTGGCTTGATGGTTTTACAAGTCTTACATGCGTTTGTGACTTTTCCAATCCTAGTTAACCGTCTTAACAAATATCCACAAGCGCAACGAGAACTTAGAAAGATGACATGGAAAATTTGTTTGTCGGCCCCATTGGGAGGAGTCATTACGATGATCAACTCTCTTCACTCGTTGGTGACTAATATCGTGACCTGGCGGGGCGTAAGTTATCAGCTGATCTCACCCACTGAAACTAAGGTGCTAGGAGAAGTAAAATGAAGCGAGCTTTAGTCACCGGAGCAACCGGATGTGTAGGCCGAAATATCGTCGATGAACTTCTCAAGGAAAACTGGGAAGTCATAGTGGCTCACCGGAAAACTTCGGATATTTCACGGTTGAAGGGCCTCAAGGTGGCTTTTTGTGAAATCGACTTTTATAGCTTGGAATCTGTTAGAAAAAGTATACCCGAATCACTAGATGCCATTTTTCACGCGGCAGGAAATACTTCGCATTGGTCGAAGGAAATTCAAGAACAATGGAAAGATAACGTTTTAGTAACCCGAAACTTAGTACAGGCAGCACTTGAAAAACAAGTGAAGAGATTTATCTTCACCTCGACTGGCGCTACACAAAACTATCGAACACTGGATAAAAGATTCGCTGAAAATATCTACCCCCCTTACGTCCGCAGCAAACGTCTCGCAGAACTAGAGGTTTTTGATGGCATTGAAAGAGGCCTGGATGCTGTCATTTTACAGCCCATCATCGTAATTGGAGCCTTCGATTACAATAGCTATGCGCAGATCTTTAAAGGTGTAGCCAAAACCAAATTCCCATTGGCGCTCCCGGGCCGTCTGGCTTTCTGCCATGCTCGGGATGTAGCCAAAGCGCACCTTCAAGCCTTTGAAAAAGGGCACTGTGCGGAACACTACGTTTTAGGCGGCACCTATGCCACCTGGAAAGAGGTGTTCGAGAAAATAGCCCGTATTCAAGGAAACTCAAGAAAAGTGCGAGTCGTACCACAATGGCTACTTTGGGCAGTGTCTCAAGTGTTAAGACCTATTTCGTATTTGACGGGAAAAAAACCTTCTCTGACACCCGAACTAGTCAGCCTTCTGCGGGACTCACCCGATGTCACCTATTATGAAAAGAGAAAGGCCCAATTGGATCTAGGATATGTCTCAGGATCATTGGATTCTATGATTCAGGATTGCTATTCTTGGTTAAAATTGGAAGGAAGGCTGAAATGAACAAGATCCATTGTGAGGTCTGTAGCCGATACTTAGAGCCTCTTGAAAGCCGATACATCCGCTCCAACATGAGAAGATTCAAGGATCAGAGTTTTGAAGTCTGGCGTTGTTCGAATTGCGGGTCTTTGAACTGTCCGACTGTCAGCAATCTGGATCAATATTACGAAGATTACCCCTTAAGAAAGCAGGTGGATTTCGATTATTTCAATGACCACTGGCTGCGCGTCATTTTGAAGAGACTGGTTAATTCGGGGCTTCAGCCCCACCATAAGATTTTGGACTTCGGCTGTGGAAGCGGACTCTTAGTTGATTTTTTAATCACCAAGGGCTTCACAAAAACCTATGGCTATGATCCTTATGTTCAAAAATTCAATACACCAGACATCTTAAAGGAAAAATATGACTGGATCATTAGTATGGATGTGATTGAACACGTACAATCACCACGGCTCCAAATCCAGGAATTTGCGAAGATGCTGACCCATGAAGGACATTTATGTCTCAACACGCCTCGAGCTGAAGGGATTGATTTAAACCGACCCGATGAGTTTTTGCACCAACTCCACACCCCCTGTCACCTTCATCTATTGTCAGAAAAGGCGTTGGTTGAAATCGCTGGAACTGAGGGATTAGTCCCACATGCTGTTTCAAGAAGATGGTATCAAGACTCTTGGATGCCACTGACATCGCGAAAGTTCATTGAAGGTCTTTTAAAAGCTCAGGGTAACGATATTGATGCCGCCTTTGAAAGGCCTCCTTTGCATTTGTTTTTAACCAAACCGTCGCTCTTATTTTATGCGTTTTTCGGTTACTTTGCAGGAGATCACAAGGCTGACTACATGATGTATGTGTTCAAAAAGCGTAGCAAAATGTCATCTAAAGGATAAGGTTGAATTTTCCATAGATCAGAGTAGAGTCAGGTGAGAGATTTTATGAATGAAGCCATTCACACCTGTCGTTGTTGGGGGCGGACTCCCCAAGCCCTCAGGCTAGTCCTGACGTTTCAGGCTAGATCGCCCCTAGGTGTTCCGCTAAAATGGAGATATGTCTAAATGGGTTCTCTCTCTTATATTGGTCGCGACCATTCCTTCTTTTGGCCGAAATCCCGCTTCTTTAACGACAAGCCTTAGCAAGTTGAACCAAAGTTTAGAGCAAAGATATATCAAGGAAAAGAAAAAAATCAGCGCTGCTGACTTCCGAGCCCTTCGCGCACGCCTGAATGTGGAAGTATCTTCCGCACAAAGTTTAAATGACCGCGAAAATGAAATTTTCAAACTTCTCTCCTACAGCACATATGCGGTTTATCTGACAAAAAAAAGCGACCAGATCAAAACCCTTAAGAGTTTCTGGAACAAGCTCTTTCATTTGCCCATAGATTCTGATGTGCGAGCGCTGCCTGACGATTTCTTTGGCGAGCTTCGGAAGCCACAGAATTATTATGACTACATTCATTTTCTAGAGTTTTACACGGACTTTTTTCCGCAAGATAATCTTCCCATCTTTGTATTTGATTTTATCAGAACAAAGTGTGAGTTCTATTCCGAGTTTCGAGTTGAAAAAAAGTTTTATCCCTGCCTGAAACAACTCGAGCCCTTAACAAAAATCCGTCCAGTTATTCTCAATAGCATTGCTAATTATGAGTTGAATTACCTAAGTCGCTCAAAACAGAATTATGTTGATTTTCTGAAAGCTGCCAGTCAAAACTTTCAAGTCTTTTCAAAGAGAAGTACGATCCATACAATTACCCTTATTGCGTCGGCGATCTATGAGGCCCTTGAGGGAAATATCTCTCAAGGTAAAGCCTATCTTGAGGAAGTCAAAAACACTATTCCCGGCTCTCCCATTATTAGCGCCATTGAAGCCAGTCTTCTATTTGCTCAGGGAGACTTTAATAATGCAAAAAAAACTTTCGCATTACTAGTTCCACCTGAAACAGAACGAGACAAAAATGCTCGCTACTATTATTCCTTAGGGGCGAGTATCGACGTGGGTCTGAATGAATACGAGTCAGCCGTTCGAAAACTAGAGAAACACATGGAAATCACGAAAACAATGCCGCTCCATGGTCTACGTACCCATCTTTCGCTTTTAACACTGCAAGCACTTTCAGGGACTCTTACGGATGTGAAAGCTCATCAAGAATTGATCAGACGATATGAGTCCATAATAAGTAAACTGAAACTTCAAGATCCCTACCTGAAAGTCAGCTTAAAGATTATGAAGAACATCATTCAAACTACGCCACTTACCGAAAGAATGCCCCATCTAAAAGTCTTGCATAATAAATTAGCTGCTCACGAACTCAAATTTTCGCTTCCCTTATTTTTACTGTCCAAATTAGTTGGAAAGGATTCTAATAATCTATCTGTTCCTGCCACCACAAACACTCCCACCCATGAGAAATCCAAATCAAGCAAGACAGCATCGCAAAGACCCGCCGTGATGAAAAAGCCCGTCATTGTGGAAGAGACCGCGGCAGTAAAAAAACCAACAGCCGTAGAAGAATCCACAACAGTCGCGGAAAAACCAGCCGTCATCACAGAAACACCAAGTGATGATGGGGGTGAGGACGGTGAAGATGAGGCTGACGGTGGTGACGATGAGGGCGATAAGCCATCTGTCGGCAGTATTGATTCCAGCGCACCCGTAGCAGAACCGCATAAGGATTCGACGCCCCAATCCCCTTCCCCCTAGAATCTATCCAAATATCAACTTCGGGGCAGAATAGACTCTTAGAATGAAATTTTAAATCCTGCCGTGACTAAACCATCTTCGATCAGGGTGAACTCCGTATCGTCATCACCTAAAAAGGCTGTGGCCTCAAGGGAAAGGACTAAAAAATCATTCCAATCATGTTCGTAGTTCATTTGCACAGCCGATGAGTTCATTACCAAACTATGAAGCCAGCGAACGCTAAAATGAATGCTTCTGGACCATCCCAAGTCGGGAATCCGCAAGGATGTATAGGAATAAGCTTGAGACCTTAGCTCAAGTCCACTTTTTTGGAATCGCTTAATGTTATTCACCACATAAGGACTCAAAGTCGTTATTGAATCAAGAGCCTGTTGCCACATTTTTTTTGTGTATCCAGCTTCATTCCAGACAAACTCCTGGCGGAAATCCACTCGCCCCTCCCACCTCAATCCCACCACAGCCAGGCCAGTCCATCGAGGGCCAGTTGCAGGTGTTGGAGGGTTCATAATATAGGTTCCCGGCGACACTTCCAGTGGGTGGTAGAAAAGAGTGTTAAATTCACCTTTAGCATCCGAATACAAGGATACAGCATCATTCAAGGCCCATGCAAAGTGGCCTCCTATATACTGCCCATACTCACCCGTCCGCCCCATCACAAAAGCTGCATGATTAGCGGGATTTGTTCCCTGTCGCTCAATTTTGAGGGCCGTTTGGGGATAAAAATCTTCGCCCTCAACCCAATGACTGGTTTTATTATCAAGAGGCTCGCTAATTAACATAATAGTCCATAAGGATGAAGGAGTCCAATTGGCCCTCACTAACATCCGCCCCTTTTCTTTATAGAACCAACTGCGCTGACTGTTATGGAAATGAAAAAACACATTTGAGGGCGACAGGATCTCGGCCGGGCCCCATTGGTAGTTCTGCAACCCGATTGTTGTCGAAAAATCATCAGCAATTTGCGCCGACCAATACGCATCCGTCAAATCAGAGTACGATAAAAGAACTTGATGGGGCTCCTGTGTATCGTAGTAATCAGCTTCACGCTGCTCTATGAAGTGGCGGCTTCGAATCACAAGCATGTGGCGATCTGTCAGATCCCACTGGATATCCGGACGTAATTCCAGAAAGTATGTTTGCTGAGGGATTTCCAAGGTCAGATTATTTTCATTGACCCGAGATTCTTCCTTTAAAAACTGTGTTGTCGAGTAGCCAAATAGCTCAAGCCGTGGCGAAAAATCTGCAAAAGCCCAGGGCGGCAAGAAAAACGATATTGCAAATGCCGCAACCCCTCTCCATTTAAACATGAGTTAGATTTTCCGCCACTGTTGTTTTGGAAATGGATTTGGATGCTAAATAACTGGTGCCCATGGAAAGTGTCGTCAAAAGTAAGCCGCACATCGCATAGGCTTCCCAATCCAATGCGATTCGAAAGATGACCGGCTCTGACAGAAAGCCGGCTTTATAAATAATTTCTGCATTATTAATGATCAGTGTAGAGACAATGGAAACGAGGGTCCCGACAAATATACCCATCAAGCTGAGATAAGCCGCCTCCAGAGAGAAGATGATATTCATCTGTTTCGAGGTAAACCCAATACTGCGAAGTGTCCCGATTTCTCGTGTTCTTTCCTTGACGGCCTTAAGCATTGTATTGAGCACCGACAAGCCGGATATCGTAATAATAACGGTTACAATGAAGGATTGAAATATGAATAGCAAAGCTTGGATTTGGCGGTAAATAAATCCCAACGTGTGCTCTTGCCATTTTTTAGCCACATAGGGAAGCTGCTTCTGAGATACGAATTCATTGAAGTCATTCACAAGTTCGTCGATGTCTTGTCGAGACTTCGATATGACAGCATATGATTGAACTTTATCTGTACTAACCAGCGTCTGAATATTTTCAAGCGAGGTGGTCAGGAACCTTTGGTCCAAGTCCTTGATCCCAGCGTCGGTAATACCCGTAACTTCTAAATCCAGCGCATTCAACTGGCCACTTTCTGTCGCAGCAGAAAGTTGAAGAATACGGTTTTCACAATCAAAAGGCCTCACTTCGGGGGTGTATCCGAAGTTCTGCGTGAAGTTCTCTGCTTGTTTTTCAGGCGCGCACCCCAAAAGGCGCGATAGGGTTTGCCCGATCAAAACAGAATTTTCGGTTTGTGTTACATGAAGGGGTTCTCCGTATAAGGCATTCCACTTCCAAACAGGCCCACGAACTTCAGCGCCGGCCTCAATATCATGGCCCTGACCAATAAAAATCACTGACGTGCTGCCATTCGAAACCATTCCCGTTACATTGAGAAGCCTTGTGCGTCCCTTAACAAGGGGATGTTGATCTAAAAACTGATTGATAGCTTCCTGATGCTCACGCGTGATCCAAAACTTTTCAGGGTTGGCGCGATTAACCGAATTCCGCATCGCAGGATTGTCGATAATAATATCGCCGTTCATAAAACGATTCGAAAAATTGACGAAATTAATCTGCTCAACATCCGTCATATAACCCTGGAAAATGACATAAGAACAGAAGCCGGTAGCAATAGAAATAATAGCGGCAAGACTCTTGCGCCAATTTTTGATAGCATTTCGAAACGCAATCTTGGAAAGTATCATCGTTTCAAGCTACTCACTTTAAAAATCTGTGGTGAGTGGGACTCAACTTCGGGACTAGTGTATTTAATAATCGATACATTCCCCTTGGTCTTTGCATCATGAATAGTCAATTTGCTGACAAAGGGAAGGCTCTTTCCGTCAATTTTCAACTTGTTACGATATTCCATAGTCGCGGTCTTGAAGACCTTGCCTTGTAAAGTTAAAAAATCGGCTTTAGTCGCTAGCATCGATGCATTATCAATCCAATACCGGATCTGGTCATAGGTCACACTTTTGTTTTTCGCCTTCAGCAAAAGAACGCTGTGTTTTTTTCCCTTTATCACTTCGACTTTTTCCAGGGTTGGAGTGTAATCACGGTAGTAGTTTGTCGAGGCGATATCACCATTGGCGGCTTGCCCCGAAAGCTTCTGCCGAGGAGAGATCGTAACGGGCTTTTTGAGTGACGGCTTAAAGAACCACATAGCCCGATCGTTAAACAGGAAAATTTCGCCACGATTGCGGGAGGGCTCTAAGGCCTCAACGTTGGCATCCACCCCCATGGCTCGTACTTTAAATTTTCGGATGGACTTAACGCCTTTTTCAACAGTATCCACTTCGCTGATCCAAGTAAGCCCTTTATCGACCCCTCCGCGAGCCCGGTCTGAAGCCTTTAACAGTTGTTCGGCGGATTGGGCGAATGTCATGCTTCCGACCAATAAAACGAGTGAAATAATTATATTTTTCATACTAAGCTCCTGAGTCTGAGAGTAAATCCACGATGCTAAGATTTAATTTTTTTCGAACTAATCCGTAAGATGAAATTGAAACTAAAACCGTAAAAAGTGCAAATGCAATCAAGATAAAAACGATATTGGGGGTTAAAACAAACTGAACTGAATTAGAAACTCCAACCGGCGAAAAACGAATATTTAAAGAATTGACAATCACAGCTACGATCCAGGCGATGATGGTTCCCAAGGTCCCACTAATCACAGACAATCCTAAGCTTTCATACATGAATCCAACGGCAATCTGATGTTCAGAATAACCAATGGCTCGAAGAGTGCCAATCTCTTTTGATCTTTCTAAGATCCCCATCGTTAATGAATTTATGATCGATAAAACGACCGCACTCGAAATTAGAAATAGAAAAAAAGCCCCCATGACATACAAAAATCCCATAGTCCCCGTGTACTGCGGTGAAATTCGCGGATCCGAATAGGGAAAAACTTCTAGAGGTAGCCCTTGATCGTTAATTTTTTTTTGCAACTCTCTTGTCAGTCCGCTTAATTCCCTTGATGGACTCTTGAGATAGATCGCGATGAACTCGGCTCCACTTGTCTGATAGAGATCCTGCAGCAAGGCCAGTGGTGCCTTCAAGCCCGTTTCCTCTGTGATCTCCATTCCGGTTGAATGACTGGCCACAACCTCAGCATTCACCGCGTTGAGGTCGCTATAAATAGTCATACCCGCCAGTTGCATCGAGCGGCTATCTTCATCCAGGTTTTCATAAGGAGTTTTACGATCCAAAAGTTCTCCCATTATGGAAGTAATCGAAATCGCATGGGGATTTACCCGAGCCTTTTCTTCGTAAGCTATAGCGTCTGGAGTCAAAAGATCCTGGCTCCACTTATTAACCATCGGATGATGCATCGTAAAAGACAAGGTCTCGATATCCACGCCGGTAGCCTGGAACGGAACGGACTTCTGGCCGTTGCTAACTAACCCCATTCCCGACATTCCATAGCCCATATGCTCAATTTTAGAGTCATATTCTTTCAGAATCACACGCACCTTCGAAATTTCATCCTCGGTGATTTGAAATTTGGCGGGACTGGAAGCGTAATTCTCCAGCGAATCAGTCTTAAAAATAGAAATATGGCCACGGAAATTTAGATAAACGGCTTGAGAAAAAAGAAGTCTCTCAACCCGATAGATGTAGCCGCCCAATAAAACGAGTCCAACAAAGCCAGCGGCAATGGCTGTCCCTGTCGCCAAGGTTCTTCGTTTATTCCGAAGGAGATTGCGAAGAGCATGGGTCCACTTCATTCCAGTATGACTCCATCCTGAATCCGAACAACCCTTGCAGAACGGTTGATCAGCTTCTCATCGTGAGAGCAAAATAAAAAGGTGACCTGTTTAGATTTATTGAGATCGCTCATCAGATCTAAAATCATATGAGCCGTCTTGGAATCCAGGTTGGCCGTGGGCTCGTCGGCTAAAACAAGGGAAGGCTTTGTTACCAGGGCTCTCGCTATCGCGACTCTCTGCCGCTGCCCGCCCGACAGTTGATCTGGCCTATGATGAGCGAACTTATTAAGTTCAACCGCTTGAATCACATCGTCAATGCGTCTGCTCTTTTCAGCTTCCTGCAAATCGTTTTTCACGAGGAGTGGAAGTTCAATGTTTTCGTAAACGCTCAACACAGGGACCAAATTAAAAGACTGAAAAATAAAACCAATTTGCTCATTACGCATAGTGCACTTGTCGGTCTCATTGAGCGTCGTCGTCTCTTTGTCACGAATTTTAAGGGAGCCCTGATCGGGCGTATCCAGGCAACCAATTAAATTTAGCAAGGTGCTCTTTCCCGAACCGGAAGTCCCAATTAAACTGGTAAACTCGCCTTCAAAAATCTTCAGATTGATATCCCGAAGAGCCATTACCTTAGTCTCACCGAGTTGATAAGTTTTCCTTATACCTTGCAACTCCACCAGAGCCATAAGCAACCAACTTTCCAAGCAAATTTCTAAAAAGGAATCCTGGTTAGTTTATGAAATAATTGGGTGAAAAGACAATAAACTCCCATTACCACAACCTACAGAAGTCCTAACTTGAGACAATCTAGCCCATCGCCTGGGTGAGGTAAATTCGTCTTAATATACCGCAATATTTCGCCGTTAATGAGTTGGCGGTGATTTTAAGCTTTCGTTATATTTTTCATCTAAGCTCATTTTTAGTTTCAAGACCTATCGGAAGAGTCCGATAAGGTAATATGGCCCTCAAGAGCTTTCTTTGGAATCAAATGCTGAATCTGCCGGACCTGGTCAAAGGTCCTCTTATTCGAAGCCTTGTGGACTTTCCGAATGATATTTCCCCCAGTCTTCGATTCAAAGTGGCGGAAACCCAAGAAGAGTTAGACCAAGCCTTTGCTCTTCTCCACGATGCTTACGTTTATGAAAAACTCATGGACCCTCATCCATCCGGTATCCGTGTGACGAAATACCATGCGCTTCCTAGCACCACGACTCTTATTGCCATCGAAGATGACACTGTTGTGGGAACTCTGTCTTTAATCCGCCAAAGCTCTTTTGGCCTTCCTCTCGAGTCAATCTTCGAAATTAAGGGAGTTCCACCTATGGCGCGAATCGCTGAGGTCTCTTCCCTCGCGATCAAGAAGGAATACCGACAACAACGGGGGCGTATCCTTTTTCCGTTACTTAAATTTCTTTATCACTATAGCTATGATTACTTCGGCGTGACTCATTTCGTAATCGCTGTAAATCCAAAGTGGATTGATTTTTATAAGCAAGTTCTGCTATTCAAACCGCTTTCAAAAAAAACCGTAAGCCAGTATTCATTTGTGAACAATGCGCCAGCCGTGGGCGCCATCCTGGATCTTAATTTGGCTCAAAAGGTTTACTACCAGATGTATAACGGCAAGCACCCTAAACGAAACCTTTCGGCTTTTTTCCAAGACTTGGAAGCCAAAAACATGGAATTTCCTCTGCGGAAGCGCAGCGTGATTTCTGATCCTGTGCTATCCCCCTCTATGCTGGACTTTTTCTTCAATAAAAAAACCCAATGCCTTTCGACGATGAATGAGTATGAAATCAGCGTCCTTCGGGAACTTTATAACCATCGGGATTACCTTCAGTACATACCGACCCCTACGATCATCAGAATGAAAAAACATTGCCGCGAGAAGCGATTTGAGGCCTCTCTACAAGGGCGTCTTATGGGTGAGGATAAGCTATCGACCCGCGTGCTGATTCGAGACGTCGGCCTGAACGGTGTTGGCGGCGTTATGAAGGCTGATTCCTTTAAGCAAGGGAGTTGCCGGCTTTTGGTAAATATCGAAGAAAATGAACCTTGCGAACTTCTTGGTCATTTTAAATGGAATAACGAGCGTGGCAATTTCGGCTTTAAGATCACAAGCGCGAGTGCTTCATGGTACCAATTCGTAGAAGGTCTTGATAAGCGGTTAATCCGAATTGGTTCAGACTCGTCCATCACTCAGATAATTCACAAAGTTGCCAATAATAAGTAAACTTCATGTCTTAATTGGTACATATGTTGCAATTCCCTTCAAAAAAGACTTCTTCTCGGGGAGGAATCCATGAATACACTTCAACGAGGATTTTGGGCGGGGATAATGGCTACAGGCCCTATTAATGCGCCCGTATCTAAACTCTATCACTTCCTTCCCAGTATTCTGCGGTCACGCCACGATCCTCAGACAATCGGATCACAAATGACAAACTTTTTTAGATTTAATCCATTTATGGCTCGAGGATTCCAGCCTGATAATCCGATCACTTCTCAGCTCGGTTATAGCATCGCCTGTGGAATCATCTATGCAGTTACCCAGGGAGCGCTTAAAGGCCCTTCGCTTGTCAAGGGCGGGTTTTTTGGCCTCGGGATCTGGGCTGCCAGTCGCTATGGTTGGTTACCGGCTCTTCAATCTAGCCGCCCAGCCATTCAGAAATCCTCAAGGATCCCCCCAAAACTGTTAGATTTTGCCTCACATTTACTTTGGGGTATCAGTCTCGGTGTTGCGGAGGAGAAGTTAAGACTTCTTGAGCCTCGGCCCCAAACAGAAACGCTTCACTGATTCAGAACCTTTCATAACACCCTCATCGGCACAACAGAGGTCTTGTTTCGATATTTTCCTAAGTGTTTCAATTTGATCTGCTCAAAACCTCTACATCTCAAACCGCCTTCATTTGTTTCTGAAGTTTGAAAATCTCGATTCGAAAATGGATAATAGTAATTGGAAAATAGTTTATCTGAGACCCCGTCTTAATATGAGACATGTCAGAGGAAGGATTCATGATGGGACAGGATAAAAGAAGCACTTTTTTAATCATTAGCGGCAACAAAGGCCGAATTCAAAACTACATAGAGATTCTATCTCGGAATTTTTCAAACTCTTCCACCTTCCACGCCAGTGAATGGTTTGAAGCCAAGTATAAGCTTGATAATGTCTTGCCCAAGGCGGTGCTGATTGATGAATATCTCCCACAGGACTCAGGACTCGAGATCGCCGCCAAAATACTGAAAGACAAGGGGCTTAAAAATACCTCGATCATCATCATGGCGGCTGTAGCCGATCACGATCGGTTTGCTTCGGAGATCGCCAGTGGTCAGGTCCAATTTTTAACGGAACCCGAGCGCGAGCAGGCGCTTGTGGCCTGCGTTGCCAAAATTGTATCTCCAGAGGCATCCAAGAATCAAAATCAGTACGAACTTAAACAACTCAAGCCGGGTGATTATCTTTTTAAAGAGGGAGACATTCCCGAAGTCGCCTATATCGTAAAGAAAGGCAATCTCCAGGCTTTTTCGGTGTGCCAGAATGGTGAAAAAATCATGTTGGGTGAGATTTCCGCAGGTGAGTTCGTAGGTGAAATGGGACATTTCACCCATGATGCACGCTCTGCGACAGTTCAAGCCGTCACGGATGTAGAGTTGATCGCAATTCCGAACAGCGCACTGGACCAGGTCATCTTCACTCGACCATCATGGGCGAAAGCGCTCGTCAAGACCCTTTCTCACCGCCTTAAGCGTGCCAATAAAGCTTTGGTAGGTTAGTCCAGTTTAAGTATTGCCATGTTATCCATTTTTAATTGAGATTTCCTATTGTTCCTAGAGTTCCTGGTTTCCTCTGTTTTAAAATTAAAATTTCATTTGTAGTCCTGATTTTTTTTCGTCACATGGTGACGAAAAATACGATTTTTTTCTAAACCCTTTTTAGTGTATTCTTCCGTTCATCAATTTTTCATTCTGGTGGAGTGGTGAATTGAGGTAGGGCCAAAACGACTCTGCCTAAAGAGCTTAACTAAAACCTGACAGACTTTTAACTGGCATTTCCATTGCTTTACAATGAAAGTCGCATCCTAGAGGGGGAACAGTGCTAGGAAAATCATCTTTAAAATTTAGGGTTATCACTCAAGAAACGGATCTTCAAAATTATAGTCTCCTTACAAAAAAGTACATCGATGTCCAATATCCCCAAGAATATCTTGCACGCTCTCGGGTGATCGCTCTAGTTAGCGAAGATTTTCACGGAAACGTGGAACATATTTTTGGTGGATATATTTTGGCGCTTTCTCACCCTTTTCGAGTACTGGAACAAATTCCTCCAGGTATCATCGAAAACCATCCCCATCTTCAGAAGTGCTGGCATGAGTGTTTAGAACTTACGGGTCTATGGATTCACCCGCTTATTAAAGATGGAAAGATTCGTTTCCGATTTTGGTGGAAGCTTTTTATGGAGCTTACGGCCCTAAGCTTTAAAGGAAAACCCTATATCCTTTACTCATATGATGCATCTTGTAAGAAATTGGGTGACATGTACAGCGTGTCAAAACCCAGTCGCATTTTTGAAGGAGAAGTTTATCTCCCTGGGATGACAGCCGAAAACCGAGAAATTGTAGAGATGGGATCCACACGGGCCGTTCTCAAAGCCTTCTTTGCTCATCCATTTACGATTCTACGATTTGTCGGAAAAAGACTATTTCGTAATCGTTTTCGAACAAGTCGTCAGCATCAACATCAGCAGGCCTCCGCTTAAAGTTACATAGTCATTGACGAGTGCTTGCGCTATGACTCATTAAGTGAAATTCTGAAGAGGATTTTCCGAGGAAGGTTCACTATGACTCTTCAGAGCTTCTTTGATCGATACCCTCGCATTCGATTGGCCTCGCCCCAGAATCAAGAAATCCTGTTTCGAATTATTGACGAAACTGCGTTAGCTACCTCTCAATTACAAGTTGTTCTGGATCGCAAACCTGACTTCTATCGATTTTTAAAAGCCCAGGGTGAAAAGTCATTCGTTTTTACCTTTCACAATAAGGATGGAACACCTCATGGATTAGCCTGTCTCACCTTCAGAAAAATGCTATGGAAAGGTCAAGAAGTCTGCCTTGGTTACGCAAGTGATCTGCGAACCACCCCCAAGCTTGAGCGAGAAGCGCGACTTCAGTGGCGCAAAATGTTTGGAGAGGTTCTACAGCACATCCATGAAATCGAAGACTTTGACTATTGTTTGGGCGTGATCACGGCCGTATGGACCGAAAATAAAGCGGCTCAGTCCGCCCTTGTATCTCAAAGTCGTGCCAAAGATTTTCAATATCAGGTTGTTCACGACTACGAATCCTTTTCGATCTGGGGACGATGGAAACCTTTTTTACGGTCGAAGTCACTTAAGCTTCGCTCTGTGCTACCAAGCGAAGTCGAACTCCTCGAGAGTGTATTCTGGAATAGTACAGACGGCCTAAGCTGGCAGCGCACCGATATGGAAAATACCCTTCAGGCCTTTGGTAAAACGATTATGGACTTTCAAGTTCTTGAGAAAAACGGTGTTCCATTAGCCTTAGGGATGGCAGTTTCCCAGTCTCATATGAAGAAAGTTCGAATCAGAAGCTGGCCCCCCACCCTGGGTCTTATTGCTAAACTTCTTCCCTGTTTTGGTCGACGTGGCGTTCAACTAAATGAAGCTTTAGAAATGCGCCAGTTAATTTTCTACCGGTCTCTAAGGGGAGAGGCTGATAAAAATTTGTTTCAATTTTTGGAAGCTCTTTGGAGAGAGAATCGTCGGCAGCCCAAGGACCGACAATTTCATGTTTTGAACTACTTCCATTGGAGATTAACAAATGGCAAAGAATCTTTGTCCTTATTGAAGCCAGGATTTTTCTCGACGAAAATCAAAGGGTCGTTGTACAAAGTTATCACACACTCAACAGATCCTCGTTTTTTAGAGATGTCCGACTTTACAATGCTGGAAGGAAACTTCTTATGATTGACTGGGCCGCAAAATGGTTTGAAATTCGGGCCGAGATGGGCCAATCGGATATGGCGACCTTTATGTATCAAGATGAAGGCAAGGGCATTGTTCGCGCCCATTTTCGCCACCGCGAAACCGATGGCTTTGGTAAAATGAACTCTTTGCTGAAGGCCGAAGGCATAAATGTTCCACTCCCCTCGCGGCCCTTGAAAAAACCCTCACCCGTTTTCCAGCCATTTTTATTGCTAAAAGGTATTCTTCGTCATCCGCGCGCCCATCACAATCCCTGGAAGCGATTTCAAGCCAACGCTCCCAGCGCGGGTCTTGAAGATGTCAGCACCTGGTTCTTAACCACACAGGAGAATCAAATTTTAAAATCAAGAGCTGAAAAACTTCAGCTCAACCCCGGATTCTATATACTGTCGCAAACGGATCAAATTTTACGACAAGAGTTATATGCAAATCCTGAAGATACGAGCTACTGGCTTTGTCCGGTGGATGTTCGGGGAGCCTTCCCCGATGCCGAGAGCCACCGCAATTGGGTGAGCTTCATTGTCACCAAATTCACAGGCCCTCACACGGATCAAAATAGTCAAAAGTCCTTCGAAAACTATCGAAACTCTTTAAAGTCCGGAATGTACTGGGCGTTTTGGGAGCTCTACCAAATTGGGCGCTGGATTGGAGTCTCCGGCATGAAACGACTGGCCCGTAAAGCGCAAAATAAATCCTTTTGGGCTGGAAGCTTTTCCGATCTTGGCGCCTGGAATCAAAATGCACTCTGTCAATCCAAAATGTCCCATCGTCATTGGATCATCGCTCCGCCGGGCTCTGCCTCATATCCCATCGGCTTAACAACAATCGAGTGGTGTGGGCATCGATCCATTACACTTAAAATTCATCCGGCGATCTGCAATAACAATGTGGAATTAGCAGAAATAGTTATGAGTCGTTTTAAAGAAAAAACTTTAGGACGTCCCTTGAACCTGTCTGCAGTTGAGTCGACAACAGTGCATTAGAGCTGTGCGCGGAGCCGAGATGATATTACAAAACGCAATCCATTCCCTACGCCAATTAAGTTGGAAGTTAGGAGATTTCTTTAATGGTTACTATGGTCCTTTGATATGGCTAAGTGGTCTTTTGTTTTTGATGACTGGTGCTGCCTTTTTTTTAATCGTAATGGGAATTTTTGCGGCAGTTTTTATATTGCGGGCGGCCCTTATAAAGGGTCAAATCGGACAAGCACTGCTTTGGCCGCCTATTTCCAAAAAACAAAAAGCTGTTCCGCTTGTACTTAAAGATGGCTCTGTCGCAGATCTTTACCTTAATAAGAATCCGAATGCTCCTTGCCTTGTCTTCCTGTTTGGAGGTGGCTTTATTTCTGGGAACCCTCAGCAGTACTCACTTCTGAATGCTGAATGGATACGACTAGGATTTCATGTCATTCAGGTTCCCTATTCTTACTGGCCCGAGGCTCAATTAGATCAGTGTTTAAAGTCTCTTCTCGGGCGTCTAAAATATATCCTCGACTACCGCACAGATGTCTTCTCCCCTCAAGGTTTTGTTCTGGGAGGGCGCTCCGCCGGAGGTTATCTTGCCTACCATGTCTCAGCACAAATTTCTGATCCCAAACTCAAGGCCGTGTTAGGGTTTTATCCAGTTGTTCAACCTCAAGTGTGGAAAAAGGAATGGCCCTCCAAATTTGTCTTTCCAACTGAAAAAATCTATGAGCGATTTTTTTTGCACCAAACGTCGCCTGCAGATCTGCTGAGTATTTCAAGTTACTCTCATTCTCGCGAATATTGGCTGATCACAGGCTCGTGGGATCCTGTCGTGCGCCCACACCATAGCCGACGGCTTGCCGAGCATCTGAAATCAATCGGGTGCAAAGTGCATCTGTTTGAAATTCCCACTGAGCTTCATGGATTTGAATGCAACCCCAATTCATTCGGAGGACAAAGGGCACTCTCTTTATTGGGCCAGCAATTTTCGGCAATCACGGGGCAGTCGAGTGCGACCTGACTGCCAAACACCTTGCTGTTGACGTGGATTTACCAAATCCACCTGATAAAGACCACGCTCCTGATTGATAATGGTTTCGAATTCACTTCGACGCTGCTGCACCCACTCATCATTTTTAGAAAGCGGCGTAGTGGGAACCCGCTGTGGTGAAGATACAGAGATTTTTAGAATCTCTTCCTGCCCCGTCAACTGAGACCAAAAATTCATTTGAATCTGGACCAAATAGACACCTCTATTTTGCTTTTGAAGTTCAATGGCGGCTTTGCGAGCGGCGACAAAACCGCCGGATTTAGCCGCCAACGGAAAATGCGCGCTCCAAAATGCTTGATCTCCTTCAGGGAAGTAGCTGACAGACGTAATCCCCTTTCCCTCTTGCCGAAGATGATCCATCACCTTTCGATTCATCTCGGGATCCTCAATAAAGACGGAATCACTTTCGCGATTAAAAAAATAGTTACGAAAAGGAAGCAGGTTAGTATGGGGCCAGGCTCTCAATGTAGTTGTCAGTAAATTATTTTGAATATTCAGCCTTTCAGCTATGATCTGCATCAATTTCTGATCCGCAATTGTATTATCATGATTAAAAATCAGCACAACAGCAGAGTTGGCTGGAATAGCAAGGGGGCTGGCCTCTGACCAATCGATCTGAGTTCCTTTTCTCATTAACCCGTCGAAAGAAAGTCCTCTTAATAAATTTTGAATCCTTTTATTTTGACAAATTCCCGCTGCCACCGAGCACAAGGCTTTAAGACGGCCCTCTTCAATTGGAAATCTCTGGTAAAACTCATCTTGCATACGGGGGGGAATGGCCTCGCCCTTCTCTAACTGGCTGGACATTTCGTTCAGGCGCATTGCAAATTTTTTCAAGCGACTGGAAAGTCCCCGTTGCTTTTGAACTTTAAGATCATAAAGGATCTGTGCGGCTGAATTCAGTGCTATTTCACTGGCCCACTTTAGGTTAATCTCGGCATATCGAAAGCGAGCCTTACTTTCGGGGCTTGCGTTGTTTTCAATGAATTGAGATTGATAATCCGCAGACAAGCCTGTCAAACCTTTCCCAACGACTTTAACAAATCTCTCGGTTTCATTTTTCAGTCGCAAATAAGAAGGCGTGTCCACGTCCAGATTGTGAACGAGTGCCGCCAAAAACACCACTTGAAGCTGGTCCTTCAGACTGGCTTTAAAGTCCTCAACGGCTTCGATGAACTCGGGGTTCTTTTTCGATGTTTGGGCCCATCCAACTTGGCTATGAAAGCCCAGAAAAAAAAGTATTAACGAGACAATAATTTTCGACATGTGGCTTGCTCAACGAATGGAAGAACCCGCTCCAATTTAAAATCTTTGCGGAATTGGTTTGAAGAAGCATACATGGATCGCATCAATTCGGCATCATCCAAGAGATTCATGACTTCGGCTCCCACCACTGAAATATCAGTGTTAAGTATCGCCAAGTTTTTCTTCGCAAAAAGAGGCCCGTTCGGCAAAGCTTCTCCACTGGCCGTTTCCTGAAGAATAATCATGGGGCGGCCATTGGCACCCAACTCAGCGGTGGAAAGCCCGCCTGGTTTTGTGATGACGATATCAGAGGCAGCCCGCAACGGCTCAAGAGGCACAAAGCCCTTGATCAGTAGATTCACATTAGATGGCAGTCCTGTCTCCACTAGTTTGGAAATCACATCCTTGTCGACTGCTGGATTTAAACCGAAAACACGCCAACCCACTCGAAGGAACTTTCGCAGAATGCGGGGCTTGTAAAGTTCTTTTAGTTCATACATCAAAGTGTTGTACTCGGAGCTGCCAGGCTTGGCTCCTTTTGAAAGCATGGTCAGAATTTCGATATTCTTTTTGTTTTCGCCGCTAGCGGCGATGATATTCAAAGGTTTTCCATCGGCAAATGCAACCAAACTCCCGATAATGGCTGCATAATTGGCAGCCCCATTCTTGCCGGCTTCAATCATAACAGTCGGAACTTCAACAGGTAGACCCAGTTCGGATCGAGCCATTCTTTTTTCGATCTCTCTTACATCATAAGGGGGTAAGTCATTCCCGTTCATAATCAAAGGCATTCCCGTAAAAACAACGTTGTTCATTCCCCGACGAACGTACTCTTCATAAACCTCTCGGCTTGGGACGTAAACCACATCCGCACCTTTTTCGCCGCGAGCATCTTGGGCGAATAAATGAAAATAACGATCATGTGTGGCATTATCAGTTTGAACATGGGCCAGCGGAACACTTCGGCTCAATTTATGATAATAAGACTTCTGTTGGTTTCGCAGATAAATCAAGGCCTCGGAAGAACCAGGCCAAGTGGAAAACACCACCGTCGGCGCAAGGGCACCGCCCGAGGCGTCTTTGAAAGCACCGTGATGGATAAAACTGTCCATAGCTTGAGTGTTGATTCGTAATTGTTTGAAAAGTTTCATCTCGCCTGCATTTTCAACTTTGTGAGCTTGGCGCAAATAATTTTCGAACACATGGGTGTAAACAATTGGCATGTGAGTCTGAAGACTGGAAAACTGCTTCAAGGCGATGGCCGACCACCAGGCCGGAGCAAAATCCAAAGTGTTCTTAATAATGATCTCTACCTCTTGTCCCTGAGCCCCATAATGGGTGGCAAGAACATCTTTAATCCGCTTTGCAGCCGTATCGTGACCCGAGCCAAAGGGAGCCGAGAAGATTAAGACCCGCACCGAGTCCGAAGAAGAGGCCCAGCCGAAGCTTGAGAAGAGCAATAGAAGACCGACTGCCAGAAACAGCTTTATAAATTTTCCCATAATAGGAAGTCTTTACAATTTCTATTCCAGAAATGAGACTTTCAAATCAAAATGAATGGGTCACCTAGGCCAAATCCAGCACCCATTCTCAAAATTGGGCGTCTCTGTCGCTTTCCTTAACAGGGGAATTCCAAGTGATTAAAGCCAATATAGGGAGATGATCTGTTTTGGGTCCCCACGAGCTCAAAAAAGACCAACTAGCCCCTCCCCACTCGTACCCTTCCTGGTTCCCAACACATACGACTTGTCCGCAAGGCATGACCCCGGATTCAGGCACCGAGGCTGGCTCTCCGAAATTCGCAAAAATATGATCGACTTTGTCCCCAAAAATAGTCGTCCCTTTATAGGTCTCGATTTGCAACTCCTCCTTGGCGCCGGGGATAAACTTACCAAAACCATCCCGAGGTGGGGCCCAGCGTCCGTAGTTTTGCTTAAGGCGACCAAACACAGTTCCAAAGTTTGGAGGATAGGGATCCAAAGCGGAATTCAAGTAAGTCTTTTCAAAGGTGTTGAAATCTCCCGCAATAATAGTAGGCCTTTCATTTCGCACTAACCGCGACCAAGTGGCTTTAATGACGGCCTCTTGATCACCTTTATACCAAGCGCTAGGATGGATACTAATAAAATCGATTTCGTCAGCGCCCACTTGAAGAGAACACCGAATGGCACCCCCCTCACGGCCGAAGATGGTTTTACAAAGACCCAATGACTTTACTTTCTCAGAGTTCCAGGCCAAACAAACCTCTCGCAACCTTGAGGCTCCAAATCCGCAGGCGGCTTGATAGTTTAAAGGCAAAATTGGAAGGTGTTTTCCGTTTCCACGCGTCAGCTGGGCCAGATCATAGACCTCTTGAAGATGAATCACGTCAGGACGATGGCGAGCAATATGGCGTCTCACTCTGTCGATCATGTCGGGCTGGCACAGTTTAAAAGCATCACAGACAGGTCTTAAGCCTTCCGAAATTGACAGGTTGAAATCAGCTCCTCCCACATTCAGATTGAGGATCTTGATTTGTTGTCTTGATGTCGACCGGGTCGAAGTCAAGGCAGGCTCAGAGGCATAGCTAGGCCCCGATACTAAAAATAGAAAGAAGATGAAACGAAAAAAGCTAATCACCCAACTCACAGATAAGTAGACCCAAAAAACAGAAATGCTGATAGCGGGATGAAGAGCCAATAATCGACGGGAGCCCCCATCAACCAGCGCGGATGCCAAGGAATAAATTCTTTTTTGAATTTTCGAATTCCATATCCTGGGTTGATAACGAACCAAATAAAGTCTTCTGTAACCCAGAATAAAATCAGGCCAGCCATAATCTTCATTTCAGCGGCTAGGCTCCAAGTCTCTGAAAAGAAAAATGGGAAATGAAACATAAAGAAAATAAAAAGCATAGCCCAGAAGTGATAACCCGTGAGAGGACGTCCACCCCAAAATACCCGTAGAGCCCAATGATTCTCAATACGCCAGGTTGGAAGATTTTTAGCCCACCCTTGCGTGCCTTCAATTTGAATTTCCAGTTTTGCAAAGCAGAACGCTACGATTAAGACGAATAATAAATACATTAGCATGAGCCAACTATAGCCTTGGCCTGTCCAAGTCTCAAGTTCTTAAGAGCCTATCCTTATCGTTTTAGGGAAGATTGTCAGGATAAGCTCTATGTTGTCAGGGTAGATTTTTAGTACTGGGACTTAACAAATTCGCCCAACATAAGCCGCTTAATCGAGTTTTTAAGGCGTACCAAATAACCTTCATCTGTTAGCTTTAAAGTTTCATAAACTCGTTCTTTTTCAGCCCGATTAAGTCGAATATGATGCTCTGTCATGCGGGAGTCCTTGAAGAGCACAACAAACTCATCATTCTTACTGGAAGAGGACTCTGTAAAATTATAGCTTCCGGTTAGTACATATTGGTCATCAAAGATCATCAACTTTCTGTGCAGATAGCTTTGAAGACCTCTTGTCTGCTTCAAAGCGGAATCGCGATTGAGGCCTAGGATTTGTAAAGCTCCATTTTGGAGTTGCTTTCGACTCAAGTCACCCTCTAGGGCGCGCATCGCCATCATCGTATAATCAAAGGATATGGCTGAAACCCCAAGTGGATCCATAGAAGCCATGGCTTCATATCCGTTCGTGTAAACCAATAGACGGCCACGCTGACAGAGCTCCTTAAACGCTTCGTGAAGTTGCGGAACAAAGTGAGACGAATAGGAAACGATTTCAATACGACTGGATTTTTGCACCATAGAAACAATGAATTTCAGAATATCGTCTTTATCATACATTTCAGGACGTACTCCTAAACTTTTGGCGTAATTATCGACCGTCACATTACGAATGAAATCATTCGTAATAATCTGGGTGGTCTCAGGCCTGAATTGAAACGAGGCCAAGGTATCGCCTTCACGGGGTTGGCTCTCTAAAACCGACAGTACTTTTTGGACCTCTTCACGATCCGCATCCGAGTAGGAATTTTCAATCGGCTCAAGAGCATGCAGAATGCTAACAGCTTTTTGTGCATCCCGCAAAGTCGTGGATTCCAGCGCAAAATACTGGCTGAGGATAACCCACAAAGAATTATAATAGCTTCGAATGTCATCCCCCACATAATAGGTGGGTCGCCCTTTGGCGCCAATTATCGGTCGAATGACGTAACCGCTGTCAATCGTGATTCGACTGAATTCTGAAAGATCGCGACCTCCAAAATAAATCATTTCATTTTCCGTCAAGGGATCGACCATGACAATTTTCTCATGCAGATAATCATTAAGTGCTAAATGGCTTCGTTTCTTTTCAAGCAATCCTAAGTTCAACACGCGGGCTTTTTTCTTTAATCGCGGGTCCACCAATAGGTCCGTAATGCGCAGTCTCAGATCATTGCCAAGTACTCGTGCTACGCTTCCCTCGTACATAACCCGTACATCGACTCCCCGATCTAAAGCCCGCCGCAAGGCGGCCGCAATAGTGAGTCCGTACTGATCCTTCCCTAATAGAAAAGCTGAAATAGAAATAGACTGTCGGGCCTGATCTATCATCCATACCTTTGCCGCTAAGTCCGCATAGGTATTATCGGTGTAGACCACATCGACGTCATTATGATGAGTCGGAAAAACTTCGGCATGAACATAAAGCGGAGTGCTGACCAACAAAATACTTAAAACGAGCCCAATGATGGATTTTGCCATATCCTCAGCTCGAGCAGCTTTTATACCGACTTGTGCTTGGGATACCTTTTAATTCGACTGTCTATAGTTTCGCCACAAGCCCTAATTCGTCGTTCAGGCACCAGTACTATTAATAAATCACTCTGTGATTTTAATAACTCCAACGAAAACCAATGGAAGCTTGCGTATCGCTTAAAAGTCTAAACTCCGTACCCTGGCCTCCCATAAAGTGTAAAGCTTCGGCACTCAAGACCGTGCTGTCTTTCCAAAGATACTCCCAGTTGACCTGCAACGCCGAAGAGCTTTCTGACAAACTGGATAGCCAACGAATCGCGGCGCTGTGCTTTTGCCCTTTTCCTAAATCCGGGATTCTTAAGGATGTGTAGGAATAACTTTGACGGCGAAATTCAAGTCCAGGGCGCGAAAAGCGTTCGATATTTCGAGGTAGATTGGGACCTAAAACTAGAGCCGCCGCCTTGGCCTGGTGCCATTCACGCTGAGTATATCCAGGTTCGTTCCAAATAAACTCTTGGCGTAAGTCAATACGCCCTTCCCAACGAAACCCCACGACCGCCAAAGTGAAGTAACGAGAGTCTTCATCAGAATCCACCAGATCATAAGTACCCATAAGATTTTGTTCGGGAACAAAGTGAGTTTTCCCGCCTTGATGCTTAAGATCTCCATAGATGGAAATTCCTTCTTTAGGAGACCATGTAAAGTACTCACCAAAATAGAATCTTTCCTTTTCACCTTGCCCGAAAATAAGAGCGACAGCATTAATAGGATTTTCAAATTGGTATTCAATTTTCAAGGCGGATTTAGGACGAAATTCCCGATCCGCTGTCCAGAATCTCTCATGGTTGCTTGTAGGCTCGTAAATACCAACAACGGACCATTTTGAAGAGTCCGGATCCGGGTTCCAGTTGACCCGCATCATGGCCCGGCCTTTTTCTTTGTAGAAAAAACTTCTTTGGTTATTATCGAAATGAAAGAACACAATGGAGACAAGAATTCAGCGTGACCCCATTGATAGTTTTGCAAACCCACATGAGTGCTAAAATGGTCTTTCCATTCTGACGAGATAAATAAGTCTGTCAAATCTGATTCACTCCCGATCGATGTCCTTGTTTGGGTGGGATTTGCAGTATCCATCTCGTGGCTGGTTAAAAAGTGGCGTGATCGAAGAATTACTGAGTGAAGTTTCAAAAAATTCAGCTCTACGTCAGGCCTCAGCTCCAGGACATGAGACCATTCAGGAATTTTCAGAACTTGATTGTCGGGATTAAAGCGGGATTGTTCATTGATCTCTTGATAAGTGGAAGAACCGTAGATCTCCACTCGATACCGGCTCTCACCGTAGGCGCTATTCAAGCTGAAAAGATTAAAACACACCAGAATAAAAAAGATTATTTTCGATCTAAACATGACTCAGATTCACCGCTACCTGCGCTCTCACCGTTGAGCCTGTCGCCAATTGGCTAGCGACGACAGCAAGAGCCGCTAGAAGAATTGTACAAGACAAATAAGCATATCCATCGTAGGCAATTCTGAACAAAACAGGCTCTGAAAGCAGACCGGCTCGGTATAAAATTCGAGAGTGGTTGACCACAAAAGTTGTCATGACCGCTACGGCGGCTCCTAGCAAGACACCCATCAAACTGAGATACACCGCTTCCAGGGCAAAAATAAAACGAATTTGAGAACCCGTAAAACCAATACTTCGCAAAGTTCCAATTTCACGAGTTCTTTCTTTTACGCTTTTAACGATGGTATTCAAAACGGAAAGGCTTGAAATCAGTAAAATGACAGTGACGATAAAAACTTGAAAGATCATCAATAGACTTTTTGTTTTATTATAGAAATCGGCGATGTAGTGATTCTTCCAAAATACGGCGCGAGAGACAAAATTACTCTGAGCCGCCAACTGATTAAACTCACTCACTAGGTCTTGGATAAGACCTTCATCCCTCAACAAGACCGTTTGAAAGCGAATCTTATCCGTATTTAACAGCCCTTGCACATGAGGGAGAGACAGTTTCAGCCATTTTTCATCCACATCTTTATAGCCACCATCAATCAATCCGATCACGTCAAAGTTTCTGGCGTTCAGCTGGCCCGAAATTGTGGTTGTGGTCAACTGGATGGAGTTGCGTACACAGGTAAAAGGCCTGACTTCTGGCACATATCCGGCATTTTGGACCATATCAGTTCTTTTTTCCACGGGCACACAACCCAACAAAAATCCCAGCGACTGGCCCAACACTACAGCTTGGGGGCTCTCGGCCAGATGAAGAGGCGTTCCATAGAGAGTTTCCCAAGTCCAATCCGGCTCGCGCATCTTGACACCGTTTTCAATGTCATATCCCATGCCCACAAACATGAAGGAGTTTCGTCCATTCGTGACCATTCCAGTGGCAGGTAAAAATCGAACAGACGTTACCACTTCCGATTTCCGGGAATCCAAAAACTGCTGAATAGCCTCTTGTTCGGACTTTGATATCAAGTGTTTCTCAGGCTCGGCCCGCCCTTCCGCTGTTGCAAGAGCGGGGCTTTCTAGAATTACGTGACCGTACATGGCTCGGTGGACGAAGCTTGTTTCATAGAGGTTATCAACGTTGGTGATATAACCTTGAAACAAAACCAACGACAGAAACCCTGCGGAAATAGAAACAATGGCGGCCAGACTGTGTCGCCAATTTTTCACGGAGTTTCGGAATGCTATTCTGGCTAAGACTTTCATTTTATCGTTTCAAGTTGTTCACGTTAAACAGACTGCTCTTGTGATCTTCAAGTCGAGGGTTCTCGTATTTGATAACGGATTGGTTGTTTTCAAACTGAGCATCGACAATTGTCATTTCACTTACGAAGTCCAAGGACTTGCCATCCACTGTGACTTTGTTTTCATATTTGAGCGTAGCTCGCTTAAAGGGTTGACCTTGCAGCGTTAAAAACTCGGCCTTTACCGCCCGTTTGGTCTTATCGGAAATCCAATAGCGGATTTGGTCATAAGTCAAATTGTCAGCCTTAGCCTTTAACATCAAGACATGAATCTTCTCGCCATCAATCGTTTCCGTCTTTTCGATGGTGGGAGAATAATCGCGGGCATAATGGGTGGAGGCGATATCTCCGATGGCCGCCTGACCGCTTAGTTTCTGTCGAGCGGATATAGCAACAGGTTTTCGTAATGACGGCTTAAAAAACCACATTGTCCGATCATTAAATAAATACACTTCACCTTTGTTCCGCGAGGGGGCCAACGCCTCGACATATGCGTCAGTCCCCTTCGCACGAACACGGAATCTCCGAGTGGAGGTTTCACCGTCCTCTGTTGTGGCCAATTCACTCTCCCAAGTGAGCCCTCTTTCCAGACTGCCACGAGCTCGGTCCGATGCTTTTAGTAGATCTTGAGCGAGATCTCCATAAGAGATAGCCGTTGATAAAATAACAATCCAAAACGATAAATATTTTTTCATTTATGCCCCCGCATCCGAAAGAAGGTCAATAATTTTCATTTTTAATTTCATACCTGTCACGAAATAGGATGTGACACCGACTAATACCAAAAACAATAGAAAAATCATGAGCACCAACACGGGTTGTGGTGTCAGAATAAACTGAATGCTTGTCGAAACCCCAGGCGGTGAAAAACGGATATTAAGACCATTCACGACACCGGCAATCGTGACGGCCAATACGACTCCGGCCGCAGAGCTTAACAGTCCCAAGCACAACGACTCTTGCGTCATCATCCAGGAGATTTGTGAAGGCCGATATCCAATCGCGCGGAAAGTTCCGATTTCCCGGGTTCTTTCTAAAATCCCCATCGTCAAGGAATTAACAACAGATAAAATCACAGCACCGCAAATTAAAAAAACAAAAAAGCCAGCCATAGCATAAAGAAAACCCATCGAGCCTGCATAGTTAGGTGAAATTTGCGGGTGATCGAACGGATAAGCTTCAAACTCTAGGCCTCGTTTTTGAAACTCACCCTGTAACTGACTGATGAGGCTGTTCATTTGATTGTCGTTCTTCAGGTAAAGCATCACGTTTTGATAACCATCCGCCATGTACAGTTGTTGAAGAAGCTCTAAGGGTGCCAACAGCCCTGAATCTTCTGCCAACTCTGAGCCAGTAGAGTGGATCATCGCCAGTGTGGCATCGACGGCATTTAAATCGCCATACAGACTCATCCCGGCCAATTGGACATAAAGATCTTCCTCATTTTTATATTGAGAAAAGGGGGGGGGGGGTCGAATAAGCCCGGATTAACGTTTGTTCCCCAAAATGGCCAAAGGAAAGGTTTGAATTGGTTAAAAAATGTAC
>CAZETK010000018.1:46176-53129 GCA_964515195.1 uncultured Pseudobdellovibrionaceae bacterium
CCCTCCCCACACACCCCCCAGCGGGGCCGCCGTCGAATAAGCGCGGCTAAACGTTTGGTCACCGAAATGGCCAAAGGATCCTTTTGAATGGCTTCAACAAAGTTCCGGCTCTCAGGGATTAAAAAATCCTGGGCCCACTTAAGAACATCAGGATGATCATAACTTTTCTCCAAAGTTGTTAGATCCACTCCGTTGGCGATAAAGGGCACGGATTTAATATCATTTCCAATAAGACCCGCTCCGGATAGACTTTGCCCTACCCATTCAATCTTATCGTCATAGGGCTTCAACACCTCGAGAAGCTTTCGATAGTCATTTTCTGTAATTTGATATTGAGAGGGCCGCGTCCGATATCTTTGCAGCCCTTCCCTTTTAAAAATCGAGATATGGCCTTTATGTTGAAGATAAACGGAGTTTGCCCTCAAACCGCGTTCAATCCGAATCAGATAACCGCCCAGAAGCGTGAGTCCCACAAATCCCGCCAACACGGCGGCCCCCGTCGCCAGGGTCCTTCGCTTGTTTCTAAAAAGATTCCGAAAGGCTAGCTTCCATGTCATGAAACAATAATTCCATCCTGTATATGGACAATGCGCCCGACCCTTCCAATCAATTTTTCATCATGTGAGCAAAATAAGAAAGTAACGCCTTTTTTCTTATTCAGCTCGGCCATCAAATCCAATATCATATGGGCTGTTTTCGAATCCAGATTTGCCGTGGGCTCATCTGCCAATACCAGCGATGGGCCTGTTACCAAAGCCCGTGCAATCGCCACACGTTGGCGCTGCCCACCCGATAATTGATCAGGTCGATGGTGGCGAAAGTCCTGCAGTCCAACAGAGCGAATGACCTCGTCAATTCGCGCTTTTTTGACATCCATTGCCAGATCGTTCTTGACCAGCAATGGCAGCTCAATATTTTCCCATACATCCAGAACGGGCACTAAGTTGAAAGACTGGAAGATAAAACCAATTTTCTCATTGCGAAGGCGACACTGCTGGAGTTCTCCCATGCGGGTAACCTCCTCACCAGCGATCTGAATGGAGCCCGAATCAGGTCTGTCTAAACAACCCACCAGGTTAAGCAGCGTGCTTTTACCTGAACCAGAGGCTCCGATGACACTTGTGAATTCACCACCATGGATTTCAAGGTTAATACCTCGAAGCGCTGGGACTATAGTTTCACCAAGGCGGTAGGACTTTTTGACATCGGTCAGCTTGACGATTTCCATAGGGCCCCTTTTTTGGACTTCTATCCTAGTTGACCCAATAGATCATGTCTACTCAGGGCTCTTAAAAGCGCCGTGGCAAACTGCCAATTGAAGAAGAACCCCTACAATTGTTGTTAAGAAACGGAATTCTTAAACCTGGGCTTGCGTTACCTCTCCATAATCGAGAATATTCAATAGTCTTTCTCATCTATCACTTATTCCGCTTTTCTCTACGCCAGGAGGTATCATGGACTCTTTCCAAACATTGGACACACTTCAAACTGGAGGTAAATCCTACCGTTTTTACTCTCTCAAAAAACTTGAAGAAAAAACGGGAGCGCCGATCTCAAAGCTCCCCTACAGCCTAAGAATTCTTATCGAAAACTTACTGCGGCATGAAGACGGAAAAACCATCCAAAAAAGTGACATTGAAAACTTAATTTCCGTGGACCTCAAGAAAGAGTCAGATCGTGAGATTCAGTTCACCCCTTCTCGAGTGCTTTTACAAGATTTTACCGGAGTTCCGGTCATCGCCGATCTGGCAGCTATGCGGGATGCCATGATCCAACGCAAGGGCGATCCTGAAAAGGTCAATCCCCTGCGACCTGTGGATCTTGTTATCGATCATTCCGTCCAAATGGATGCCTATGGAACACCCGACGCCGTCAAAATCAACACCCGTTTTGAGTTTGAAAGAAACCGCGAGCGCTACGAATTTTTAAAGTGGGGACAGAAGGCTTTTAAAAATCTTCGTGTTGTCCCGCCTGCCACAGGGATCTGTCATCAAGTCAATTTGGAGTACCTCTCTCATGTGGCCATGCTGGGAACAGAAGAGGGTCAAAATTTCATCTTTCCGGACTCTTTAGTGGGGACTGATTCTCATACAACTATGATCAATGGTCTCGGTGTTTTAGGTTGGGGCGTGGGTGGCATCGAGGCCGAGGCCGCCATGCTAGGACAACCCTGCACAATGCTAATCCCTCAGGTCATCGGTTTTGAATTTGTCGGCCAGCTGAAGCCTGGAATCACAGCGACCGACCTTGTTCTAACAGTCACTCAAATCTTAAGAAAAAAAGGCGTCGTCGGAAAGTTTGTCGAGTATTTTGGCAGCGGTATTCAAAACCTTTCTATCGCGGACCGCGCCACTCTTGCCAATATGTCTCCTGAGTATGGCGCTACGGTGGGAATTTTCCCTGTGGATGAGAAGGTTGTCGAATATCTTAAAAAAACCGGCCGCCCTGAACGGGCCGAGCGGGCCGAAGCCTATTTCAAAGCACAAAATTTATGGAACACAAGCCAGGCTTCCTTGAATTACTCAGAAACTGTTCATTTAGACCTCTCTACTGTGGAACCGTCTATGTCAGGTCCCTCACGTCCACAGGATCGGTCACGTCTTTCAGAGGTTCGAAAATCTTTTCGTCAATTTCTGGTGAGTCGGTATGGTGAAACTCTTACGACCTACAGCCAAGGCATGCTTCAAGAGTGGACCGAAATGAGCGAGAGTATGAAATCCATCAGCTTTGAGGCGGCGACATTTCATCCTACTCACGATTTGGGCCCCCTTCATAAAAGCGAAAAGATCGATCTTAACGAGAACGTCTCTTGCGAGATCAGCCATGGGTCAATTGTGATAGCTTCTATCACCTCCTGCACGAATACTTCCAATCCGGAGCTGATGATTGGCGCCGGTCTCTTGGCCCGTAATGCGGTCAAGAAGGGCCTTACAACAGCCCCTTGGGTCAAGACCACTTTTGCTCCGGGATCATTAGCGGTGCGAGATTACTTGAACGCCTCTGGCCTTGTTCCTTACCTGGATCAATTAGGCTTCAATTTTGCGGGTTTTGGTTGCGCGGTCTGTATCGGAAATAGCGGTCCGCTTCCTCCGCCCGTTCAAGAGGCCATTGAGAAATCAGGCTTAGCAACAGTTTCTGTTCTATCTGGAAATCGAAACTTTGAAGCCCGCATCCATCCCTATGTGATGGCTAACTACCTAGCATCACCCCCACTAGTGGTTGCAGCAGCGTTGTGTGGAAGCATAAATGTGGATATGCAAAACGAGCCTTTGGCGATCAACTCAAAGGGCCAACCTGTCTACTTAAAAGAGATCTGGCCCGACCCCCAAGAGGTGAAAGAGCTTGTCGCTCGTTATGTCACTCAAGAAAAGTTCGAGAAGGTTTATCGCGATGTTCTGACCGGCGACGAAAACTGGCAAAACATCCAGACGCCTGACCAACCCCAATATAATTGGTCAGACTCATCTACCTACATCAAGCGTCCGCCTTTCTTAGACCCAGAATTTTTAGCTCCTTCCGGGGCAGCTCAGCGAGCTCGAATCTTTGCCATCTTTGGCGACTCCATCACCACTGATCATATTTCGCCAGCGGGAGGCATCGCGCTTAAGTCACCGGCAGGCGAGTATCTTTTGGATCATGGTGTGCAAGTGACGCAATTTAACTCCTATGGCTCACGTCGAGGTAATCATGAAGTCATGATGCGCGGAACTTTTGCCAATGTCCGCATTCGCAATCGGCTTTCCGCTAAGGAAGGGGGCTATACGACCGTCTTTCCCGATCTAACTGAAACTACTTTTTATGAAGCTTCTCAGATCTATCAGAAAAGAAACGTTCCTCTCGTTGTCTTTGCTGGAAAAGAGTATGGATCCGGCTCGTCGCGAGACTGGGCGGCCAAGGGCCCGCGCCTCTTGGGTGTTAGCGCTGTTGTTGCTGAAAGCTTCGAACGCATTCACCGATCCAACTTGGTGGGAATGGGCGTAGTCCCCCTGCAACTAGAGCCAGGGGTCACCGTCGATACTTTAAATCTTAAGGGTCATGAAGAAATTGAATGGCCGTCGTTTCAGAATTTAGAGCCGAAAAAATGGATCGAGATCAAACTCCATGACAACGGTCAAAGCCGAAGCTTTAAAGCTATGGTCCGTATCGACACGCACAATGAAATGGAGTACTTCAAGGCCGGTGGAATACTTCCCTACGTTTTGAATCGACTATAGCCTAAAAAAAATCCCAGGTCCGGCCCCTTCTGAGTGAGATTCCGTGACCTGGGAGTTTTCGACCGGTCATTCCACTTGGAATAGACAGGTAAAAAAACCGGCTGCTACTCTCCAGTGCCAGTTTCCGTATCAGTTCCTGTGTCAGGCGTTGTGGTTGAGTCGTCTCTCATCTGTGTATCATCAGTTTCCAATGAGTCATCACGGCCAGTTGTATCGAGGCTAGGATCAGTGGAAATGGAATCATCCATTCGACCGCTAGTATCTGTCTCGGTACCAGGGCTGACAACAGAAGGGTCTGTCGTGGTATCAGGCTCCATCGTTGTTCCTCGGGCAGAAGAGTCTGTTTCCATCGAATTTGTTGTATCTGACACACCCGTTGAGTCTTGTTGCTGGGTCTCTTGATCAGAGCGCTTACTGGCGCCAAACGCCGCACTGGAAAGAGCCATAGCGGTTATAGATGCCAAAACTGCAAGTAGCTTCATTGCTTTCATTTAAACCTCCTAGTAGGAATGGAAAAAGGACAGAGTGTCCCATTCATTTAATTCACAGGAAGTCTAAGAAGGAAATTTTTAACTTGCACCTGATCTTGTGGCTGAAGCCACCAACTCTGATAATAAACATATCACTGTTGTTAAGACTCAGAATTCTTTCTCTTGAAAAACAAAACGAGGTTTAAAACCTCGCTTTGTCAAAAAAATAATTTTCCAGAATACAATCACACCAAAGCGTTATCCTGGTCTCCAGCGAAACTATCAGAAAAACTTCATACTACTGGCGGACTAGGTGAAGCTCATAACGTGTGCGCATAAGATTAGGGGCGCATAGGGCTCCCAGGTAACCACTGTATCGAACATCGCTCATCACGATATCACGAGTCTGCAAGCATTCGTCGAAGCTGAAGTAAGATATATCCGTCATTCCGGGAACAACCGTCATAGAGTAGGGTCGGTCATGAAGAACTTCCAAATAAACATCGCCACTCAATTGATCGATCGAACTTGTTGTACACCAAGCATAAACAAACCCTCCCTCGGACTTTTGATACAACTGCTCAACGTAAGGCTTTTGGATTTCACACTCATTAAGAGAGTTTAAGGTCACAAGATAGTTTGCAGAAATGCGTGATCGTGATTTCCCGTAATAGGCAAACGAGCTTGAGTTTTTCTTAACGAGAACCTTTCCCTCGGCCTGCAAACTGCTCTCAATGATCTGCCACTCACCTTCTCCCCACTGGCCCATTTTAAAAGGTGTAAAAGTGTAGAGATACTGGGCCGGCCTTGCAACCGGCTTCTTATTAAAGCCTTCAATCTGCATATAGAAGCGGGATTCTAAAATGCTGTCATCCTTTTCGCAGAAGGCGCTGACGGCTACAAGCTCCGTATATCTTTCGTAATGCTCGACCTGCTGGGGAATATCAGAGACACAAGCTGCGTAGTCAGAGTAAAACGCTTCAAATTGTCGAAGACTACTAGAGTGTTCTCGCTTCCCTAGCTGAGCCAAGTAAGGCTGGAAAAAAAAATCGGACTGGTACTTTAGCACCAACGTGTATTGAAGACTCGAGTAGTCAGGGTGGCTAACTTCAGCCTGGCATTTCACAAGAGTTACCTGAGCCCCCGTCGCCCGCTCAAAGCGCTCACCCCATTGAATGGCCTCAGTCTCGCAGGTTGTATTTCCTGCTGGCACACGCACTTGATAGACAAAATTGGACATATTCTGAGCGGCATCGGCACTCAAAACTCCCATCATGACCAAGGCTCCCAACCAAGCCTGCAAACTATGACGAAATGATCCCATTTGAACTCCTTTTGGTGGCAGGGAAAAACCCTGATAAAATTGATCTATGGAAATCTTTTACAAGCCTTTCTCGCATCAAATCACCAAAAACCCTCTTTACGACACCTGATATAAAAAAACCTGGAAGCACCGTACCTCATATTGTGACTTCTCTGTATCACCGATAGCATGATCACCAGCTCAGCCGTAAAGGAATGTGATTTTTGGAAAGACGCGAAAACCCCTGGTACAATCTGATTTTTAACATTGCTTTGCCGGTCCTGATTCTGAACAAGGGCGGCGCCTACTTAGGACCCTTATGGGCCCTCGTTCTGGCCATTCTTTTTCCATTGGCCTACGGCCTTGCGGACCTTCTTCAATCACATAAAATCAATTGGATTTCAGTTTTAGGGGTTTTGAACGTTGTTTTCACCGGTGGATTTGCTTTATCGGGCCTTACGGGAGTTTGGTTCGCTGTTAAAGAGGCCGCGTTCCCTTTGCTGATCGGAGCCTTCGTCTATTTTTCGGCTTTCGGAAAAAAGCCAGCCCTTAGTTTTTTTATTCTGAATCCACAGGCCTTCGATATCGAGCGAATGCATCTGGCGCTTGACACGACAGAAAAGCAACAGAGATTCGATGGGCTTGTCCGCCACGGCACGCAACTGCTTTCCCTGTCCTTTCTTGTCAGTTCGGCCTTGAACTTTGCACTGGCCTACAGGGTTTTCAAGCCCATTGCAAACGACATTGACTCTGATGCCCAGTCGCAAGTTTTAAATGAACAAATCGCTCAGATGACCCAATGGTCATTCTTAGTTATCTTGATTCCATCCATGGTCATCTTGTTGGCCATTGTCCTTTACTTCGCCAAGAAATTTAAAGATATCACCGGCGAATCCATCGAAAAATATCTTCGTCAAAACTGATCGTCTGGCTCTAAAGGAGGAGGCGGTGGTGGCGGTGGCGGAA
>CAZETK010000019.1:0-4324 GCA_964515195.1 uncultured Pseudobdellovibrionaceae bacterium
AACATGAATAAATTAATTTTAAAAATGACTTTATTAAGTTTAGTAACAGCATGCTTTCAGGCCTCAGTCGCTTATGCCCAAGAAGCTAAAACCTGTGCGGCTCTTCAAGATTCACTTGTGAACCAGGTCTGCGTTGGAGATCGAGTTCGCATGCGCCAAAACTCAGAAAATCGCGACCAAAACAGTCCCGGTGTTGTGACCTCAATCCAGCCAGGTGTTGCCGATGACAACAAACCGATGAGTATTCTTACAGTTTCGACTGAAAATGGAAGCTATCAGCTTTCCTCCCGAAATTTTGTTCTGGTAACACCCGGAGCTTGCATTCAGGACGACAAGAGCAGCGAAAGAATCTGCTTGGACGATCGCTATAAAAGCGAGCGAGATGGCAGAACATATCAGGTTGTGGGCTTTGCCTTAACCGATGGAAACCAACACGCCCCAAGCGGAGTTGTTGTTGTGGATGTGGCGGCTCGACACAAATATGAATGGATCGTGGGAGTTTACGATATCGTAAACTCGCGAGCTGTTGCTGTTAACGGTAAGTTGACCCGTTATGGTTATTGCCGTTCTGAACTTCCCTTTCTGGATAAAATTGGATATGGCAGCCTTCCTAAGTGTGCCTGGAACGATGCTCTTGAGAAGATCAAAAATGACTGCGATCAGTATTGCGGAGGTCACGGCGATCTAAATGAAGACGATATAAAGTCTAACGCAAGACCCACCTGTGAACTTGAACCCAATATGTTTCCACCCCATGGAAAAGTTTGTAATGCTACCATTACGGCTCAGTGCCTTTGTAATTGATGAGGCGTAAGGCGTGTGGGCGCGGCAAAACAGCCAGGCCACACGTGAGCCGATTCGACAAGATCGAGCTTCCCAGTAATTTAATAACTCTTCGCTCACCGCCTTAATGGGGGTGATTATTTTTGTCGAGTAAACAATGACCGATGAAATCTCTCCCGAATTTACGGCAGCCATCATTTGATCTAGCGCTGGTCTTCTGGATTTAGTTCCGCTGATCCCTTCATCCATAAAGATTTCATAATCAAGAATGTCGTTCTTGGCGCAGTAGTCTTTTAAAATTCTGACTTGAGATTCAAGTCCTGTGGATTGTTGGTCAGTGGATACGCGTGCGTATAATGCTGTTTTCATTACTTAACTCCTTTTTTAAATTTTTTTGATTTTTTAAGTGGAGTTCTGCGGTAGGGATTGAGTCGCTCCCATACAAATGCCTGACTGCAGCCCAGAAAATGAGCCAAGGCCACTGTGCTTCTATAGGATTTCACCAATTGCTTTAATTCTTCTCTTGTCAGGGTTTTTGGCTCAGGATAGGCCGTGAGGTCGAAGATAACAGCTGAAGAAAGTTCGCCTACTTTATGGCCCTCTCCGCCATTCTTTGCTGAGCCCATGGGCACGATCATCATGAAAACCAAATGTTCGGCTCTACGGTTCTACGGTTCACACAATTAAGTGGATTTAGGTAATGAAAAATAAAGAAAGAGACAAGCGACTAAAAGAAGACTACAAGTGATCCAAGACCCTTCTATTAGACTCACCATATTTTTACTTTCGGCACCATAGACTTTTGCCCAACCCGGAATGAAAGCGTTCCACATCAAGTGGCAACTCGCGGCTCCAATCAATCCGAAGCGAAGATATACGAGACTTAACATCAATCCGGCCAAACTAATTCCGAGAATCTGGGCAAAAGTTATAGTCTTTCCGAAAAAAACACCAATAACATGAATCACTCCGAAGGGCACGCTTCCTGAAGCAAGGCCAAAAGTTTGGCCAAACATTTGGGAAAGCATATTTACAATCCCGCTGCGAAAGTAAGCTTCTTCTGTCAGAGCTGGATAAAGATTTCCAATTAGTTTGGAGCCAAAATCTAGAAACAATTTATTGAATTGAAATGAAAAGCCATTCGAAATTCCGTACCCGGCTCCTGCTGCAACGGAAATTAACACGCCAATGCCAATACCCCAAAATAAAGAGTAAGAATTTCCCCAAAAAATAGGCTTTAAGTTTAGAACTTTGAATGCGTAGGAATTAGTTCGACAAATGACTGTGAATAAAATTATACCAATGCCGCCATAGATAACGGATTTTACAAAGTAAGACTGCCATGAAGCCGTAGCATATTTAGTTATGACTTCACCCAAGACAATGGCTACTATCGGAAATACGAAAATAAGGCCGTATGCCAAGACACTTGTAGTTTGCATTCCAGGAGTTAACTTTGGCTTGAATGACCTTGTCAACTGCGACCCAAATTTATCAGACTCCATTTCAATTTAAAGTTAGAATCAAAGTCTTGTAAAAGGTAATTGCAATTCTATGACCAGGATGACTACAAGGGGGAGCTTCATAATTTCTTTGTTTTTGAACTCGGATCGCTTTGACTTTTTTGAAGTCCAGTTCTGAAATGATCCTCATGAAAGCTTCTCTTAATTCCACCGGTCGATTCAGTGACCGGGTGGAAAACTACGTCAAATACCGCCCCAGTTATCCGTCTGAGATCATTGATTTTATGGCAGCTGAGTTAGGACTTAGCTCCATGAGTACAATTTTATGTTGGCCAAGAACTCATTGGGCCGCTTATGGCGTAAGCTGCTATATTTTAGGGTAATTTTGCTCAACCAGTTAGCGCACTAGGTTAGCTTCTGCGTGAAATGGAAAAGGTGGCACCCGGGGCCAGCTTAGGAACCCAGGCCAACCCGGACATATAGGTTACAGATTATGGCTCTACGGCTCTACCCAACAACGTGCTGACAAGCCCACAAGAAAATATAAATTTATTTACAAAGGGGTTACGGAAACGTGGCCCCTTTGTGGTTAAAGGCGTGCCCTTTCTGCCCGGTTCGTTACCAATGCGGACTGTAACTCAGACGAAACAGGTGCCGTGTGACTGCCTATCCTTACAACTTGAAATGGTAACGAGCTATTTTAAAAAACAGCTCTCTGACTCAACCCTTGCCATACAGCCTTGATAGTCCACCGCCGACTGGCATGACATTCCTTCTGGCATCTGCTGTTCCATATCGTGATAGGCAAGTTCCTTGCTCGATCCAAATCCCAAAAAACCCTTAGAAGCACAAAAGTAACCATGAAAATCCGCACTGCTTTGTACTGTGCTAGAGGTCGACAAGTAGCAAAGACTTTGCTTAGCTTTGGCATCACATGAGTCAGAGAGTACGGCGGACTGACAAGAAGATCCAAATGACAATTGACTGTCTAGTTTGCGATATGCTTCCTCCAAGCTTGCGCCCTTTCCGACCACGCCATTTTTGCTACAAACGTAGGCGCTTTGACTTGAGGCCGCAAAAACTGAATTTGAGATCACTAAACCAACAGTGGCTACTGAAATAAACAATTTTTTCATAAAATATCCTTAAAAATTTAAAGTAAAACCTAATAGCCGAGCTGCTCGGCTGGGGCGAAAGACAAATTCTGATCATGGAGTTTCATCAAACTCCGATGGGGTAGTTTGCTAATAGCTTTTTTGTCGTGTGTTCAAACCCTATCCAACCAAATTTCTTGTTCCAACAAGTGAAACAATCTGTTCGATTTTCAAGGATCTGACTCTGATTCTCAGACTGAGTATCTCTGCTGAGGAAAATTGTGGGGACATTTTTATCGGCTTTTCTCCCCATGCCTCTTTTAATCGATCCCCATCTCGTCAAATACGACCTCACTATTTAGGCACCAGATGCCGTCATAGTTAAACGCACGTTGAGTGGGAAAATAATGAGCGCAGGAAAACACGATAGAAATATAGCGATGCCGCGCTACTTTTTCGTGGCCTTCTTCTTTTCAATTTTTATTTTGTCTACTTGCTCCTGCGATAAAGTAATTTCAATTTTATTTCCGGCCCTCAGATTTTTTCCAGCCAC
This sequence comes from uncultured Pseudobdellovibrionaceae bacterium, assembly GCA_964515195.1. Lineage (GTDB taxonomy): Bacteria > Bdellovibrionota > Bdellovibrionia > Bdellovibrionales > Bdellovibrionaceae. Next base: position 3,894 of record CAZETK010000019.1, read on the forward strand.
ATAATCTTTTGGTATTTTGTATTTACTCTCTTCATTCTCAACAAGGACATATTTTTCATCGAAGCTCTTAACAGTTCCAATTACTTTTGCAGGCCCAGCAATCAATGCAAAGGCAGAATTAGCATGGGTCATAATTGTAAAGGCGAACGCAAGAATAAGAAGTATATTTTTAATCATCTCACAACTCCTGAAGGATTAGATTGTTGGTAGCTTCCGCCACGAGTTGCGGGGCGTGATTGCATGAAGCGGTTGTAGCAACGAATTGTTATGTCAGAGTTATCATCAGAACATGCCTTACCACTTTCGCTTAACTCTTCCTTACAAAAGATGTGGCTATACAATCCCGAGGGACAGGCCGCAGTTCCATATACAAATCTTTGGCCGTTGCATGTAATCACCTGCGGCCCAGCAAAACCCCAGTTACAAAATTC
>CAZETK010000019.1:4424-51769 GCA_964515195.1 uncultured Pseudobdellovibrionaceae bacterium
GGCCCAGCAAAACCCCAGTTACAAAATTCTGCCTGTGAAACAGCGGCAGAAAGTATGAAAATTAAAAATAAAAATGATCTCATGATATAAGGATAGAGGAATGCCTGATGATCTGATAGTCCAGTCCTAAATTGGGTCGGTTCTTGGTCTAGATAGGCAAAGCCACTCTAGACTATAAAAGCTGAGCCCGGATTTCTGTTAAAATATCCATCGTGGCTTCAGAATGCCAAAGGTAATCAAGCTTGGATTCTATGGCCATCCAATCCCTGCGAATTTCATTTTTAATATTTAAATCCATACGATGTTGGTTGCCATCGTTAATCAGTTTGGCCAGCTTGGGATTGAGTTCCTGAATGGCGTTGACGATGGATTTAACCTGGCTAGCCTTGTTATTCTTCTCTAGCTCTACTATTAAGGCCGAAAGCCAGCCCATCAGCTTCAGCGTATTATCTTGAACTTTTGTTGGATCATTAACTTCTACCCAAAAGGAATCCACTATGCAGGTGCCGCACTCACCCAAAACTCGTAAAAGATCCAAAGTATTTTTAACGGGTTTGCCATCGATGGATGTAACAAAGAAGCGTTTTACTTGGGAGTCTCGAAGCACCCGTGCCAGATTCGGCTGTTTCTTTTCTAAGAGACTGAAATCTTCTACCGTGACCAACACGGCGCCAACCTCGTAATCCTCCAGGGCTATGGGCTGCGGAGCGCTTAAATCCGGTGTTAATGGATTGGTAACTCTATGGCCATGAGGATCAACTCCCCCCACACCCAGCTTGGGAGCGTTGTCTTTAATTTGGGGGATCATCAGTCCATCAAAGTGAAAGGTCCCCTTTCTTCGATTCACTCTGTAATTTCGTTTTGGCAATTTGTTTTCAAGAATCTGCCTGGCTATCATATCAAGATCCCTTGCGGGGATAGCTAGCGCCGTTCCTTCAGATGTTTTCTGTGTGATCATTCCGACAACCCTGTTGGATTCTACAAGTATACTTCCTGATTGCGAACTTCGAAGCTCTGATTGACCCGAAGCTACGATTTCCAAGGAACGCAAAATCCCAGGTACCATAAGTTTTGTTGAAGCCTCGGTTTTGATAACTGCTGGGATTGCGGATAAGCTTAAATCCTTTTGATCAAAGCCAAAAACCGTAACAGATGCTTGGCTTACGGATTGTAAAATACACGGCTTAAAATTGGCCCCATTCACTTTAACAACAGCGAGGTCCGTATGAAAATCACGATTTACAACTTCACCGCTCCAGGTACGATTCCCTTGACGAAGTTGGACTGTCGCCGATTCGGGTGCCAGGGTGTGATCATTTAAAACGATATGACCTCTAGTATAAGCAAAGCCGTTTCCTCGACGTGACTGATCCGTTTTCGAATCTTTCGACAGGACTTGCACAACATCGCAATCAAGTGCCTGTGCCATTGAGCTTAAAAGTAGCAGGCTTGTTAAGAAATTAATTATTTTCATTTTTTAAACTCCTTGATTCCATTTTGTATAATGCACGCCACGGCCCGCTCCGATCTGCTGCAACAGACCCATACGAACCAGATTGGTTAATTCCCGTAAAGCCGTACGCTCAGAAACACCTAATGCTTCGACGACCTCTTTGCGTGATAACGTATTTTGGGCTTCAATGATTTCCATAAGTTTTTTCTGCCGTGGACTTAGCCTAAATGAATCTTCTTTGTTCTGACTTAGATATGTCCACTTAATAGCAGACGGGATTTTGTATCGCCCTTCTTCCATTTCAACGGGTATTAAATCGCGAAGCCGCCCCATGGTTGAATACAGCATTTGATCATGGTGCAAAGGGTGATATTCAAATCCCCACACTGTTTCGATGATCGTTTCTTTACTTACCCCCTGTGGATTTGCCAGAAGGGATCTTAATAATCTTTGCAAGATGGGCTGGTTGTGCAGTGGAATCGCCTGATCCTGCCAGATAATCTCACTTTTATCTTCATCAAATACCAGGTCAGATTTTTCGATTCCTAAGGATATCTGACCTGTTTTATTTCTTGAAACGGCAACAGGCTCGGCTGAGATTTTCGATATCAGCGACTCATAGAAAGCCAGTTCTTCCTGGGACATATCATGATTGGAACTGGTTTTCTGTGAATGTAAGGTTTTAAGAAGACTTATCATGAGTGTCTCCAAGCGCTCCAGCCCATAATTTTGAGCCAGAGCCCGACCCTGCTGAAAACTTTGTAGAGACTTTTCTTCTTCAAATTGAATCTTGGCTAGGACACCTTCAATCATCATAGTTAAGCACCTTTTCCAAGGGGCTTTTGAGTTTTCAATCTCAAGATGTGTCTTAATATACTCAAGAGCTTTCCATTGTTTTGATAGCCAGCACTTAAAAATTTGATGCTCTAAGGTGCGCGCTCTTCTACCGGGATGCTCAAGTCGATTTGTTAGCAGAACAAATAAGTCCTCAAAGTCCTCGTTCTGCGGAGCCTCAGCCTTGATTTCGGCTGCAAGCCTCAGAGCTCTGGCGTGATCATTGACTTTATAAGCCCATCGGGCTTGAGCCGCCTTATGGTGAAGCTGAAGGCTGAATCTATCCATGTTTTTTCGGCTCTGAAACCGACTTGGCCTATGGATTATTGAAGCTAAGTTTAATTCTAAAATTTCTTGCGCCTGGGTGTATTGCTCATAGTTACTTTGTTGAATAATCTTCCTGGATAAACTTAAAGTCATCTCGGCATCAAAAATAAGCCCGTATTCGGTCTGGGATTCTGCCAAGGTGTGAAGTGCACGGATCCTTTGGGTAAGCCCTAAACTTTCTTCCTTCAAATACGCTTGGGCCCTTTCAATTACTTTTTCATCCTGAAGATCTTTTAATGCACATTGAATTTCATAAAGTTGAATCGAGTTGTTGAGGTGATCAAGTCGATAGGAATCAAGCTCTTTTTGACATACCCAAAGCCATGTCTTAGCCTCTATCTTTTGGTTCAAGTTTTCGTAAACTGTAGAAATATTAAAAGCTGTAACAGCTTTGTAGCCTTGATAGTTACCTTTTTCAGCCAAAGAAAAAGCGATCTTATATTGAGTTAAAACATCATCCCATAATTCAAGAGCGTATAGTACCTGAGTCCACTGCAATCGAGCTTCAATCTCGACTTCAGGTCGTAGTCTTTTAAAGTGGCTTTCAACCTGATCTTTATATTGACTATACAGCTTTTGGTTCTGCCCCTGTGCCCGTCCAAGTACAATTTCGCAAAATACTTTTTCGGCACCTTCTTCTAGGTTTTTAGTTAAAATTTCGGCTGATTGTGTCTGTGAAGATAGCACCAAGGCTCGGATTTGAAACAAGGGAGTCGTGCAAACCAAGTGAGCCGCCAGATTATAAAAGCCCGCCTCCAACGCCCTATCGGCTAAATTTGGATGCTGGGCTTTGGCCATTTTGATCCAGGCACTTGGATCCTCCGAGTTCTCTAATGAAAACTCCAAGGCCTTCCACTGATCTTGTGAAAGCCCTTGGTTAAGTTTAATATTAGATAACTCTGTGCTTTGCATGCTTTGTGATACCTTATGGTTTAATCTAACTTTGCACGAACATCAGGAGGAACATCGACACCCATTCGAATCTCACCTCGAGGATCAACATAATCTTTGATAGATTCAACCGCTGTTAAAGCCACAAGAATTCTATTTTGCAGACTGGCCTGGGATTCTTTAGGGGCGCTCATAAGCAGACTTAAAATCTTTTGAAACTCCGCTGAGTTCCATTGTCTGATAACTTCCTCCGCCAAGGCTGCCCCGGCCGCATCACCCGCGTTAGAAGCCATCACCCGATTGTATAAATTTGAATTCGCACGGAAAATGGAATTAAAGACTTTCGCGGTGCTCGCGTCACCTGCAGTTGCTACTATGGAATAAATATTACGAAGTTCAATATCGAGTATCGCACTTAAAGAAGCCAGCGCTTTTGATCCTGAACCGGCCAGGCCTTGTTCCCATCCGAAGGCTGATCGGATTTGTTTAGACAGTTGGGACAAAGCTATTTTAGAAGGGTTAAGAGGTGCTAAAATGGGGGATTCAAAGTCATACTTATCCGTGATTTCCTCAAGAACCGTAGAAAGAACCATGATCATGCGGGATGCCTCTGTCACTCGACGATGGGTAACGGGTAGGATAGGGTTGCCTTGCTCATCGGCCATTGTTTTTAAGACTGCCTTTAGCTGCGCCTCAAGACGCCCTAAGTGCCTTGCATCGGAGCTGTCACGGGCAACAATTTGGCGGAATTGATTCAAGTGCTCGAGAGTACCGCGATAGGACGTAATTAGAGAAATGGCCGCATTTTGCATATCCTCTAAGATTGAAAGTGAAGATCCTACACTCACAGCTATATGAGAAACGCGGTAAGCGCTCGAGCAGTTGGAGTTATGAGTAAAATCAATTTGAGAAATGTATTTCGAATGATCCGCGAGTTGGAACCATCTGTTCTGGTTCGACTTGCATCCCGGGAAAACTAATGTACGCTTCCGAATTATTGTTGTTGTTTCTTGAGATTGTGTGGAAATGTCCACTATGGGGAGATTTGAAATAATCCTTAGTGGAGCGTGACTAGCGTGATGTAATTGCTCAAACTGATCAAGATATCCGCCTACGATGCGCACCTTTGCATACTGATAATTAAGTTCGCAGGGAATATCACGGCAGGCTTCTAAGTTAAATACAATCCGTCCATCCTCAGTTTTGTAGTGTCCCTCGGGTGAAATCTGCGCCTGTGTCGATAATGTTGACAAAAGGACAATGGACGGTAGACAGAATTTAGCCAGAACCGAAAGGGATATGTTCATTTTCATAATAGACTCCTCAATTAAGCACCCCCGCAGGGGCTTCAAAGATCGCGCCAGGGCTTTAAGGTTGGCGCGATCTTTATAACTAGTAAATTTCGTACATCGATTGCAGTTTCTCTTTTGCGTAGAGAAGTGTCTGAACGTGATCAGTATAATAAGCACTCTGTCCTAACGTGTTTAACAAGAAGGATTCGACTTCATTAATTTGATCAATCATCACTTGAGCCTGCTGCTGAGTGTTCGTTGATAACAAGGGTCTTGCCTGACCTTTTGCCGCTAACAGCAAGGCACTTTTACGAAGGGGCAGTAGGAATTTACTGAAATTTGCTGGAGAAACTGTATCTTGCAGGCTTGCGATCACATTGAGGACCGCCTTACCAATCTCGGAGGGGGTATCAAGACTAGCATAATTGTAACGGCTGAAGCTTTCCCTAATATCCCCACCAACATAAAGGCGCAAGTCACGGATTCGCACATGACCTTCAAACTTGACCACGATGCTTGAAATCACTTTGCGGATGACAACAGGGTAATCGGGGTCACGGCCAGGAACTCCAAGCAAAGAAACAAAGTCACCGTCGGCATACACGAAAGCTTTTGCAAAGTCCCGATGACCTTCTGCTGAAATCAACATACGCTCAACGTAGGTGGGGTTATCAAATTGGTGCACAAGCGTATCGCCGGTATAGTACCAACCGGTTTTCCACCGGGGCCTAACCTCCTGCAAATTGCTATCTTGATGATGAAATGCAAAAGCCGATTGAATAGACACAATGGCTAAAAGTGCGAGAATCAATTTTTTCATAAGCGACTCCTTTAAAGTCTGAATTATTATGGTTTTTGTAGGACTGCTTTTACGCAGACAGATATTAAAGCGCCACAAAGGTCACCTAATGAATATAAACCCTGGAAATTGCTAATCTTTAAAGAATCGCGCAACGTATTTGGCGCGTTTTGCAGACGATAATGAAGACCGCATGGCCCGATTCTGGCGCAATTTGCGAGGTGTTTAGTCAGTTTTCATTTTAAGCACATGAAAAAATTATCCGCGGACACCGTTAACTCATCTTCTTTCTTGGGTCTGCTACAAACCGCCGGTCAGCTTAGCGATTCGCTCTAGCTCTTCAATTTTTTGAGCTCCATGCAGAGAGACTCCATTGATTAAAATGACGGGAGTTCCTGTAAAGCCAAAATTTTGAAACTCCACCATATCCTCGTGGATGATTTGTTTTACCTGATCCGAATTTACATCCCGTTGCAGCCTTTTCATATCCGCTTTAGAGTTTTGAGCCATTTTCTTTAGAAAGGATTCATCTGACATCTGACCCTGATTTTCAAATACCAAACCATAAAATTTCAATGCCTTTTGTTTGTCTTGTAATTTGATAGCTTCAAAATATTGTGCCGCAGGATAGGCCATTTTGTGGAAATCAAGGGGCATATGTTTATAGTAGAATTGAACTTTATCTTTGTATTTTTCTTTAAACTCTTTCAATGACTCAAAGGCCATCTGACACGCCGGACACTGAAAGTCGGCGTACTCTACGATTGTGATTTTAGAATTTGCGTTCCCCACTAATCTTCTATCCTCTGAAAGCTTTGGCTTCTTGGGCTGTCTTAGTTCTTTTTCTTGCTCAGCTCTCATTTCAGACATCTGCTTTGCGTATTGCTGCTGCTGAGCTTTGTGTGCGGCCCGATTAACAGCTTCGATAAATTGTTCAGGATTATCTTCGATAATATCAAAAATGATTTTGGGATTCTTTTTTAGAGCTTCCTTTAACTGACGCTCATGAGTGGTACATCCGATCACGCTCACCATAAGAGTGAAACAAAAAAATATTTTCATTGTAAAGTCTCCTTTAGGAAAACCAATGTCGTTTTCACCTTCTGAGTGAATCAAGATCTGTAAAACCTGTTGTTACTACTATTTCGTTTCACATTTATTCGGTTTAGGCTTGGGCTCTACCCCTAACCAACTCTCGATAACCATTTCATGCCGGATCTGGGAGCACATGAACTTTTCTGAATCAGGAGCGCTTCTTTGTGTGCTCACCGAGGCCTTTGTTTGAAGAGTCACGAGAATCAGTGATAGGGCCAACGAAATCATCGAAAATGCGGGATAAGCCCATGCCATCCTTCTTCTTGGTTTACCTAGCATGGCATGAATGCGCTCTTTGATTTCAGAAAATTCCTGACTTGCGTGAGCCTGAAGAAGACGATCCTGGGACTGAGTACAGCGTTCTGCTATCTCGAAAATCGACCTAAGTAAGTTTTGTGGCTTCAGACCACATTGCTCGATGGCCCCTTCATCGGCGGCCAGCTCCACGGCCATTCTATGTTTTGTATAGAAAAGATGAGCAATTGGATTAAAGAAGAATATCCTTTTCACAAAATGACTTAATAAGAGCCAAGTGGTATCATGACCTTTTATGTGCATCAGCTCATGGGACAGAATAGCTCTTATATGTGTTTTGCCCTCGTCGGAGAGCAAAAATGGATTTACAACAATCCGATGCTGGAAGAGGCCCCATACATAGGGACTGGTGGCGCCTTCGTTTAACAACACCTCGGTGGAATTCTTTATTTTTAAATGTCTTTCGAGATCCCTGAGTTCTGCATTAATAAGATGGTTCTCGACTATTTTGAAAGCGCGGTGCCTTTTTGCCGTGATAAAAATTCGGATGCAGTCGACGGCTAAAATCAACACGAGCAAAATCAAATACCCGCCCGCCAACAGTCGTGTGATTGGGTAGGAGTTCGAATTTATCGCAAAATAGTTAAAGCACCCCGTAATCAGCTCTAGATCTATACAAGTCAAAATCATTGAGCCGCCCAGAAAGACACAGGCGATAAACAGAACGTGATAGTTAAAAAACCATTTAGATTTTTCACTCGAGACGAACTTTTTGATAAAGATTTGCCCCAGAAGAGCGATGACGAAGACGATACTGCTTGAAACTGTAAGCGTCATAAGGCACTTCCAAGCGAAGTCTAAGAAGATGAAATCACTCATTCCATTTCCCCTCTTCGTCGAGTTTGGATGCCAACTCTTTTAGTTGATTGATTTCTTCATCGGTCAGTTTTGATGAGGACATAAAATAATGGATCAGGGGCTCAACAGAGCCCCCAAGAGTCTTTTCCACAAAGTTAGAAATTTTGCTTGTTAAGAGTGTTTCTGTCGCAATTTTTGATGAGTATTTATAGACTCCCCCCATTTGCGATCGCGAAAGAAAGCCTTTTTTTCTAAGTCTTTCCATAACAGTTAAAACCGTCGTCCTTGCCAGACTTTTTTCGACCTCAAAGTGCTGAGCCACTTCTCGTACTGAGATGGGTGAATGCGCTTGGATATATTTTAAAATATCCATTTCCTGCTCACCCAGGCTGGGAATCTTCTTCATAAACCCCTCTGACTATATCTGTAGTCTGAACATGACTACAAACGTAGTCAATAGGGGCTTAAGTCCAGTTTCATTTTGATACAAAGCTGGAGGCGCTATTAAAGCTTACAAACAAGATTCTCAACGATTTTTACTGGTTGTAATGTGCGACTTGCCACAACCACACCGTTGCAATCCTCTATGATTCTGGAATTGCGGTTATAACGACCTTTATAATTAATCGACCAATAACTTTGGTCATTTTTATGGCCTAAGTAAGAAATAGAGATAGCCGAGTTATCAATACAAAACTCAAGATCCACTTGTCCGTATCTGCTCATATTCTGGCAAGCCATCTCTTTCCATGATCTTTCAACTTTTACTTGGCCAGCCGCTTGCGCAAACGCGGGCGCTGCTATCAAAGTCATAACTATTAGCGATAAAACCATTTTCATATCTACTCCTAAAAAAGCTAATTTTGATTTGATTCTCTTATACTGATCTTAATGAGCCCACACAATAGGGTGTGTAAATAAGAAACTAAAGGTATCAACTATAGACTGTTTAAGATCAAGCGATTTGAATTTGTATCTGTCGGGTTTTGCTCGTGTTGAGATAAGCCTTGATCAAGACGGATCAATCCGCAGAAGTCTAATGTTTTGACAGGTAAAAATGACAATTTTGGGCCCAAGAAATTTTTAATCTTATTAGGTTCGATTTCATGGATATTTTGCCCTGGCATTTATCTCGCAAGATGGACAACAGTTCGAGCTTAACCCTATTGAGGAGAAAAATATGAAGAATCTGATTTGTGCTGCTATGGTTGTCTTTTTTGCCGCGTCTGCCTTTGCCCAGGATGTTGTTCTGAAAGAATGCCGTGTACAGTTGAAAGACCCAGAATCGAGCGATACCCTTGATATGACTATGAAGGTTATTGAAAAAAGCGATAAATCACTCAGATCCTTAATCACGCAAACTCGGGATGGACTTGCACACTCTTACGAAGATGTGGCCGAGGTTTCCGAAAGCTCTGTGCGTTCCAATTTATCTTCTAAATCAAACACTGATAACTTGAATGAAGCTGAGATGTTAGTCGTACATGCCATGATGTTTGAGGAGGAGCCCTCACTTCAAGGTGCATTCCGATCCGGAATCGATTTAAAACAAGTGCGATCTGCAAAGTTGTTTACTATCGGCGAAAGAGCAGAGCTTGGATCCGCAACCGTTGTTGAGGCGCGGGATGAAAACAATCAGGTACTGGGATCATTCTTGGACGGCTTCCTCGTCAGCCCCTGTTTGTAGGCTTCACACGTACCGGTCCCCACAGAGGGATCGGCTTATTATAGAATAGTGAGTCAGACTCTCAAAAAAATATTGATTTAATCGCCCTCGCCTTTATGGTGAATATTTGCCGACTGGCGGGGGAAATTTCATGTCATTTTCACAAAGTCTAAGAAGTGTCTTGCTGGCTCTAACTCTTATGCTCTCGGCCTGTGGCGGCAGCTCCGGGTCAGATAAAAAACATAGCTCAAACGGCCCTACTAATCGAGTTAATTGGGCTGGAATACCCGCTCACTTCAACCCTACAATGGAACTCTATGAACTCAATTCACTGACAGATATCCAAAGAATCCACTTAAATATTTTTTCTTTCGAAGACGATGTGGAAGTGATCTACTCTCCTGAGCTATCCTCTGACGGCGCCCAGCTTAGAATTTACAAAGTTTCCAAGGGATCGGCTTTTTGGGGTCAAATCGAGCCTCGGCATGAACGGACCTCTTTGATGTTAAAAACATACGGGCGTTACCAATGCTCTATCCGAATCGTAAATGGCCAGATAACCGAACTGGAGGGTGGTTGCTATATTCGCCTTCAGGTCGTACTGCCCTTAGGCTCAGAAATAGAAGTGTATAATCTTGATCGGCTTATTACCAAGCGGTTCATTCCTATGGATACGGAAACGTTTTTACAAGAAATTGATAGAGCGACCTGGTCAAAAGATAAATTCGCGGCGATTGACACATTCCTAGCATCTTATAACGGAACAAACAAAAAGCCATCGCTCACTACAAACCAACTTGGAATCGTGATTGAGGAGTTTATGCGGGGTGAGGAAAAACTTCAGGCCCTTCGAAAGCTTCACAAGTATGTCTCTGACCGTGAAAAGCTTGCGAATTTGATCAAAGATAAGTTCAGCTATTTTGATCAAGAAGAGGCTCGCAAAATCGTAGGACTTTAATTTTTTGCGTTGACAGAATCTAAGCTCCAGGACGCAAAAACGTCACCCTGTCTAAATCGTTACAGTGGAAAACGGGTCTCAATGACTGGTAGAATGCCTTTGTCAATTTCAAAGGATTTTCTATATGTTCAAAGCCGCTTTTCAGTTTTTTACCCTCCTCATGTTTTGTGCCGGATATGGCCACGCTGATGATCTCTACTTTATGTCTCATCTTCCGCACAAAGAAATCCACTCCGGGAATTGTGCGATTGAGGGCTTAAGATTCCCGAAGTCTTATTCAAGCCCCCAGTTAGATGATCAGGTTCTTTATCTGGAGAGAGGAACCGATTATCAAGAAGAGCTGGGATTGAAATTATGCGACTCCAGTTACCAACTGCTTTCGCTGACTTCTCCCAATAACTCAGTTCTGACTATTGATTTCGACGATTCGAAAAGCTGTCCTTCCACAATTAAGGGCATGATTAAGTCGACTCGACAAACAGATGATATTCAAATGAACCATCCCTGCTTTAGGGGCCGAATTCGGCTTTATGAACACAGAATCCAACTCAAGTCTGTTTCTCCCGCTTTAAAAATCCGATTTCTTAAAGAACTGGGCGTTGCGCTGGATGATGCCCACGAATTGACTATGACTTGCGAATCCAGGCAGGGTCAGCAAGTGATTGATTGTCCCTACGAAGAATAGGAGTATGTTTTCAGTCATGCATCGTTTTGCTCTCTTGTCTTTATTATGTTTTTTCGTGATACCCCTATGGACCCGGGCTGAGATCCATACGGCTGTGTCTATTTCTCAAAAACCGCAGTATCTGGAGTTCAGTGTCACGATTAAAAATTCTGAAAAGACCGCACAATGGTTTTCTCTTAGCTCCCAAGCTGAAATTCTACAGCTGTCCCACGCACAACAAGAGAAGGCACAAGATGGGCTCAAGAAGATCAAGGTCGAACCCCTTACCGAGGCCCGTCTGAAATATTTGATTCCCTATGAGGCCGACAAATCGTACTTTTTATCTTCTCCGATGGAGGTTTGGCACCCAGTTAATATCCCCAACAATCACTATACTGATCATAAAAAAAAGAAGAATCGATCAATATCTTCACCGCATCGAACTCTGGTCGAGACATTTTCGATTCAAACTTCTTTACTGCCTGGATTTGAATGGGTTCACTCCGCGACAGGAGTGGCTCAACAAGAGCTCTCCTACGCTTTTGGTCGCTTTAAGAATTACAATAGTCAAGATGGACGCATCAGGATTTACTTGGCGAAAACTGATGACTCATTGGCCAAAACACTCATTGAGCATCTCCAAAATTATTTAAAGCACTATGAAAATTTATACGGCGAATATTCTTACGATTATTTTGCTGTTGTCGAAAGCCCTGATGAAATCGGTTACGCTTTTCCAAAAATGACTTGGATAGGAACTCGCTTGCTACGCTTTCCCTTTATCTTGAAAACATCTCTTCCCCATGAGCTTCTTCACTCCTGGTGGGGGAACGGAGTTTTCGTTGACTATGCCTCTGGTAACTGGTGTGAAGGGCTGACTGCCTTTGGCGCGGATTATGGCCTTCTTGGTTCAGAAGATAAAAAACTCTATCGTTTAAAGGCTCTGACAAACTACAAGAGCTATGCCAATCAAGATAAAGAAATTCCTCTCTCAGAATTCATCTCTCGTGGCGAGGATAGGTCGTTGCAAGCCATTGGCTATGATAAATCCATGATGGTTTTCGTCATGCTGGAACAAATTCTTGGTGAGCGCGACTTCAACAAAAGTCTTCGTGGTTTCTATCAGCGCTTCAAGTATCGAACGGCTTCGTGGCAGGACATAATCGACATTATGAGCCAAGTCAGCGGTCATGACCTTAAAGCCTTTAAAGAATATTGGGTTCATTCTAAAGGACAACTGCAGAATGACTTTATTCAGCTTGCTCTTAAAACAATAAATCAAAAACCATCAATTGTTGCTAAAGTGAATCCAGTCGAATTGAACAAAATTCGAGGAATGAAAGTGGAGTCCACTGTTCAGCTGGCCACCCATCAACAAAATCTTGACTTGTTAGTCTCTAAAAATAAGCCAGAATTAGAAAGCTCGAATTTCACACTTTCAGAAAAGCCACTTTCTTACACCCTGGATCCTCAATTTTATTTATTCCGTGAGCTTAATGAACTTGAGACACCTGTGACATTCTCTAAATTTTTTGGGGCCACCGAAGCCTTACTCAGGCTCGACGATCAAGAATGGGCGGATTCCTTTCAGGAGGTTTTCGATGAAAAATCCTGGAAGAGGGTGGATAAAATTGAAAATTTAGAAAAATCCCAATTTCTTATAATATCTTTTAGAACAGCCTCTGCGCATCCCTTACTCAGAGATGCCTTAGCCAAGAGAAAGATTCAAATATCCACGAATTCCATTACGCTGGAAGGGCAAAGTTTTTTGCTTCAGCACCATTCGGTCTTCGTTACAATTCGGGTCCAAAATGCCTTCGTAACCTTGATCCATTTGGGCGAGGGACCAGCGCCTACACGATGGCTTCAACGCTGGTCCAGGTATGGGGCGCAGGGTTTTGTTGTGCTGAATTCCGCTTCAGCTTCTCTTCAGGGAATATGGCTCGATCCCTTTGAAATACCCTTCAGCCCCATGGCTCAATAGACCGTATTACTTCTTAAAGTTAGAGGCGACAAAGTCCCAGTTGACCAGATTCCAGAAAGCCGCCAGAAAATCAGGGCGACGATTTCGGTAATCAATGTAGTAGGCATGCTCCCATACATCACAAGTCAAAAGTGGAGTCATTCCCTTCGTCATGGGATTATCAGCATTGGAAGTGCTGAGAATTTCTAACTTCCCACCACTGCTTTTAGCCAGCCATCCCCAGCCGGAACCAAACTGCTTGGCGCTTGTATCGCTGAATTTTTCTTTAAAGGCTTGAAAGGATCCGAATTCCTTTTTAATAGCGTCAGCCAACTCTCCAGTAGGTTCACCACCCCCTTTGGGAGCTAAGCAGTTCCAGAAGAAGGTATGGTTCCAAACCTGAGCCGCATTGTTGAAGATGCCACCCGAAGAAGACTTGATGATGTCTTCCAAGGACTTACCTTCGTGTTCAGTGCCTGGAACCAATTTGTTCAAATTGTCCACATAGGCCTTATGATGTTTACCGTAGTGATATTCTAGCGTTTCTGCCGACATGTGTGGCATCAAAGCGTCTTTAGAATAGGGAAGTTCGGGAAGAGTAAATTGCGCCATTTTTTTTCCTTCCTATAAATAAAAGTTGTTTACTGATGGCTTATCTTAAAATTTGAGAAGAAGCCATTCAAAGATTTCTAGTGCACCGAATCCTAGACTGAGAAAAAACACAAAACCTAAGACCGCCACAACATAACTCAGAATAAGCACAACCCCATCACCCTCTAAAAGACCGAGTGCGTTCAAAATGAGGAAGTAGGCTGGGACAGAGTTCGCAAATGGAGCCGGAATCGGAAGCGCTAAAACAAAGGCGTAAAATGCGATGAGCATCCCATTTAGAATTCGCAGCCCTCTGGACTGGACCACCCAGCCCCACCGCGGCTTAATCAGTTTTTCAGTTTTAGACAAAATCTTCATGGCTGTGTTGCAAACACTCATAACAAGGTTGCTGCGGATATGCTGGCGCATTAACTTTTGAGGCAGCCAAGGCTTTTTATCCATCAAGAGAAAAAATCCTTGAATCATCATTACAAAACCAAAAGGGGCGGATAGCCCCAAAGTTGGAACAGGCTGAATAAAGGGAATGCTCAGAAATAAAATTAAAAAGGCGTGGCTTCGGGCCCCAAAGGTGGCAATTAGGCCTTCTACATAAAGCCCATCAGGGTCAGCCTTGCTTTTTACAGTCTTGACGGCTTCCATGAGGGAAAAGGGCGTCTCATGAGCGTTTTCATTCATAACTTAAATTTCCTGTTCTCTGTTTGAAACAATCATTAACAGACTTCCAAGTCCAGCGGTTTTAAGTATTTCCCATACATATGGATATTTCACCACAAGCGCTTTAACTTTACTTCGCCTAACGTCAGTTAGAATTTGGGAACACAAAGGAGCGCACATGAAACAAGCCGTTATTTTTGTCGCCTTATTAGGTCTCGCTGGAGCTGCCATTGCTGAAGAGACGCCTGCAGAAAGAACAGAGGCCACACTCAAAGACACAAAACGCGGTCTTAAAAAAGGAGCCCATCGGGTTGAGGAAAAAATTTGCATGAAGGGTGATGCCGAATGCTTAGCCGAGAAGGCCAAGCACCGAGCTGAAGAAGCGGCCAGTGCCACAAAAGATAAAGCTGAAGAAGCAGCTGACAAGGTTGATTAATTTTTAAGTCGGATTTTGATAGAGGGTCTCACCGGGCTGTCGGCCCAGTCCCAATGCGCGGTGCGGCCCCTCAAAAAACTCTGCTAACATTTCTCGGTTAAATGCCGGGATGTCATCCGGCTTGCGACTTGTGACAAGCCCCTTGTCGGTGATGACTTCACGATCCACCCAATGGGCACCAGCATTGAGAGCATCGGTCTTGAGTGAGGGCCATGAAGTGATCGTACGATGTGCGATCAAACCAGTTTCTATCAGCAACCATGGGGCATGACAAATTGCCGCTATGGGCTTTCCGGACTCTAAAAAATCTCTGACAAATTTAACAGCCGCATTATCCATTCTTAAATTATCCGAGTTGATTACTCCTCCCGGAAGCATTAAGGCATCGTAGTCGGCGGCGGAGACGTCCAGTATGTGGCGATCAACTGTAATGCTTTGGCTCCAGTTTTTCTTGGACCAGCCTCGAATTTCTCCTGATTTTATAGAAACAATCTCTATATTGGCACCCGCTTCTTCTAAAGCTAACTGAGGCCCCAGAAGTTCTGATTCTTCAAACCCATCTGTTGCCAATATGGCGACAGTTTTCCCCGTTAAATCGTAATTTTTTTCCATGAAAACTCCTTATTTGTTTAGCGAATCACGCCGCAAGCGATCCGAGGTGGCGATGGCAGTTCTGGGTTATCTGGCCCACCATGGACAATTACGGCTCGACCCAAGATTGGATTCTTTTCGTTGATACTTAGGCCCTCCACTGAAAAGTAGCCATCCGCAATTCCCGTAATATCCGAGGTAATTTGCGGCAGGTCTCCCAAATGCTTTTCAGGTGAATCCGATGAGGTGCCTCCAGTCGGGGCAATGGGAAGATAATGTGCACCCGCTGATTTGGCGTCGGGTGACGAACAGTCACCCACTTCATGAATATGAAATCCATGATTGGACATTTTTCCTAATCCTTCCACATGATATTGCACCTGAACGCCTGTTTCAGTTTGCACAAAGCGGACGTGGCCGGTCACATCAGATCCATTGCGAGGCCCAAGCTCCGCCTCAGCTGTAATTGCTTTATTTTCATCAATGATCTCTGCCTGAGGCTCGGGATTGGGATTTATCGCTGTGGTTTGCGCAATTCCGATTCCGACGCTTATTCCTAAAAGCATTATAAAGATGGCAGGCATAATAAAATTCCGTTGCATAGTATTCTCCTTAAGTGGCCGGCAGCTGTTGCACCGTTGGAAATTCTGTAGGCTCTATGATTTGCAGAGGATCAACCGCGGGGCCTTCCATAACTTTTCCATGACAATCAAACCGAGATCCATGGCAGGGGCAGTCCCAAGACTTTTCGACGTTGTTCCAGGCGACAATACATCCTAGATGAGTGCATGCTGCTGAACGAAACTCTACTAATCCATCTTCGTGCTTGTAGGCTGCAATCTTTTGAAGCCCTCGACTGAACACCCTGCCTTCCCCTGGTGCTAGCGACTTTAAATCCTCTTCTGATTCTCCTGTAAACCAGCCGGCGTACTGTTTGACGGCATTTGCATTTTCCTTGATGAAAGTCCCAGCGGCGCGCAAATTAACTCGGCCTGGATCAAAGACTTTTTGCCATGGATTGGATCTCTCCATTATCAAATCTGTGATGAGTATCGCGCCCACAGTACAGTTGGTCATACCGTCGCCAGAATCGCCTGTGATGACGTACATATTATCCTCGTCTACTGGGTTGCGCCCTAAAAAAGCGACGCCATCTATGGGCTCCATCACCTGTCCCGACCAACGATAAAAAACATTTTGAGCTGTCGGAAATCGGTTTCTTGCCCAGCGCTCTAGCAATTGAAAATTTCTTGCGGCTTCAAAGTTTTGTCCCGTTTTATGATCTTCCCCTCCGACAATCAAAATGTCATAAAGGTCGTTTTCAGGAGCTAGTCGAACATAGTGATAGGGATCCTCTGTGTCCCAGTATAACGCTTTTTTTATACTTCCCTTGGGTGCCAGCATTCCAATGACATAGGTTCGGTATGGGGCTTGCTTTGTATGAATAGCCAATATGTTATTGATGGGCGTATTCGTGGCCATGACTATGGATTTCGTTCGAACTGTGAACCCACTTTCGGTCTTGACGTAGGCGCCTGTGCCGCTTCGAGTTTCAATGACATGGGATCTTGTGAATATATAAGAACCATTTTTTAATATCGCCTCTGCCATCCCTTTTAAATATTTCAACGGGTGAAGTTGAATTTGATCAGGAAACTCTAAGCAAGGGCCAGTTTCATAATCCTGAAGCGGAGCCCTTTCTACCATCCTGACGTTATGAAGTCCTGCCTCATGGGCCGCCGTGAGTTCTTTGTCGAGAACCTCTTGAGTAGAGTCCCGGCCCCGAAATAGATATCCTGGCACTCTTTCAAACTCACACTCAATGTTTTCTTGTTTTATAATTTCATCAACTTTTTGCAAAGCCGCTACTTGGCTGTTCGCGATTAAACTCACATCTTCTTTGCTGAATTTCTTGCGCAATTCGCTATAAAGATCGTCGTAAGCAGAGGCGAAGTGGGCCGTGGTTTTCCCTGTTTGACCACTTCCGATATCCGCATGATCCAGGATGCAGACCTTTTGTCCTTCTCGAGACAGTAGGTAGCCTGTGGTGATTCCTGCGATTCCAGCGCCGACTATGCAGACATCCACCTCCATATTTTGATAGATCGCACCAGTTGGTGGCATCTCCACTGAGGTCATCCAGGCCGATACCGTTTCACTTCCCTGTGGTAAGGTCATATCTCTCCCTCACTCTTTGAAAATATTAACCAGCTTCGCAAAAAGCGCGTTTTTGACGCCAATGATCCCGATGCAAAAGCTGTGCAGACAAGGAAAGCCCGCGACAATTGTTCCTTGACAATGCGCGCCCGCCAAGATTTTGTTGATTCGCACGTCCTTAGGAATTTTAAGCGCGGGGTTTGTGCCCGGCCTACTGCCGCCGACTCACCCGAGCTAAAATAGCTTCATTAAAAAAAATTATTGGGGCAAAATGGGCGGTAAAAAAGGAGGGCATTATGAAACAAACGGTCGCGATATTAGGAGCCTCCAACAAGCCTTCTCGTTATGCATATAAAGCTCTCAACTTGCTTCGTGAATACGGTCACCAGCCCATTCCTGTCCATCCCGCTTTAGACCGAATCGAAGATATCCCCGTAATGCCCAACTTAGGCGCTATTGAATCCTCGGTGGACACGTTAACTCTTTATGTGCGTCCCGAAATTTCATCAAAGCTCAAAGACGATATTCTAAAGCTCAACCCAAAGCGCGTGATTTTTAATCCAGGAACAGAAAATAAGGATTTGAAATTCGAATTAGAAGACAAAGGAATACATACGGTTGAAGAATGTACGCTCGTCTTACTTCGAAGCAATCGTTTTGACGATGCCTAGAGGGCTTCGTGACTCGCTTTTAAAAATAGCCTTTTAATAAGGGATCCGATTGGCTTTCTTCTGCCACTCTTTAAAAACAGCCATTGCTTCGTCGGACTGAAGTCGCTCCATGGGAATAGTTCGCTCTTCATGGGGTTTAGGGATTTCTTGATAAATAAAGTCATCATCAAATTGAATATCGGCAGCATTATTACGAGTATTCGCGTAATAAATTTTTTGAAGTCGTGCCCAATAGATCGCGGATAAGCACATGGGACAAGGCTCGCAACTTGTGTAGATTTCAGCGCCTGATAAATCAAAGTTGTTCAGTTTTGCACTGGCTTTCCGAATTGCTTGGACCTCGGCGTGAGCGGTGGGATCGTTCGTGGCTAAAACTTCGTTCCAGCCCTCACTTATAATCTGCCCGTCTTTGACCACCACGGCGCCAAAGGGCCCTCCATGTCCTAGATTCATGTGCTCGCGTGACAGTTCGATAGCCCTTTTCATGAACTTGTTCTTTTTAGCATCGGACATATTGTCGCTTCCTCCCGCTACGCTTGAGCGGGAAGCCACTTTTTAACGACATCCACATCAAGCCCTATAGACATACTGTAACTTTCGATTTGATCCTGGGCAATGGGGCCAACGTGAAAGTATTTCGATTCGGGATGGTGGAAGTATAGTCCTGAAACCGAGCTGGCGGGAGCCATCGCAAGACTTTCTGTTAACTGCATGCCAGCGCGTTTTTCGACCTCAATATGCTTCCAGATTTTTTTCTTGGTTAAATGCACGGGGCAAGCCGGGTAACCAGGAGCGGGCCGGATTCCGCGATATTTTTCACGGATAATCTCTTCAAGGCCTAAGTCTTCGTGCCTTCCATATCCATGGGCTTCACGTACTTTTTTGTGAGTCCATTCTGCCAAAGCTTCGGCCATTCGATCTGAAAGCGCTTTAGTCATAATAGAATTGTAATCGTCGCCATTTTCTTTAAATCTTAAAGCCATATTTTCGATTTCAAAGCCCGTTGTAACAGCGAACATCCCAATGGAGTCAAAGACCCCAGACGCCTTAGGGGCAATGAAATCTGAAAGACAATAGTGTGTTCCGTTGGCAGCCTCTTTCAGGCGTTGTTGGCGCAAGAACACCAGCTTGTCCAAAGGTTGATTTTGGGAATCATAAATATAAATTTCTTCATTTTCTGACTGAGCCTTAAAAAAACCGACAACAGACTTCAGTTTCATGACTTTAGCTTTATAGATTTTATCCAATAAAACTTGCGCTTCATCGAAAAGCTTTTTAGCCTGCTCGCCGGAGTTTTCCTTTTTAAAAAGTGTCGGGTACGTCCCTTTTAAACCCCATGTCCAAAAAAATGGCGACCAATCAATCATGCTGCGCACTTCATCAAAGCTGGGCTGTAACTCAAAGACTCCGTACTCATGGGGCCTTGCGATTTCTTCTTCTTTTGGCGTCCATGTGAACTTCTTACTGCGTGCTTCGGTTAAAGAAACTAACGGATCTCGTGTTTTGTTAAGGTAAGCTTCGCGGATCTCATCGTATTTTTGTCGATATTCAGCTTGATACTTTTCTCTGTCTTCGCCCAGTAATTTCGAACAGACTTCAATCACCAAAGAAGCATCCGATACGTGTACCACAGTCGACTTGTAGTGGGGAGCAATCTTGACCGCTGTATGAACCGATGAGGTGGTAGCCCCGCCGATTAAAATTGGGGTTGTCCAGCCCTGGTCTTGCATCAGTTGAGCATTAAAAATCATTTCATCCAGCGAAGGGGTGATCAATCCGCTAAATCCGATTAAGTCGGCATTAAGATTTTTAGCTTCTGCTAGAATTTTTTGACAGGGTACCATCACCCCCAGATCAATCACTTTATAGCCGTTACAAGCTAGTACAACGCCGACGATGTTCTTCCCAATATCATGAACATCGCCTTTGACTGTGGCCAACACCACAACGCCCTGGTTATTGGTTTCGCTTTTTTGGGCCTTCATAAAGGGCTCAAGATACAGAACAGCTTTCTTCATAACCCGGGCACTTTTGACCACTTGAGGTAAAAACATTTTTCCCTGACCGAACAAATCTCCGACAACTCTCATGCCGTCCATAAGAGGGCCCTCAATCACATCAAGCGGGCGGGGTAGAGTTTTCCGGATCTCTTCAACATCTTCTTCAATAAATTCATCAATCCCTTTTACAAGGGCGTGCTTAATTCTTTCCGCAACAGGTTTACTGCGCCAGTCGTCAACTTTACCTTTTTTCTGCGATACTTCCGTAGAGTTTTCTTGTGACCAAAGTAGAAGTTTATCAGTTGCATCTGAAGACCGATTCCAAATCAAATCTTCGCAAAGCTCTCGAAGCTTGGGATCAATTTCGTCATAAACCTGTAACATTCCAGCGTTTACAATTCCCATATCAAGACCGGCTTGAATGGCGTGATAAAGAAACACGGTGTGAAGGGCTTCTCGCACCTGGTTTTGGCCTCTGAAACTAAATGATAAATTTGAAATGCCACCTGAAGTTAAGCAGCCCGGACATCGTTTTTTAAGCTCTACTAAAGTTTCGATGAAACTTTTGGCATAGGCATTATGTTCTTCGATTCCAGTGCCAATCGCCAAAACGTTAATATCAAAGATGATATCGCAAGGCTCAAATCCTACATCCTTTATTAAGATATCATAGGCTCTTTTACAAATAGAAAGCCGATGTTCTGTGGTAACGGCCTGTCCACCCTCATCAAAGGCCATAACGATAACAGCCGCCCCTAGCCGATGAGCCTCCTTGGCCTGAGCCACAAAAACCCCTTCTCCTTCTTTCAAAGAAATGGAATTAATGATCCCCTTTCCTTGAAGGCACTTAAGGCCTTGCGCTAGTACATCGAACTTGGACGAATCCACCATAATAGGGATCTTGGCAATATCCGGCTCACTGGCGATCAGGTTTAGGTAATCTTTCATGAGTTGCCGGGAATCTAGCATTCCTTCGTCAAAATTGATGTCCAGGATATTCGCGCCATTGTCCACCTGTTGACGAGCCACCTTGAGCGCCTCATCAAGCTTTCCTTCGCGGACGAGTTTAGCAAATTTGGGCGATCCCGTAACATTCGTTCTTTCACCCACCATGATGAAGGGACGCTCCCCTTTCCATTTAAGATTAAGAGCTTCCATCCCTGACAGATGCAACATCTGATCTTCTAAATTTATTGGCGCGGGAAGCGGGCGGGGCTTTGAAGACCGAAGCTTTTGGATGATGGCTTTAATATGTTCGGGGGTGCTCCCGCAACAGCCGCCCACGATATTCAAATCCCCGTGGTCAGCCATGGCTGCGATTTTCTGGGCCATTCCGTCAGGGGTTTCGTCGTAACCCGTCGGACTTAGCGGGTTCGGCAACCCCGCATTCGGATAGCAACTAATATGACAATTCGCCACTCGCCCCAAGTCGGCAATATAAGGTGCCATCAAGTCGGCGCCCAGTGCACAATTGATCCCCACGCTCAAAGGCTTCGCATGCCGAATGGAGTTCCAAAAGGCCTCTACCGTTTGTCCCGAAAGCGTTCGTCCCGATTGATCTGTAATGGTGACGGATATCATCAGCGGGATTTCTTCACCTCGCTCTTCTTCTAATTTTTTAATAGCATAAAGGCAGGCTTTCAGATTAAGCGTATCAAATACCGTTTCAGGCAATAAAAGGTCGGCACCCCCTTCTAAGAGAGATCTCGCCTGTTCGTAATAAGAATCGGCTAGCTGATCAAAAGTAACAGCACGATATCCCGGGCGATTCACATCGGGCGAAAGAGAGGCCGTTCTATTTGTGGGACCCAAGGCTCCCGCGACATAACAACGGCGGGCGGGGTTTTGCTTCATAAAGTCCTGACAAACTTTTTTAGCAAGGCGCGCAGCTTCGCGATTGATCAGAGGCGCTTGATCCTGCAAACCATAATCAGATTGGGAAATGCTTGTGCCGTTAAAGGTGTTTGTTTCTATTATGTCACAACCGGCTTCCAGATATTGCCGATGAATATCTGCAATAACATCGGGGCGAGTTAAGACTAAAAGATCATTATTGCCTTTCAAATCCTGTGGGTGATTTTCAAAATGACCTTTACGAAAATCAGCTTCCTGCAATTGATAGCGCTGGATCATCGTTCCCATCGCGCCATCAAGAAAAAGAATTTCCTTTTTCAGGCGTTCTTTAATTTCTGAAGTGATAGGTGACGGTTTTAATACGGTTCCTGATGTTGTCCTGCCCAAAGTAGTCCCTCATGTTCAAGCGTTCAATATTTTGTAAGTATCGACCGAGCTTTGTTTAATTCAATACTATGAAAACTCAGGTTCCTATACGGCCTGTGCGGCTTTGCCCTCTAAAGCTCTATGGATATCAACGATTGTAGGTGCGTCGTTCATAACATAAAAGTGCAAAGCCGGCACACCGAAGTTCAACAGCTCTTCACATTGTCGAATCGTCCATCTTCGTCCGACTTCTTCTATATGATCTGGGTTTTCCACAATTTCATCCACCAGCTGATCCGGCAGATCCACATGGAAAGTTTTTGGAAGAGAGGTGATTTGATTGTAAGATTTAATCACCTTAAGTCCTGGAATAATGGGAACATTGATTCCAATCTCCCGGCAACTTTTCACAAAATCAAAATATTTCTGATTATCAAAAAACATCTGAGTCACGATATAATCAGCGCCCGCGTCTA
The DNA here is from genome assembly GCA_964515195.1 of uncultured Pseudobdellovibrionaceae bacterium. Taxonomy (GTDB): domain Bacteria; phylum Bdellovibrionota; class Bdellovibrionia; order Bdellovibrionales; family Bdellovibrionaceae. Next base: position 27,297 of record CAZETK010000019.1, read on the forward strand.
CTTTCCATTTTAATGCCTGGAGATCCATCTTCATATTAGCCGCTTCAAAATGTTTTTCCGGATAGCCCGCCACACCTACACAGAAATCCAGCGGCGCACAGTCAGATATATCTTCGAGGTAAGATCCCTCCCTGAGTTCTGCTGCCTGTTTTACTAAATCACAGGCATAAACATTGGCTGTTCTGTTTTTCGATATCGCTTTATTGTAATTCGGCCCGTCACCCCTTAAGGCTAAAATATTATGAATGCCGAGGTAGTGAAGCTCTATAAGGGCATCTTCCGTCTCTTCCCGGCTGTAGCCCTTACACAAAATATGAGCGACCGTATCGATTTTGAATCGATTTTGAATAATTCCACAAATTCCTAGAGTTCCAGGTCGTTTTTTATATATGCGTTTTTCAACAGAACCATCATTTTTTTCATGATAATAGGCCATTGAAGAGTGGGATGTTACGTCAATCCAAGAGGGATGGATCGGGCTGAGAATTTCAACCATGTCGATAATCTCTTGTGCTGATTTACCTCGGGGTGGTGGTACGATTTCACAGGAGAAGAGCGTTCGTTTTAAGGCATTCGCTTTCTGAATATGCTCAATGACTTTCATAGTTTAATTGAAATACAATGGATCAAGATTCGCCACAACTATTATCCTGCCCCTTTACCTTCCGCTATGAAGAAGACGCGAAACTAGCCTTTTGATCGGTCTCTAAACTAAGCGCTCCAACGATCCCCTACGAGATCTTCAAAAGTTAGAGCTTTTACATCAAACACGATTCGAAATTTTCTACTGATTCCATTTACCCATAATAAGTGAAATTCGAGAGCTTCAGAGACGCCAACCCAATGCGACGCATTAGTCCCTTGGGTGGGGGAGTGTTCCGAGGCTTCTCACTCTGTCGATTCCAATAAAATTACATTTTTTCTAGAGTTACGTTATAGTCGATCGGATGAAATACCTGGTCACCGGCGCTGCAGGATTTATTGCTTCACGGACGGCAGAGCTTCTCCTCCAAAATGGGCATACTGTAGTTGGAATTGATAATCTTAATGATTATTATGATGTTCGACTCAAAGAACATAGGCTCAACCTCCTGAAGGTGGCTCCAGCTTTTTCGTTTTATAAGATAGATATTGAAAACAAAACCGATCTTTTAGAGATTTTCAATACCCATCATTTCGATGCCGTCATCAACCTTGCTGCCCGCGCTGGAGTTCGATACTCCATGATAAACCCTGATGTTTATATGACTACGAACGCCCTAGGAACCTTGAACCTACTCGAGACCATGCGGCTAAAAGATGTCAAAAAGATGGTGCTGGCGAGTACCAGCTCTCTCTACGCCGGGCAAGCGATGCCATTTTTAGAAACTTTACCTGTTAATACGCCCATTTCCCCCTATGCCGCCTCTAAAAAAGCGGCTGAGGTTATGGCCTATACCTATTCTTATCTTTACAAGCTGGACATAAGCGTTGTCCGTTATTTTACGGTGTATGGGCCTGCTGGTCGCCCCGATATGAGCGTTTTCCGTTTTATAAAATGGATTGATGAGGGACACCCTATTGAACTGTTTGGAGATGGGCGCCAGGCGCGGGACTTTACTTATGTGGATGATATTGCAAAAGGCACCATTGCCGCCTTGAAATCCTTGGGTTATGAAATTATAAACCTCGGTGGCGGCAAGAACCCCATCGACCTTTTAACTCTTATTCGAATGATAGAGGATTGTCTTGGAAAGAAAGCAAAAATCCAAAATCGGGATTTTCACATAGCGGATATCAAGGAAACCTGGGCCGATATTGCTAAGGCCAAAAATCTGTTAGGCTGGAAACCAGAAGTCTCTTTGGAGGATGGAATTAAGAGATCCGTCGAGTGGTACCTTGAAAATAAACATTTAGATTTTAAACTAACAGAGTAAAGCGATTACAGGAATCAATAATGAAAATTTCAGTTTTTGGAACAGGGTATGTCGGGCTTACAACAGGCGTATGTTTCTCGGAAATGGGCTATAACGTAATTTGTCTGGATGTCGATTCAGCGAAAATAGAAAAGCTTCGCAAAGGCGAACCCACAATTTTTGAGCCCGGCTTAGAAGAGCTTCTTAAGAAGAACACCTCAGAAGGCCGACTTCAGTTCACGACTGACTATAAGGTTGCGGTCAACTCGTCGGATATTTTGTTTATTGCCGTTGGAACGCCCCCAAATGAGGACGGCTCTGCTAATTTGGATTATGTGCTTTCAGCAGCCCAAAGCATTGGTCAGATTATGACTACCAAGAAACTGATCGTAACAAAGTCCACTGTTCCCGTGGGCACTAATCATTTAATTCAAAAGACAGTCCAATCTGCCCTCGCTGAAAGGAAGAGCGATATTGGCTTTGAAGTTATCTCTAACCCTGAGTTTCTTAGGGAAGGTTCAGCCATCTTTGATTGCTTGAACCCCGATCGAATTGTTGTTGGATATGAAAACGAATCGGCCCTGAAGTGGGTTCGTCGACTTTACGAGCCCTTGGTCAAAAACGGGGCTAAACTAATCGAAATGGACATCCCCTCCGCCGAAGTCACGAAATACGCGGCTAATGCTTTTCTGGCCGCCAAGATCAGCATCATGAACGAGTTGTCCCGATTGTGTGATCATGTCGGCGCTGACATCGAGCATATTCGCCTGGCACTGAGTGCGGATCATCGAATAGGGCCTCACTTCATTTACGCAGGTGTCGGATATGGGGGCTCTTGCTTTCCTAAGGATGTTAAGGCTCTTATCTACACGGGACGCAGCTATAACGAAGAGTTAAGAATCTTAGAAGCCGTGGAATATACCAACCAGCTTCAAAGGGAACGCTTTATCAACCTCATATTGAGTGAATTAAAAAAATTAAATGCGAAAAAAGTGGCCGTTTGGGGCGTGGCCTTTAAGCCAGGAACAGATGATGTCAGAGAAGCCCCCGCCTTGGATTGCATTCAACGATTGATCGAGGCGGGATACGAAGTGGCCGCCTACGATCCTATTGCGGCTGATAAGGCCCAGGCTGAACTGGATTTAAATCAACTTAAGAGAATAACTTTCAAAAGCGCACAAAATGACGTTTTAGACAACGCCGACTGCCTTTGCATCTTTACCGAATGGAAAAGCTTTACACACCCCGATCTGAACCACTTAAAAGCCACCATGAAGCACTCTCTCATTTTTGACGGGCGCAATATTTATGACCCCCTCTATCTAAAGGAGGCGGGATTTAAATACTTCTCGATCGGTCGCCCCGCTGTTAAATAACCTGGCCGAAAAATTGTGCGCCGCGCTGGTGTTGTGAATTTGATCGATGCCTCTGTAATATGCTCCGAGTGCTGGAACTAGTATTACTTTCTCTTATCATCAGTTTTTTTATTTCGGTCTCGTCCATCCCCGTTATTATACGCGTGGCCCATTTAAAAAATTTGACGGACAGTCCCGATGCAAATCGAAAGCTGCACCTGTCTAGCATTCCCACTTTGGGCGGAATTGCGATTTTCGCAGGCTTATTAGTTTCGTTCTCGGCCCTCTATGATTTTCATGGGTTCAGTGATCTTCGATTTATCACGCCCGCATTGGTGATTCTGTTTCTAGCCGGCGTTAAGGATGATCTGCTGGTTCTGGATCCCATTAAAAAACTTTTAATTCAAATTCTGTGCGCCCTCATTATCACATATTTCGGCGACCTAAGAATTTCCTCACTTTGGGGAATTCTGGAAGTGCAAGAAGTGACCTTCTGGCCAGGTGTTTTATTGACAGTTTTCCTTATTGTGGCGCTGATCAACGCGTTTAATCTGATCGATGGAATAAACGGACTCGCTGGAAGCTTGGGCCTTCTGGCCAGCTTGAGTTTCGGGACTTGGTTTGCTTGGAATGGCTTCAGCTCTCTGACAATATTAGCCTTCTCTCTTAGTGGAGCGTTGGTTGGCTTTTTGCTTTTCAATTACAACCGAGCGAAAATTTTTATGGGTGATACGGGTTCTATGGCCTTGGGTTTCATCGTCGCCATCCTGGCCATTCGATTTATCGAAGCCAACCGCCTACAAGTAAGCTCACTTGAATATCCCATCATCAACGCACCTGCAGTTGCATTTGCAATTCTGTCAATTCCTGTCTTCGACATGGCACGGGTCTTCACATTAAGAATTCTTCAGAGAAAATCACCTTTTGCGGCTGATAGAAATCACATCCATCACTATTTCGTAGACAGCGGACTTTCTCATGCGAAATCCACTGTCATCCTTTTTGTCATCAATTTATCGTGTATTGCAGTCGCCTTACCATTAAATCAATTTCGCTCTGCCTGGAGTGTTCTTATTCTGGTGATTTATTTGACCGCCTTGATCTTCATTGGTTGCAAGATGTTGAAAGTCTTCAAAACCAGGGTCCAGAGGCTCAAGGCCTGCCACGAGCCTTCGTGTTGAATTTACTTCTTCGCTGGCCATCTACTCACCTTAAATACTAACCCCTTTATTTCAAAATAGGTTAGGAAGAGACGATAACATTCCGTTCCCACTCCAGAGCTGATTTACAAATTAGCTCGAGATCATTAAATCGCGGCTCCCAGCTTAACTCCTCTTGAGCCTTTTTAGAATTAGCCACTAAGTGATCAGGGGTGTGCGGGTGTCGGTTCTGAATAGAAATCGGAAAATCCACGCCCGATACCTTTTTCATCATGGTTACGACGTCTTTTACGGAATACCCACGTCCATATCCACAGTTGAGTATTGTGGAGTTTTGTTTTTTTTCTAAAGACGTTAGGGCCCGAATATGGAGTTCAGCCACATCCTCTATATGAACGAAATCTCTAACCGCTGTTTTGTCGGGGGTGTTAAAATCTTCGCCGAAAATTTCAAGTTCCTTACGTTTTCCGACGGCCACCTGGGCAGCCAAGTGAATCAAATGAAATGGTTTCGGAGTTCGTTCCCCGTTGGATCCGTCTAATGCCGCACCTGCCACGTTGAAGTATCTAAGAATGCTATAGCAGAAACCATAGGCCTGAGCTGAGTCCTGAATAATTTGTTCACCCATAACCTTTGTTTGCCCGTAGGGAGTGATCGGCTTAAGTGCGTCAGTTTCGACTAAAGCGCGATCTTGAACTTCGTTGCCATAAACCGCAGCCGAGGACGAGAACACAAGATACTTGATATTGTTGGCGACCATTGCCTTAATGACATTTTGTACACCCCAGACATTGTGCTCATAGTAACTTAAAGGATCCTGAAGCGATTCTTGAAGATTTGATTTTGCTGCTAAATGAATGACAGCTTCAATTTTAAGGTCCTTCATTAAACGGGCTAACAAAGTAGAATCACGCACATCTCCCAAATAAAAACGCGCCTTAGGGTTCAGCGCTGCTTTGGGTCCACTGCTTAGATTATCATATACGATGACCTCATGTCCTTCATTCAACAGAGACGTCGTTGTGTGTGATCCAATGTATCCGGCTCCTCCCGTAACAAGCACTTTCATCGTTTATTCCCCATGTCTGCTAAACCTTACCTTGCTCAATTAACAAATCAATCCATTCTCTGACGGCGCCGAACCCGCCTCCAACACTAGTTATATAGATACCCTTAATTTTCTTTATTTCAGGTCGCGCATTGGCCGGGCACGCTTTAAAACCTACTGCCTCCAAAAGCTCACGGTCATTTCGATCATCGCCGATATACGCAACTTCGTTTAAAGAAATGTTAAGATCGCCGCAAACCTTTTTGACCCGGCCTAACTTATCCTTTTCGCCTGGAAAATAAAAATCCAACTGCAACTTTTGAGACCTGCGGTGATTTAACTCGCGAGATTCAGCTGTCACAAAACCCGTTTTGATATGCAGTTCATTGAGAATATTGAAGCCCATGCCATCTTGAACTTGGAATCTTTTAAACTCATCTCCGTTTTCGGTGTAGTACATTCCGCCATCCGTTAAAACCCCATCAATGTCCGACAGAAACAGCTTCACTTTATGGTGGCGGCAAAGGGACTTCCAATGATAAATCTTAATACGTCTTGCAATATTGCTGAACATCGCTGTTCTATAGCCTTTATTGCTCTACTTATCAAATGCTCAATTAGCTAAAGGCTCATCGCTGAGTGCGAATGTGAATTTGGCCCTGGCGTTTGAGGATTCGAATAACGACGTCGTCCCGATAGCGAATTATCTCTAAATCCGCCACTCCCTTACGGCCTAATCTTAAGCCTTTCAGGTGAACTTCTTTTAACCATTCAGGCAAGGAGGCTGATTCAAATAAGACGGCGTCCTCACGGGCTAGAATTTTAAGTCCCAAACAGGCCTGTAGAAGCATAAACACAGCTCCTGCGGCCCATGCCTGGGGTGCACATGAAAGTGGATAGAGCGTAGGTCCTTGGCCAGGGCGTCGTTCAAATCCACAAAATAGTTCAGGCAAGCGCGCCGCTTCGACGGACCTGCTTACGTCGAACATGGCTGTTAATATTTTAGCCGCTAAGTCTTTTCGACCATAGCGAGCTAATCCCAAGGCCACTATGGAATTGTCGTGGGGCCATATTGAACCATTATGATAGGACATTGGATTGTAACGGGCTTCTCCCTGGGAAATCGTTCGAATTCCCCAACCGCAAAACATTGAGCTTTCGATTAAACCATCACAAACTTGAGGTGCCACTTCAGGATTTACAATTCCCGAAAATAAACAATGTCCTACGTTCGAGCTTTTTACCTGACATTGTCGCTTTTCTCCGTCGAGGGCCAATGCAAAAGTTTGCAACTCATCACTCCAAAACGCCTTGTGAAAATCTTCTTTCAAAATTTCCGCTTCTTTTTTTAGTTGTATGGCAATTTCGGTTTTTCCAAGGCGCAGCGCCATGTTCGCCATGTGGATTTTTGCCGCGTAGACGTATCCCTGAACCTCACAAAGAGCAACTGGTGGGATAACACTTGATCCATCTTTATAAAAAATAGAATCATAAGAGTCTTTCCAGCCCTGACTCACGAGTCCGTCTTTTGAACGGCGTGAATATTCAACAAATCCATCATTATCTAAATCTCCATAGTCCCGGATCCAAAACAAAGCGGCTTCAATATTGTTCCAGATGGATGATATGAATTCGGCATCATCAGTAGCCTGTAAATACTCGCCCGCTAACATTATAAACAGCGGAGTTGAGTCTACAGCTCCATAGTATTTTTGAAATGGGATTTCTCCTAGATTCGCCATTTCACCAAAACGAGCTTCGTGTAGAATTTTCCCGGGTTCTGCATCTCTTTCCGGAGAGACTTCGTGTGCTTGCGTGTGTGCTAAAAATGTCAGAACGCCCTTCGCAATTTCGGGGTTAATCCAAAGTGTCTGAAGGGCCGTAATCACCCCATCTCGCCCAAAGGTCGTACTAAACCAAGGGACACCCGCATAGGGGTAAGGACCATATTTGGTTTCGGAAGTCAGCATTCTTAAGTCGTGATAAGACCTTTGTATCCACTCATTGGCTAAACTGTTGGAGGTGTTGATCATGCACATATTAGCGTTACTTTGACTGGTCTTTTCCTCCTGCATTTTGAGGGTCGATTCAAATTTCTTTTGAGGATGGAATTTCAGCTCGTGAACTCTTTTGCCCACCTGACAACGAATACAAATGAAAACTTCGACGCTATCTTCTGCTAAGGGAGCCTCTAGCTTCAAACCGTCAATACTCCGGTCAACTGCCAGATCCTGTTCACAGGAGTAAAGCACTTGAGTGCTTCGGCAAATACCGTCAAGCCCTCTGTACTCGATCGCATAAATATCATCATGCCAATGACCGCTCTTGACTATTTCTCCGCGTTTTTCACGGGCCATTCCGCGAATTTCAAAGATGTCTTTGTAGTCAGCGCCAAATCGATATTGCAAAGGAATTGTGACTTTCTTTTTTGAAAAATTAACCAGACGTAATCGCTCATGATAGGTGTTAGTGCTGAGAAAAATTGATCGATAAAGGTGAATTGATCCTTGCGGCAAGTATATTCCGTCGGAGTCGTAAAATTCTGGATTTGTCATATCGACAACCAGTCGTATGTTTTCTTCTGAAATCGTCGAGTTCAGAAGCAGAGGCCGATCAACACCTAAGTTGAATTCCAACAAGCTTAAGAACCGTGTGCCTTCTAAGTAAAGTCCCTCTTCGCTATCCTGGGCACTATAGATTTCTCCATAGCGATCAAAGACACCAAACAACTCTTCATCCTTCAGAACTCTGACTCTTTGTTCAGCTAATAAAGAACTCGCCAGAATGTAAGTTTGCCCCTGAATACTGAGCTGTTTTTGAATCTTTGCGTGGGATTGTACTTGACGGGCCTCGGTGGGCTCTTGTTGCAATGATTTTTTCATATAATTTCAAATAATCCTTAGCCATGCGTTCCGATGAAAATCTTGTTTCGAAAATTTCGCGACACTTGTGGCGATCTATTTGGCCAATTTTACCCACAGCTTCTGCCGCCTCTTGGATACTATGGACAATATAACCTGATTTATTATGATCCAGAATTTCGGGCACAGACCCATTGTTATAGGCAATTACCGGAGTTCCACACGCCAAAGATTCAATGACAACAAGACCAAATGGCTCTGGCCAATCAATGGGGAAAAGAAGAGCTTTGGCTCGCCCCAAAAATTCATTTTTTTGTTGGTCGTCAATTTCACCAATGTATTCCACCAAAGGATGGTTAAGAAGCGGCTTCACCTTTGCGGTAAAAAACTCCCGGTCCGCTGGGTCCACTTTTGCGGCCAGTTTAAGCGGAGTATTGGATCTTATCGCAATATCAATAGCCTGTTCCGGCCTTTTTTCTGGAGACATTCGGCCAAGAAAGGCAAGATACTCTCCTTTTTCGGGATAAAATCTACAACTCTTTTTTGGAATACCGTGATAAACATTCCCCACCCAGTTCGCGAAGGATAGTGGTTTTTGTTGCGCCTTCGAAATTGAAACTACCGGCATATCTGCGAATTCTAAATAGAGGGGCATAAGATCAGGAAGATCCAAACGGCCATGGAGCGTTGTCAATTGGGGTATTCCCGTTACTCGAGACAAAGCGAAATGAAGGTAATCGATATGAAAGTGAATAATGTCAAAACAATGCGCCACCTTTGACACTTGTTGGATTTGTAATAAGTGGTAGGCAAGAGGATCCCGGCAATTTTCACTCAACCTTAGCGCTCTTCGGCAAGAAGAAACTAATCGCGCAGACGTAACCGAATCTGCAGAGGCAAAAAGAGTTACATCGTGGCCCTCGCGAACCAGCTCTTCTGTTAAGAAGCTCACGACCCTTTCAGTACCCCCGTACAGCTTGGGTGGAACGCTTTCATAAAGTGGGGAAACTTGGGCAATTTTCATGGAAAAAACTCCCGATTCAGGTCTATTCATCTACTGGCCGTAGTTCCTGCAATTTTCTCTCCAAATATCATTGCGATTTTGTTTAAGTCAGGGGGCTCAATCTAGAATTTTTTGTGAAGACACAAGATCTCGGGCTGGGGCTGACCGAATTGATCGATGTGGATACGAGAGGCCGGTTTTATTATACTTTGTTTTGCCCAACCTAAGACTAAGGGCGGGGCACTTTTTCGTCCTGGTCTTGGAATGGAGCGCGTAGTTCACCATAATAGAAAGGTGGACCGGCGTAATTTGATTCGATTCTTGGCTCTTGCTAGCGTGTCCAGCCTTTGCGGCTGTGCTAGCCATACTGTTCGAAGCCTGTTCAGTTGGGAAAAGCCCCTGCAGAAGAATAAAACATTGGTATTAAGTGACTCTATAGAAGACAGCAATGATATTGGTGAGGTTCAAGGCGTATCTGCGCCGCAAGAGGGCTATTTATCTTCTCCACAAGAACTAACCGGTAATGTTTATGAGGATCTGAAAGCCAGAAGTCTTTACTTTAATCGGGAATTTCCCAATGATATCTACTTCCGAGAAGAAAAATTTGAATTGATCAAGAGCTTGTTAAAAAAATTTCGAGCCGTCCAAAGCCATGTAGGGCACGGAAATTTCAACGTCATGGGGATGGATGATTTTTTTCGATTTGCGAACGTTGCTGCCGGATCATCAGAAGTTACCACTGCTGAAAAAAAATTGCTTGAAGAGATCTTTTATTTTGATGCCAAGAAATATGGCTTTCAAGGTCAAAAGGTTATTCACCAGTTTACAGAAACCTTTCAAAAGAATTCTGTAATTAAAATGCCCTACACTGGACATTTTCTTCGCAAGGGATATCCAGTAGAAGTTTATAATCGGATTTTAAAAGATGTGGGCCCTTCTTTGATTCTTACGTCCGGAGTTAGGGCTTTGGCAAAACAGTATCATCTTTTTTTTGAAAAAAGCCTAGAGTCTAATGGAAATTTATCTAAAGCTTCGCGCTCACTTGCACCTCCAGGATACTCGTTTCATGGCCAGGGAGATTTCGATATCGGAAAACGTGGTTATGGGTTTAAAAATTTTACGGATGAATTTGCAAAGACAGATGAGTTCAAGCGGCTTATTGATCTTGGCTATATAGAAGTACGCTATCCAGAAAGTAATTTGCTGGGCGTACGCTTTGAGCCTTGGCATATCAAGGTTCCTTTTGAAAGCTAGAGTTCTACTGGTTGGCGGTTGGGGGTTCGGCCCTATCCGTCAAATTTTGGTATCCCATCCTACTTGCACAATGAGCACAACAGAACATTCTTTCATTAGTTTCAACCCCATGACCTATAATAAGATTATTGCAATGCTCGCATTTAGGAGCTAATTTATTAATAGCACATTCAAAGCAGTCAAAAGTGTACTCTTTACTATCCATTAAAATCTGGAAGGCTTTATCATACAGATTTCCACAGCTATCACAGACATTTTTCATTATGGACTCCTTCTTCGCACTTAAATTTATAAACAGTATTTGATTTTTATTTTTATAGGAATATCATGCGCATACTTTGGCCGAAACGGAAATTCTAGGGGTGGGCCTAAAAGCACTAAATGCTTCTATCGGCTTTGATTTTCTACAAGAGGTCTGATTTTTTCTTCAAGAATCATTTTAAGGCCTCTTTTAGATAACCACCATCTATTTCCATAGAAGCTCTTCAAAGCTGTCGACTTAGTAACTTTGAGGTCATAAACATCAAAGCGGTCCTACCGTCTCGACTTGAGACTTTTCTTAACTATCTTGAGTTTCCATCCTGCCCCTGTACAATATAATGTGGATGCGCAAAATTCTTGCCCTTTCCATCTTACTGGTTCTACTGGTTTATCAAGGCTGTTCGGACGGATTGCAAAATCCTCTGCGTTTTGAGTCGTCTACCAATAAATATCAGAGCTCAGAAGTCGCTGGTGGCGGGAATGGTGAGGGATATGATGGCAAGATTCGTATCCTGCACCACTACGTTGATAATTTCACATGTAACGGAAAGCCGGCACCTGAGTCTGTTTTATTCCGTAATTCTGAGATGAACTGGTACCTGATTCAAAATTCAAAACAAAGCTGCCCCTCCAATGCGGCCATCGCTGTTGAGGGCGTCGTCTACGATGAGGGCACCAAAACGGCAACCTATAATGGTAAAATCTATGTGCCGCCCAGGCCCTATTTTGTAGACACGAATGCTAATCCCAATTTGCCGGATGTGAATCTGATGGATGGAATATGCGCCGATGAAAACGGGACTTGCTCATTACGGGCCGCCGTACAACAAACCGTTCCTGTATCCTTTACTGATGCCGTTATAATTCATATCCCGGCCGGAATCTTTAATCTCACAAGCCCTCTGTCATTAAGGGGCGTGATGCCCGATAGCCATGAAATCACCATCCGAGGAGAAAGCCCAACAACCTCGATACTGGACGGCGGCGGCGCCACAAGGCATTTTTCAATAAGATCAACTTCAATGGCTCCGATTACCATTGAAAACCTGACTCTACAAAACGGGTTTTATGGAAATACGCTCGATCCTGGGGCCTCAATCTCATACCAACTTGACCCAAGTGCTGAATTTAGACTTAAATCGGCGGACGGTCTCCTCCAGGAGATTCGTAACTTTTTTCCCGAGTATGATGAGGCTACGGCCAACCCTTTGAACTCGCGATTGAATATTACCAACTGTGTTTTTAAGGGCAATAAGAATCACAGTACGATTATAGCCGGGCACTTAACCGGCAAACTCACTGTCCGAAACTCCCTTTTCATACAGAATGAGCAACACGGTGTCTATTCAACATCGGCAGACTCTCTTGTTGTGGAAGATTCAATATTTGTAGAACAAGCGTCCCGTGGTATCGCCGTTCATGATAATATCTCTCAGGTTTCCATTCGCAGGTCACGATTTTCAGAGACCTACGAAGGTGTCAGCTTGATAGATTGTCGAAATTGCTCACTCGAATCGATTGAAAGTTTCAACAATAAGAGAAATGGCCTAACTATCATTACTTCGCTTAAGGGCTCGATCTACGATGTCATCATCCGCGATGCGAAAATTTATGATAACCTTACGGGTCCAGGCTCGCTTTCAACTCCGAACCTGTCTGGCTCGGACGGAAATATCCATGTTCAATTTAATTCTCCCACAAATTATTTAGATCTTATTGATTCAAATCTATTCATGACTAATTCAGCTCTTCCGAACTGCTCTAGTAATGCCACGATCAATCAAATTCGTCTCCGTAACACCATGGTAAATGATGCTTCTTGCCAGCCATAAACAATTATATATCTATGGCTACGCGCGTGTCATCTTCTAGTGATTAAAACCTTCTGTCTATGATTTTCAATTGTCGATCAATCGTATGGAGCGGTGTCTCCAGAAAGGCGGCCTGGCACCTAATTGGCGGAGAGAGTGGGATTCGAACCCACGAGCCCCGCGAAGGGCTGCCAGTTTTCAAGACTGGTGTATTCAACCGCTCTACCATCTCTCCGAAGTCAGTTCTATGGGATTTCGACCCCGGAAGTCAAACTCAGATCTTGGAATTCTAAGCCAAGCTAGAGGCCCCCCAGGTTATTTCAGGGGCCCTCCATCCCAAAATAGCCTAATAAAAAAGCAACTAAGTCCCGGGCTGCGCTAACCCTTTGGCTCTATATGAGGCGTGGTTCACCTTCGATTAGATTTTTTACAAGTAGTGTTGAAGAACCTTCGGTGTCTTAACAGTTCCATCTTCTTGCTGATAGTTTTCCAAAATCGCTATCAAGGTCCGTCCGACAGCAAGTCCTGATCCGTTCAAGGTATGAACGAATTGTGGCTTGCCGGCCCCTCCCGGTCTGAAGCGGATATTGGCCCGCCGAGCTTGGAAATCTTCAAAGTTAGAGCAAGATGAAATTTCACGATACTCGCCTGGGCCCGGTAACCAAACTTCCAGATCATAGGTTTTAGCTGACCCAAATCCCATATCACCTGTGCATAAAAGCATTCGCCGATAAGGAAGCTCCAGCTCTTCTAGGACTTTCTCGGCGTGGGAAGTTAGCTGTTCTAAAACCTCGTAGGATTTTTCTGGGTGGGCAAACGTCATGAGTTCTACTTTATGAAACTGGTGCTGACGAATAAGCCCTTTGGTGTCTCGACCATGGCTTCCCGCCTCGGAGCGGAAACAGGGTGAAAAGGCACAAAAAGAAATAGGAAGCTCTTCTTCATTCAAAATTTCATTGGCGAAATAATTTGTGACAGGAACCTCAGCGGTCGGAATAAGCGAATACTGAGTTCCTTCCATGTGAAAAAGATCTTCTTTAAACTTTGGTAATTGCCCTGTTCCCAACAGACTTGTCTGATTCACCATAAAAGGAGGAATCATTTCTGTGTAACCATGTTTTTTGCTGTGAAGATCCATCATGAATTGAATTAAGGCTCGCTCGAGTCGGGCCGCCTGGCCCTTTAAAAACGCAAACCGAGTGCCTGTCACTTTGCTGGCCCGCTCAAAATCAATGATCCCCAACTTTTCACCAATTTCCCAGTGCTCTTTGGGTTTAAAAGTAAACTGGCGGGGAGTGCCAACTTTTTTGATTTCAACATTTTGTTCACTAGAGGCCCCAACAGGAACGCTGGCATGGGGCCTATTTGGAAGATGAAGCGCCAGCTCGAAAACTTGCTGATCTACCGCTCCAGCCTCGGCTTCCATTTTTTTAACTTCGGCTGAAAGTTGGCCCATTTCTTTAATCAGATCAGCGGCATCTTGGCCCTGGCGTTTCATTTGAGCGATTTCGCCGCTAACTTTGTTCTGCTTAGATTTTTCAGACTCAGCCTTGGTTATCAATTCACGACGTTTTTTATTGAGTTCTAACACCTGATCAAGAACTTCCAAGCTGGATCCCCGGTTTTTCAAGGCAATCCTGTATTCTTCCAGAAAGCTGGGACCTGTCTCGTGTTTTCTGTCAAATAGCTTAATATCGATCATTTCTCATTCCTTACTGATGTCGCAGGACTTACCTGCATGGCGCTCCGGGCCGCTTGCAGCTGGCTCATCAGGGCGCTAGTAAGATGTACATCCTCAAGATCTGCAGTACAAGCACGCAAAATATGTCAAAAAGAAAAACTTTTAATAATGACCACTGGGACGAGATTTTAAAAAAAACGGCGGTAGTCACAACCACAAAAAGAATGACTCCCAAATAGCCATAGCCCATAAGCTGTCGCCCAATGAGTCCAATAACGTACCCTAAAATCAATCCGGTTAAGAGTCTTAGGGCGATGGTCAAACCACGATATCCCGAGCTTTGCGTTGAGTTCTTCATGTTCGCCGTAAGCCCTTCGAACTTTTCGCCTATCATTCCTATCCTCCCAATTGGTTGATATACATCTGAATTTGAATACGGTCCGGAGCATTGGGTGAAAGCTCCAGGTACATTTGATAAGACTCTAAGGCGGCTTCGTTGTCACCTCTAAGTTGGAACAATGCCCCTTGCTCACGGTAAATTTCCGCATAGCCGTTTTCCTGTTGCTTAGCGAGGCTTAACATATCCTGAGCTATTTCTAAGGCTCCTGAGTGCCGATAACAGATCGAGGCCTTTACATAAATTTCCGCTAGAGGGCGAAGCTTCAGCGCAGAGGAATACTCCTGGGCACAATCGGAGTATTGTTTTGTAGCATGATAAATTTCCGCCAGTAGGATCCTCGGATCGGAAAGATTTGGATTTCGCTTCTTCTCTTCCAATGCGGCATCTTTCGCTTCCTTAAATTGACCTTGGCGCAAGTATGCCTGTCCGATGGAAAGGTATAGACGCGGATAATTGGAGTTAACTCGAATCGCTTTTTTAAAATTACTAATGGCCTGGTCGAAACGGTTAAGTTCCATCAAAACCTGACCCGCCTGGTAGAAAGCCTCCGCATCGGAGGGGTCCACAATGGCCGCCCTTAAGTAAGTCCGCAAGGCTTCATCATTTTTGCCGAGTGCACGCAGTGCTTGCCCCAGCCCCAGCATAGCTGTTTTATTCTTTGAATCGACGTTCAGGACTTGTTCGTATATTTCTAAAGCTTGTGCAAAACGCTCTTCTGATTTAAGTAAATTAGCCAGGCCAATTCGATACTCCAGGGTGTAAGAAAACTTCTTGATCAGTTCGTTGAAATATTGAACCCCCGTATCGACTCCATGCTGTGCCGCTAACATTTCGGCATAGGCGACTTGAGCTTCTGTACTTGTTGAGTCTAGCTCAACAGCGCGGGTCGCGTAGGATCGCATATTTTTAATGGCTTCGTCCCGCTCTTTTATCGACTTAGGGTTTTCTGGAATGATCGAAAGGGCTCTAAATTTATAAGCGCGCGAGAGTAAAACGTAGGTTTCCACATCCCCTTCAAAAAGAGATTTGGATCTTTCTCCAAATTGTATGGCGCCGACCATGTTGTTTTTTCGATATTCGATCAGGGCGAATCCCCGCAGAATTTCGTAGTTTTGTGAGGCTTGCTGTTGCGCCCGCACAAGAAGCTGATAGGCTTTCACAAAGTCATACCGTTTAGATAGGTAATCGGCCTGTGTAACGTAGGCTGATACCAGTTTTGGATTGGCACGAATGGCTTTGTTCAACCACTCAATTGCATCATAGGTTTGGTTGAGCTGCCATAAACACTTACCAGCCTTCATGGCGGCTTCGGCATTTTTAGGATTCATTTCAAAGGCAGCCTTGTACTCAGCTTGAGCTGACAAGCAATCTCCCTGGCGCATGTACTGATCGCCCAGCAAAACAATTTCATGATTCTGGGTTTTGCTGATTCCTAAGTTGTCTTGCCCACCTAATCGAACGACAAGTTCTCGCGCCAACTTATTCTGAGGCATCACCTTGTACGATTTTTGAGCGGCTTGTAAAGCTTTGGCCTTTTCATTTTTTTCAAGCCATAGCTCGGCCAGGGCATACCAAGCTTCAGTTTCAAGCGTCGGCGATAGCCGGCCCGATTGATTTAGGGCCGCATCTAAACTTCGTAAGGCATTGTCCTTGCGTTGAAATCCACGCGCCTCCACTAAACCAAGAAGAATATAACGCTCTTTATTCTTAGCATGATGAGGCTTCATGTTTTGAAGTAGGTTAAAAGCCTCTTGATAGGCCTTCATCTGATATTTCAAATGCGCCAAACTGAGTAGGGGGCGTCCCCACGTATCCCACATCTCACCCGCCTTTTCATAATAAGAAGCCGCAAACTGTAACTCTCGGTCAGCCTCTAATATTTCGGCTTTGATATAATAACCTAAGGGCAGCAGCGAAAATGTTCCGGCCGTTTCTAACAGGTTATCGACCTGAGCTCTTGCTTCACGGTATCGCCCCATGACAAGCATTTTTACGGTATCACACAGCTGACCATGTGGGCTTGTGAGGTTGAGAGAGCGTGTTGATTGAGCCAAAAGATCAACACTCTTTTGGTCTTCAACATCCTGGTAGGCGAATGGCCATAGCTCCTTGTAAACAAAACAAAGTAGGCCACGGGCCTCAAGGTTGCGTGGTTGTCCTTCTATCAAAGAAACTAAATCATTTTGCGCGCTGACGATATCTTCAATCCCGCTTCGCTCAATTCCCAGAACAGCCTTGCCTAATCTTTGCTTGACCTGTTCCGCTGAGATTTCTGCTTGCTCTCCTTGTGGTCTTAACAAGCGGATTCGATCTGATTGAGAGCCCGTGGGGAGAATCAATATGACGGCAAAAAGAAACACTATTAGCGCAAGAGTTGATAGAAATATAATCTTCCGTTTTCTTTTTTTATCGGCGCTGGGATCTTGAATTTCCAACTCGATAACATTCGAGGCCGTCCCCTCTGTGGCGTCGAGAGGGTCGGCAGAAACTGTCGGAGTCATTCGAACCATTTTGGGTTTATCAGACTGTGGTGGCCGAGGCATGATAACTGTTTCTTCAAAGTCGACTTTGCGTTCGCGCTTTTCCGGTTTTTTGAATCCCTCTTCGTCCGCTTTTTTTTCTAAAATGGCTAATAGCTGATCATAAAACTGTGGTTCTTTTGAAAGGGGCGTCCACTTTCCTTGAGGGTAGGCGGATATCATTTCATCGCCAACAAGAGCCCCTTCGGAAATTCGCTGGAGTACTTCTTTTGTCGTCAAAGGACCTATAATCTGGCCTTTGCTATTTCGTATAATCCAACTTACTTGCGAACGACTCATCCTGTTGATTATACGGAAGTTTTTTGAAATAGGTCATGTGTGCAACTTGAGAACCCATCTTTAGTCCCAATCGCAGCTCACAACTCCATGAAATGACGGCTCTGTGATTCCATATCGGAATCAAGTGATTCCGTTTTGGAACCGAGCCGGCTCGATTTTTTCGCTCAAATCGCTATTATGTTTAGTTGAGTGTCTAATGGTTTGGCATTTAATTTGCTTTGTCTTTGGTCGAGAAGAGTATCAGAAACGGAAATCTTCAATGGATGGAGATAAGAAGCGTATGAAGTTTGAAAGCCACAAGGTCGGCGGCAAGTTTAAAAGAACTAGCATAGGTAGAATGCTCATTGCACTTTACATATTAGCTGTGTTGGCAATATCTGCCACAACTCGAGCCGAGAGTTCTGAAGTTTTCTCATTTGATCAAGTTTCTAAAATTTCTAATTAGGATGTGTTTGAGGACCCCCTCCCCAAACCTTCTCGATAGGAAGTTGAAAGCCCGAACCAATCCCCTCCAGGTTCGGGCTTTTTTTTATTCGATACGGTAGATTTCTGCCCCTAAGGCTCGTAGCTTGTCTTCCATTTTTTCATAACCGCGGTCGAGATGATAAATCCGGCTCACAACGGTTTCGCCTTGAGCCGCCAACCCAGCTAGCACCAAAGAGGCACTAGCCCTGAGGTCAGTCGCCATGACCGGCGCTGCCGTTAGACCTTTGGCTGGTACCCCTCTCACGACGGCAACTTGCGTCTTGGGTGTGATATCCGCACCTAGCCGCATCAGCTCCGTCACATGCATGAAACGATTCTCAAAAACAGTTTCTGTAATTACGCTTGTCCCATGTGCAATGGTCATAAGAGCCATAAACTGGGCCTGCAAGTCCGTTGGGAACAACGGGTGAGGAGCTGTCGTCACATCGACAGCTTCCCATTCTTTGAGTTTTTTCAGGGTAATCGTATTTTTTTCGGTTTCTATTTTAAAGCCCGCTTCACGAAGCTTTGTAATAAAGGCGTCAAGATAAAGCGGATCGACATCCGTGACTGTTACTTCTCCGCCCGTAATAGCCCCTGAAATCAGGAGCGTGCCAGCCTCAATTCGGTCAGGGCAAGTTGTATGCTCTGCGGGGGTCAATCGATCAACGCCTTCAATTTTAATGACACTTGTCCCATGTCCGGTAATTCGCGCTCCCATTTTATTTAGATACTGGGCCAGATCCACTATCTCTGGTTCTTTAGCTGCATTTTCGAGAATCGTAGTTCCGTCGGCCAGCGTTGCGGCCATCATCATGTTTTCTGTGCCACCGACAGTTACTTTTTCGAATAGAAATGTTGTTCCTTTTAATTTTTTAGCACGCGCGTGGACATAGCCTTCTTTCAACTCGACATCGGCCCCCAAGGCTTTCATGGCCTCGATATGAAGATCGATAGGACGCGTCCCAATGGCGCATCCGCCTGGCAGAGAGACAACCGCTTCTCCGGTTTTAGCTAAAAGCGGGCCTAAGCAAAGAATGGATGCTCGCATTTTGCGGACCAAATCATAGTCCGCCTTTTGTGAATTCGCCCTTGAGTCGATAACCAAAGTGTTGTCGTTGAACTCGCTATTACAACCCAAGCTTCGCAAAAGATTTCGAGCTGATTCTACATCTGCCAGTTCTGGCACATTGTGAAAGACATGGCGGCCATCAGCCAATAAAGATGCAAAAATCAGCTTTAGTGCTGAATTCTTGGCCCCACTAACTCGAACGGTCCCGTTAAGTTGATTTCCACCCCTAATTACCATTTTATCCATGGCGCGTGTCTCCTGAGATGATCCGGTCGTGGCCTGAGTAGTCTTGGATGACGTTGATCTTAGAAAAAATATTGAGGCCCTCAAAATGGCTCTTCATCGTTGTTCCCTGATCATGGCCCATTTCCATCAACATAAATCCATTGGGGGATAGTTTTTTGCTGCCCAATTCCGACCATTTTTTAAGGACGCTGGTACCCTCGTCCGCGAACAAAGCCTTTGACGGCTCAAATCGACGAACATTGGTTTCTAAGTGGGGATCCTGTGGATGGATGTAGGGCGGGTTTGCCACAATAGCGTCATAACACGTTTCTGTCCGCCGCAAAAACTCTTGAGCTTCCATTGCTATAAATTGAACTTGATTTATGACATCAAGGTGGCTGGCATTTTCTTGTGCGACCTTGATGGCCTCAGGAGAAATATCAACAAGATCAACCTTTACGCGCTCATCGTTCTTAGCAATAGTTAAACCAATACAACCGCTCCCGCACCCCAGATCAGCCAATTGGATCGTGTCCTGATTCAAAGATTTTAATCTTAACAGAGCCTGTTCTACCAAAATTTCTGTTTCAGGCCTAGGAATCAACACGTCTGGAGTTACTTTGAATTCATATCCGTAAAACCCTTTTGTCCCTATAATATAAGCTAAAGGCTCACCAGTGACTCTACGCCTGATGGCTTCTCGCAGCTGATTAAGCTCTGCCTCTTTCAAAGGTTGGTCAAATTTCATATAAAGCTGCACGCGCTCCAGCTTCAAAATTGCAGAGAACAACCATTCGGCCTCTAGCCGAGCGTTTTCGATCTTTTTGTCTTTGTAGAATTGGATTGTTTTATCCAAAACTTCCTTTAACTTCATTGCTGACCTTGTTGCTTTAAAGCCTCTGCCTGGAAATGGGTCACAAGCGGATCGATGAGCTGTTCAAAATTTCCATTCATTACAGAGTCAATTTGGTGCGTGGTAAGACCAATGCGATGGTCCGTAATCCGAGATTGGGGGAAATTATAGGTACGAATACGTTCGGATCTATCTCCGGTCCCAATCTGCTCCAGCCTCACGTCGGAAGCCTCTTTGCGGGATTTTTCTTCTTCAATTAGCTTGAGCTTTGCAAATAAAATCTGAAATGCCCTCTCTCGGTTGGAACTTTGAGATTTTCCTTCTTGGCATCGAACTTCTAAGCCTGAAGGCAAGTGAACCACGCGAACTGCCGATTCGGTCCTGTTAACCGATTGGCCCCCGGCCCCGCTGGCGCGCATGGTTTCAATCCGGACTTCGTTCATATTAATCTTAACTTCTTGTTCTTCCACCTCGGGAATAACAGCGACAGTCACTGTCGACGTGTGGACACGGCCTGCTGCTTCTGTTTTTGGCACTCGCTGCACTCTGTGTACGCCTGATTCATATTTCAGCTTGGAATAGACGCTTTCGCCACTGATGCTGGCAATGATTTCTTTGGCGCCGCCCACGTTTCCGTCAGAAAAAGACAGCAGCTCAACACGCCATCCTTGAGTCTGAGCATAATAAGAGTAACCACGAAACAGTTCTTCCGCAAAAAGGGCGGCCTCATCTCCGCCGGCGCCAGCGCGAATCTCTAAGATAATATTTTTATCGTCATTGGGGTCCTTAGGAATCAAAAGTAGCTTGAGCTGATGCTCAAGACCTGGAAGTTGATCTTCGATCTCTTTAATCTCTTCTTTTAAAAGATCCTTCATTTCGGGATCATTTTCAGAGCCCAGAAGTTTTTTATTGGACTCAAGGGCCCTGCTTTTTGACTTAAAATCACGATAGACTGTGACGATCTTTTCTAAGTCCGCAAGTTCTTTCATAAGGGTGCGGTACTGTTTCTGATCGGAGGCAATATCGGGCCGTTGCAACATCATTTGCACATGTTCATAGCGGTTATCAACTTCATCTAGCTTGGAAAACATAAATCCTAGATTAAAATAAAAATGCGGCGTTGTCGCCGCATTTTACTTATCTGAATTTCGAAAATTTGAGACTTATTTTCGACCGTACTTCTTTTTGAAGCGGTCTATACGGCCTTCCATATCCATCACGCGCTGTTTGCCTGTAAAGAAGGGGTGAGACGCAGAAGAAATCTCCACCTTAATGACAGGATACGTATTACCATCTTCCCACTGTACAGTTTCCTTAGAATCTAATGTTGATTCTCCCAAAAACGCAAAATCGCAAGAGATATCTTTGAAGACCACTTTGTTCACCTTGGGATGTAATTTTTCTTTCATAGCTATTTCCTTAAGAATTCCTTATAAAACTCGCGAATTGCGCAGGTCATACGCAAATAATGCGATAGATAAATCGAGGCCCTTGTATACCAACAAGGAAGCACTCTGTCGAGGATTATCTATCTTACGGTTAGTGCAATAATTTCATACACTTGCTAACCTCCACTCATGGATTTGAGGAAATCCAAGTTGGTTTTAGACTGCTGAACCTTGCCCAATAAGAACTCCATGGCATCCACAGTGTTCATGGGAGAAAGCACTTTTCTCAGAATCCAAAGTCGATTGAGGTCATTCTTTTCTACAAGTAAATCCTCTTTTCGGGTGCCTGACTTGTTGATGTCCATGCATGGAAAAATTCGCTTATCCATAAGTTTGCGATCCAAATGAATTTCAGCATTACCTGTTCCCTTAAACTCCTCAAAGATAACCTCGTCCATGCGAGACTGGGTGTCGATCAAGGCTGTCGCGATAATCGTTAAGGATCCACCCTCCTCAATATTTCGGGCCGCTCCAAAAAATCGCTTGGGTTTAGGAAGGGCATTTGTATCCACACCGCCTGATAGAACTTTCCCAGAGGCTGGAACTACCGTGTTATAAGCACGGGCTAATCGAGTAATCGAATCCAATAAAATGACGACGTCATGTTTGTGCTCAACCAATCGCTTGGCCTTTTCCAATACCATTTCGGCAACTTGCACGTGTCGAGTCGGCGGCTCATCGAAGGTAGATGAAACCACTTCGCCTTTCACCGTCCTCTGCATATCTGTTACCTCTTCTGGTCGCTCGTCAATTAGAAGCACGATGAGCTTTACCTCAGGATGGTTCGTTGTGATGGCGTTCGCAATATTTTGCATGAGAACAGTTTTGCCGGTTCGGGGAGGTGCCACAATCAAGGCCCGCTGGCCTTTGCCGATAGGGGCCATAAGATCGACAATTCGGGTGGTATATTCACCAGGGTTGTGTTCAAGCTTCAAGCGCTCGTTAGGATACAGGGGCGTCAAGTTATCAAACAATATTTTGTCTTTACCCTGTTCTGTGGGCTCAAAGTTAAGAGTGTCCACTTTTAAAAGCGCAAAATAACGCTCGCCCTCTTTTGGGGGCCTAACTGTGCCGGTAACTGTGTCACCGGTGCGCAATCCGAAACGCCTTATCTGAGATGGTGAAACGTAAATGTCATCAGGGCCAGGCGCATAGTTGTAATCAGGCGACCTTAAGAATCCATAACCATCAGGTAAAATTTCAAGAACGCCAGCTCCAAAGATATCAACGTTTAATTTGGCCGCTCTTTTAAGAATCTCAAAGATCATATCCTGGCGTCGCAACCCGGCTGCATTTTCAATTTTCATTTTTATTGCGAGATTGGTCAGCTCTTGGATGTTTTTTGTTTTAAGATCCTTTGAGCTCAGCCAGCTTTTTTCCTCGTCAGTAAGCTGAATATCGGAAAGATCGACTTCAGCCTGAGAGCCTCCGTCGTGTGCGGAATCATAATCATCTTGGAACTCATTGTATTGCTGTCGCCTGTTATCACGGTCACGATAGCTGTCGCGACCGTGTCGTTGACCGTTTCGGTCCCCTTTATGGAAATGTCTTTTATTATCGTATCGTTGTTTTTGCTGCCCACCACCTTGGTGTTGTCTTTGCTGACCTCCACCATGAGAAGACCCCGAGGGACTCCCGCTGCTGATGCCGGGAGTCGTCTGAGGTGCCGAGCCCTCTGCCTGAGGTGCCGAGCCGCTGGCTGATGCCGTTGGCTGTTGAGCCGTTGATGGTTGGGGAGCTCCTGAACTGGGAGTTCCTGTTGATGCGGTCGCCGCTACGCTAGACGCCCCAGCTTGAGGGGTCGAAGATTCAGCGGAACCTCCTGATTTTGTTGGCATGGCCGGCTGAGGTGCGGCCGGCTGAGGCGCGGCCGGCTGAGGCGCGGCCGGGCTAGGCGCCCCCACTTGAGATGCGGCTCCTTTTCGGGCCTCCCCTGTCGATGCGTCAGCTGATGCTTCGGATGAATCTGACTTTTGGCTGGCCGTTGCAGCCTCTTTAGCGGTGGATGATGATTTTGTTCGCGCTCTTTTTTTTACAACATCAACTGTAGAATTTTTTGAATCCGACAAGCTAAGCTCCTCTTTTGGATGTATTGATTCCTAAATTCGGGACTGAATTGGATACCTTTGTTGGAATTACCGTCTGTTACTTATGGGATAGAACCTAGACCTTTAGATAGATCTGATTTGCCTCAATTTGGCCTAATACCCTTCGGCCTGTCAACTTTTATTCTTAAGGGTTTTACACCACCTGGACTCCATTTTTTCATTATTTTGCCGATAGATTGGGCAGGTGGACCGCAATTACACGTAAAGGAGAAGATGTGGAATCCCAAGTTCCAGCGCCCAGAACGCCCTTAGCTTTGCAAGTAACTTTCCGGAAAAGTTACGCTCGCGAAGAAACTAATGGCATACTCAGGAATATCAGTATTTCAGGTGCATTCTTAGAGATTAAGGGCCACGCTTTGCGAAAAAATGACAAAGTTCAACTCACTTTTGAAGTCAGTGGACGAATTCGCAAAATACAGGCTCTTATTATTTGGACCAATCCGGCGGGTTGTGGAATCAAATTTAAGCCCACTAATAACCGTGATGTTCAAATAGTGGATGATTTAATTTATTTCGTTGAATCCAGCCGAACAGATAAAAAATCAGTCCTCGATAAAATTTTTAAGAAAGTATCATAAAAAAATGAGTCCAATTCTTTCGAATTGAACCCATCTGTTTCTAAACGTAGTTCGTAAAATCACCCTACGTGCGTTTCTCCTAGAGCTTGTTCTAGCTCTTTTTGCTTACGCTTTCGTCTTACAACCATAAGTGCTACTAACATTAAAGCTCCTGCCGCGACGGCTCCCATCATTAC
>CAZETK010000020.1:0-49198 GCA_964515195.1 uncultured Pseudobdellovibrionaceae bacterium
GGCACTAAATTTCGTGTAGATATCGAAGGTCGCCTTAAAATTAAAAAAAAAGAGATCCAACGCCGAAAAAATATCATTCTCTTTGTCGATGAGATCCACACAATAGTGGGGGCCGGCGCCACGAGTGGGGGTTCGATGGACGCATCTAATTTGCTGAAGCCCTTCTTAGGCCGTGGTGAAATTCCTGTAATCGGTTCGACCACACAAGCGGAATTTCGTCAGCATTTTGAAAAAGATCGTGCCCTTAATCGACGCTTTCAAAAAATCAATGTCGAAGAGCCCGGCCGGCCCGAAACTTTAGAAATTCTAAAGGGACTTAAAAAGCATTACGAAAAACATCACAATGTTGAGTTTTCCTTAGGCGCGTTGGAAGCTGCCGTGGATTTAAGTGTTAAACACGTTTCCACCGGACACTTGCCCGATAAGGCCATTGACGTTCTTGACGAGACGGGCGCCGCTCTTCGCTTGCACAACCATCAAGAAGACAGCATAAAAATTCGTGCCCGTGATGTGGAAGAAACTGTGGCTCGGATCACAGGTCTTCCTGTCGCTCACGTTTCCGCCAGTGAAAAGTCTCAGCTGCGCGATTTGGATAAAAAACTAAAAGCTCTGATATATGGTCAAGATGAAGCTATCGCCCAAGTTGCAGCCGCGATTAAGCTTGCTCGTGCAGGGCTTAAAACCGGCACTAAACCCGTGGGAAGTTTTCTGTTTGCGGGGCCCACTGGTGTGGGAAAAACAGAGGTGGCCAAGCAATTAGCGGAACAGCTGGGCGTGCCCTTTGTGCGATTTGACATGGGCGAATACATGGAGAAACACGCCGTAGCCCGATTAATTGGGGCGCCTCCCGGTTATGTTGGCTATGAGTCTGGCGGACTTTTAACAGAAGCCATCACTCAAAAGCCATTTTGTGTCTTACTGTTAGATGAAATTGAAAAAGCCCATCCTGATATTTCTCAAGCTCTTTTGCAGGTAATGGACGCCGCACGTATGACCGATGGTCAAGGCCGTGTGGCTGACTTTAAAAATGTGATCATTATTATGACCACTAATGCGGGCGCTCAAGAAGTCTCAAAAGGATCCATTGGATTGGTCGAGACATCGCGATCTTCGATTTCTTTGGATATCATTAAAAAAACTTTTAGCCCCGAATTCTTGAACCGCCTAGATGCCGTTGTCGGCTTTAATGATCTTTCACCTGAAATCATTACGAAGGTAGCTCAAAAATCTGTGGATGAGCTTAAGATGTCTTTGATTTCTCAAAAGGTAGAGCTGCAGGTTTCTTCGTCCGCCTTAGAGAAGTTAGCTAAACTTGGGTATGACCGCGCTTATGGAGCACGCCCTATGCAGCGAGCTGTGAATGATCATCTCAAAAAACCTTTGGTGGATGAGCTTCTGTTTGGCCGCTTAAGTCAGGGTGGCATTGTGACTGTTGACGTTGTAGATAATGAATTTAAATTTCAATTCAGATCTTCTGGCGCGGCCAGTTCCAATTTGGACCCAGACGGTGGTGCTAGTTCTAAACCAACACCCACACCGCGCGGAAGAAAAAAGCAAACTCAGGCAACCGGTTCGGATTGACATTTCTTCCAAAGATCGCACATTTATGATTGCAAGTAATTTAAGGAGGCCTGAGCAATGGCTTGGTTCAAACGGATTAGTCTATTTTTAATGGTGAATATCCTGATAATGGTGACGGTAGGTATCGTATGGTCACTCCTCGGCGCTTACTTTGGTATCACTGGATATACAGCTTACTTAATTGTTTTCAGCGGTGTTGCCGGCTTTGGCGGCGCTTTTGTTTCTCTTTTAATTAGTAAATGGATGGCCAAATCCATGATGGGCGTGAAGGTGATTGATCCTCGCACCACTGATGCCGACTTGCGTGAATTGGTAAACCGAGTTCATGAACTGGCTCGTGCGGCCCGCCTTCCTAAAATGCCCGAAGTCGGAGTTTACAACTCGGCCGATATCAATGCTTTTGCCACAGGTCCTTCGAAAAAGAACTCCTTGGTGGCAGTTTCCACTGGATTACTACAGCGCATGAACAGTCGTGAAGTGGATGGCGTTTTAGCCCACGAGGGTTCCCATATTGCTAACGGCGACATGGTGACCATGACTCTTATCCAAGGGATCGTAAACACGTTCGCTCTGTTCTTCTCACGAATTTTGGCCAATATCGTGGCCAGCCAAGTAGATGAACGTTATCGCGGAATTGTTTATTTTGGCTGTGCTATTGCCGGTGACATCTTGTTCACATTCTTAGGCTCTATGGTTGTCGCCTACTTCTCGCGCGCTCGAGAATTCCGAGCGGATTCGGGCGCCGCTCGCCTTTCCTCTCGGGAAAATATGATTGGGGCTTTACGTAAACTTCAATTAGTTTATGACTCCCCCGCTCTGGCTCAAGATCAAGAGGATCGACTTGCTGCTTTAAAAATCTCCAGCCGTGGTCATGGCGGCTTAGCCGCTCTTTTGATGACTCATCCACCACTCCAGAAGCGGATAGATGCCCTTGAGAGGGGAAGATAACCCTTCTCACTTTTTCAGGTGATTTCATAAATAGATTTCAGGGGAAGAGAAGCTACCTTCCCCTGAAATAGTTTTGGGCTGTGAGGGATGGTGCTGGTTTTCGTTGGTAATGAATGATCTAGTTTCTTGAAATCATGGTTTACGATTCCTGATTGCGGACTTATCATTGAAAGTGAAATGATTGGAATCGTTTTTTTATCCTGGACTTTGAGCTTTCAAATCTTCGCCTTCGGTGAGAAGTCAACCGATGCGGAGACTAAAAACTTGGAACAGGCTCAGCATCAGCAATGGGTTACGGACTGGAAGAATGTCAAAAAAGTCTCTTTCCAGGACCGGAAGAAGGCCTGTGAGCAATTTGAGAAGCTTTCTTGGATTTCCCAATTTCCCCACCAGGACCTTGTAGAGTTCAGGCGAAAGGATTATTGCCGTACGCCTCCTAAGCTGAACCTTAAAAGTTTCGACAGCCTGATGAGCTCGGCCAACTATTATCGTGAAGAGTTCAATTATAAAAAAGCCCTGTATTTTTTAAATCTGGCCTCTAAGAAAGCGCACACCTCGGTTCAGAAAATTCAATCCCTGGAAGAGCAACTTAAAATTCACCGTAGCGCTCAGAATAAGAAGATGCGAATTCAGACGATTCGAAAGATGGCTTTGATTGATAGTGAAAAGTACACCGTGGACTATGCGCGAACATTATGGACTTACGATCAAATCACAAAAGCCCAAAATGAGTTGCGAAAAGCCGATAAAAAATGGAAAAAGGGAGTTTCTCGTCAGGGCGTCTACTATATCCAAGGCCGGATTTTTGAAGAACAAGGCAAGTCGGATGAGGCTTTAAAGTATTATGAAAAGGCTTTGCAAGAACCAGATTCCGATTCTGACATGGCTTCCAATGTCCTTTCATCTCTGGCCTGGTGGAAATTTAAGAAGGCCAATTACGCACGAAGCGCGGAACTCTTCAAACAATTATATGAAAAATCTAAAGAACGATTCACACAATCCAGAGCTCTTTACTGGCAAGCTCAAAGCCTTTTAAAGGGAGACGAGACTCAAAGTAAAGAGGCTCGCAAGCTTCTGGAAAACCTTTTGAAGGAAGATCCCCTTAGTTATTATTCCATCTTAGCCCACCGGGACTTAAAAAAGAAATTTAAGCCCATGGAAGCCTTTAAAGGCCCGGCCCGAGAACTTAAATCCATTTCCTGGGTGAAAGACACGGATGCCGACAAGTTTCACTGGGCCTTGGAATTTGAAGAAAAAACATTCATAGACAGCGTACTGCAACAATACACTTCTAAGTTCCATGAGGCCCGCAGTAAAGATCAAAGGATATTTGTCGAAAATTATTGGCGAGCCGGGCTTACCACGTCTTTGATTCGCTTGCTTGTCAGCTCAACACCTGAAAAAAGACTGGAATACTTTGAAGACCATCAAAATCTTTTATTTCCATCCAACTATGAAAAGATCGTTCAGAAATTCGCAGCTCAAGAAAATATAGATCCATCTTTTGTTTTGTCATTGATCCGACAAGAATCCGGCTTTAACCCTATGGCTCGGAGCGTGACGGATGCCTTGGGCCTCATGCAGTTGATGCCAAAGTTGGCCCGTCAAATTGCACTGGAAAAAGGACTGGCTTTTAAAGAAGAGACGGAACTTTTTAATCCCGAGTTGAATATTCAGTTGGGAGTGCATGAGCTTAAGACTCGCCTGCATGAGTTCAACGGAAGCCAGATCCTGGCCGCCGCCTCTTATAATGCTGGATCTCAAGCGGTCAAGGGTTGGCTGAAAACACGACATCGCCCCAACATCGTGGAATTTATCGAAGAAATCCCCTATGAAGAAACCCGATCTTACGTTCGTCTGATCCTTCGTAACCATATTTTTTACAAACGAATGCTCGAGAAAAAATCCTTCCTCTTTCCTGAGGAGATCCTCACATCTATGAGTCCTGATTCAAAATGAGTCAGTTCGATACTCTATTTATCTGGGCAACACGATCAGACGGTGTTTCTGACGTCACTGAGTTTCCATTCGATCTTTACTGGCGGCTAACCGCCCCGACTTCTAAATTGAAGAAACGCTGCGTCTTGATAGGGCACTCCACTTATTGCTGGATCAGATTTAGGGGGAAGGTCAAACTGGCCAGGACCGATCAGGCCGAAGCGGATCTACGGGCTTCCGAAATCTGACTCGGCTTTTCAAGAGCAGGAATCTGCACATTGGTATTGTCGCCCTCCTTGGGTTGCATTATCTTTTTGCCATTATAAAAGAGAGCTCACGCCATGAAAAAACCGTCCCGCACAAACCGATCAAAAGTACCCACACCCCCTACCTCTTACCCACGCTCGGCACAGGATGCCTTCGTGACTCAAAAAATGCTCTATTCGGTTCGCGATGAATTGATGGCACACACCGATGGTAGGTTTCATGAACTCAAAACTGAAATCCATGGAACTAAGAGAGAAATTAACGGGGTTAAATCTGAGATCCATGAAGTTAAGGCTGAAATCCATGAAATTAAATCTGAAGTCCATGAAGTTAAATCTGAGATCCATGGAGTTAAGGCTGAAATTCATGAAGTTAAATCTGAGATCCATGGGGTTAAGGCTGAAATCCATGAAGTCAGAGCCGAGATCCATGAAGTTAAAGCAGGTCTGGCTAAGCTTGATAAATCTGTTCATAGAGTCGCGTTGTTGGTGGAGGAGCAGAATAATCGAAATAAGATCGTACTGGACGGTCTTGCACAG
Source organism: uncultured Pseudobdellovibrionaceae bacterium (assembly GCA_964515195.1). Lineage (GTDB taxonomy): Bacteria > Bdellovibrionota > Bdellovibrionia > Bdellovibrionales > Bdellovibrionaceae. The sequence goes on from CAZETK010000020.1 coordinate 5,274, forward strand.
TTGTTCACCCGTCAGGACCGTATTGAAAAGAAGTTAGATACCAGCGGCTATTCATCTCGGGATTAAAAACTCAGCTTCTTTTTTAGCTCCACTTTTTTATAGCCGACCATTCTGCAATCGTCTCAAAGCAAGACAACTGATGATCACGTTCGTCCGATAGGGAAGTATCATTTCCAAGCTCTAGACCTTAATCAGGAAAACACCCTAACAATTGCTTTCATTTTAGCCGATACAATTCAGGATAACTGAGGTGCCCATGCGTTCTGTCTTGCTACCACTGAGTATAGCCGGATTCTTCCTGGTTTTTCTGGGGAGTCTTACGCTTTATTTTAAGTTTGATGAAGGCTTGAATAACTCTGATTACTTCCGTCGTGACAGTGCCGCCGCACTTTCAAAGCCCAATGTTCGCAGCCTTGAGGATTCCGTCATCACCTCAAAAGTTAAAAAGGTGGAAAAAGAAACCAGCGTTCTTTTTAATGATCCCGCCATTGCACAAGCCTGGGGTCTTGATAAATCAGACGCTCGCCGCGCCTGGAACCTGACCAAGGGAAGTCGACAGATTATTGTGGCCGTGATTGATACGGGACTTGATATTAAGCATGAAGACATCAAAAACAATCTTTGGATCAATCCTGGCGAAAGCGGTCTTGATGACAAAGGGCGAGACAAAGCCACCAATGGGATTGACGACGATGGTAACGGCTTTATAGATGATGTTCACGGTTGGAACTTCGTGTCTCACAATAACAAATTGGATGATAACCACGGGCATGGAACGCATATCTCAGGGATTATCGGTGCCGAAGCCAATAATAACCGAGGTATCGTGGGCATCGCGCCTGAAGTTTCGATCATGACTCTGAAGTATTTCGACCCGGTGGCAGCTGGCTCTGACAATCTTAAAAACACGATTAAGGCCATTCATTATGCCATTGAAAAAGGAGCGCACATTATCAATTACTCAGGAGGGGGATTGGATTTTTCCCATGATGAGTTCAATGCCGTTAAATTGGCCCGTGACAAGGGAATTCTTTTTGTCGCAGCTGCCGGTAATGAGCGCTCTAATTCTGATAAAATTCCTTACTACCCGGCCGACTACAACCTGGACAATATTATTTCCGTCACCGCCTTCAATCCTTCTGTTGAAGTTCTTTCTTCTAGCAATTGGGGCGTTAAAACAGTCCACATCGCAGCTCCAGGCCAAAATGTCATCTCGCTACTTCCCGGAAATGCTTACGGCTTTATGACAGGGACCTCCCAAGCCACGGCTTTCGTAACCGGAGGAGCGGCTTTGATCATGGCCCATAAGGTCGGCTTTAAATATGAGGATGTTAAAAAACACATTCTATCCACGGGGGATGCTCTTCCCAGTTTGGCCGGCAAGACTCAAACATCTCGAAAGTTGAACCTCTACAAAGCTCTGACTATTCTAGATCAGAATGTAACGGCTTCAGGAGTGCGGGTTCACAATCCCGATCAAATTCGCGTATTAAGTGAGCAAAAAGATGAGGATGCTTCTGGCTTGAGTTCCACCGCTCAGTTTGGAAAAAGCCTTATGGACGCCCTTGAAAAACAAATGCCACAAGAACCAAAAGAGCGATTAGGCAGCAAACCGGAATTCTAAGAGCTAAAATCGTAAACGTTTGCGAAAAAAGAAAAAGGTTAGAAGCCCCATCAGTACACCCGCTCCGAACATATTTTGATACTGTGGCAGTACCAGGCCGGACACAACAAAACATAATGCCACTCCCATTAAAACCCATGGCAACCGCTCCTCCCAAGGGGACAGCTTGCGGGGTGTGGGATAAAGCAACTCCTTTACGTCTGCTGGAATCTCAGACCAATTTAAGTAATTATGAAGTTGGGAATATTTTTGCCGGGCGCACTCTAGCTGATTCATCTTTTTACAATGAGAAACAAATTCGCGGTGGGCGCTGGCGTCTTCCAATCTCTCAAAGACTCTTTTCCAAAGGCGTTGCAGCTGCGAAGGGCCCGCCTGTCCTGGAACATCCAGAAGCTTTTTGAGAATTTCGTCTTCCGACCAAACAAAGCTTTCGAAGAATTTTGAAGTTTGACGAAGCATAAATTGAGTTTGGCATCGCGTACATGTGTAAACCAGTCCTTCCATGGGCTTGTGGATACGGAAACCCGATGAACACGAGGGGCACCTGATTAAGTTTTGCTCCTGTATCGATGAATCTTTGAGTACATCCATGTAAAGATCCCCCGTCTTTGACTAAACATTCCTTGCTTCAAGGTTTTAATTGCTTCTAGTCTATCATTGTGACCCAATTTTTTCTTCGACTCAAGACTTATCATTTACCAATTTTGAGTGGCCTGCTTGTAGCCACCTCCTACCCACCCTTTCCGGCCTGGGCGATTTTGTTCTGCTGGGTTCCCCTTTGGATTTTTTGTTCAAAGCAAGAATCTCTTACGAAAACCTTTTGGGCTGGGTGGCTGACTCAATTCATATTGAGCTTGATCGGTTTTCACTGGGTCGCCCACACCGCGCACACATTCGGTAATCTACCGTGGTTTGTGGCTTTTCCCGCCCTTTTAGCATTCGCCGGACTAGTCCACCTTCATATTCCTGCCTCCGTTGTGATTGTAAATGCACTTCGTGGTAAAAAAGAGTGGCCAACTTGGGCTGTCTTTATGGCCTATGCCATCATCTTCTCGCTGCTTGAGCGTGTATGGCCGATGATTTTTCCTTGGCACTTAGGCTACAGTCTTTTGTTCAGCCGTCTTGAGATCTACCAATTGGCCGAGTGGGTGGGATTTTCCGGCCTCTCCATATGGTTAAGCCTACTAAATGCGATGATAGCTACGGGGGTCTTGGCTTGGGTCCATCGAAGAGGCCTTGTTTCTCTTGGAGTTTGGGTGGGCGCCGCTTTGATTATCTTTTTGGGGGGCAATATCGCGGGCTCTTTGATCCGCCCTCACGATGGCGCCGAGTCTGCGGCCAAAACGATTAAAAGTCTGATAGTACAAGCCAATATCGGGCACTTTGATAAAATCATGGCTGAAAAAAACCTGAAGTCTGGCACCGGAGACCTGCAACGGACCGTCCAAAAAATCTATTTTGACTTAACTGATGAGGCTCTTGAAAAATTTCCAGAAGCCGAGTTGATCGTTTGGCCAGAGACGGCCCTAGCGGACTATCTCGATGTTGAATATTTGTCACGACCCCGACAGCTTGAACTTCGAGAGAAGGTTTTAAGCTGGAACCGCGCTTTGGTGACCGGCGCCTACTCTCGCGAGATCGGAACCGATAATGTCTTCAATGCGATTTTTGCTTTTACTCCCCAGGGAACCTTGTCAGATTCGGCTTATCGCAAGTCGCAACTGCTCGCCTTTGGTGAATATCTGCCGGGCAGCGAGGCTTTTCCTTGGCTTTTAAAAATTGTTCCCTTCGTTTCCAATTTTGCCCGTGGTCCCGGACCACAAATAAAGTCCTTAAATCTTAATGGTAAATCCATAAGTCTCGCGCCCCAGATCTGTTATGAAAGCCTTTATCCTGATTTTAATCGCTCCGCCGCCTTAATGGGGGGCGAAGTGATCATCAATGTCACGAATGATTCTTGGTTTGGAGAAAGTTTTGAACCCTTCCAGCATGGAACCATGAATTGGGCCCGTGCCATTGAAACCAGACGCCCTTTGATTCGCGCAACAAATACAGGGCAATCTTCGATGATCACGCATACCGGCCGAGTTCTAATCAAATCTCCCATTGGGCAATCCTGGTATGGACTGGCGGATATCCCCATCCCTCAAAAGACGACAACTTTTTATATGAAGTACGGTTATCTTGACTGGATTGTCTACCTTATGTTTTTGTTAATCCTCATTTGGAGGATGAAACGCCGTGAGAACTGAATTATTTAAAAGTCTGGATTGGGAGTTGATCCTTCAGAAGATTCAGGAATTGGCCACCAGTCTCGCCGCTAAAGAAAGTATTCTGAAAACCCAACCTCATAAGACAGCTGATCAAGCGTATGCGCAGTTTCAAGAGATTGAAGCTGCGTTTAATATTATCTCTTCAGGCTTACGTCCCCATATGCAAAGCCTTGATCTTTTCATGAACTGGTTTGTTCGAGTTAAGAAAAAATCGGTTTTAAAAGCTTTAGAAATCAAAGATGTTCGATCTTTTTGTTTAGAAGCTTTGGCTTTAAAGGAGGTTCTTAAGCAAAATCCGAGTCCCTGGAGTGAAAGCCTCCTCGCCCAGATCATGGAGCCCTCGGAGCCTCTATCCGCCATTGATCAAATCATGACCCCTAATGGGGATATACGTAATGATGCCAGCGAAAAGCTCTATCAACTTTACACCGAGCGAGAGCGCCTAAGTCGTGAAGTTCAAGGCGCCATGGATCGACTTGTGAAAGATCATCAAGTGGAAAACATGTTGCAAGACAAGTATGTGACCACTCGCGAAGGACGATGGGTGATCCCGGTTCGTTCGGGAATGCAGCACTTCGTTCCGGGAGTCATTCACGGCTCGTCTCAGACAAAGCAAACGGTTTTCATGGAGCCCGAGCGGGTGATACCACTGAACAATCGCCTGCGGCAAATCGAAGTGGAGCTTGAAGAGGAAATTGAAAGACTACTCACGCAGTTATCCCTTTACTTGGCGGATCTGGCTTTGGAATTCGAGTCCACCCGTCATTTGATGGAGGGGGCCGATATCCGCCTGGCTCAGGCTCAGTTTTCATCCAAAATTCAGGCGGCCCCTATTGAATTTTCTGAATCTGATATTCTTCTGGAAGAAGTCCGACATCCTCTCTTGCAGCTTTCGGGCGGTAAAGTGGTTCCTAATACCGTCCAACTGAACGGTAAAAAGAAAATTCTGATTCTGTCAGGCCCCAATGCTGGCGGAAAGACCGTTCTCTTAAAGTCGATCGGATTGGCGTCGCAGATGGCTCGTTGCGGTCTTCCAATCTGCGCCTCTGCGAACTCTCGCCTTCCCTTTTTCGAAAATATTGTCGTGGGAATCGGAGACTCTCAAAGTGTCGATGAAAATCTTTCCACCTTCGCGGCTCACTTGAAAATTCTTGATGAGGCTGCTAAGGCTCATGGTTCGAACACATTAATCTTAATTGACGAAATCTGCGGCTCAACAGATCCCGAGGAAGGCTCTGCCCTGGCTCGCTCTTTTATAGAGGAATTTGAGAAAAATGAAGTTTTCGCCGTGATCACTTCTCACTTGTCTCCCTTAAAAACGGGATGGAGCGAAACCGGTCGTGTTCTGAACGGAAGTTTGGAGTTTAACAGCGAGGTCGGTCGCCCCACTTACCAATTTCTTTCAGGTGTGCCAGGTGATTCGTTGGCCTTACAAACGGCGCAACGGGTTGGCGTCGATAAGAAATTAATTGATCGAGCTTTGGAATATCTTTCTCCCATAAGCAAAAAGCGATTGGAAAACTTGAATGAAATTGAAAAATTGAAGAAGGACTTGATGGAGCTTCAGCAAGTCTGGCGGGAAGAATCTCAAAAGGCCCATTCCTTAAAGCATGAGTACGAATCGAAAGTCCGTAAGTTCGAAAAAGAAAAGGAAAGGCTTCTTGATAAGGAGCTGCGCAAAGCTGAAAAGAAAGTGGAAGAAGCCATCAATCAAGCTCGGGTGGACGACACCTTCAAAAAGTTTCGCAGCTTGAACGAAGTTAAATCGACGCTGCCCGAGATCGTTAAGGCTACGCCTTTTGCCATGGAAAATAAAATTGCTAACGCCGAAGACTTTGCCAAAAAGTTTCCTCCTGGAACTAAAGTTTTTGTTCCCTCGTTGAATCAAGATGGCCTGATTCAAAGCCAGCCCAATGCGAAGGGCGAAGTGATGGTGTTAGCGAACTCTATTCGATTGCAGCTCCCCTGGTTTGAGCTGAAGCCACCGGGATCAGCCCCAAACCCTACCGCCAAGATTGTCCGTCAAAGCTCGGGTTTTTTTGCCTCGTTAGTGGACGAAGATAAGACCTTGGATCTTCGCGGAAAGACCGTCGAAGAGGCCTTGGAAGATTTAGAAATCGCCTTGGACCAAGCGGTTAACCGTCAAGATGATCGCATCAAGATCATCCACGGCCACGGAACCGAAGCCTTAAAAAAGGCCGTGCGAACCTACCTCTCCCGCTCCGTTTACGTCAAAAAATGGAAGGCCGGCTCCCCCGATCAAGGCGGCGATGGCATAACCTGGATCGAACTAACCGACTAAAAGGTGCGAGGCTGGATATCAAGCGCGAAGCTAGGAAAAAAATGGCTCCTGATTATCCAAATTAACCTGGCCCCCAATCCAGTGCTGGCGTGCTGCGTCCGTAAACACGGCCTGGCACCATTGACCGGTTCGGGGTGGGGGGCTAGTCTCAATTATTCAGGAGATTCTTCCATGTCGGCTCACAGCTTAAATCAAGATGCGGTTCTGCTTGTCTATAGTGGAGGCTTGGACACCTCTATTTGTATTCCGCTTATGCGTCAGGAGTACGGATATAAAAAGGTTATCACCGTCACTGTTGATGTCGGCCAGAACCCGGATGATATTCGCCAAGCGGCCGAGAAGGCGCGGGTTTTACAGACCGAACATTACACAGTGGATGCCAAAGATGAGTTTGTTGAGAAATTCTGCTGGGCGGCGGTTAAGGCCAATGGGGATTATCAGGGTTACCCCATGTCCACGTCCATTGCCCGCCCCTTGATTGCCGCTAAAGCTGTCGAGGTTGCCAAGCAACTGGGTGTTCACGCCTTTGCCCACGGCTGCACCGGAAAAGGCAATGATCAGTTTCGAATTGAATTTGGAATCCGATCCCTTCTTCCCAATGCCCTCATTCATGCCCCTATCCGCGAGCGGAACATGACTCGTTCATGGGAAATCGATTATGCGCAAAAAAATAATGTCCCCATTCAACAGTCTTTAGAAAAAATTTGGTCCATCGACGAAAATCTTTGGGGACGCTCTATTGAAGGAGGACGCTTAGAGGAACCCGACTTTGCGCCACCTGAGGAAATCTTCCAGTGGACTCGGTCCCTGACAGCTACTCCTCAAGAGCCTTCAGAAATTATCATGGAATTCAATAATGGCACTCCCGTAGCATTGAACCAAGAAACCGGCTCCCCTGCCGAGCTGGTTATTCGACTGAACCAGCTAGCAGGTGATCATGGTATCGGCCGAGTTGACATCATGGAAGACAGGTTGATGGGTCTCAAAGTACGAGAAAACTATGAGTGTCCTGCGGCTACTGTTTTCTTGAAAGCCCATAAAGCTTTGGAAAATCTAGTTCTGACCCGAGATGAAATCCGCTTTAAGGCTTTAGTGGATCAAGAGTGGAGCCGGATGGCCTACGAGGGCCTATGGTGGGACCCCCTGAAAGAAGATTTAGAAGCCTTTATCAATCACACGCAATTTCGTGTCAGCGGGAAGGTTCACTTAAGGCTCTATAAAGGGAATGCTACTGTCATCGGCCGCAACTCACCCTGGGCCCTTTACTCTGAGGAGCTGGCCTCATTTGACACGACCACTTTTGACCAGCGGGAAAGCACAGGCACCGTCAAAAATTTCGGTCTTCAATCCCGAATGTATGCCCGGATCAAAGAGAAAAACCAGGGTCACTAATAACTCAGGCTGGAACGAGAGGGTACCATGAAACTGTGGGGTGGACGTTTTGAAAAAGAAACTGCAAAAGAAGTGGAAGAATTCACCTCTAGTGTTGTGACAGACGCCCGTATGTGGCGCTCTGATATTCAAGCCTCCATCGCTCACGCCCGGATGCTGGGGCAACAAAATATTATTCCTATGGCGGATGCCGATAAAATCATACATGGACTTATGGAAATTTCAGATGAGCTTAAGTCCGGCCAATGGCAACTCAACCCTCAAGCCGAAGATCTTCATTCAGAAATTGAAGCTCGACTGACGACGAAAATTGGAGAGGCCGCCCGAAAGCTTCATACAGCCCGCAGCCGCAATGACCAGGTGGCCACGGACACCCGACACTATCTTTTACATGAAGTGAAAGACTTGATGAACCTTTTAACAAATCTCAAATCAGAACTGCTTCAGCATTCGGAAAAGAATCTTAATACGATTCTTCCGGGAATGACACATATGCAACACGCCCAGCCCGTCAGCTTGGCTCATCACCTACTGGCCTACTTTTGGATGTTCCAGCGTGATCAAGAAAGATTGCAGGACTCACTCAAAAGAATCTCGATTCTTCCCTTAGGGTCAGCGGCACTAGCGGGCACTGGCTTTGCGATTGATCGAAAAATGACTCAAATGGAACTTGGCTTTGCAGGCGTTGCAGAAAACAGCCTTGATGCAGTTTCAGATCGGGATTTCGTTATCGAGTTTTTATCTCATGCCGCCCTTATCATGATGCACCTGTCACGCCTATCAGAAGAGTTGATCTTGTGGAGCACTCCGGAGTTCAACTTTGTAGAACTGGGAGATGAGGTCACAACCGGTTCCTCCATTATGCCACAGAAAAAAAACCCCGATGTGGCCGAGCTGATCCGAGGGCGCGTAGGCCGAGTCTACGGCGCCTTAATGGGGAGCCTCACAATGATGAAGGCCTTGCCTCTTGCTTACAATCGCGACCAACAGGAAGACAAAGTGCACCTGTTTGAAGGGTTGGACACCGTAAAGTCGTGCACATCCTTGATGACGCTTATGCTAAACAAGACGCGCTGGAACCGAGAAAGAATGCAACTGTCTTTGCGTCGAGATTTTTCTAATGCAACGGATCTGGCCGATGATTTGGTGGAAAAAGGATTAAGTTTCCGTGTTGCTCATGAAGTTGTCGGTCAATTGGTTCAGTCTTGTCATAAACAACAAAAAGGTCTTGAGGATCTGACCCTGCAAGAGCTCAGATCCATTCATTCTTCGTTTGATGAGAAAAGTCTAGCAAAGCTAAGTCATACGGCAGTCATGGAAGCCCGGCAGTCTGAAGGAGGAACGGCTCCCCGTTCAGTTATAGACCAGATTGAAAAAGCGCGTCGTTTCCTTTAACCAGTTTAAGGGAGAGCCCATCAGATCGCAGGAGGCAACAATAATAGCTTGCCGGCGCAACTCCAGTCTTAATAAAGTTAACTAATGGTATTTGAAAAATTAGATATAATCTTTCCGATTCACTCTTACATAGAACACTTTCAAAAAGTCGTCTCGCAACTTCCCCCGGTAATGACAAGTGCGCATTTCGGCGGTTGGAGTATTACTTCGTCAGATGGCGATTACAAAGACGGCTGGGTTTACCAAAGAAAGGTAACTCCTGAATCTGCAAATTCAATTGAAGACGTCAGAGCGTTTAATAACAAAATCAATTTTAAGGGAAGCCGGGCTTATCGCACTCCAACTAATATTTGTTCACCAGAATTAAAGGAAATGATCGAGCAGTTAAATGGATTGGGGCTGTTCCCCTGTCGGGTGAGATTTACACAGGTTTTGCCCGGAGGCGACACCCCTTTCCACCGAGATAACCCACCGGACATATATGGAGTTCGGCTTCATATACCTATTATCACGAATAGTGAATGTTTTTTTGAGTGCGAAGCCGGTAAAGCCCACTTACCCGCAGACGGATCGGCGTATTTATTAAAGGTCAATCAGATGCACCGAGTTTATAACCATGGCCCCTTTACAAGGGTTCACATTATTATGGATGTTTATGATACAAAAGGCATCACCCAGTTTCATAAATTTACAGCCGCAGATCGCGCTAAATATAATATTAGTTAGGTGATGTGGAACCACGAAGTCATAGCCACAATTCCAAGCTAAAAGGTAACCTTCCTAAAAAGGTCCATATGACAGAGATAACCCCTGTCATATGGCTGGTAAACAGGTGTCCGCATTATTGACGGATTGATTTAAGACGTTCCTTTCTGAGGCGCGAAAACAGCCCTTATCTTCCTGACTTACAGAGTCCTCTCAAATATAGACAAGGCTTCCAATTTGCTGCTCTTTCGGTAGGGTCTGCTAAATCGTCGGGGGGTTCATGAGGTTTCAAAGAGCGAATTCATTTTTAAGTTTAAGCCTGGCTGTAGCCTATGCTCTGCTCTTAGCAGCCTGCGGATCTTCGAAGTCTGGCAGCGGCGCCAGCGACTTTGCAAGCTGGTCGGATCTGGGAGGTGATGGATCGAATGGCAAACCCATTGCCTACTGCAATAAAGCCTCTAACGATTCTCTTAGTTATAAGATTATGGCTCAGTATACAGGCGCTGGAGCCGATCCCAACTGGGCGAATTTAAAAATTTATAGCGTACCTGCGGGATTTGAATCAGGCTCCGTGCATCTTCAATTCTGGAAGGGTTCAGCCGCTAATGATTCAGCGCTTAGCTTTCATAACACCCCCATTACTTTTTCTATTTGGGATTTAAACTCTGGAGCTTACATCAAGGAAAACTTAACTTCCTTAAGCTGGAGCCAGATTAGTGGCCTGGCCGCTGGCGCAAGTCTCTCAACCTTTCTTTCACGAGTGCTACTTGTCTTAAACCTTCAAGATGCCAATAAACAATTTACAGTTTTCAATGCCAGCGCCTATTTGACATCTAGTAACGCCCTTCAATCTAGCGTGAGTGCCCTTCTACCCGCCTTTTATGCTAACCCTTCGGACTATGCTCTACGCAGCGATGGCATGGCTCGCGAAACTGTTTTGCGCAACATGCACCCATTGCGAAATCAGGCAGGTGACTTTGCGGCCCTTGCGACAGCCTTATGCCAGTAGCCGCTTAGTGTGAACTTTCCTGGACAACTTCTTCAGCTTGCAGATTTTCACCCATGCGATAGCGATCCACCAACGTGGGATCGGTTGTTGGGAAAGAATACAACAGCGTATGAACGCCATTGCTCTCGTCTTCAATTGTAACAACAAGATAGGTCAGGTCAGAGACAGAGTGATCCGGAAACTCCTTGATAAAGGTCACCATCGTGTTCCCATCAATATCAGATTTACGCCAGATTTCATCAGCCTCTTCGATACTGGGTTCACGTAAATCAAAAAAGTTCTTGAACTCTGATTGTGGAATATCTTGATCGGAGCGAACTTTCAGCATGGATAAATACAACCCAACCGCAAGCGGATCTCCCTCTAGTAAGGAGTCCCCCTCAAGGGCTCCTTCAACAACCTTCTCGTAGATCTTATCGTAAACAAGCTCCCCATTTTTGTACTTGCTGATCAACTGAACATCCTTCGATGGAAAGTGCATTAAGACAAAAGTCGGGGTTTGGTCTTCGACTGTAACATAGCAGATAGCAATGTAGGTGAAATCTTGGGATTTGGTGTGGATTTCCTTCATAAAAATATGCACGACCAAATCTTTGAAGGTTTCTTCATCCTTCCAGATCTGGTCCGGTAGATCCAAAGTCTCTTCCAAGTGCTTTTCCAATTTAATTTGTGCGCGATCAGAGAAGTCTTCTTTCGTGCGGAATGAAAGGTAATCCTGCTCTAACTTTTCAATGTAGGCGTTGAAGTAAAGATGAAGCTCACGCTCAGACTCAAATATTAAACCAAGCTTTTCATCAATGACGATCAACTCCTCATCCTTGGGGCTTTTTTTTCTCTTCGCTCTCGACTTAGAATTCTTCATGTTCCTATCATCTCTTGAAGAAGCTAGACTTCCAAACTGGAAAATTGACAAGAACCGTCATGAAGAGAGCTTGATATTTTAATTTTGCTCAGAGAGCATAAAAACATAGGGATAACTATCGCAAGGAGGCGAGATTGTCTCAAGTGGTTGAAGAAAAAAATTTGGAGCGCATGGAAGCTCTCCTCGCGCACTCAGCTCGAGGCGTGCACATCCTTTTTGACAATAAATCATTAGCGGACGTCCTTCGCAATGTCAAAGATGATGCGGACTTTTACAACTTCGATAAGATGAAAAAGGTCCAAGATGTGATGACGGAGCTAATCGCGAAGCCCACCTTCTTCGAAAAGATTTCGTACCTGAAAACACTTGATCGCGAATCTTACGAAATGGTGGTGAGAGCTTACTTTCATATCGTGGAAAGCACCGTCCGAGCTAATCACGATCTGACACACTAAATTCGGCTCGAATCGCGCAACCCCATGTCTTCGAAAGCCAGACCAGCGCGCCTTGGACAAACACGGCACTGGCTTTGGCTTCGTCGGCGCAACAGACCGAAACAGGCAAAAGTCGAGCTTAATCCTGCAGTTCAATAATGCCTAAAATCATCCGAAAAGATATAGGATGAAGACCCTGCTCTTTTTTATTTTTATCCTAACCACTCCCATTTGGGCCGAGTACCGGGTCTTCCAGCTTCGCATCACCCAACCTCAAGCCGAAAACACTCAGGCCCCACAGCCGCGTTTTATTCAAAGCACCTTGGACCCTTGGCAGTATAAGGAGTACTACCCTCTAGCTCCGGATGAAGTCATCGACTACACAGAGACCTGGATGTGTCCGGGACGCACCGATCACCATCAAGACCTTTGTCCGAACCCGAACAAGGCCCAGATTCCAGACGCCCCTGTCTCAAATCAAAACACTCCATGATAAACTTTTATTCATGGCGATCGACACAGCTCGAGCACGAGCACGCGCAAGGGAAGATTTAGCAGAAGTTCAAGCGGATCACGCCCGTAAGAAGAAAAAATTAGTTCAGCAAAATGAAGCTGAACTCGAGAATCTACAAGAGAACTACACAAAGCGTAAAGAAATCACCAATGACCGCAATGAGGCGGCCATTAACCATATTCAAAAACGGCATAAAGATGAGATTGAAACTTTCACAGAGCGACGCGAAAAAGCTGTCCAAAAAAGCCAATCTAAAATCGAGAAAATGGATGAATCCTACCGAAGCAAGATTATCGAGATGCAAAAGGAGCGCTCGAAGAGTCTTGAAACTTTAGAGACGGAACAAAAAGAAAAAAGCCGCAAGATCATCGAAGATAGCGAGGCGCGGGTAACTCAGTCTCGTATCGAGGGGCAAAAAAAACTTCGCCTGATGAAAGACCACTACCGCCGTCTTATCCAGCAAGAGGACCACAACGCCCAAAGACGATTAGAGGCTGTTCGTGATGGTCGGGAAGAAACCATCAAGCACGAGATGGATCGAGGAGAGTTTCAAAGAAACAAAGTCCGACAATCCTATGAAAATGAAGTAAAACAACTTCACCAAGAGGGTGAACGCACCATTGCTTATGAACAGGCCATGAAAGATCAGAAACTTAAAAAATTGAATCAGGAATACGAACACGACTATGAAAAGACTCGCCAACATTGGGTCAATCGAGAGCAGAACCTTCAGGAAGGCTACGCTCGTAAACTCGAAGAGCAGCAACAAGCCCATGAACTGCATTCCAAGACAAAACAAAAGCACTTCCAAAAAATATACGCTAAAAACGAACAGGACAATCAAATCGCCCTCGAAATTCAAAACGAAAAATATCAAAAGCAAATGCTCAATCAGCAGCGCAAAATGGTAAGGGACACCGCTCAATATATCGGTAAGGAAGAGGATCCATTCTACAAAATTGAGAATCGTGGTTCCCACCTGGAAGAAACTTCGGATTCGTATATCCTAACCGCCTACGTCCCCGAACACGAGAAAGACAGCGTCAAGGTTCTTGTTGACCGCCAAAAGGCCGTGATCAGCGGACAAAGGGCCTTCAATGACAAAATTGAAGAAGATAACAAAAAAGTCACCACAAATAATTATCAAAGCTTCCGCGAGGAATTTCAGTTTACTAAGCCTGTCGTGACAGAGGCCATGGTACGTGAACGAAACGGTGACTACGTTGTTTTTGAAATTCCCAAAATGTCTTCTGTAGAAAACAGGGGACTTAGACTCAATAAAAAGGGATGACTTCGTCCGCCTAGGCCACTCGGTAAAGGGTGGCGGCCCCCCGCCCGAATTTCTCGAGAATATTTTTCTCGAGCCCTTCCTTCAAGATTCGATGAGTTGTCCGGCTTGAGAGGTTAAGAACCTGCGCCGCCTGGTAAGTGGTAAAACTGGAATCTCGAAACCGATCCTGGATAATATTTAAGTTTTGCGACGACTTTTGCAGATAGGTTTTCTCCGCCGTCACTGAAACAGTGTAACAAGAGGTGGACCTAAAGAAGACCTCTGAATTTTTGACACTCACCGTCCATGGTAATTCATGCTTTTGGCACCAAACACGAAATCGCTGTATCAACCGGTAAACACGGCCTGGCGAGGTCCAGGGATTGAAGTGCTCACCGGAGTAAACCTCTGCGAAAACACGCCAGAGGCTTGGGCGACGATAAAAGTCGGAACAAAAAACCTGTAGCAGTCGAGCTAAAAGTTCTTCATCCCCAATACAGACCGTGGAATCTAATAGACTACGCCCCATCGTCAAATCAAAGTCAGGTGTTAAAGGGGCAGGATGAAAGTGACCTGGATCCCAGTGGTAGTGCGCAGGCAAGTGAATCCAGCTCTGGCGGGGCTGGACCATGCGCTTTCGGTAAGTTAAAAATGGAGTCCCAAAATATACGTGAGTAAAAAGATGTGGATCTCGTTTATACAGAGACCAGAAATAGTCACAATCACGAACGGTTTCATAACTTTGAATCTGTAAAGCTCGTTGTCGAACTTTTAAAATCTCTTGCTGTGATTCAGATCCAGGCCCGTACATGAAAAGCTTCAAAAGGGCTCGCCACTTTTGTAAATGAAGCTCACTGGGACCCCCATGAGAAGAAAGACGGCTTTCTCCGTCTCGCAAATAAGCTTGGGCAAGTCCATACTCCCCTTGAAGAATAGCCGTTTGGGCCGAAAGTTCCAGAGTGTTTCCATGAAGCAATTGTTGTCCCACGGTTTGCTCACGCAGCTCCGTTAGCAGAACTTCGGCAGAGTGATGATTATCGACAGCGATGTAAGCCGAAGCCAGATTTACCTGGGCTAACAATTTCTGATAGGAATCCAAGTTGCGAGTTCGAAGATACTTTTTCAAAGATGGAATCGCTTTTCGGTATTCCCATCGTCCCATATAAGCCAAAGCTTGGTAAAGCCAAACCTCCGGCAGATCATCTCCAGAAATTTGTTCTAGCAGAGCTAAAGCTTCAGCTGTAAATCCCATACGAGTCAAAACGCTGGCATAGGCCGCCTGTTCAGTGGAAGTCGCAGGTTGTTGGCCAGGAAACTCGGGTCTGACAATGGGGTTAAGCCAGCACACACCCAGCCATGGAAGATTCACCCGCCTAGCCAGGTGGGCGAATTCACAAATGATGGCCCTTGGCAGCTGCGCTCTTTGAAACTCTACCAGACGGCTGCGCACCACCGCCCCTTGACCCATGCGAATCAAGGAATCCAATTCATTTGCAATCTGCGTGAGCTCTTCAACTTGATTTTTCATCTACAGACATCGCCTCAAAATAAGAATCTGTTGATTTTACGGCATTTTTCATTGAGATCTCGCCAAATTCGTTCATTCCGAACGCCTTCGCTCCATTCTATCCTTAAGACATGGACGGTTGGTGCGTTTTCTTCAAGTCGTCCCAACTTGAAACAAAAAGGAGCAATCATGCTATCAAGCCAATTCTCTCGACTAAAACGCTTCTGCCGATATTTTTTTCTGGGCTTACTCCATATGGGATCTCGCATGTACTTGCCTCGTTTGCCCGAGCCTGATGAGATCACAGAGGATATTGACGATGTCCAAGAGTACTCCATGGTCATGTCTACTGTGATGTCTCTTCCCTACATTCTGATTTGCGATCTTATTCAGCGCGCTCGCAACGCTCCCGGCGGTAAGGCTTTGGATTTGTGCTGCGGACCCGGTCTTTTCACCACTCTTTTAGCAAAGGAAATGGACTACGCGGATGTTACAGGAGTTGATTTGTCACAGGAAATGCTCCAACGGGCCCGACAAAATGCGGATAAAAACCAAGCTAGCCATCATGTTCACTTTCTTCAAGACAACGTTTCAAGCCCTCAGGTATTAAAAGCAAAATCCTATGATCTTGTTACCGTTCTGAACGGCATTCACCATTTCCCATCTTTAGAGCACGTTCGAGCGACCTTGCAAGTGGCCGATCAAGTGACCTCAGATCAGGGATTGATTGTCATCATGGATCCGGTTCGACAAAAATCAACTCGCTTAGCTGAAGGCTATATTAAGACAGCGGGACAAGACTATCTGGATCAGCAGTTACCTAACTTTTACCGTCAGTTCCGAGACTCTGTTTACGCCAGTTGGACCCCCGATGAGCTTTGGAGCGTGATCCCCCAGTCGACACGTCGGAATTGGGTTCAGATCACTCCGTTCGGTTTACCCACGTTTCAAATTCTGGTGGGTTTACCAGTGGGAAGAACATCATTATTCGTTAATCATTCCCTACCAGAAAGTTTTTTTGCCAAACTTGTTCCGCAACAGGCACGAATGGACTGGAACCTATTCAAGTATAGCTTCAAGTGGGGCTTTAAGCGTCTTTTTACCCCTTCACAAAGTCGGAAAACTCCCGCAAAGAGGCCTTCGGATCAGGCTCACGACACTACCCTGCCTGGCTAGTCCGAATCCACTTGGTTTACTAGGTTAGGCCCTATGTGGATAGACTCTGATAATTTCCCCTTTTTTGTCACGGCCCTGTAAAGACTGCTGTCCAGAATCCTGACACTTTCAGGATTCTGGAAGTCGCGGTAAGACAAAGCGCGGCCTAAAGAGGCTCGGGGGAAAAATGAAAACGACCATTCGAACAGCCTTAGCCTTTTTTTTGATGGTAGCGGCACCACAGCTGGTCAAAGCTCAAGATGTGGCCGCATGCTTAGGTCTGATTGCACAAAGTTGGCCGTTGGCCGCGAAGGCCGAGTTTAGAGGTGAAACCCGGCATAAGACAGGCTGCCAGCTCAATCTTCAACAAACAGGTTTGACCTTGAATGTTGAGGCCATTGGCAATCCTCTTCATATTCAGTTTGCTTTAGGAAATCCATCGCCGGAAGTGGAGCAAAACCTTTTGAGCTGCAAAGTAGACAAAGAAAAACTCCACATCGTTCTCGAGGAAAAGTATCTTGAATCATTTGAGCGACGGGATCGAACCCAACTCACTCTTTTAAAAAGACATGGCAAAGGGTTTAGCATGATTCTCTCTAAAAAAGAAACGAGGCTCTTAAGACCCAACCAACAAAGTAATCTGATCTGCCATTTAGATTATTAAATCATTTTAAAACAGATAGAATTCAGTCTTCCACTCTTAAACCAGAAGTCTTAAGCTCGCCGATCATAAAACGAAAACGGTTATGCAGGTCCTCGACAAGAGCCAGTCTTGACATAAACTCTTCTTCAAGCGAGAGCTGAGTAACAGGAGTATCCGAAAGCTCATTATAAACATACGCCGAAAGGAAAGCAGATGAACTCTGTACCTTTTCTTGCTGGGATATGTTTTTCATACTTGCCTCCTCTTGGCTCAAGCCCGACCTATTACTTTAGGTAAGCTTATTTGGGTTTCACAACTTAAATTCTCTTACATGAGTTTTTTACATGTATTCTGCTCAGTACTCACATTTCACACTCGCATTATCCGTGCTTTGTAAGAGCACGCGATCGTCATTGGATCTCAAATAAGTTGCCATCACGCTGGGACTCTCATCGTTATGACGCATCCCCAAAACATGACCGAACTCATGAAGGGCAAGTGCTTCCATATTAACCCCCCCCAAAGCTCGGTACTCGGCTGTGCTCGCTTCCGTCGAGTAGAATCGATAATTGTAACCATTCAATCGCATATCAGCCTCTTGAATTTGATCCCCTACCCAATATAAAGAGGTGCGTCCTTGCTCGGAGGCGCGATCCTGTTCCCACGCAGTCATAAAGTAAATAATGTTGATAGAATCCCGGGCTGGGTGACTACCGCCTATGCGATTTTCTTCAATAACGATCAGGGTACGGCCATAAGATTCGTTCCAAGTTTGTGCCGCTTTGCGAATAGAACTCTCATGCTCAGCTGGTACAGATGTATGAAGAAACATACGGACAGGAAGTTTTTGCTTCCAAGAAACCCGCTCTCCGTAGACATTCTGAATAAATCCGCAGTCGTCCTGGGCACCCTTGGGTTTTGAGCAACTTAGCATTGCACTTAGCGAGATCAAAATGACAAGAACTCGATAGCCAAGATGATTCATGGGCCTCCTACCCATCGCTATCGCAAGGAGAGGACCACTTCAGCCCTCTATAGCTTTGAGAAGAGAGCGAAGGCCGCTTGGCCAGTTTGTCGACAGCGGCTTACTGTGCTTCTAACGGCTCGAAACCATTGATAAAATGACTGTTAAAGTTTTAGACACCCGGTGAGCCGTGAAGGGCTTCATTGAGGGCCGATATATAAGTGGTATCAATATCACCCCATCACAATCTCGGCGCTTACGAACATTGTGTCCCCAGCTCTTTATCTCACTGAAATTCATGATGAATTTCTCATGGCACAGGTTCTGCTTAGTGTATCAAAGTAAGACGAAGCCAAACTCCTCCGAGGAAATCTTCGTACATCGGCTCGCTCCAGACTCCTGGGGCCAATTGCGAGCCACCATCCTACCTACACAACCCACCTTGAGGCCTGGGGAAAGAAAAAACCCCTCCCGCCTCTCCTGCGCATTTGCTATGGTAGAGACTCTTTGCCGCCAACAATTACATTCCTCTTCCTAAAAAAGGAGTCTCCTTATGTTGTATCCTCTGACTGTTATTCCGGGTGACGGCATCGGCCCCGAAATCACCACACAAGTGATTCGAATCCTACAGGCAGTCAAAGCCCCGTTTAACTATCAAGAAGCTCCTGCGGGAGAAAACGCGCTGAAAACTCATGGCGCTCTATTGCCAGATTCCACAATCGCCCTAATCGAAAAGAATAAATTGGCGATAAAAGGTCCTACCGCCACCCCCATTGGCGGGGGCCACAAGTCTATTAATGTTTTGTTACGGCAAAAATTTGATCTCTATGCCAATGTTCGCCCCGTGAAGGCGCTACCTGGTCTAAAATGCGTCAATCCCAATGTAGATCTTACGATCGTGCGCGAAAACACCGAAGATTTGTACGCTGGAATTGAGCGCATGGTGGATGAAAACACCGCAGAAAGCATCAAGCGCATCACGCGCAGAGGCAGTGAGCGCATTGTCCGCTACGCTTTTGAGCTGGCCAAGAAGACGGGAAAAAAACGCGTGGCCATTGTCCATAAAGCCAACATTATGAAACTCACGGATGGTCTGTTTTTAAGAGTGGGCCAAGAACTGGCGACACAGTACCCTGAAATCGAAATCCGCGATGTCATTGTCGACAACGCCTGTATGCAGTTGATACTGCGGCCTGAGCAATTCGATATCATTGTCACGGAAAATCTGTATGGAGATATTTTAAGTGACCTGTGCGCCGGACTCGTTGGCGGTTTGGGAGTAGTGCCTGGAAGCAACATCGGAGATAACGCTGCGATTTTCGAAGCAGTTCATGGCTCAGCTCCCGATATTGCAGGACAAAATAAAGCCAATCCCACAGCTCTTTTGCAGAGTGCCGTTATGATGCTGGAACACGTCGGAGAGCTAGACAAAGCCCAGTCCATTATGAAAGCCTTGGTGACAACTCTTGAAGATGTGAACACCCGAACAGGTGACCTTGGTGGAAAGGCCACAACTTCAAGCTTTGCAGATGCCTTGATTAAAAAACTTTAATCGGGTCTAAGGAGGATGTGTGAAAAAGATGCTTTTCTTATCAGCGGCGGTTCTTGTTTTAGGGGCCTGTTCCTCTAATCCCCATAAGGCTGAACAAATTGAAACAAAGATCAATGACCATGGAAAGATCTCCCATGATACTCACGTGGGAATCAAAGACGGCCAAATGATTGTTCAGCGAAAAGTGGAAATGAACGAAGAAGTCCGTCGCCTTCAGAACGATGTCTACGAAATTGAAGACAAAGTTTTTGGAAACCGCAAATATGGCTCATTGGGTCTGTACGGCGTCCTTCGCCAATGCCGAGCTGATCTTAGCGATCCCGCCAATGGCGGTGATGGCAAGTTAAAGTGGACTGAGGCTCTAGAGCGAGTCACAGAAAAAGAAGAAGAATGGACGATCGGTCTAGATGAAAAAGAAAAGCTCGTGGGCGTTAGCGAAGAAATGCTAAAAGACCGCATCGAACGCTTCCGCAATTACAAACGAATTCTCAACCAGCGTCACGACGAGTACGAAGAAAAACTTCAAATCTGCAAAGCTGAATTGAGAGCTCAAAAAGCTAATTCCGTGAAGGCTTCAAATTAACCTCAGCCAGCCGCGAGCAATCCGGGCCCCAAGGGGTATTGGTATTTATTTCTTGACATTTCATGAATTTTCATGAAATGTAGAGCTATGAGGCCTAAAAAGTTTGCTACTCAAATTGATGAAGATGTTTTGAAGGACCTTAAGGCTTTTGCTCAGAAGACTGAGCGAAGTATCTCGGGCATTGTCTCGGAGGCTGTTAAGGAATATATCGCTAAGGCTCAGGTGCGTCCGGCTTTTCGATCGGCCATGGATGAAGTTCTTGATGAGCACTCTGAGCTTTTAAAGCGGCTAGCTAAGTGAGAGTGACTCTCTACCCGACCCTAAGTGAAGTTCTTGAGCTCCATCGCATTCTCATCGAGCGATTCGGCGGAAGTCATGGAGTGCGCGATTTGGGGCTCTTAGAGAGCGCTTTGATGCGTCCCCAAACAGGATATTATAAAAGTCTTTCCCTACAAGGGGCGGCTCTTCTGCAAAGTCTTTGTCAAAACCATGCCTGTGTAGATGGCAATAAGCGAATCGCATTTGCAACAACGGCTATATTTCTTCGCATGAATGGATACCGCCTAAAGGTCGACCCTGACAACGGAGAAAGCTTTTTAATAAAAAACGTCATCCAACAAAAAGCCCCCATCGAAGCGATCTCCCTTTGGCTTGAACAGCATATGAAAAAAGCAAAGTAATTCAGGCTTTTTGTCGATAAAATTTATTCGGAGTGGTTATTAATTGAGGCTCTTTTTATAAAGCTCGTTCTTGAGGGCGATCAGCTCTTCAACTTCCACAACGTAGGGACGACCGCAGACCTCGCAGGTCACTTCCGCCTTTTCCTTTTTGGTGATCATGTCTTCCAAATCGGGAAGCCCTAAAGCTTCTAAAGCTCTGACGACCCGATCCTTTGTGCAAGGGCAGGAATAACTTAAGGGGTAATTATGCTCGAGTTCGACGAATGAGATTCCTTGTAAATAAGGTTTTACCAGATCCACGGTTTCTGCTCCGTCAAAAAGCATTTGGGAGACCGCCACTTGGTTTTGCTCGGCGTTTTTATGGATTCTCTCCACAGTTGCCTCATCGGCCCCCGGCATGACTTCGATCATCACCCCACCCGCGGCCCGCACCTGCCCGTAGGCATCCAAGTAAACTCCCAATGAAACCAAACTCTGGATCTGATGGGACTGGGATAGATAATGAGCGATATCCTCACCGATCTCGCCGGTGATTAGATTCACGGTTCCCTGAAAAGGCTGCTTTTGAAATGGTTGATGGCGAGCCACCGTTAATAGCCCGTGCCCAACTCCCTCTTTTAAAGTAAAGCCTTTGTCATAGTTTTCCGGCTCCCAATGCACCATCGGAGAATACCCTCGCACTTGTCCTTCAAAGTGAGCCTCGGCATAGATAGCCTTCAGAGTACCTGAGCAGCGAACATAAAGTCCTACTTGATGTCCTTGCTTTTGCTGGGCCGCCATTAAAAGGGCTCCCACCATTGTGCGGCCAATGGCCAAGGATGGGATGGGCTTAGCTGCTTGAAGGGACTGCATCTCGCGCACGACGCTGGTGGCGTCCACGGCGGCAATTCGTACGGCAAAATCATCCGTAACGTAACGGTGAACTCGTTGGGTGTATTGAGGATTTTTTGAACTCGAAGACATTGAGTGTCAAATTGTCAGAACCTTTTTGCGGAGTCAAGCCCTTGAACGCTACTCTCAAGGGATGAAATGGATTCTCTTTCGTCACGCTGAAAAAGCTCTTCAAGGTTACGACCCCGACCTGAGTCTTCGTGGGCTTGAACAGTCGCTGAAGATTGTTGAAAAAGTAAAAAAAGGTGGGTTACCAAAACCCAGTGCTCTTTATATTTCAACGAAGAAACGAACAGCGCAAACCTTCAAGCCTCTCTCTGAATATTGTGGCCTCAAGGTTCAGATTCGAGCCGAACTCACAGAAAGAGTCCCCGGAGAAACCAGAGAAAAATTTCGCATTCGAATTCAGGAGTTCTTATTAAAGTTGATGCTAACCCATCAAGAAAGTGAGACGATTTATTTATGCACCCACTATGATTGGATCGAAGAATTCTTGAGTATCGTAGAGTCCGATGAAGACATCACCCGGTACACCAATTGGCCTTCTGCCCAGCATATGGTGCTTGAGAAAAACACATTGTGGAAACTTGTGAAATTCGAGGGAATATGAAACCCCAGCAATATTGGTGCATTGGCCGCAACTTTTCAGATCACGTTCACGAACTCAATAACCCTGTACCGGAAAGGCCCCTTATTTTTTTGAAAAGCGGAGGCTGCCTTCAGCCGGGTCCCGAGTTGGTTTTTCCCGATTTCTGTAATGAGATTCATCACGAGTTGGAAGTCGTCCTTTACTTGGGGCCTCAGCTTGTTCCCACCCATTGGACTCTAGGATTGGACTTAACCGAGCGGCAAATTCAAAATGAGCTCAAACAATTGGGACAACCTTGGGAACTGTGTAAGTCTTTTATCGGCGCCGCCGCTTTGGGACCTTGGCAAAAGATTCAGAGCCTTTCTGACTTGGACGCAATTGAATTCACTCTGGAGGTCAACGGCCTTATACGTCAAAGTGGCCGTGTCTCTGATATGATCTTCCCGACCTCTAAACTTATCGAATACTTGGCATCCCGCTTCCCTGTCCGACAGGGCGATGCCGTGTTTACAGGCACTCCCAGCGGCGTGGCAGCCTTAAAATCAAAAGATAAGCTCGTGGCCCGTGCGGGCCAATTGACAGTGGAATGGTCCATTCGGTAGAAGTTTCCTAGTCGAATTGACCAATTGCTCTAATGGAAATTTCCCCACTTTGCCATCTTACGGGGCGCCGGGAACCACAAGCGGGCGGTCTTACAAAATCGGAGACATCAATGGAAATGTCGCAAAATAAAGTCGCTTCCTCACCTCTTCAACAATTAATAATCGAAAAAGGAACTGAGATTCTTAAGAAAACAGAATCCCAATCCAAGCCCAGCCTGTTCTCCCGGGACTTTTGGTATGGCTCCATCATGGAATGGAGCATGAAGAATGAAAAATTCAAAACCAATATGTTCCGATTCGTCGATGTGCTTCCCTCTTTAAACTCGGGCCAGGATGTCTCTAAGCACTTGAAAGAATATTTCACTGAAAATGGGGGCGAGCTTCCACCCGTTTTCAACGTAGGACTGGGGTTAGGGTCTTTAGCGCCGTCGCTGATGGCAGGAGCTATTAAAAAAAATGTCACTTCCATGGCGAAAATGTTTATCACCGGCGAAAACCCACAAGACGCCCTTAGTGTTCTTAAAAAATCCCGCAAAGAAAAAATGACTTTCACCGTGGACATTCTAGGCGAGGCGACACTCTCTGAAAAAGAAGCCCAGGACTACTTGAATCGCTACGTAGAGCTGATCGATTGGTTAGCCCAGGATGCGCGTAAATGGGAGACGATTCCGCAAATTGACCAAGATCATGAAGGCGATATTCCGAAAGTAAACGTCTCTGTGAAAATGACCGCCGTTTTTTCCCAGATCAATGACAAAGCTTGGGACTCTACAAAAGAAAAACTTAAAGAACGCCTGCGCCCAATTCTGACAGCAGGCATGAAAGCCGGTGTCTTTATTAACCTGGATATGGAGCAGTACTCGGTCAAACATCTGACCCTGGAAGTTTTCAAAGAGCTTCTGACGGAAGATGAGTACCGTTCCTATAAGTTTTTTGGTTGCGTGATTCAAGCTTACTTAAAAGACTCTGAAGAAGACGTCCGCGACCTCATCGCCTTTGCGATTCAGCGAGGCACCCCTTTCACCGTTCGTTTGGTAAAGGGTGCGTATTGGGATTACGAAACCATCGAGGCTGAGCAAAAAGGCTGGCCTTGCCCTGTCTACACTGTGAAAGCTGAAACCGATGCTAACTACGAACGTTGTGCCAAACTCCTGTTGGACAATCACAAGCATATCCGAGTGGCACTAGCCTCTCACAATGTTCGGTCTTTAGCGGCCGCCCTCGTTCATGCCGAAAAATTGGATTTGCCTAAAAATGCACTCGAAATCCAAATGCTCTATGGAATGGCAGAGCCCATTAAGAAGACTTGTGTTGAGATGGGATACCGGGTTCGTGAGTACGCACCGGTGGGCGATCTTCTTCCGGGAATGGCCTACTTAGTTCGACGACTCCTGGAAAATACATCAAATGAATCGTGGCTTCGCGGCAAATTCGCAGAAGGAAAGTCGATGGAAGACCTGTTAGCCGACCCGACAGAGAAAATCGGAGTTCCGGCTAAACCGCTTTACCCAACTCGTTCCTTTAATAATGAAGCTCTTTTGGACTTTGCCATCGCTTCCGATCGGAAAAAAACTCAAGAAGCTGTGGCCAACTTCAAGTTAGAGCAAAAAGTAACTCCCATCATTGATGGCCACTCACAATCAAGCGCTGAGGTGTTCACTCGGTTAAACCCCTCCAACACCCACCAAGTAGTCGCGCATGTGATGATGGCGACTCGTGATCAAGCAGAAGCTGCCGTATTATCTGCTCATAAATTCTGGAGCGAGTGGAAACGAGTTCCCTACCAAACAAGGTCTCACTATTTGGAAAAAGTCGCTGACCTTATGGAAGCCAAACGCTTTCAACTGATCGCCACCCAGGTCTATGAAGTCGGCAAGCCTTGGGCTGAGGCAGATGCTGATATTGCTGAAGCCATTGATTTTTGCCGTTACTATGCCGTCAATGCCAGGGAAATTTCGAAACCACTTCGAGTAGGAGGGGTGCCTGGTGAAGTCAGTCAGTACATCTATCGCTCCCGGGGCGTGACCGCTGTGATTTCTCCGTGGAATTTCCCTTTAGCCATTTTGACTGGCCAGGTGATGGCAGCTCTTGTCACTGGAAATACAGTGGTCATGAAACCCGCTGAGCAGAGTTCGCTGGTAGCGCTTGGTCTTTATCAAATTCTAATCGAGGCTGGAATTCCAGCTCAGGCCGTGCAATTTCTTCCGGGGTATGGTGAAGAAGTGGGTGCCCACCTTGTCGAGCATAAACTAGTCAGCAATATCGCATTTACAGGGTCTAAAGCTGTCGGACTTATGATTCTCAATCAAGCGAGCCGTGTGCAAGCGGGGCAATCTCACGTTAAAAGATGTATCATCGAGATGGGCGGCAAAAACGCCATCATTGTCGACAACGATGCCGACCTTGACGAGGCTGTGGGTGGGGTACTTTACTCCGCATTTGGCTTTGCGGGGCAAAAGTGTTCAGCGGCGTCTCGTTGTATTGTTCTGGAAGATGTTTATGATCGTTTTAAAGAGCGTTTAGTAGAGGCTGCAAAATCCATCGTGATGGCACCTGCCACAGACCCCATTGCCTATTTGGGGCCTGTCGTGGATGAAGAGGCTCATTCACGTCTGTTGAAAGAGATCGACGCCGCCTCGCATAAACATAAAGTTCTTTATAGGTCGTCGACGCCATCCCAAGGATACTTTGTTCCAGTAACCATTCTTGAAAATGTAAAATCCCAGGACCGAGTGGCGCAAGCCGAGTTTTTCGGCCCTATCCTGGCGTTGATCAAAGTTAAAGACCTGAATGAGGCTTTGGATGTCGCAAACGACACCGAATACGCCCTGACGGGGGGTTTATTCTCGCGCAGCCCCGAAAATATCGCCCGCACAAAAGAAGAGTTCGTTTGTGGCAATCTTTACATCAACCGTGGAATTACAGGTGCTATGGTGGATCGCCATCCATTTGGTGGCTTTAAAATGTCTGGTATTGGAAGCAAAACCGGCGGTCCCGACTACTTAAAACAGTTCGTAGAACCTGTTTGTGTAACCGAGAACACATTACGAAGAGGATTTGCCCCCACTGAGGAAGCTTGATGGCCTGTGGCCCAATCTGTGGGCTAATCCCATTACAATCCCAGCGAAGGCTCCGCCTAAATGGGCGGAGTGGGCCACTCCCGTACCCCATCCCAGGGGGGCCGACAGTATTTGTGTTAGGTCCTCAATCAAAAACAAAGAGATCACCCAAAGCGGACTCATATAGATATAGCCGAACCATCCTCGGATAGGCGCAATAAAGTAAAGATAAGGTATGTTTTTTTTCAAACTGCCAACCGCGATAAATCCAGCTAACCCCGTTAAAGAAGCACTAGCTCCAATCATGGGGATAAATCCGGCCTGGTCCATCACAATAAAGAAGTAACCCCCCATGAGTCCACCCATCAGATAGATCGTGAGCATCAAAAATCCACCGACCATGCTTTCGACGACGGCGGCAAAAAAGATCATAAGAAGGACATTGGATAACAGGTGTCCGGAAGACAAGTGAGAGAACTGATAAGTCAACCAAGTCAAAGGCTGGGTGGCAATCTGTGAAAGACCGAAGATCGAGATGGGTTCTGACTTAAGGGAGTCAATGGTACTCTGCAGTTCTGATTTCCACTCCATGTAGCCCACTGGATCCACGGCGGATTCCCATTTTTCTATCGCGAACAAAAAATTATTATCGCGGACTCCCTGAGAACCAATAGACTGAAGCTCCATTGTTTGTCGGCCATACTGAGATTCATTTTTCCATTCCAGATAAAAGCGGCCGGCATTCTCTATAAAGGCGCTTGAAAACTCGCGGACTTTGGGAGCAGCGGGGGACTCTACACTTTCCACTTGAGGAGATGCAAAGACCAAAAAGTACATCAGAATATTGATAAAAACGACCGCTAAAGTACAGGGGTAAACATCGACGATTTCATGTAAGTTAGGCACACGGGGCCCAGGAACAATCATGGCTCTCCCCGCTCTTTCTCATATTCCTTTAATGCGCTTTCCAGGCGTGTGCTAGCAGGGGCCCGATTTCTGAGTTTGCGGTCTTTAATCTTTAAGAACAGACTGACATCCCAAATCCGCAGTTCGTCATTCAATTCACTAATTTCCTTCAGTTTTTCGTAGTAATGAAGCGCGCTCGTGATTTTAGATTTACGTGTTAATTCGCGCATAATGCCAACTTGGGAAGCTAAGTTCACAGAAGCTTGCGTTTGTGTTATCAACTTAGTCAGTTTCGCATCAGAGGGAGCAAGTTCATACTCCGTCAATAAACACAAATCCTGTGCGCCCCACTCACACATTTTTTGCGATAATACTGTTTTAACATCCTTATCCTGTTCATTTTGAAAGCGATAATAGTAAGCCAATGCCTTTTCTTGAGGATTTTGCGTTCGCCATAACCGTTCTTCAATCTGGGCGCGAGTTTCCTCACTATCATCTTTCTTCAGTAAGGCGCGAGCCACCAATGTATCCATTTTTTCCGAACTCGAACTAGACCCAGTCCACTCAAGAGCGTCGACATATTCCACCATAGAAAGCGAGAAGATAAGTAAAGCAAACAAACCCAAAATCATATAGGTGCGGGCGAGAGTGCGAATGCGAGCTTGATCCCACGTTGGACCTGATTTTCGCCCCGAAAAGGCTAATGCAGTCCCTAGCTTTTCGACAACCATCGTATCGGAGACCCGATCATGCCAGGCGCGGCCCAATCGGTGAGAAATGACTTCCAACAGGGGCAGTCCGCCTAAAAACCAGGACAAAGTGTAAAATGTGGCTCTCATCAAGCATTGATTCCATGTTAATTCTGGATTCAATGACCTAACTCGCAACCCAAGAGCGGATTGCCCGGGAGTGGCTTTAAAGAAATAAACGAAACCAGTTTGAACAACGATAAAAGTCAAAGTCGCCAGAATAGCAACTTGAAACCAAGTGGTGGAATTAAACCCCTGGGCATATTCTAAACGCAATTCGCGAATATGGTAGGCAGGAACAAAAGAAACAAGTGGCGCCAAAAGAGCGAAATCAATCAGTGCCGCAAAAAAACGAACAGAGGCAAGGGCTGGAACGATCCGATTAGCCGAATCCGAGGAATGATGGGATAAGTCTTCAATGACCATGAGGACTTATCGGCTGAGTGTAAATTCTTACTGAGTCAAGAAATGGAGTTTTGTGACTTTCTGAAGGTTAGCTAGACCAAAGATAGCACTTCCGACAGGTTTGCCCTGCTTATCAAGAAGGCGGTAAATTTCTTTGTCTTGCTCAGAGCGCTCTAACTCCACTCGTTCAAACTGAATCGACCAGGCACTTTTGTATGACTCTAGAAATTCATCACGATTTTTAAGCTCAACGGGTTTATTCATGTCCAAACTGGAAATCTGCGAGCCCTGACGGGTCATCTTCACCTCACCCTGTAAAACACCAAAAAGAAGGTCATCAAGTTTGTTCGGTGGTTCAGCAACTTGTCCCGGTCGGACGCTGGATTTTTGTAAAGCTTGCGCCCAGTTGTGCTCCCACTGAATTTGTTTTTCTAAATCTTCCGTTGGAACGCTGGCCACTCCTCGGGCCTGATCTGTTTTTTGAGATGCCGTGAGGATCCACTCGTTAAGGGACAATGTTACGACTAGGACTGAAAGAATGGACAAAGGAATCACAGCTTTTTGTTGAAGTGCCCGCCTCATATTTTCAACTCGTCTGGACTTCGACTTCGGAAACTGAAGAATCTTAGCCATTCATCTCCCCCATCCATTCTATAATGCTTATTAACTTCATTGTAGCGCGACTTCTTGCCGTATGTGTCTATAATCTTTTTGACGTATCACTTTGGTACTGTAAATGGAGACGACATGGTCACAAAGACAAATAGCCAGTCATTCCTGGCTATTTGTCTTAAGTATAATTCTTTTCAACCGGCTCGAACGATCATCTGCCAGTCAATCAAAGTATTTGGCTTACGCCGCCATTACTTTCTTCTTACGGGCCACGTTGGGATCAATTTGATACTGTTTTACTTTTCGATAAAGGGTCGCACGTCCGATTCCTAAAGCTTTTGCGGCCTCCGTGAGATTGCCTTTGTATTGAAGGATTGCATTCTCGATGGCCTTTGCTTCCAAATCATCCATCTTTTGGATAGGAGACACTGAAGGGCTTGAAGTTGGAAATGATACGACATTATTGGTGTAACTTGTATTCAGAGGATTGGATCCACCGGAAAGGGCCGGGACACCTTGAACAAGTTGCTGGCGGAAGAAAGGACTATCAAGCCCACCTCTCCACTGCTCCGGAGAAAAAGTTTGTACAATACATTCATGACCTTCAAAGTGCTTCTTGTTGTTTTCAAGAAAGTCATGATTGTCACTCACCATGATGACTATAGAACGAGACATGTGTCCTCCCTTAATTGTGTCAAATCGAATCGAAAACGTGTTCACATGACTCATCGGCGCTTCATTGTGAGAATAGAGGCTGGGTTATAAAAATTAGACCAAGGTCTTCAAATTAAAACCTTGGCCCAGGAAGTGGTTTGGTTTTTCATAAAAAAAGGCGAGACCTCATTCCGGTTCGCCCCAGAGACAAGGGCTTAAGTCTATAAAAGATTTTAGCCCCTATTTATGCAGAAATCAGATCTATCGTCGACCTGATTTGATTTTAAGCTGAAGCTTAGAGATCAGGTGTACGGCCATTTTTTCTTGAACCTTACACATCTTAAGCTCGTCACGGCGGTAAGAACGCTGAGAGGGAGTTAAAGTTCCCGTCTCAAGCTCCATTTCATAATCCATTTTGGAAGAACGAATGCCTTCCAACTCTTTTGTTTGTTGCTTGAACAACTTTGTAACACCAGAAAGAGGAGCCACTTCAATCCACTCTTCTTTGCTGCGGTACCAACTTACCATACGTAGAAAGCGAGCTTTATTTTTAGCCAATGTGAAGCGTGGGAACTGATCTTCGTTAAGATCTAAGATGTTTTCAATTTCATCCAACTGGCCCATATCATCTTGTTCTTCATCCAAACTCATGGAGTTGGACTGAGCCTCGCTGTCCATGGCCTCGAGGGCTGCGACTTCTTCATCAGAGGCAGAAAACTGATCGGCAGGCGCTTCATTCTCATTGTCACCATCAGTTTCTAAGTCAAGATCATTCTCTAGCTCGTCTGCTAAGGCTGTATTAATAGTTCCAGGTGTGGCGTTTTGCGTATTTGACATTTATTTCCCCCATTAGCGAACACAAGGTATACCCCATAAAGGGCTGTTGACACAAGATGGCAATGGGTAAAAAGCGACCTGATTTGATCTATTAGCTTCAAAAGCGGACCACATTAAAGCTTCGAGGCCAATAATAACGATCAAATCAGGCCGCCATAAAATTAATGCAACACGAAATTTCTTCGAACTTTTTCAGAGACGAAATGACCCTGTCAAAGCTTCACAAAATTTCAAATTGCGAAGCCTATGCCATCGGAGTGGTGACAAAATGTCGCCTACATTTGTGACGATGATAAAGGCACTCGAGCTTAGCGGATAGCGAAATTGAAATGTTACTAATTAAGAAGTCTTTAAGAGCTAAAGGCCATTCACATAATTGATAATTGCACGTACTTGATTGAGATCTGCTTTAGCGCGTTTAATAAGCTGTATGGCGTCCATCTGTTTCACTCGGCCATACTTTAATTTTTCACATAATAGACCTTCAAGAGGATCTGTTTTCATATAAACATTCCGATGCTGAGGCCAAAGATTTCGAATCTCATTTGATCCCCCCATGCACAGAGGAATGTAGTGATCAATCTTGTAGGAGTTCCGATCTCTTGCGATGGAGTAACCATACTTGGCATCGTAAATACTGATAACCCGCCACTTAGTTTCAACTTGAACATTACGCTCGCAGTACTTGATTTGTTCGGGATAACGGAAGCGATCTTGATTTAGGCAAAGACTGCCTGGAGTAAGACTGGGATCTGGTCGCAATGGATAACTCTGGGCCCAACTGATTTGAATTGTAGCTAAAAGCACGGATACAACAGTGGACAGCTTAAGCATCAACTTTTTCAATTTTCTTCCCCCGATAGTGAAACATTTACGGTGTTTCGTAGAAACGCTGAACCCTATTTTCAGCTTATATAAAGGTCAGCGAGGAGTTTTCCTCATCTCTGAAGCAGATGCAACTAGGTTTCGAGGAAATTTTACGAATTTCTGACGCATCCAATCTCACAATTTCAGCTTCACCCTCGCTTATAAAAAATACAGGATAGTATTTGGAGCCAATCTCGGATATTCCAAACCCATGAAAATTTTAAAATTTTTTGTTTTTGTGCTCTGGAGTTTAAGTTGTTTGGCACAGGCCCATGAAGAGAGAATTCTGAACCTCACTAATGGTTCAAAATTGTATCTCATCACCTCTTTTCCCCAATCCGTTGATAGTCGGCCAACCCTGATATTCATGCCTGGCATCTTTAGAGGCTATTTAGCGCAAGAGCGTTTCCTTGAAAATTTAAATCAAATGAACATTAATTGGATCTCTATCCACTTCACGCGTCATCCCGAATCCATCGTAGCGGGATCCAATGTATGGAACGGTCTTGTCAACTCGCCCAGTCTGGCACAAGAAGTTCTTGCCGTTAAAGAAGCCTTCAAAATCAGAAAGCCCCTGGTGGTTTCTTTGTCTTACAGTGCAAGTGTGACTCCGCACTTAGACCCTAATGAGTTCCCAGTTGTCATTGAGACGGCCCCCATGGGCCGCGCCGATGAAACTCTGCCCCCTACGCCCGTAGGAAGCTGGAACCCCTGGATGGCTTTTTTCCCGGCATTTGGAAGTTGGATGAACATGACGGCCGAGTATTGGGGCTATCGTTACTATTGGATGATGAAGGTCTTTGAGCTTACAAAGCTGCATCCCCGTTACCAAATGCAAACATATCCTATTGCTGAAGGTTTAGCTCAATTGGCCTACTCTTCCCGTCATTTTGATTTACGTAATCAGGATTTTCAAAAGGGACCCAAGCGATTTTGGATTCTCGGCGAAAACGAAATGGCAGCCCGAAAAGATATTCAGCGCGAAGCGATCTCTCTTTATCGAGAAGCGAAGCCCGCTCATAAAGACGCCATGATTATCATCCCGAAGGCCGGGCATAATGTACCATTAGAAGCGCCCGAAGCTTATGCACATGCATTGAATACAATTTTGATGTCAGTTGCCAAGGTTGCAAAATAAAGTCAAAATTACACCATGAAACTGCGAACCTATTGGCACTGGTGCATACGATATTTAGCTGTTAACACCGTTATCGCGTGTGCGATCTCGATTCTTTACATGGCTACGCCTTCTACGAGTCCTGATACTGTCGGTGCAGCCTTATTTACACTGCCTTATTTCGTGGGTCACTTTGGACTTTTGATGCTCTTGCTTCTTTCACCCGTGTTGTTATTAGGAATACTGCTTCCATTCAAGGCTACGATGCTGATCGCTGGCCTTTATGCCGCCTTTTTGCAAGTTTTGCTTTTTGTCGACACCTTCGTGTATCAACAATACCGCTTTCACATTAATCTTTTTGTTCTCGATCTTTTTTTTAACGGTCAAGGTCAGATCATTTCATTCTCTTGGTATCTATGGTCTTTGGTAATTGGAATTATTATCGGCCTCTTTGCCGTTCAAATATGGCTGGCCTGGCATTTTAGTAACCGATTACAAAAGGTTTCAGTGATCAAAAACTCTGGCAAGGTGGCCTCGATTTGGTTTATCTGTTTGTTGGTTTCCCATGTTATTCATATTTTCGCTGACGGTATGTTTTACCGACCCATCACCAAAATTGGATTTATTCCGCCTTTTGCGGTTCCCGCCAATGCTCAAGAAACGCTTGTGAAGTATGGCTGGGTCGATGTCGAGAAGCACAAGCAACAAGCTCTTATCTCTTTTAAAGAAAATGCAGGTGGAGTGGTAGCCTACCCGCTTGAAGAACTAAACTGCAAGGGTCCCCAAGAAAAACTTAATGTTCTTTTTATCATGGTGGATTCTCTGCGTTACGATCACCTATCGGCGGTCGCAATGCCTAGGGCTCACGCCTTATCTGAAAAGTCAGTCATCTTTGAAAAGCACTTCAGTGGAAGCAACTCCACCCGCGGCGGAGTCTTCAGTTTTTTTTACGGACTTCCTCCCCTTTACTTTGAAAAATTTCGCGAAAGCCATGTAGCGCCCGTGATGATGGATTTATTCCGTCGATATGACTATCAGTTAGGAATTTACTCGAGTGCTCCTTTGACAAAGCCCGAATTTGATCAAACAGTCTTTGCGAGCATTCCTGATCTTCGGAAGAAATCAAAAGCCCAGCCAGCTCATCTACGAGACCAAGAGATCACGGATGAGTTTATCAATTTTGTCGAGCAAAGAGATTTCGAAAAACCATTTTTCGGATTCTTGTTCTATGACTCAGCCCATGAGTTTGATTACAATCCAAAGCATGTCCCTTTTACTCCCCACCTCACTGATATTAATTATTTTGCACTTAACAATGATACTGACCCCACCCTTTTTCTGAACCGCTATAAGAACAGCACGCATTACATTGACACTTTAATCGGTCGCGTAATTGATTACTTAGAGCAAAAAGGACTATTACAAAATACCATCGTAGTTTTTTCAAGCGACCACGGAAAAGAATTTAATGATAATAAACTTAATTACTGGGGTCATAATTCTAATTTTACGGACGCCCAAACCCACGTTCCATTTTTTATTTACTGGCCTGGGAAAAACAACCATTCCAAGGTGGAGCATTGGACCTCCCACTACGATATGCCCGCCACCTTCGCTCAAGAGCTTTTCCAATGTGACAACAAAGCTGCAAATTACAGTAGCGGAGATAATCTTTTCCGACATCAGGGCCATCACTGGATTCTTCATGGAACATACGGAGATTTTGGAATCAGGCTTCCAGACCACTTTATCGTCATAAAAAATACAGGCGGCTATGAAATCCTGGATCCCACTTATCGCCCTATTGAAAAGTCAGAGATTCCAACGGAAGCCTATCAGCACGCCTTGAGCGAAATGCGCAGATTCTATAAATAAAGGGATTCACCAGGCTTCAAAGTTTTGAATTTCTCAGAAGGAACTTTGAGTTTTTCAAGAGCCGCTTTCAAATCCAGTTCGGATTGACCGAAAGGCTCGTCAGCCAGTTGAAAAGTGTCAAAGTGCATTGCGGCTGAAAGTTCGGATTTTAAATCCAAATGGGCCTGCACAGCCTCTTCAGGATTCATATGGCTGTACTTCATAAACCACCGGGGCTCATAGGCGCCGATAGGGAGAATGGCAAGATCCATAGGTCCATACCGTTCGGCGGCCTCGTGAAAGTGCCGGGCATAACCAGTATCCCCAGCAAAATAAATTTTCTTTCCCTTATAAATAACGATAAAAGCGCCCCAAAGACTCTCGTCTCGATCGAATAGACCGCGAGCTGACCAATGCTGGCAGGGTGTAAAGATCACTTTTAGATCATCACCAAGATCAATTTCTTGCCACCAATCCATTTCCTCAACCGATGAAATACCGAATTTAGCTAATGTTTGCTTATCACCTAGAGGAACAAATATTCGAGGGTTGAATTTTTGATGCAGATTGAGCAAAGTTTTTTCATCCATGTGGTCATAATGATTATGACTAACAAGAACGCCATGAATCGGTGGAAGTAAATCAAAGGGCAAAGGGGGATTATAAACCCGCCGAGGCCCAGCCCAGGTAAATGGACTTGCTCGCTCAGACCAAATCGGATCTGTCAGAAAATTTTTATCAGGCGTTTGAATCAAGAATGTAGAATGATTCACGTAGGTAATAGCCACGGATAAGCCTGGCGGAATTCGGGGAAGACTCTTTAAGGATGTAACTGGAATCTGCTTAGGCCAAACCGGCTTACTTCGACCAAACTGCCACTTTAAAACATCCCAAAAATTCTTCTTATCAGAAGACTCAGGATTAAAAAAATTCTTTCCATGAAAGTGATCAGAGACCGGATACCGCCCCTTGAAAGCGCAAGACAACGCCAGCGATAATAACAACAATATTCCGACAGAGAGGACGATTTTTTTCATCATAGGACTATTCTGTCTGCAATTTCAGAATTAAGCAGCCTCTTTCTAAGATTTAACCCACCCATCCAATGTCGCCTCTTCTCTCCTCTCAGCGCACTCGGGCTGGTTGGAAAGCCTTAAAAACCCAGACACGGACTCCAAATAAGTAAAGTGCTCATGGATTGAATCCGACAGATTCGGCCAGCGCAAAGTAAACTCCAGAATCAAGAAGGAAATCTTGTATAACCAAGGCTTCATCCTCACCGCGCATCCAACGTCGGAGAGCCCTTAGTTGAAGTTGTTTGATTTTTTTGGCCTCGTCCGGCTTTTCGAAAAACAGGGGATCTAAACTCCAATCATGCAGAATATACGAGAGTCTTTTTCGAGCAGTGAAATGCGCCAAAAACTTTTCTTGCCCTGTGTCTGGAACTTGAAAGCCATCCTTGTCAAATTTTATTTCTTCTCGCCCCATTCCTAGAATTAACTTTCGCATGTCATCACCGACTTCCGACATTACTTCTTCGTAGGGCTTGTGGGGAACAAGTCGATAGTTCACCGCAGGGCCGATTCCGAAAGGGCTTTCCAACGTCGCTGTGAATTTATCCTTTGAAAAATCCCTTCTCCAAGGCGTCGGATACCCTTCTTTTTCACTAGCTACTGTTTCAAGGTGATCAAGCCAACGAGTCATAGTGGTTTCATCCACGCCGAATTGATGATTTTCAACTCGCTCCCGAACTTGATTTAAAAACTGAAGTAGGGATTCTGATGTATCATTTGTGCGTAGGGATCGAAACTCAAATCCAAAAGACTCTGGAGAATCATATTTATCATGGCCCCAAAGGCCGACCCAAGCAATTTTAGCATCTGAACCCAATGCAAGTCGATTGTTGATAATGGGGAGGTTATACACTCCCCCTAATTGGCCCTGTTTTAAAAAGTATTGAAGTCCGATGGCAAAACTGGCGGAATCCAGAGGGCCAAAGTTATTGTACGTGATACCACTATCAACAAATGAGCTGTAATAGATGGTGGCTTTTCTTTCGATCACATCGCGCATTTCCATAACAAGATTGAGTCGTCTCCAGTAGTCAGCGATAAGAAATGAATTTACGATTGGATTTTTCTTAAGCCAGGACTTGTCTTGCTTGGCCACAACGTGCATATGTATACTTCCGTGCGAGTACCCAAGACTTTTATGCAGCAATTTTGCGCTTTGAATTAAATCACTCGCGTCTCCATCCTTTCGCATATGAAGTTCTATCATGCCAGCCGTACGAACACTTTGAGGCGTTCCAAACTCCACAAAATTTTGAAATGGATAGCGCTCAAGAATTAAAGGATGGAGTGCGAGACCCGGAATCTTTCTATTGCCAGCCTGCTTAAATTCAAGATTCATAGCTGGGATTGCAAATTTTAGAATACGAAGCTTTAAAGCTCTAGGAAGTGAGTTAAAGTCCAACATTAGATCAAAGTCAGAATAAAGCTTTTGAATATCCTGTCTGACATCCGAAGGAATTTGATTTATATGTGAAAACAGTGGCCTTAATGTTCCGTCTTGTGTGGTAATAATCGCCGCCACTTGCTCTGTCAGTGGCAATTCGATCTCAATGGAGGTTTCGGGCTGTCCTATCTTCTGTCGGTCAAAAAGACGACCACATTTGAAATGACCAAAGGCTGGCATCGAAAATGCCAAAATTAGGGCGATGCCCAGGCTTGTGGATCGAATGATCTGCCGAAAAGGCCAATAACTTCCCATCAATCAAGGGAAATGCAAAGACGACGCCTGTATCAGTTTGAGACGACAGCCTGCGAAGTGGCTGGCCATAAAAGACTCACGCCGACCATAAGAAAAAGGGGAACTCCCGAAAATGCAGCCATCAGCTGCCATGTCAAAATGGACTCCGGAACCAGCCACATCAAAATTAAAAATAGAACCATCAACAGGACAAAAACATCGTAAATCAGGTAAAAGAAGACTTGTCGAAATGAGATAAAAAGTCCTAACAAGGGGCCTAATATTAAAAAATGCAATCCTGCAATGGCGACAAAATGAGTATTAGGGAGCCATCCTAGCCCAAAAAATATCAAACCTAGAGCCAAAGAAACCATGTAAAAGTAAAATCGGAATTCCAATATATTTTGAGGCCGTGACCAACTCTTAAGCAGAACATACAGAAGCAAAAATGAAACAAGTAGTGGGGCCCAAAGAAAATAGATAGGCGCTACCAAGTCTGTAACAAATCCTGCCAGTCCTAAGGTGCTCAAAAACCAAACCCAAGCTGGAAAGGGAAGAAGCGCTTTACGACTCAATACAATTGGTAAGAAGACTCCATAGGCCAAGATTGTAAGAAAAGACCTAACCAGTTTTTCGCCCGTATTTTCAAATCCGATCACGGTTACAACCGCTACTGAAAAGACAGCAACAGCCGCAAAAGTAATACTCAAAGGAACACTCCCCAACCAATCTTGTGAAAGTGGAGAGTGGACTTTGTAATTCTTGAAAGCGAAGACCAACCAGACAGCTAACACAAGACCCGACAAACCGTGGGAGGATGGGCTATAGCCATAAAGCAAAAAGCTGATTGTGGAAAGAAAGACCACCGAAATATAAGCATAGGCCCATTTCCTCTCAGGGATCCACAATCCACGACCTTGCAACCAGCTCCAAATCATCGGAAACAAAAATCCATAATAACCTAAATGCGAATGCGCTTGTCGCAAATCCAAAGAACCTAGGGCCTTCACAGGGAATCCAGCAAAACTCAAGCGGAGAAGCAAGCCCAATAGCATCGTGATCAAAAGACAAATCAATGAAAAGTGAAGCCAGGATTTTTCGTTAGTCATAGGTTTAGATCCGGCCTCATTCCTAACACAATTTAGAGGTGTCTTAAAGTCTCCAAATGAAAATGATTTAAAAAACTTTTATGATGGCGAGCAGTACAACGAAGCTGAAAACAATTTTACGAGCTAAACTGACTTTTTCTAATGACAGCTTAGGTAAAACTACTTTTAAGGCGATGGCTGCGCCCAGAATTCCGACGACTAGATACAGAAGCCCCAAGTTAAGAGGAATCATAAAGCCCCCTAACAATTGAGCTGTTAGGGATAACAATGCGGAAAATGTAATCACCAGCAAGCTGGTGGCAACTGCTTGAACATCTGTGAAGGGATAAAATCGTAAAAAGATTGGAACCAACAAAACCCCACCACCCAGGCCCGTCAAGGTCGTAAGCGCTCCCACCATGAGCCCAGTCGGTATCGAAAGCCATAAGTTTATAACCTGAGTTTCGCTCGGCTGGTCTTTGCGCGAGCGATGGATCCAAACATTATAAAGCGAGTAAAGAGCGACGGAAGCGAGCAGCGTTGCAATCGCGATATCAGGGACAACTAACTTCCAGGGAGTCATAAGAAAACTGCCGACCGCTGAAAAGAATATCACTCCAATAGCCAGTCTGTTCTGAGCAAATTTCCTTTGCAGCAAGTAATTGATGGCCGTGGCCGCGATCACAGCCAGCAAAGAATAGACTGAAGCTTCTTTTAGCGTCATACCCAAAAACTGCATAAAAAGAGGGATGGCGACTAAAGCTCCGCCCGCCCCGGTCAGGCCGGCGATTGAACCGATAATCATTCCACAGAAAATATAAATCACTTAATTCCTAATTTTTTCTCGAACAATTTATAAAGACCCATTCCAGCGAACAAGGATAGCACAAAAACCACAAATCTTGTGTCCAAGCTGGTTAGGCTGACCAACCCGGGCCCGGGGCAAATTCCTGCCCAGCCCCAGCCTAACCCAAAGATCGCAGACCCCAAAAGCAATTTAGTATCAATATCCTTTTGAGTGGGAATATAAAACCTCTCTCCCAACAAGGGAGACGCTTTCTTTCGAATTAAAAAATAGACGATCCCATGGACACTAATAGCTCCCACCATCACCCCTAAAAGGGCCGGATTCCACTCACCTGTAATATCCAAAAAACCCTTCACAACCTGTACTTGAGTCATGCCTGATAATCCTAAACCAAGCGCAAACAAAACACCCACAATGAAGGCTACAAATGAGCTCATACGGAACCTCTTAGGAATTTAAAAATGAATAGACTCAGTATTCCAAACAAAATAAATGTTACAGTGGCGAGTATAGACCGCATCGACAACCTCGAAATTCCGCAAACGCCATGCCCGGAAGTGCAACCCCCACCAAGCAGGGTGCCGAATCCCACTAGAACGCCAGCTACTGCATAATCCACGATTTGCGCTGACGAGAAAATCTGAAATGCCTTTGGGTAAAATAGATTTAAAAGGATGCCTCCGGCTAACAACCCTCCTAGAAACGAGACTCTCCAAGAGATATCTCCTTTTCGAGGCCGCAGAAGACTTCCAATTATTCCACTGATACCCGTCACGCGACCGTTCAGGGCCAGCATAAGGCTTACAGCCACTCCGATGAGAACTCCTCCCATGAGTGCATTTATCATATTGATTTTTCCTTTAGTATATTTCGACGAAAAGAATACCAGGATTCATTCAGCCGATAGGCTTTAAATTTTTTTTGTCTTAGATATTGGACGGCCTGAATTGACATTCCGCACAGGCGACCGCGACAGATCACCAAGATAGGCTTTCTCTTTGGCAGCCGATTTAAACTCGCCTTTAATTCTGACAATGGAATAGCAATAACTCCGGGAATTTCATTCTTGCTAACATCTCGCTCATCGTGGTGTCGAATATCTAACAGTATTAGATCTCCATCCCGAATACAGCGGCGCGTTTCTTGATAGGAGCGTTGCCAGGTCATATTATCCGGCAGTTCTCTGTCCAGCTTTAGAGCGGAATCGACAGACTGTGCGAAGTCTTGAATTTGCTCCCAGAATTCAAAGAGAAATGGGTGAAGTGAGTAAAGACGCCTTTGACCGATGGTTTCAACACTGACAAGGCTTTCACTTAGCATCTTTCTCAAGTGCATCGAAGTGTTAGCCACGCTTTCTCCCACTTTATGGGACAATACTTCTACAGTAAGTGGGGCTTGTGATAAAAAATGAATCAATTTAATCCGAACGGGCGACGATAAAGCTCCCAGCAAGGTTGAGATCCGATCGAATATCTCATTTTGGCGGTCCTTTAGATCTCTGATTTCAACTGAATTCATAGCCTTTCTGTAACAGACTCTATTCAATTATTCAATTGAATTATTGATAATAATTGATATGGTGGCAATTAGCTCTAGAGGGAGGTCTCTATGAAAATTCAGCATTTCTTTGATCCTGACACGTCGACCCTCACTTACGTGGTGGCGGACCCCACTTCTCGGGATGCCGTCGTGATTGACCCCGTCCTCGATTTCGATCCAGCCTCCGGAAAAATTGAAGATAAAAGCCTCAAGCAGATTTTGAGCTATGTTAAGCGGCACAATCTGATAGTGCGAGGCCTGCTTGAGACCCATGCACACGCGGATCACTTAACAGGTTCTCATCTTCTAAAAGAGTACTTCCCGGATGCTCTTACGGGTGTTGGCGAAAGAATCAAGCTTGTACAAAATGTATTTAAGAGTTTATTCAACCTGCAAGACTCCCCCACCGATGGGTCCCAGTTTGATCTTCTCTTTCAAGATTTCGAAGAAGTCCGATTCGGGACGTTAAAAATGAAAGCTATCCCCACTCCTGGCCACACTCCAGCCTGTATGAGCTATCTATTTGAAGATGCTATTTTTACAGGTGATGCTGTGTTTATGCCTGACTCAGGGACCGGGCGCTGTGACTTTCCGGGAGGAAGCGCAAAGGAGCTTTACCACTCGGTTCATAAGAATCTCTACTCCTTGCCCGATGAGACTCGGGTATTTGTCGGTCATGATTACAGCCCCCAAGGTCGAGAAATGAGATTCGAAACCACCATCGGTGACAGCAAGAGAAACAATATTCACTTAAGGCAAGAAACCACCGAAGAGGAATTTGTTAACTTACGTGAAACCCGTGATAAAACATTA
This sequence comes from uncultured Pseudobdellovibrionaceae bacterium, assembly GCA_964515195.1. Classification (GTDB taxonomy): domain Bacteria; phylum Bdellovibrionota; class Bdellovibrionia; order Bdellovibrionales; family Bdellovibrionaceae. Next base: position 46,279 of record CAZETK010000020.1, read on the forward strand.
AAAGCGCCTCGTTTGTTACTGCCCAGCCTCCAAATCAATATTGAAGCTGGACGCTTCCCTCCAAAGGAGGATAATAATAGACGATATCTTAAACTACCTTTGACGCTGCAGTTGGGTGACAACGGAAAGAGGTAAGACGGGGGGCGGCCCAAGGCCTCCGATTTAAGTGACACAAATTGGAAAGACGGCCTGGCACCGTTTGTGCCGACTCAAGGCGACAGGAAACGTGGCCTGGCACCATTTACAGGGGGGACTTACATTGAAAGTTGAGCCATTTTTGAAAGATAGTGTTCCGACGATCCAGGCTGGTCAGTTATCACAGCTGGAAGGTTTACATCTAGTTGATGTGAGGCGCCCTGAAGAGTTTACGGGAGAGCTAGGACACATCCCCGGGTCAATTCTTAAAACTTTAGGACCCGAACTTGACGAGTACCTTCGAAGTGAAGATCGAAATAAACCCATTCTTTTTATCTGCCGGTCCGGCGCTCGCTCTGCAAATGCCACTCTTTATGCGATGGAACTGGGCTATAAAAGTGTTTACAATTTAGAAGGTGGTATGATCGACTGGCGTCTTAAAAATCGGGAGTAAGGGGATTGGACTATCTGCAACCCTATCTGATTGCTATTTTCATCGGGCTACTTGTCGGCATCGAAAGAGAGAGGGCCCATCCTCTTCAGAAGGTCATGGGCGTCAGAACCTTTTTGCTGATTAGCCTCTTGGGTGCGATCTCGGGAGGTATTAATTCAGTCTGGTTATCCGCCATTATCACAGCCTTTGCACTTGGCCTGATTTTTATTTCTTATTTTACCCAGACCTACTCAAAGCCCAATCAAACAGATCCGGGCCTGACAACCGAGTTTGCGGCCGGGATCGTTTTTTGTCTCGGTTATACAGCCCACCTCAACCCGGCCCTTTCGGCTCTAGCAGGGCCTTTGGTGGCTGTAATTTTATTTTCCAAAACAAGTCTTCACCGCTTCACCCAGGAAATTCAAGCTTCCGAATTGAAAGCGGCTCTTCTGTTACTGCTAGCCGGTGTCGCCTTGGTGAATTTAGTTCCGGATAAAGTCATTGACCCTTGGGGGGTCATGAATCCAAGAAAGTTTGGTTATATTGTTCTGACCTTAGCCACCTTGGAGTTCTCCAGTTACGTTTTAGCAAAACTCATTGGCAACAAAAAGGGAAACATCATTGTCGGATTTTTAGGAGGCCTGATATCCAGCACGGCGGTTTTATTTTCATCGGCTCGCAAGTCAAAAGAAGTTCCCGAATCCTGGCGGTCTCAAATGAATTCGGCGCTAGCCGCCAAGTTAGCCTCTATTGCCGAGCTTCTTTTGATTGTGGGCCTCATCTCACCGTCCCTCTTGGTCAAGGTGCTGATTCCCTCGAGTGCAGCCCTATTTTATGGATTCGGTGCCCTCCTCTTGAGTGCGCGCAAAGAAAAAGATGGCGCGACGGAACTAGTATTAAAATCACCCTTGAATTGGCTTGAAGTGCTTCGCCTCTCATTAATTCTGGCGACCATATTGGGCATCATTTCTGTCACAGAAAGTCTTTTAGGAGAGAATGCCACCTTCTTAGTTTCTTTTGTGACCGGCCTGTTTGAGCTGCATGGAGTTTCCCTCGCCAGCGCTACGATGTTGACTCAAAATCTTCTTAGTATGAACACCGCAATGATCAGCATTTTACTAGCTGTGATCGCTAGCATGGTGGCGAAAATTGCACTCGCATGGGGCGTTGGAGCCAACCGCTTTGCCCGTTCTCTCACAGTCGTCTTTGTGCCCATGATCTTTCTTGTGGCGGGCGCCATCTGGCTCACTCTCTTCTAAATTCAAAACTCGGCACCCCCACAGTTGCTCACTCTCAAAATCCAGTTCCACAGCGAAAGACTAAACTCCAGCGAAGCTAGTACCAAGCCACCAAGAGCAAGGATTGTTCGCAGTCGGTTGAAGTGAAGATTTTTGAGGGTGGATGACTGGGAAATGGTGCGGCCGGAGAGATTCGAACTCCCGACTCCTTGGTTCGAAGCCAAGTACTCTATCCAGCTGAGCTACGGCCGCATTGGAATTTTCTTAATTACGATCCAACCTTTAAAACATAAACCCCAAGATCAGGGCAACATGAAAATAGCCAAAGCCCAGCCCCTTATTTTCGCTAAGCGTAAAGGTCACGTGCCCTTAGAAATGAATTGGATCAAAAAACACAGTAATACGATCGAATTTTACTCTCGGATAATAAGGTGATTTCTAAGCTCATTGAGATTACCTTCCGCAGAAGCTGGAAGTTTTTCTTTGAGAATCTCTCCACATCGCTTAATGGCAACCTCAAAGGCCTCGTAAGTATGGCCTTTTTTAAACTCGGCAACCATGGAATCAATGACCTGATTCCAGGTCTCTGGCGGATATAGGTCTGCAATCCCTTTATCGGCCAATACCACAGCTCTTTTCTCCATCCACGAAACAAAAATCAGAATTCCCGTTCCATGAGCTGTCTTCTTAATGTGAGAACGATAAAACTCCAACTCGGCCCGCATCGCCACTTGCCGGTCTTCATCTTCTTGAGTGGTGAAGATATTCTGAATCCAGTCGAGCTTAGCCAGTTGAAAGGCAACAAATAGAATGAGGACCAAAGCCACGATTGGAAGCCAAGCCCAGTGCCATCCCCAAGTCAGTTGAGTGTACCAGGCCTCCAAAGCTAGAAATGCAGCCATAAAAAAGCCAACCAGTATCCACTTGACATGCCCTACCGCAGTTGACCTATGAACAAGGACCGGTACGATTTCTCCAGTCGTGTGGTTTTCAGCTTCTTCTACGAGGTGAGATAACTTGATGGCTTGCTGTTGAGTAAGCGCATGCCGTAACCAATTGGGTATCTGAGAATCTGTTGTTACCATGATCCTGATGCTCCTCCGCCGCTAAAGCC
>CAZETK010000021.1:0-1385 GCA_964515195.1 uncultured Pseudobdellovibrionaceae bacterium
TTTCATCATATTCCTGCAGTGGAAAAACTATGAGAATCTTAATTGAGTGCGCTCGTTACACAGTGGTGACTAGTAGTGAGTGGATCCGGCTTCCATAATTAGGTATCTTTTGTTTGTTCTGTGGTCCGTTAGTGTTCCTGACTTCAGGCCTAGATTGCTCTTATAGTCGGCATCGATGGTGACGATGATGGATTGAGCTTCGGTTGGGGTTAGGTTTCTTCCCATGGCTTGGCCAGAGTAGCCTTCGAATCTGAAGCAGTCTCTGTTGGGTCCGCAGCGGCCGGTGAATTTTTTGGCCGCTACTAGCAGTAAATCACCCTCGGAGTCATTAAAGCTTATGGCATCATGAGGCCCTGCAAATCCGTTAATGTGTTGAGTGCAGACCTTTGTGGCTTTGTAGACCTGTCCATTGTGTTGTAGGTTCACAAGTCCAACTTGAGTGGGTCCGTTTTGATTTACGAAGTTGTAACATTTTGCCAAGGCTTGCTCAGCACCAAAAATGAGAAGGGCAGTTAATACAATCTTTTTCACAGGAACTCCTTTGCGACTTTTTAGTCGATTATAAATTATTTTATTTCTTGGATGGGGTAGATGTGGTTTGTCTTGTGATCGGTGAGTCTTCCCTCAATACGATCTGATAAAATATTGTACCGCAAGTCCAGCGTGACCGTGATTGAGTTGGCTTCATGATCACTCAAAGTTCGTCCTAAAACATGTCCTTTAAGGCCACCAAGAGTTATCCTGCAATCAGAAGTGGCGCCGCAGCGGCCACTGAGTGCTGTAACCGAAACCATCATAATCAATCCATGAGAATCAAGAAATGTCAGAGATTCATAACCCCCACTATTTGTTTTGGGGTTTGCTTGATTAACACACATCTGCGTAGCCCGTATAGCTTGGCCACTCCCTTGGAGTTGAACAAGGCCAACTTGAGCTGGACTATTTTGCTGAGGAAACTGATAGCATCGAGCATAGGCCGATGAAGCCCCAAACATAAAAACAACAACCATAAAAACAACCCGAACCATGAAATCTCCTTTGAGGGCTAAAAGCCCTCCAAATTAACAACCTCTTGTTTATAATCCAAAAGGGTCAAAATTAGATAAGCCCCAGTAAAAAAGTGAAAACTATACCATTCCGGAAAAACCATAGACACCCCTCAAAAGCAATACATCCACATAAGGCTCCCGCCCTAGGAGCAAAATCTGTCACTCAACCTCTGAGGGATCTTCCAGCAATTACCAAAAATCACAAATTTCATAGCAGGGGAAGATCGAACGAAAGGAGAGAGGGGGAGGAGGGAAAATCTAAACCTCCGGCAAGCGTGACGCGTTCCCCCCCCCGGGGGGGGGGGTGGCGGCGGAGGCCGGAGGCGGAGGTTTTAT
>CAZETK010000021.1:1395-26452 GCA_964515195.1 uncultured Pseudobdellovibrionaceae bacterium
CCCCCCCCCCGCGCCCCCGCCGGGGGGGGGGGGCGGGCGGGCCACGCCCCCCGCTTATGTTAAGATTTTCCCTCCTCCCCCTCTCTCCTACCCCAAGGAGTCGAGTCCTATATGGACTAGACAAAGATCGCAACTAGACTTGCGTGCAGCCTTCTCCCAATCAAAGGTTGAGTTTTCAGGACGATGGTCCAGCGCTGTCCCCGACGTCAGTCCAGTTCATGCGCGACGTTGGTCCAGTTCTGCTGGACTCGACTCAAGTCCACCCAGACCTGGCCGAAAGGTAGGTCAAGACATGCGATGAATCCCAGGCGAAAAGCTGATTCAAGAGACTTTTGGTGAATTGACGGTCCCTTAAGTTTCGCTTGCAGAACAGCGGATCGCGGTAGGTGCCATCGTCCAACGTGCTCAACCGGAATTAGGTCTTGAAGTAGGTTTCGAGACCTTTTTCTCTAACTGCAAATCACGAGGGTGGTTTGCCAAATTATACGGAGGTTCCCCATGGGAATGAGAATTACAACTAACCTTTCTGCTATCTCGGCGCAACGAAATCTAGTTGGCAGCCAAAGAGAGATTCAAAAATCGATGACCCAACTAGCCTCGGGCTCTCGAATCACCAAGTCAGCTGATGATGCGGCTGGGTTGGCAATCAGTGAAAACTTAAAATCTCAGATTCGCAGCTATTCTCAAGCGAGTCGAAATGCCAACGATGGGATATCACTGATTCAAACCGCAGAAGGCGGTTTATCTGAAGTTTCTAATATTCTGACTCGATTACGTGAACTGGCTATCCAGGCGGGATCGGATACGGTTTCTGATCGTGAGCGAGTGATGATTGATAAAGAGGTTCAACAGTTAAAATCGGAATCTCAACGTATCGCTCAGACTACCCAGTTCGGTACTCAAAAATTAATTGATGGAACGGGATCAAGCTTTGATTTCCAAGTCGGAATTTACAACGATGATTTTGCTGACAGGATTTCCTTCAATGCAGCTGAACTTAATGTTCAGAACAGCGAACTTGGAATTGCAGGCTTTGACTATACCTCCAAGGATGGAGCCCAAGAGGCCTTGGCGGTTCTGGATGAAGCACAAAGTCAGGTGAATGGACATCGCTCAACTCTTGGTGCCCTTCAAAACAGACTTCAATCCACAGTGGATAACTTGGGTGTTATGCATGAAAACATTTCGGCTGCAAATTCACGGATTCGTGACACAGATGTAGCTCAGGCATCCAGCGAAATGACACGCAATAATATTCTTTTACAAGCTTCAACAGCGACATTGGCTCAAGCGAATCAAGTTCCGGGCCTAGCTTTGAAACTTATTGGTTAATAAAAAAATAATAGGATTCACGAAGAGGTTCTCTCCGTACCTCTTCGGTACCAACCTACCCGGAAGAAGGCCTTTAAGGCCATCTTCCGGGGTACTTTAAAAAAATGGAGACATACCAGTCGAATTGAATGTTCAAAGTGATACAGGGCCTTAGCCCTGTTTAAGTGTTTTGCAATATCAGCCGATATTGATCTTGATGAATGTCAAAGGACTTTTTGGCAATATGATTTCGACCCCAATCCGTCAGGGAGACGGGGCGTCCAAGGTAGACCGGGCTATCAAGTCGGATTCAACCCATGACCGAGATGCCAACGGACAGGACTTTACTGGTGGCCAGAAAAAAGAACATGGCCCCATGTCAGATGAACAGTACCAACAAGCCGTCGAATATCTTAAGAGTCTTCCTAGTGTAAAAGAAAGCAATTGGATTATTGAGCCCTTCACTGAGGGGGATAAGAAATACTTGCTTGTTAAGGATAGCTTAGGAACAGTCATACGAAAAATTCCAGAGGCTGAGCTTTGGACTCTGCCCTTTGATAAAGATGTCCGCACAGGTCAACTTTTAAAGCGCGCTGCCTAATTTTGCAGCTGCCAGCCGTAAATGCCCCGCGCCTCGCGCTTGACACCCTCTTGCAGTCTACTAGTGTTGTTACCTGGAGGGAAAATGAGATACTTTATCATTTCTTGGCTAGTTTGTTATTCAGTCATATCCACCGGACGTCCTTTGACGAGTGCGGAAAAAATAGCAGACTTTGATCTGCTCAATATTACCATCGAATCCAGCTATGGTCCGTTCCATTACAAGCAAGAAAAACGCGGTTTGAAATATCAGGAGCTGAAAAAAGATTATCTTCAGAAGATTCAAAAATCTCGGTCTAACTTGGAATTTTATAAGGCTATGGTTCAATACGTAGCAGAGTTTCAGGATGGCCACTTCGCCATCCGTCTTCCAGCGGACTTTAAAGCTGAGATTCCGGTCATGACAGATCTAATTGCAGATCAAGTTTTGATCACACACATAGACCGGACTAAGTTATCGGAAAATGAGTTCCCCTTTCAAGTCGGGGACGAAGTAGTCGCCGTTGACCAGATTCCGACTAAAACTCTTCTGGCCGAGATCAAAAGACATTTCGGAGTTGGCTTCGAGCTGGGACAGATGCGAACGGCTGCTCAGCTTTTACTGATTCGCCCCGCTTCTGTGGCGTTGTTGCCCGTAAAAGACACCGTTGAGGTCAGCGTGCGTCGGGGTGGCTCTCCAGTGGTAGAATCTGTAATTCTAAAGTGGCAGTATTCGGGAACACCTTTTGACGAAGATCAGGTGATGAATCAGTCTGCTAGAAATATGTCCGCGATATCTCGAGATTATGACTTGCTTTCCAGCCGTTTTGTAACAAACACCCTATTAGGCCCAGAAAAAATGGAAAGGAGTTACCGTTGCTCAGGAGAAACACGCATCGCCATCCCTGAAGACGCGACAGTTATAATGAAAACGCCTTTTGTGGCTTACTATCATCCTACTGAAAAAGGAAATATTGGGTATCTTCGAATCCCTCACTACTCATTCCCCAATCCAGATGCTGTTTTTAAACAGTATGAATATGCTCTTCATGTTTTAGAGCAGAATACAGTTGGGCTGATTATTGATCAGGATCATAACTGTGGCGGGTCCGTTGACTTCTTGCACCGGATTGTAGGCCTTTTTATGGATAAGCCATTTAAGCCCATGCAGTTCGAGTTATTAGCAACAAAAAAAGAATACTACGGGTTCAAAAGATGGATGAGTTCTATCGCTTCCAATACTTTTGATATGATCAATTTAGAAAAGGTTTTGAGCCTTATTAAATCCAGTTGGGAAGAAGGTGCCTTCTTAACGCCTAAGACATCCATTGGGGGAGAAGAGTGGATATATCCCAACCCAGTTCATTACACGAAGCCGATTGTAATGCTTATTGATGAACTGTCCGGATCGGGTGGAGATGCCTTCCCTGCTCTTATGAAAGGTTATCATCGTGCTACTTTACTTGGAACTCGAACGGCTGGAATGGGAGGGCATATCGAGCAAGCTCCCACATTGATGAACTCTGGCATGTTGGTCTATATCACTAAATCTTTGTTTTATCGACCTGATGGTGTAGCAGTTGAAAATAATGGAGCTGAACCAGATATCCAGTACACACCCACTAGACAAGACCTAATGGGCGGATATAAGGGTTATCAAAGTTTTTATTTGATGGCTTTGCTGGAAAAAATCTAATTTTTTACCGCCTGTCAGAATTCCAACTCAATAAGCCTCTTAACCCGCAAAAGGTCCAGAGGCTTTTTCATTCCAACTAAGTCTAAACGCTTCTCACCGGAAATCTCTTCCGGGTCTTAGGACTTCACCCAAGTCCAAGTCATTTGATTGACTCACGGTTTTTGAAGAACCCTGAGAAAATAAATTTATGGCAAGTGTACGACTCTCAGGCTTTTCTGGTGCAATTCCGCCCAACTTGGTCGACCAATTGGTCGAAGCCGAGAGAATTCCTATTAAGAATCTTGAGCAGAAGCGGGGTAAAGAGGAAGACACTTTAAAACTTGTCGGCGATTTAGAAGCTAAAATTCAAGAAATTCCCAAGAACCTCGGAGAGCTTCTAAGTACCAGAGGTTTTACGGATTTAAAGCTCATTTCTGGTAATGAAGAAGTTATTGACGGCAGCGTAGATCCCAATGCCGCGCCCACCGGTGAATACACCATTGAAGTATTAGAATTAGCGGAAAAGCCGGGTGCTTTAAGTAATGGTTTTCCAGATAAGGATAAAACGCAAATCGGTGTGGGTTATATCAAATTTAGAACTCCTGGCGGTACAAAAGAAGTCTATATTAATTCTAATAATTCCACTCTGGAAGGGATAACAAACTCGATTAATCGGTCGGAAACAGGATTGCGTGCGAGCATTGTCGAGGATCGTAAAGACCCTGAAAATCCCTATAAATTAATGGTCACTGGTTTAGAGACGGGAGATGCCCAGGATGTGACATTTCCAACTGTCTATATGTTAGATGGCGATATCGATTTTTATTTCGACCAAGAGAAAGCATCTACGAATGCTAAAATCAAGCTTGATGGATTTGAAATTGAAGTTCCAGAAAATAAGCTCGACAGTATTATCCCAGGTGTCAGCCTAAATTTGAAATCGGCGGCTCCTGGTAAACCCATTAAAATCCATGTTAAAGAGGACTTTGAAAAGATCTCCGGCAAGGTTCAAAGTTTTATCGAGGCCTATAACGGCGCACTGGGATTTATACAAGGACAAGCAAAGCTTCAAAAAGGATCGGATGGACGGGAAAAGTTGGGTCCTCTAGGTGGGGATGGCATGCTTCGCAATGTGGAGTCCGTTCTACGAAGAATTATTCAAAACCCTGTTCACGGGGTAAGTGGGTCCATCACACGGCTCAATCAATTGGGAATTGAATTCAACCGAAATGGAACCTTAAACTTTAATCAGGAAAGGTTTAACAAAGCCTTGAACGAAGATCCAAGATCTATGGGAGCTTTCTTAAGAGGCGATGGATTTCAAACAGGCTTTGTTCCGACCGTAAAAAGAGAAATCAGCAATATTCTAAATGGCTCTTTTGGAGCTATCGCAAATCGAAAGAGATCACTCGAGGACAAGGTCAAGCGGATCAATGGACAGATAGAGCAAAAGGAACGCCAGCTTGATAAAAAAGAGCAGTCCTTAAGACGTAAATTTTCAGATCTAGAAACAAAGTTAAGTCAATTGCAGGGCCAAGGTGCTGCATTTAAAGCCATGGGTGGCGGAGTAGGACCAGGGACCGGAGGGGGAGCCTAATGAAGAAGCGAGGTAGAATGGTATGACCAATCCATATCAAAAATATAAAGCCACATCGATTCAAAGTGCCAGTCGAGAAAAAATTCTTCTGATGCTTTATGAGGGGGCTATTCGATTCACTAAGCTTGCGATCAAGGCTTGCGACGAAAAGAAGATCGCTGACCGCGGTATGAACATCGGGCGTGCTTTCGATATTATTATGGAGTTGAACAATACCCTGGACCACAAGGTGGGGGGGGAAATCTCGAAGAATTTAGAACAGCTCTATATCTTCATGATGGACCAGTACACGAAAGCGAATATATCGGGCGATCCGGCCCCTTTGAGATCAAATCTCAAAATGCTCGAGACACTTTATGAAGCCTGGCAAAAAGCAGTGGAAAAAATAAAAAAAGAACAAGAGGGGGAGAAACCATGAATCGCATCATCGCGTTAGTGTACGAAAAGAACCACTATTTGGAGAAGTTTTATACTCTCAATGAAACTGAACTGGTCAATTTTTTACATGGCCAATTTGAAAACCTGGAGCCTTTCTATCAAACTCGAGAGAGAATACTGGAAATGATCCGCTATGTAGATTCACAGATCGAAAAAGCACAGAATGATCTTAGTCTAACGGATTATGAGCGTAAGGAATTGAGAAAAGCGCTGGCCATCAAGGATGAATACGTAGAGCGAATCATCAAACAGGACCTTGAAGTGCTTTCATGTATCGACAGGGCCAAGTCAGATATCATCGCGGAACTGCAAAGCATCCAGCGAGGCAAAAAAGCGGTATCAGGATATAAGATGCCAGACTTTACCAATCAATTAGACGAAGAGGCTTAAGACTATAGTAGATAGTCCAAAGGTCGCAGTCACTTTTTTCCTCGTCTAAGCTCTATTAGACAAATACATGACGCCTGAAAAGAGACAAAGTCAAAGTGTCGGCTGGACAGGCGCTCCTCAAATAGAAAAATCGCGGGCTTAAGCCAAACTTTCCCGATCCTAAGTCCATGGCATTGTGGTTGCTTCATGAATTCTACAGATGGAGGAGCACGATGCTCGAATTCAATACCTCACAGAATGCGGAAACCTCAACCATTGGGCTGACAACCGGTGAACCTGATTCAACAGCTAGACCTGCTGCCCTCCGGTCTCAAGTCTATATCTTGATTCAAAATGCCAGAATCTTGGCAAAGCACGGCGAGTTTCAACTGGCCTTAAATCTTTTGCGCCAAGCCAGTTCTTACCAATGTCATGAGGTGATTCTAAAAGATTTATCTCATGTTCTGATTAAGCTGGAAAGATGGAGTGAAGCTCAGAAGGTTTGCGAACAGTGGCATAAGATGAGCGTCGGCTTTGATTCAGCTTACTGCAAAGCTCAAATTGAATACCAACTGGGTTTGGATGAGCAAAGCCTTCAGACTTATTTTGAAACCTTATCTTACGTTCAAGACACTCAGATTGAGCTTTTTGAAATCTTCAAGAATATCGGGAATATCTATGTACGCAAGTGCGATTTCGAATCTGCAGAGGAATTCTACAATAAGGCACATGCCGTTAGCTCTCAATCTGACATTCTGTACGTTAACTATGGAATTCTAGAAATGCAAAGGGGAGACCTCAACAGAGCTAAAGACCGCTTTCGCTCGGCGGTCAACCTTAATCCTGAAAATGATAAGGCTTGGGTGGGGTTGGCAATGGTTCATTTTGAATTTGGGGATGAAGATCTTGGCATCGCCAATTTGAAAAAGGCTTTGGATATTGCGCCTTTCAATAAGACGGCAATTCACTTCGTACTTCAGAAGATGAATCATCGGCGTCATGCCGAATATGTAGCAGAAGTTCTGGGCAATTATTTAGAACAAGAAGAATTTGATGAAGAGATTTCTTGCCAGCTGATCCAAAAGTTCTATGAACTGGGCCGGTTTGAATTGGCTTTGATCGAAAGCCACCGTCTGCTTCTATGGGTTCCTGAAAAGCCTGAATACTTGAAGCTTATGCAGGAGTTAGTGCAGCAGAATCAGAATATTAATAAACCCGCCTCTGAAAAGAGGGCTTCATGATTCAGGGTGAATCCTCTCAAGTCGAGTGGCGAAGCAATGGTCGCGGAGAAATGATTGCTTTTGAGGACAATCAAGCACTCGTGTCTATTTGTGAGGATCCACAAGTTGAAGCTCAGAATTGGGTCAAGAGTTTGTCATTATCGGCAGACCCACGCTTGATCGCGGTTATCGGAATTGGCAGTGGGTTTCACTTGCAGGCACTTGCCGAGGCGTTTCCATTTTCTGAAATTGTCGCCATTGATTGTCGTATGTCTTTGATTGGATTCACGCGTCGACGTCTAAAAAATGTGGAATATATTCAAGTTAACCGGATAGAGGACTTAGCGTTCCACTTTCGTGCCCACGAATTGATGTCAGCTCAGACTCCAAAACTAGTTTTCAAACCGGCTTTAGGGTCCCAAGCCAAATTTCTCGGAGAGATTTTTTACTTCCTGAATATTCGAACCCTTGAAGGTTTGGCCACTTATCTGGGTCGTGAAGTCAAGGGGCCTGACGATGTCTTGTTGAATCTTCGACAATTTTTTCAATACGTCAAACCTGATGAGCTTCCGTATCAGCTTTCCGAGACTTTGATACTGAAGGAGATCATCCGGTGAAGAGACTCTTTATTTCCCTATTAAGAGTGGGCGACTTGATACTGCAGAAACCCCTGATTGAATCGGCTGGGCAGGGTGGTGAAATTCACATTCTGATGAATGATGAATTCAAACAGGCTCAGCTGCTTTACCCACTATGGAAATTTCATTTTTTTCCTCGCCAGGAACTTCAACTCTTGATCAATCGTCCGGATACTTCCATATTGGCCCCTTTTGAAAATTTGAGAAATTTTGTTCACTCGCTGAATCAAATTCATTTTGATGAAGTCATCAATTGCACACACAATCGGGTTTCGGCCTATTTGATGGGACAGATTCACGCGACCAAAAAGCGAGGGCTTATTTTTGAAGCCGCCAAGTTCAAACCTTTTGAAAACTCGTGGCAGACGTTTTTTAATTCAACTTTTTCAGAAAACCGAAGATCCGAGGTGCATTATTTAACCGCTTTGGCGAAATCGCTGGATATTGAAGTCCCCCGAATTCCCATCATTGAAGACCGTAGGCACTATAACACAGTTTATTTGCAGGTTTTAACCAGCGACGAAAAGAAAAATTGGTCACTGACAAATTGGCAGACACTGTTGGTTCGCCTCAGAAAGATGAGGCCCGAATGGAACATAAGAGTTCTGTGCGCAAGTTTTGAAGTGAAGACAGTCGAAAAATTCTTTTCTGAAGATGAAATTGAAGTCGCAAATCTGGTCCAGGCTCGTGAAAAGCTAAAACAGGCCCGCCTGCTAATTTCTGGTGATACAAGTATCGCCCACTTGGCCGCCGAAGTTCGCACGCCCACCATTGTTCTAAGTCTGGGAAGCAGCGACTATTCGAAGACCATGCCCTGGTGCCATGGCAATTGGGTTCTAACGGCTGAAGTGGCCTGTTCGCCTTGTCCGCACTCGTCAAAGTGCACTCAACCCACCCATCTATGTGGAGAATCTTTACGGGTGTCTTCGGTTTTGAATTTGATCAATGGTATGGACCGCGATCAGTTTCTTTATTCATTTGCATATCCCGAGCGATTATTTCGCATGGAATTCAACAGGCAGTATGGTCTGAGGCCCGCCAGCTGCACAATTTTGGAGGGACAGGATGTCTCAGAAGACGCCAACAGTATTTGATCTGGCACTCCAGCGTTTGGAGGCGGCTCACCGTGAATTAGAAAAGACTCATCGGGATTTCGAGGAGTCACAAAAGATCAAGTTTTTAGAAGAAATAATCAAGGAGCAAATGAGTCATGAAAATACTGATCCTTCAGCTTGCTAGGCTGGGAGATATCTATTTGAGTTGGCCCGTTGTCCGCGCCCTTAAGCGGATGGAGCCTGACGGTGAAATTCATATGCTTGTGCGTCCACGTTTTCAGGCCGCCTGCGAAGGTCTGGAATCTGTTGATAAAATTCATTTGTTTCCGACTGAGAAGTTCGTAGCGCCTTTGATTCAAGAGAATTTCAGCATGAGTGAATCTTTAAATTCTTTAGATCAATTTTTAGACACTCTTGCCGCCGAAAAATATGATCGCATTATCAATCTCAGCTTTAGCACAGTGTCTAGTTACATAACTTCCTTCCTGGCCACACCGGAAACTCAAGTATCTGGCTACACTCGTCACAGCGATGGATACATGCATCTGTCTGATGATGTTAGCCGCTATTTCTGGGCGCAGGTTGGGACAGGACTACCTAATCGTCTCCACGTCATGGATCTTTTGGGAGGTGTTGCTGGTGTTGATTTCAGGCCACATGACTTCAGGTTGCCAACTGTCTCGTTGGAAAAGCCAATAGAGGGTTCTTATTTTGTTGCACATATTGGGGCAAGTGAGAAGCATAAGCAAGTTCCGTTGGATCTTTGGTCTGCCTTAATGTTGGAGTACCAGAAAATCAATCCGCAGATGAAATGGGTTCTAATCGGGTCCCAGTCTGAATCTGACATGGCCCGACATCTGATCAGCATGACTTCAGATGTTGGGATCATCAATAAAACAGGCCAAACGAATTTAGGGGAGCTATTTGGATACCTCCAATTTTCATGTGGCTTACTGGGCGGAGACAGCGGGCCTATGCACATGGTCCCTTTCGTTGATCAAAAGGCCTTTTGCATCAGTGCCGGAAATGTAAAGTTTTGGGAAACCGGTCCGATTACCCTGGGAAGCTGTGTTTATCTTTTAGACCAGCATACAACGGGCTCTTATTTAGCTTCCTTGGTTCATGAGTGGTCCTTGGAAGACGTTCAAACTTCAGATGCCAGATTATATCACACGGTAGAAGAGGTTCCTCGGTATCGATGCTCAACAAAGCGGGAAAGAAAAGATTTTTCTTGGGGTTTGGTGCAAGCTATTTATATGGGAGCTTCTTTCCCGGTAACTTCGGATCTGAGCTTCTACAAGGCGTGCGTTCGGATGTTTGAAGCTAATCAGGTGGCAATTGAAAATCTTCGAAAGCGTGACCAGTTAAAAGCAGAAATGCTGACATCAATACTAAGCCGTGTCGATGAAATTTTCTTGGCCATAATTCAGCAGGAGGCGGGGCTGACTCCGCTATTTCGTTGGTATCAGGCCGAAAAAACCCGCATTCTGCCGGGCACATTTGAACTCATCGCTCAAGATACTCTCATTATTCACGAAGTTTTCCACAGCTTATTGAAAAAATATTTGCTTGAAGAAGACGTCAGAAGGGTTGAAGCCAATGGAAGTTTATAGCCTTACAAAAAGTGATTTAAAGGATCTTTTTGATCCAGGTTCACGGGTATCTGATCTTTTTTCATGGCTTGAAAAAGATTTTAACGAACAAAAAAAACTGGTGTGTCAGTTCATCATTAACGGTCAGGAAATATCAGAAGCCGAAGAATTAGACTGGGCAGGACAGCCTTTGGAAGTGATAAACCAGCTTGTCGTGAAAGTTCAAGATGAGAAGGACCTGGTATTCGAGGTGCTTCAAGCCTGGATTGAAGCAATTCCAGAGTTGGTCGAATTTATTGAAAAAAAGTTGCTGAAGAAGGAACTGGGAGTTCGGATTTTCAAAATTCAGGATATTCTCGCGTTCGTGGATCAGCAGGAATCATTTGTACAAAGCATGTTGAGTCTGAAGTTACGGCTTAAACGGGATGGGCTTAATATGAGCGGTTGGGACTCTGCCGAAAAGGCCCTACACTCTTATGTGGCAGAATGCTTACAACACCTTGAATCGAAAAATTTTGTTCAGCTGATCGAAACTCTTGAGTATGATGGAGCCCATGTATTGGAGATGTGGCGGCAACTGCTACTGAACCATAAAGATGAGGTTTATGATCAAACAAGTCCAGTGCTTGGCCAGCTCTCAGTCCCCACTAAGAAAGCTCGTTAAACCGCCTGTCGAGTTTATAGAGGATATTGATCAATTAAATCCAGAACCCGGTATTGTATGGGTTCTGGAAGTTGATGGCACTGTTCCCGATTTGCAAAGCCTTTCCGAGCGCCCCCCAATGGCAGTTTGTTTAAAATCTCGGGACCCCCGGGTCTACAAAGAGGTGGTGAGAAACCTTCACCCTGACATCATTTTACTTGAGGATGAGCTGGACACTGTTCAAGAGGCCGTGGAAAAACTCGAAAGCCAGCTTTTGATCCGCACCAAGCGAAGACAGCAGCATCGAAGTGTGGCCGATCGAAATAAAGAACTTCAGATTTTGGCACAAAACCTAGAAAGGCTTGTCGAAGAAAGAACCCGTTGGATTGAATCTTCAAATCGCGAGCAGCGGGAGTTAATCCGAAATGAGCGCCGTTTCGTTCAGTTCCTAATCAAAATCGGATTGCAGAACGCCAAAGAAGACTTACTGGAAGCTTTTGTACAAGAGTTTCGCCAGCTTCGTCTTGTACAGGAAATCTACCTGATTCATCAGAAAAAAGAAGAGATTCAGCTGGAGTTTTTGCGCAACAATGAAATCCACTGTCTTAACCTGCCCGAGATCTGGTGGGCTTCTCAGGATGTTGAAACCTTACCCGAATCTGCGGTGCGGAACTTAGCCAAAAAATTTGGCCGCCCAGTCGGACGTTTGATTGCTTTTCCACTTCCGTCTATTCGCGAAAAGACAGCGCAAGAAGGGTTTTCAGGCTTGTTGATTGAAAAAGGAACGACAGGGCCTCTTAGTGAAAGTGAGTACACTTTAATTAAAAAATATGTGCAGGCCCTGGGACTTTCATTGGAACGTATCACCTTAGAAGAGGATAGCCGCATTTCCGCCTTGATTTGGGAAAAAGTATTTGATGCGGCTCAGGACCCTATTGCCATTATTTCAGAAAATTTTGATGTGGTTCGAAGCAATCAAATTTTTGGTGAAGCCCAAGTCGGCAAGAAATGTTATGAAATCTGGGCTGGGCGGACTCAGCCTTGCGAGCGTTGTCCAATAGTAGAAAAGACGTCATCTCCGCAAGAAATCAGCCATCACGATCATTTTTTTCAAGTAGTCAGCCGAAAATTAGAAAGTGAAGAGCGTGTTTATTTGCATCGATATGTTGATGTAACGGAATCCCGTCAAGCTCACATTCGTTTTATTCAAAACGAAAAGTTGACTTCAATCGGGCAAATTGCCGAGCAAATGGCTCATGAGATTTACAACCCTCTGGCTGGCATCATTGCCTTGGTTCAAATTCTTCTTGCAGATAATAAAACTGATGGAACTACCCGTACCGACCTCATTGAGATTCAAAAGGCCGCGATCAGAGCTCAAAAAGTCATCGAAAATCTTCAGGACTTTGTAAAGCAAGAAGGGAATGTGGTTGAGACCACTTTTGAAGAAATAGTGGAAAAAACATTGCCATTGCTTAAAATGAAGTGGCGGGCCTTCCGCCTAAACTTAAATTTGAACTCTGCAGACACAAAATTCAGTGTTCAGCCCCAATTGATCAGCCAGGTAATTTACAACTTGATTCAAAACGCCTGTCAGGCGATGACACCAGGACAAACTTTAACTTTAAGCTCGCAGGTTTTAAAAGACCGTGTTCAACTTACAGTGCAAGATGAGGGGACAGGTATTCCGAAAGAGATGCAATCGTCCATATTTAAACCTTTTTTCACCACTAAATTACAGGGGGAAGGAACGGGGCTTGGATTAAGTCTTTCCAAGCAAATCGTCGAGCGCTTCAAGGGGCACTTATACTTTGAATCCCAGCCTGGTGCTGGGACCACTTTCTTTTTGGAGATTCCCATTGAAAACACCCATTAAGATTCTTGTTATTGATGATGAGCCCTTGATCCGAAGAGCATTTCAGAAACTATTCAACGACGAAAAATACCTGGTTACTGTTGAAGCAGACGGTTTATCGGGTTTGCAGGCATGGAAGGCATTAAGTCCAGACTTTGTTTTTTTGGATGTCATAATGCCAGGACTAAATGGTTGGGAGGTTCTTGAAGAAAAGAAATCCTGGCAAGGGACTCGTGTCCAGGTGATGTCCGCTTTTACAGGTGATTTATCGGAAAAACGACCATGGATAGAAAAAACGGACGGTTTTTTGCAAAAACCCTTCGAGGATGTTATGAAGATCAAAAGCTGGGTCGAAAGTTTTGATCAATGAGAATTATTGCCGGAAAATATAAAGGACACCATTTAGTTTCATTTAAGGCTCAGCATATTCGGCCCACGACGGATCGGGTGAAAGAGACCCTCTTTAATAAATTTATGTTTGAATTGGAAGAGGCCAGCGTCCTGGATCTTTTCTGCGGGACAGGAAATTTGGGATTAGAAGCTTTGTCTCGGGGGGCGTCCCATGTCACCTTTGTGGATGCTCATAAAAGCTCTTTGATGATCACACGTGAGAATATTGCCAAGTTAAAAGTCGAAAAGAGCCAATATACGATCTACCAAAAAGATGTATTGGGGTTTTTAAAAGGGTACCAAGGGACACCTTTTGATATCATTTTGGCGGATCCGCCGTTTACCCAAAAGATGGCTCACGACGTCATGTTAGCCGTGTCTAAAAGCCAGGCGATGGGAGATAGCACTCTTCTTGCCATAGAGTCTGAAAAAAAGGAACGAATGGACGATGCTTATGAGGGCGTGGTGCGCTATGATGTTCGGGAATATGGAGATAAAGTGTTATCTTTTTTCCACCGAGGTCAGCTGGAAGGAGAATAATTCCCTATGAAAAAAGCCGTTTACCCCGGAAGCTTTGATCCCATTACTTTGGGGCATATCGACTTAATCGAACGGGCGGCAAAATTCGTTGATGAGTTGACGGTTCTCGTTTCTGTATCTAGTCAGAAGCAAGCTTTGTTTTCACCAGAAGAGCGAGTTGTCCTGATTGAAAAAAGTCTTTCTCATTTAAACAATATTAAAGTCGCCGCCTATCAAGGTCTGACAACTGATTACATGAAAGATCAGGGAATTCGATTTTTAATTCGCGGGCTAAGACAGGTAGAAGACTTCGAATACGAAAAAAACATGGCTCAATACAATTGGCAGTTACAAAATGAAAGTGAAACCATTCTTCTTTACGCCAACCCAAGCCTCTCGTATATCTCGTCGCGTGGCGTGAAAGAAGTGGCTCGGCACACACGCTCGGAGAATGATATTGCCAAGTTCGTTCCGAAGCCCGTTATTTCAGTATTAATTCAAAAAATGAAAGGTTGAGTGTCATGAGATTGTCGGCGCGAGCATCACGATTAAAAGCTTCCCCCACTCTTAAGTTGGCGGCCCGAGCGAAAGAACTTACAGTGGCCGGGCACGATGTGATCTCCCTCACTGTTGGAGAGCCTGATTGGCCTACCTACCCAGCCGCAGCCCAAGCCGGCCATGAAGCCATTGATAAGAATATGACTAAGTACACGCCCGCCAACGGAACGCCTGAGCTACGAAAAGTCATTGCCGAGCAAGCTAAGACCGATTTGGGAATCCAGTATTCTGCTTCTGAAGTCGTGGTAGGCCCGGGCGCCAAGTTCGTTATTTTTTCGGCTTTACAGGTTTTGTGTGGAGATCAGGATGAGGTGATCCTTCAAGCTCCGTATTGGGTGAGTTACCCCACGATGATTGAGCTTTCCGGGGCGAAACCAGTTATTGTCTCGGCATCGGCTTCTAACAATTTTAAATTGACGGCAGCAGAATTTGAAAAGGCCATTACTCCTAAGACTAAAGCTTTTCTTTTCTGCTCACCCAGTAATCCGACAGGATTGCATTATACGAAACAAGAATTACAAGAATTTGTTCAAGTCTTAAAAAGACACCCTCAAATCGTCGTGCTGTCGGATGATATTTACAATCGTCTATTGTTGGACGGAGAGCGTGTGGCGCCCCATCTTTTGCATTTAGCTCCTGAGCTTAAAGATCGAGTCATATCCTTTAATGGGGGATCAAAAGCCTACTCGATGACAGGGTGGCGAATTGGCTGGGCCACAGGTCCTCAGGATATCATCCAAGCCATGGGTGATTATCAAAGCCAGGCTACCGGGGCTCCCAGCAGTATTTCCCAGTATGCCCTAATGAAGGCCATTCAGAGTTGTGAATTCGATATTCAAAACACCATTCAGCTTTTACAAAAGCGAAAGGCCGTGGCCATGAAGGAATTAAATAAAATTCCGCAAGTGAAGGCTTATGAGCCAACCGGAGCCTTTTACATTTGGCTGGATGTCAGTTCCTATCTCGGAAAAAAGTATGAAAACCAAGTGATTGAAGATGATCGGCAAATTTCCCAGATTCTTCTTGAAAACTACTATGTGGGAACTGTGCCGGGAGTTGAAGCCGGAGTGAACGGATTCCTTCGATTGAGCTTTGCGGTTAAAGAGACCCGTCTTGAGGAAGCCTGTAACCGCATGGCCCAGTTTTTTTCGAAATGTCAGTGAGAGAGTTCTGCTAGAATATCCCAACCAAATTTTTCAAGTTTGCTGGGGCCAATTCCGGCAATATTTTTTAACTCGTCCAGGCTTTGAGGGTTTTCCGCGGCTAAAGATTTTAAAGTGCGATCACTTAAAATCACAAAAGCAGGTACATCTAGTTCGATGGCTTTTTGCTTTCTCCAGCTTCGCAGATTCTGGAACCGGAATTCTTGGATTTCATCTAAATGTAAATCTTGCGGCTGGGGCTTAGCACGACGTTTGGGCTTTGCCAGGGATTTCAACGAAAATGGATTGTCGACGACCGGTTTTTCAAGGAGCTCGGGTTTCGGAATCCGACGTGTCGAATGAGGATCGCACACATCACAATGGCCACACTGGCGCAGTCTTTGTGAATCCTTATAATAAGTAAGGATTTCACCGTGGCGACATTCACTGCTTTCGGCATAGTTTACTAGGGCCTCGAGGTTGCGCCACCGATTATTTTTGATGGGGCTGGGGGCATTGGAGCTCATGATAAAATAGTTTTGCAACCCCTTATCGGCTTTAGAGTACAGAAGAAGACATGTGGACTTCTCGCGATCACGCCCTGCGCGCCCCATTTCTTGGTAAAGGGAATCAATGTTGGCAGGTAAGTGAAAATGCACCACTAGTCGTACATCGGGATGATCGATACCCATTCCAAATGCATTGGTGGCTACCAAGGTCTGAATCTGGCCTTGGGCATAAAGTGACTCAACACGGTGACGCTCATTCGTGTCTAAACCAGCGTGATAAAAACCCACGCCTTCGAAGTCTCGGGATAATATGCGAAAAAGTTCTTCCGTTTGTTTTCTTGTGCCGCAATAGATGATTTTTCTTCCATGAGGAACGTGACGAAGCGCCGATTTTAAAAAAAGTAATTTGCTTTCATCATCTGCACACGATTCAACCTGATAATACAAATTGCTTCTGTAAAATCCATGCACCATCCGTTGAGCTTTTTGAAGGGAAAGTTGACGTGCAATATCGTCCAAGACAAGTGGAGTGGCTGAGGCTGTTAAAGCCAGGACGGGGACATCCGGCCTTAATTTCTTAAGAATTTCCAGCATGGCGTACTCTTCCCGAAAATCATGTCCCCACTGTGATACGCAGTGGGCCTCATCGACGGCAAACAGAGCTATTTCGCGATTTAATATCCATTTTTGAAAACCACTCTTTTGCACTCTCTCGGGAGAGAGGTAAAGTAAAAAGCTTCCTCCTTGGCCAATGCTCTGGAATACAGAAAGCTTCTCGGCATCGCTTTGGCCTGAATGCAAACAACCCGCTGGAATTCCCATTCGGTGCAAGGATCTTACCTGGTCACGCATGAGGGCGATCAGAGGCGAAATAACAATAACCAGTTTATTTTTATAAACAGCCGGAAACTGAAAACAAAGAGACTTTCCACTCCCTGTCGGAAGAACGGCCATCACATCCTGGCCCTGCAGAACGGCTGAGATGATTTCCTGCTGACCTTGTCGAAACTCGGAGAGTCCGAATTGATCTTTCAAAAGTTCTTGATAGCGTTTGTTATCTGTCACCATGAAGTCTTTCAGCAATCGAACGAGCATGGAAATGGGTCTTAAATGAAAAAGCTGATCATTATTGTAGACCGACGTTCGGACTGCTCTGCATTTTATGTCCACCGATCATGAAAGGAGCAAAAGAAGAAGTCAATGAACTTCCCCGCAAAAACTCGAACACTCATCATGTTTGGTATTCGGGGGATTCTTTATATTGGGATTCGTTTTTATTTCACTGCGCACTTGTATTTAAGGCTTAAATTGCGGCCAGCTGGTACGTTTGGCGTGAACACCAGGCTAGAGCCTTTGACTTCGGTTTTAAGGCCTGAGACAGCGGGAGTGACGCTGACTTGCACCGGGCCTACAGGGTTGCACTCCAGAGGAATTGAAGCGATGGAGTCTTGAATGTTGTCTGCGAAAATATTGAGGTTCGTCGAGTAATCATTGGCACAAATACTTCCCACGCCGCCTCCGGTAAGACTTGAAAGCTCAGCATACTTGTGGCCGTAGTGACTTTTAGCTCCACCGGCATCTTGGGCTTGTAGGCAAGTCGAGTCGCCGGGTTTTACGATGATCGAATTGAAAGTAAAGCGTTTATTATTGCCGAAAATATCACGAACTTGGTTAATAAGGGCGCTAGGAAGATCATCATTTTCAAGAGGACGGTGTTCGCCTGAGTAATACTCTTGGGATTTGTCGCCTCCGACGCTTCTGACATCTTCATCCGAGATGAGAATCATAGCTAAGGCGGCATCCGTCCGGTAACACTTGGAATTATTCGAATAACGTACATCTCCGTTATAGAGATGCCAGTAAGCAGCTTTAATTCCGCGCTCATCATCGGTACCGGCCCAGCCAGCTCCAATATTGTTAATGGTATTAGTAAAGATTGTGGAAAGGTTGTTATTCGATTTTAAAATCCAACCAGCGGTGCCAGTGGGGGGAGTGTAGCTGTTCCACATGATCGAGGGACCCCAAACCTGGCGATTATTGATGTTCAGGGATCGCGTGACCGTGATGCACATTTGCCAATCAATGCTCCAGTTTTGGAGGGTATTGAGAAAACCTGCCATGCGGCTAGCAAGTTTCTGATTTTCCGGAAGCATGGAATTGGAATCATCAATCACAAGCAAAATATCCAGCTTATTATTGGGAGTTTTAATAGCTCCATTGTAGGTGACATCACGAGTGCTTTGAGGTGTCGGAGTCGATGGCGCTGGTGTTTGTGGCGCGGGTTCGGCAGTTGAGCTTGCAAATTTGGTTTTATTACAGCCCGACAAAGTGAGCGATAACGCCACTAAAAAAATACCAATAGACACCGGCATGTAAAACTCCTTAATTTCTAAATTTTAGCATAGGTCGAAATGAGGTCCTATAAGGCAGGCAAAAGACTCGGTCTTAAGACTAGCCTGACCCTGAAAACTTAGCAAAAACAGACAACCAGCCTTGTGAGAGCAGCGGCGAGTTTCTAAACTATTATTATATAAGGAAAAGCGTCTATGAATTTCTGGATAATGGTACAGCTGATCTTAAACTTGATTTTTTTGGCGGGAATCATCTTTTTATTGATCAATCGAAAGCAGACTTATCGCGAAGATCAGAAATTCAGTAAAGGGTTACAACTGCTGCAAACTAAGATTTCGGTCTTGGAAGATTTGTCCGATCAAACCGATGACCAGGTTCGTTCGCTGACAAAACTATTAGAGGATAAATACCGCGAAATCCAAGGACTTTTGGTAGAAGCTGATCAACAAATCCAGAAAATGGAAGAGATCGCGCAGAATACAATGAATCGATTGCACTCGGTAGAGGGAATGCCGCAATCCACTGAGCAAGGTTCCATGAATAAATATGTGAAAGCAGCCCAAATGGCGCACTCGGGTGCCAGCATGGATGAAATTCTTCAGTCAGTGGATTTGACCCGAGGAGAGGTTGAGCTTGTGATGGCTATGAACAAGGATAACCTCGTCTTCAATCAACATCAATTACCATTGTGGGTGAACCCTGATATGGCTGCGGCTCCACAGGAATCCACAATAGGCGCTGAGTTTCTAAAAGCCTTAAAGGGGAAGCCAAGTTTTATTGAAAACAGTGCCACCCACCCAGCCAGGGGAGAATCCCCGTCAAACACTCACCAAGTGGCGGCCCAGCAGCTTGCTAAAACTCAAGGGGATAATCTTGCGAACACTCGCGGTGCTGTTAAAAATCAGGCACCACAGGCTAAGGGGAATTCCAATTCAGAAATATCCACAATTTACCAGAATGGCAAAGCTCTTAATATAAAGCCCTTTGAATTTAAAAGAATTCAAGTTTAGATAGTTTCAGTATGTCGAGATCCGGGCGCGGTGATTTTTTACGACAGCTGCCCCGAAAAAGTGGAGCAGCCGGGGTTCTTATCCTAAAAGATAAAAGTCTTTTGGCCTTTGTACCTTCCTATCGCAGTTCTTATCTTATTCCTGGAGGCGCAATTGAAGCGAATGAATCTCCGTATGAAGCCCTGATGCGTGAATGCCAAGAAAAAATGGGAACTCAGATTCAAGTCGAATCATTTCTGTGTGTGGATTACAAGCGTGGAACTCCGGAAGTGGGAGACGCCATCAACTTTCTTTTTTATGGGCGTCTGCACGGAGATCCTGAGATTAAAACTCAGGGAATCGAAATCAAGAAAGTTGTATACGTTCCACTTGAAGAAATTCGATTTTACTTTGAAGAGAATGTCCAGTTTCGGATTTTAGCCGGACTTAAAGCGCTAGTAAATCAATGCGCTTATTACTGCGAGGATGGGAAGATCAGGTTTCCAATCAGTCTGCGGACTTCAATTCAAGGGGATCTTAGCGACTACTTTCCTTCACAAAAATCGTAAAGAAATATTTTACCAGGTAATTGGAGTTAACCGGAATGTTTTGATGGACCCAATGAATCTCTCCAAAGGCGCCATAACGGGCTTCAATCAGACACTCATCCCCGATCAGTTTTTCCTTAAAACTTTCGGGGCTAGCTGAAGTAGGGACATAGGTCGTCGGTACAAAATTCATGCGGATTGAAATAACGCCTGGTTCTCGGAGGTTAACCACAAGTTTATAACCATGTCGGAAAAGCATGAAGTCAGAATGGGTTTTGGCGATCCCGTAAACCTTCACTAAACCCGGGACGTCCCCCTTTAACTCATTAAAGGCGACCGCTACGTCTTGGAATTCATTCTTCAGGTTGATCAAATAACGAACGGATTCTTGTAGAAGGATTTCCTCCTGAGTTAGCTCCTCAGGGGATTCGACCATGCCCTCATTTTCGATAAGGCTTTCTGAATGAACAAGTTCTTGGATCCACTGGATCTTTTCCATGATTTTAGTCTTGAAAGCATCTGATGCCAAGTCAAGCGCAAACTCCCATTAACGCTTTAAAAACCGAAACCGCCTCGGACTTGAATTAAAACGTTGGGCTGTTCTCGATATTCGGGCTGAAAAGGAAAATGCACACCGGCTACAAATTGAATGGGAAATAGGTACCCCACGGTTGTGTCGGCCCGAAGCTCAATGCCGCCGCTAGAAAAAATATCTTTCTGTTGGGCCCGTACCAAGGTTTCTAAAGACTCCTTATAGGCAAATCCGTCCACCGCAATGGCATCAACAGTGGCCGCCCCATGAACTCTGCGAACGTAGAAGGGGAAAACCCCATTGCCCTTTGTTTGCGCCACAATCGGAAAACGAAACTCCAAGTTAGCATTTGTGATGTTACGGCCAATAAACTGACCTTCAAAAAAGCCTCGAATTAAGTAATTGGAAGTCAGAGGAGAGCTGTAAACAGTGGAGGAATCCCCTAGAATACTAGGGATTCGCTGATCTGTCACTAGAGCCCGCGCCTCCAAAGAAATGGCATGGCGTTGCGGAAGCCAACGGCTCCAGTAGAGGCTCCCCTTTACGCGATATTGATTATAGGCCTCTAGATCGGAGGATTTTAAAAAGTGAGTCCAGTTTGTGGCGGCCTCCCAGCCCTCTTCGGGTGAAATCATAAACAATGTTTGCCGAACGTTCGAGTAGGCCAAGCCCAATTGGGGGCCGTGTCTCTCATAGATGATGAAATCGTCTTCATATTTGGTGTAAAGATACGAGACGGTGGTGCTCCAGTTTTCAGTAAAGCGCGAAGTGTCTGGCATTAGCGATATCGCGTGAGACTGGTTGTAATAGAGATTCTCGGATCCCACAAAGGCTCGCGCTAAGCGCAAAGATTGCAAGAACCAAGGCCATTTCCAAGTGCGATTAGTGTAAGACCCCATGTAAGAAGCCTCTTCGACTCCCGTATCGTAAGTCAGGTTTAGAAGATAGCCGTGTTGAAGTGTCGGATCTTGGCCGCTCGTGCTGAGAGACATTAAAATCCCATCCTCGGCGGACGAGCCCGAAATGAAAGGGATCCAATATTGCGGCCAAAGGCGAAATGACCGATCCGCATCTTTGATCTCTGTTGACTCTAAAGTCGGTGGCGTAAGACTTGTGACTTTCGTTAACATAGGTTTGGCGGTAGGCACCTGTTGACGAGGCGGCGTTTGTCCAAACTCCGGGAAGTGATAGAGACGTGTGCCCCCGGCAGTCATCAGAACGGCAAACATTTCTTGTCCGTTGGGGTGAACTGCGTAATCCAGTATGTTTGTTTTAATATGTGTGAGCGGACCTGGGGCTGCGTGACGGTAAAGATTAAAAACTCTGTTCTTATCCGTCAGGTAATAAAGTTCTTTGTTGTGAACTGCCGGACGCCGCATTTTACTAGCGTCCTGACTAAAAAGTTCAAGTGCATTCGTGTTGATATCGTAAACATACAGGTGTTCAAATCCCCCGGATGTTCTGGAAAGAAGAATCTTTTCCGAATCCAAAAAGAGTGGAGAGGCCAGCCGCTCATCAAAATCAGAGCTCAATAGTGTCGTGACCGCTTCACTTTGAAGGTCAAGAAGGCGAAGATGGGTTTTCCCCCCTTCGAGACCAATAAAAACAATTTTTGATTCATCGTCACTGACTCGACCCTCGCGACCTCTCAAGGCTCGAGTCAGTCGTTTTGATTTTTTTGTGCTGAGGTCATAAACATAAAAATCAGAATAGGACTCCGCCTGGGAAGCGGGCTTAATGACATTATATAGAATTTTATTTGATTGGGGGAAAAAGCGTGCCTCTCGTATCGATCCTCGGGCTACCTCATCCACGGGGCCGATTCGGCCGCCACCTAGAAGTGAGCTTAGTTTGAGTCGACCTTCGGGGCGCTCATCTTGTCCCACCCAGGCTATGTACTGAGAATCCGAGCTAATGGTCGGAGATCGAACGACTAGATCTCCGGTGGAAATCTGGACAATGTTATCGAATGGTTCTTGGCTGAGTTCTTCTATCTGATGTGAAGCTCGAGATTCCCAGTCTTGTAGGCTTTCAGAGTAGATCTCTTCGTAAGTTTGTCCGGTAAGAGGCTTGGTCGCGCCTTCAAACATAAAAGGGACGCGAGAGCCATGTCTTTCAACCAATTCTTTCAGGGTGTCTTCGCCCTGCTTTTCAAGAAGTGAACTCATAACAAGGGAACCGAATACGTAGGGGCGAGCGCCCCAAGGCCATTCGGGAAGAGCTTCATTGGCCTGTGCAATTGTAAAATCCTGGAAATTTTTTTCGCCGTACCAGGCGCGCAACATGGATTCTTGGTAAATAGAGCGAAGGCGTCCACCCTCGCTGATAGCCGTTTCCGCCCAAACTGAAAGTCCTTCTTTCCACCAAGTGGGCAGGAGTAGATTCGGAGCTACGATATTTCCAAATATGGTGCGAAGTGATTTCATCACTCCATGGGCAGGTTCAAAAGATAGTACGTGCGCTAGCTCATGAACAGCTAACTCTAACGACCAGGCATCGTATTCCGAGATAGATTCGTTCAAATCTGGAAGAACTGGGTAAAGCATGATGTAGGGATAAGGTACCCGAGTGGCAAAACCGTTTGAAATATCCGTACTATCATTTAAAACAACGACTATTCTTTCAGAAGGCATCGTACGAAAAAGACCCTGGAGAAAAATCCAGGCCTTTTCGAATTGAACAGCGTAGTGTTTCGCCAGATCTTGCTGCTCGGCATAATAAACGATTTCAAAGTGACTTGTATGAATTGTGCCGAGGTTTTTATTCGGAGGGATAGGGGTCGCAAAGGAGATATGGAAGATCGCAGTTAGCAGCAAAAGGCTAAAATTTCGGAAGAATTTCAACATACCATTGCATGATGGACTGAAAGCGTGGCAACATCAATGGGGTTTCATGTGAATTAGCACGACAAGGAGGCATCTTCATGATTCGTAATCTTTTAATTATTGCGACAGCATCTCTCTTTATCTTCGGCTGTAAGGGTCGAGATAAAACAACTTCTGATTCTGCAAATATGGGTGCGGGTGCTACGGCTGAAGATGGGGTTGATTCAACAGCCATGAACTTCGATCCGCAAGGTTCAGATAGCGGTAATATTGCGGGTTTATCCACAGTTTTCTTCGAATTCGACAGCTCTGGTCTTTCGGCTGAGGCTCGCGAAACCCTTCGTGGAAACGCAGAGTGGTTGAAAAAGAATACCAATGTGAGAGTTCAGATCGAGGGTCATACAGACAGCCGAGGCAGTATTGAATACAATATCGCTCTGGGCGAACGTCGAGCCAATTCAGCCTTAAACTATTTGAAGAGTTTAGGGATTCCAGAAAGCCGAATGTCTGTCATTTCTTACGGCAAAGAAAGACCTTTGGTGAACGAGGAATCTGAAAGTGCCTGGGCGAGAAATCGTCGCGCCAACTTCGTTCCAGTTCAGTAATCTGAAGATTGAAGATTCCATCACGGAATGAAGGGGAATCGGTACACGTGACTTCATGGACCCAATTACTCCTATGGCTAGTGGTCTTGTTCGCGGTTGGTTGCCAAACAGGGCCCATTCCCCAAGAAGAATATGTTTTAGCGCGGGTCGCTCTTGAAGCGGCTCGTGAAGTCCAAGCCCCACGTCATTCACCCGGGTATTGGCACCAAGCCGAGGAAGCCTACCGCAAAGCTCGTCTCTTCTATCGAGATCAAAGATGGGATGAGGCCCGTAAAGAATTTATTCGCGCCCGAAATGCAGCTGAAAAAGCCGAAAACGCCGCTCGCCTGACCCGTCAAAGAACTGGAGATTTTTTATGATCAAGGGAATGTTGATTATTGGTCTTTTAACATCACTACTTTCCACGGTTGGTTGTTTGCAGACTCGATCCAGCGTTCGGGAAGGAGAACAACGCCAGGTATTGCAAACTCAGGTTAGCACATTGCAAAAGTCGACAGCCGATGTAAACGCCCGTTTCGCCGAGATTGAAGAGCAAATTCGCTTTCTTAATGGTCGTACGGAAGTTCTAGAGAACCGTCTTGCAGTAGCTCAAAATGATCTCCAAAATGAGCGCCGAAATTCCGCTGAAGTTTTACAAAGCCAAAATCAAAGGATCCTTATTTTTCAGGAAGCTTTAACGCGAATGGAGCAAGAGCAATCCGCGTTGCGGGCCGAGCTTGAAAGCCTTAAGTCCAAACAGAGTACCCAAGCCGCAAAAAAAGAACCGCCTAAGGCAAACTCTAAGAATACATTCGAAACCGCCGAAGATTTCTTTGATAAAAAAGAATACCGTCAAGCCATCTTAGAGTATCAAAAATATCGTGAAAAAAACCCGAAAGGGAAGAATTTCTCTACGGCTACCTATAAAATTGGTTTTAGTTTTCACGAATTGGGATTGAAGGATGAGGCCAAGTCCTTTTATGAAGAGGTGATTGCTAAGTTCCCAAAATCAGATGCGGCTAAAAAATCAAAGGCACGGCTTCAAAAAATAAAGTGATTAAAAAAGTATTAGCCTTCGAAACCAGTTGTGATGATACCTCGGTTGCCATTGTCGACCACACAGGGCAGGTTTTATCC
>CAZETK010000021.1:26462-44049 GCA_964515195.1 uncultured Pseudobdellovibrionaceae bacterium
CTATGGCGGAATCGTTCCTGAAATTGCTTCTCGCAATCATTCTTCAGCGATCTTGCCCTTGATTGATCAAGCCTTTCAAAAGTCAAAATTAGATTGGTCGGATATCCACGGGCTGGTGGTGACCAATCGGCCGGGACTGATTGGGGCCCTTATCGTAGGACTGGTAACGGTAAAGTCTTTAGCAATGGCAAAGAAACTTCCTTTTCTAGGAGTGAACCATTTAGAAGGACACCTTTGGGCGCCTTTTCTTCACGATAACACTTACTCTCCTGTATTTCCTTTTGGAGAGCCGTATATCGCATTAGCCATCAGCGGCGGGCACACCACTTTGTATCACGTGAAGGGACTGGGTCGATACCACATATTGGGATCCACACAAGACGATGCCGCTGGTGAGGCCTTTGATAAATTTGCAAAGATGGTGGGGCTGGGATTTCCTGGTGGAGTTCGAGTGGATCAACAGGCTCAAAACGGCTCTATCAATAAATTTGTATTTCCTAGAAGCATGATCCATGAAGACACTTTAAATATGAGTTTTTCCGGCCTGAAATCAGCGGCACAAAGAACAGTGGCCGGAATGAAACCGGATGATTTGGTGAAACATCTGGATGATTTGTGCGCCTCGTTTCAAGAGGCCGTGGTGGATGTCCTTCTAGCTAAATTAGAAAAGGCCGCGGATCAGGAAGGTCTTAAAAAGGTAGTTCTGACGGGTGGGGTGAGTGCCAATTCGAGGTTACGCAAACGGGCGGAAGAATTGGCGGCTCGAAAAAAATGGACGCTTTCGATTCCGCCATTGCGTTACTGTACTGATAATGCCGCAATGATTGGACTTGCGGGAATTCTTCGTATGAACGCCGGTGAAAGACATGACTGGAATTTGGGGCCCTCTCCCCAGCCCTGGGAAGGGGACTTCCTCAAGTGAGCCGCTCCCAAGAGAGATTAAGAAAAATTCTGGAAGAGCGGGGACAGGATCCTAAGAAATCCTTAGGGCAGAACTTTTTAATCAACGATGGAACCATAGAAAAGATCATCCAAGCGACGGCTGATTTTAAGCCTCGGCATCTGATCGAGGTCGGTCCGGGTCCTGGGTCTTTGACCTATTCCTTGCGAGAAAATAGGGCTCTGACCTTGGAGACTTTCTGTCTGATCGAATTGGATCGTGGCTGGGCTGAGTTCTGGCGCAATCAAAACATGGTGGTGATAGAGGCTGACGCTCTTCAGATCTCGTGGTTTGAGTTGATTCAGGATCAAACCGTTCTAGTGAGTAATTTGCCTTATCAGATTTCCTCTTCTCTAGTTATTGACCGCAGCCTGGACATTAAGCCTTTAAGTGGAATGGTGCTGATGTTTCAGAAAGAAGTAGCCCAAAAAATTCGCAGCCGACCAAAAGATGAACTCTATGGGTTTTTAAGTGTCATTGCCCAAAACTTTTGGCGAATCAGCGCCGTGGCCGAAGCGGGCCCACGGGATTTCTGGCCTCCCCCAAAGGTAGCATCCCGGGTTTTGCGATTTGCCCCCTTGAGTCCCGAAGAAAAGCCTCAAGATCCCTCTGCATTTCTCGAATTCGTCAAAACCGCATTTCGCCAACGCCGAAAAACCCTACGATCAAACTGGGAACCCTATCTCAATCGAAAACCCGGAGGATGGGATAGGATTCTTGCCGAAATCCTAGCAATGGATTTCACCGATAAATTGCGGGCCGAGGAGCTTAGCCCTCAACAATTCTCTTGTCTTTTTCGCTTATGGAAATCCTTTTAAAATGGACTCTGCAGCAGGGACTGAAAGGGCGATGGGGGTAGACCAAAAAGAGGATAATTTTCAGGACTGGTATTCGAGCCTAGTTTTTTTGATAATAAACCAAATCAAGTGGGAGGTTTCTTGGAAGGTGAGATAGATGTCTTCTGGAAAAAGTGCAGTTCATGTAAGAAGCCGATAGGTTTTTCCACAAAATATTATATTTGCAGCGTTTCAACCTGTAACGGCCAGAGAACAGGTTATGTTTTTTGTTCTATGCCTTGTTTTGAGGTGCATCTTCCTGGTGCCCGTCACCGAGATGCTGGTGGTATTCAACAGACATCGCCTTCGCGAGCTGAGTATCAGCAATCTCAGAACCCTTCAAACGGTGTAAGACGAAAGATTATTCCGACAACCGTATCGTCGAAAACGACGGTTATGTCAGGAGGTACCGTTCTTCCGCGCGAAACATTGATCGTAGTTTCAAAACTGAAAGACTATATCAATGCCAAGGCTGGAATGAATACATCGGCCGCTGTCATCGACATTTTATCTGATATTGTAAGAAGAGAATGCGATGACGCCATCGATAAGGCTCGCCAGGAAGGGCGGAAGACAGTGTTGGATAGAGACTTTGAAAAAGACTAAAATCCAATGAATCAAGAGTTTGGCTTCTATCAAAGACCTTGGCGGAAGCCGAACCTATCCTAATACTCTCATTTAGCAGGAGTATTAGGATAGAGCCTTGCTTACTTCTTCATAGTTTTAGGAGAGCTGCCGTTAAGAACAAGATCGCCTTTCTTAATGCCAGCTCGTTCATAAACAGAATTTTTTTCCACATTCTGAACTTTGAAAATGGGCTTACCCTTGTATTTTGCTTTAGTCGGAACGACTTGGATTTGCTCTAAAAGTTTTTTAAGGTCTGTTTTTTCAGACGCCGTGGCATGGGCCATAACATCCTGGATGTATTTCACTTTAATGGTCTTTTTAGCTGCAAATGCGGGCTGAATGGCTATGGCCATTGCAAAAATAATAGATAAGAGTTTCATAGAGTCTCCTGTCGGTCATAAAATATTAACCAAGTAAAATCTCCAAGTCTACTCTTAGTCCCGGATCTGTGCCGATAAATATTTCGGTGAGTTTCTTCTGACACGGCCACCTCACAAATGGGAGGGGCCTCTCTTCCCTTGGAACTTGCGCAAGCAAGCGGAAACTGGTACCCAAAACCATGGCTGAAAATATTTTGTTAATTCAAGAAAACCGCGAGGCTCGATTTCATTACGAAATCCTGGATACTTTCGAGGCTGGCATTGAGTTGACAGGAAGCGAGGTGAAAAGCCTTCGCGGCAAAAATATACGCTTAAAAGACTCGTTTGTGGCTTTTCGCAACAATGAGGCTTATCTTCAAAACGTTCATATTGCTCCTTATAAAATGGGAGGATACGCTAATCACGAGCCTGAACGTTACCGACGCCTGCTTTTGCATCGTCATGAAATTGACCATCTGTTTGGAGAAGTGCGGGAAGGAGGCCTGACTTGCGTTCCTCTAAAAATCTACTTTAAAAATGGTCGGGTGAAGGTTCTTATTGGAGTAGCTCGCGGCAAAAAGCTTCATGATAAGCGTGAGGCCATTAAGAAGCGAGACGTGGCTCAGTCTTTACGTCAGTCATTAAAGAGGTCGCGCTGATTGGCTCAAGGTTAAGTCGGCGGCGTTTTTCGTTAATCATCTCCACCCAAACGTGAAATGTTTCTTTTTCATTCGGATCCAGGCGCATCCGAGACAGCATTTGCAGCTCTTGTTCGGTTAAAGCTTTGAGAGTGTGAAGAAGATAGTCATAGGTCATCGCTAGATCTTGGAAATCCTTTGATTCGCTGAAAAGAAAATCGGTTTTATCCCAATTTCCCATGATAAGTCCCCGCATATGTTTTTCCATACGCACCAGAGGCTCGATAAGGTGGGATGTCATGCGAACGGATATTCTGTAAACACAAAACCCAGTCGCCCCTAAACTTAATGCCAATAGAATCAGAAGCCACTGAGATTCCCGCTCCAGATGACGGACCAGTTGGGGTTGAATATCAAAGGCCAAGGACTTAAATAGAATGTAGTTTTCACGCGTGAAATAGAAGGCCACCGATACAAACAATCCTGTCGTCACCAATAGCGAAATAGTCAAAAGGCTGACATAACGAGATTGAAATCGTTTATGAAGATATAACGGACTATTTTGCCGAAAACTGCGCTCTGGCCTCCGGTTGGGACTTCTGAAAATCATAACTTTCTTCTCGACACTTTCTTCGATAAGATCGAGTCAAGTGGAGGGATTTCCATGCAAACCGTGTCTAAAGTCGGGTTTATTTTAAGTCTGCTCATGAGCCTGGCGGCTTGTGCAACAAATGATGGAGCCACAAGCAACGCCGATAAGCCCTTGGTCGAGTCTGAATATAAACTTCAGGAAGATCGAAAAGCTTTCGAGGAGCTGCGCTCGGAAGTTCCTCAAAATATCCAAGATGAAAACGATGAAGTGGCTTTTATGGAAAAGCTTTTCACCAATCCGCTGAAGAAGCCATCGGATATCCGTGCGCAGTTTTCCAAGGCTTTAAATAAAAAACGTGAAAAGTTCCGAAAGGACATGCAAAAGAAACGGGAAAAGTTTGTCAAAGAAGAGCGCAAAGCGCGAGAAAGTATGACTAAAAGTTTTGAACGCGAACGCAACGAATTCAATAAGACAAAAACAACTCGGGAAGAAACAAAAGAATTCTACGCCTCCTTGGATCAACGCCGTAAGGATTTTTACTCTCAGCAGCGGGAACAGAGGGATGAGTTTGAGGCGCAGATGCGGGATGATCGTCGAAACTTTGAGGATTATGCCCGCGAGAAGCAAAATGACTTCAATGCGCGCTTGAAAGAATTCACCGAAAAACAAAAAGAAATAAAAGATCAAAAAAATTAATCGGCTGATGAGCCGAATCGAACCGCAAGGATTCTTCTGATTTCTTTTCTGAAAATCAGGATGGAAGCTTGATCATACTGTTTTCTGCTGAAATAATGTGCCGGGATATCCATGCGCTATGTTTAATATTATGAATTTAAAAATGAATGGATACCGTTAATATGAAATTGATTCTAGCGGCTATTTCATCATTTCTGTTTTTTCTTCATCCGACGTTTGTCTATGCCTGTCGGGCGGCTGCCTTTGGCCAGGGGAGCAGTCGGTATATTGTAAAGTCATTTGATTTTGACGTGGATGGCGGGCAGTTTTTTCGAAGTGATCGAGGGCAGGCCAAAAAAGCCCTGGTTTTAAAGCCATCTTTAAAACCCCTCACATGGACCTCACGTTATAGCAGTGTGATCTTCACCCAACTTGGACCCAATCTCCCTTTTGGGGGAATGAATGAAAGGGGTCTAACTGTGGAAGCGCTTTGGTTAGAGAAGAGTCCAATGGCGGATGAAGATTCGCGCCTCGCCATCAATGAATCTCAATACATTCAATATCTTCTCGACAGGGCTGAAAATGTTGAAGAGGTGATTAATCTCTCAAACGATTTGCAAATTTCACGAGTCTTTGCGCCGGTTCACTATTTTATCTGCGATAAAGCTCAGATTTGTGCGGTCGCCGAGATGTCCAAAGCGGGCTTACGGTTCAAAAAAATTTCAGACCGTAGGCAGCAGATGGTCGAGAACATATCCCACGGTCAGATGATAAAAGCCCCTGAGGCGAATAAAATTTTTGTGAGTTTCACCAAGCATCTCTCTCAAGCTCAAACTGCTGATGTGAAATCCTCTTTTGAGTGGTTAGAAAAAGTGAAGACTCCAGGTTGGTCCCGTTGGCAGGTGGTCTATGATCTTGAAAGACTTGAGCTTCAATTTCGATCGGTTGATGCCGATGGTAGGGTGGGAGAAATTCAAGTGCAGAAAATTCAGGACCCGCTTATTCGAAATCACTCCTTATTTTATACCGCGCAAGGAGTTTTTAGCTGGACCAAGAGCGTATTCGAAGAAAATATCCGCCGATTCAGTGGAGCCTTTCCGGATTTTGCGCAACTGGTTCCCGTCTTACGAGATTACCTGCAAGCCAGCTTCGATCATGAGACCGAGATCCCGACCAAAGTCGGACAGGTGACCCCACAATAGCCATTATTCCCCGGTCTGTACTAAAATCAGAATGAGGTCAGAATGCGATATCTCTGGAAGTTTGTGCTTACCTTCGTTCTTTTACCGTCAGCTGTTGGGGCTGTTTTCTATTTTTTGGATCGATATGGATATTTTAACCTTTCTGAAGTTCATATCTCAGTCGAGCAATCGGGGCATTCCAAGCTGACTCTGAAAAAAAATGTGGAAAATTTGCAAGCGGACCTATCGAAGTTTAAAAATCAGTCTTTATGGCATTTGAATTTGATGGATTTTTCAGTTCGCCTTCAAGAGGAGGTTTGGGTTGAATCGTTTAATATCTCCCGAAGGTGGCCGAGTTCGCTGCATATCCATGTTAAAGCTTATCCGATCTATTTTGTTTACATGAACAATCAAGGGCAGATTTACCCAGTGATGGGGAATGGGGAAATGCTTAAACCCGTCGGCCCTGCAGAATCTCCTGATGTTCCAATCACTCGAGAGGCTCAATTTCAAAAATCTGTTGAACTGAGAAAGCGGGCCATTCAATTATTGAAAGACATTCCATTGCGAGGTTCTTTTTCCAGAAGCCAAGTTTCAGAAATCCACTACAATTCAAAAATTGGCTTTTCATTTACGCTTGTCCGCGATGGACTGGTTGTGAAAATGGGTGATGAACAAATTCGAACGAAGAGTTTAAGGGTGTCGGAAGTTTTGGATTACCTTTACGCCAAGAAGTTTCAGGCCCGCGTCATCGATGCAAATCTGTCTCAAAAAGTCCTTGTCAGGTTGCGTAAGGAACCCTAAGCTAAAGTCGGATAGACCTAAGATGGGTCACTTCCTTCAGTCGTGAAAACGTCTGTAAAGTGAAGAAAAGACTATTAAATGTCTTAACGATAAGGCTTACGGATGAGTGCTTTAAAAGTAAAACCAGTTTTGGTGGCTGGTTTAGATATTGGATCAACAAAAGTTTCTTTAGCCATTGCGGCCATCCGTCCAGAAGGACAATTGGAAATCATCGGATTGGGTTCAGCTCCCAACGCCGGCTTAAAACATGGAATCATCGTCAATATCGAAGCGACGACCGAAGCGATTGTAAAAGCCAAAGAGGAAGCTGAATTAATGGCAGGATATTCCGCACCCGCAGTTTGGGTAGGGGTTTCCGGCGGTCATATCAAGTCTTTTGATTCCAAAGGCATGGTCGCCATCAAAGAAAAAGAAGTGCAGAATAGCGACATTCAAAGGGTCATTGAAGCGGCTCAGGCCGTGTCAGTGCCTTCAGATCGCAAAGTTCTCCACGTCTTGCCCCGCGAATATAAAGTCGATGAAAACGATGGCATTGTGGATCCCATTGGAATGACCGGTGTTCGCCTAGAGGCCAATGTTCATATTGTGACGGGTGGACAATCCGCTTTGAATAATATTGTAAAGTGTGTCGAGAAAGCAGAGCTTCGTGTATCTGGCTTAGTGCTGGAAACTCTGGCCGCTTCTCAAGTCGTCCTCTCTGAGGATGAAAAAAGCCTGGGCTGCTGCCTTGTCGATATTGGTGGAGGTGCTTGTCAGCTACTCTATTTTGTTAACGGAAGCGTAGCGCATAGCTCAATGATCTCTGTAGGGGGGCAGCACTTTACTCATGATGTGGCGGTTGGCCTTCGAACTCCACAGA
Organism: uncultured Pseudobdellovibrionaceae bacterium; assembly: GCA_964515195.1. GTDB lineage: Bacteria > Bdellovibrionota > Bdellovibrionia > Bdellovibrionales > Bdellovibrionaceae. Next base: position 33,974 of record CAZETK010000021.1, read on the forward strand.
TGGCAGCTGAAGAACTGAAAAAGCGGGCAGGCTCGGCTATGCCAAGCTTAATGGATGAACATGACACGATTGAAGTTGAGGGAGTGGGCGGACGTAAAGCTCGTACAATTCCGCGACGTGATCTGGCTTCTATTTTGGAAGCTCGAGCCGAAGAAACTCTTCAACTCATTGCCCATGACATTCGGAACAGTGGATTTGAGCCGCTGTTGGGGTCGGGAGTGATCTTGACGGGGGGAGCTTCACAGCTTCCAGGCCTGGTCGAGATGGGGGAGTATGTGATGGATCTTCCGGTGCGTAAGGGATTTGCGCGCAATATGGGTCCACTGGTTGAAGTCTCGAAATCCGCTGAGCATGCCGCCGTCGCAGGGCTTATTCAGTATGGATATGAAAGAATGAAGGAACTGGGAATTGCGCTTAACCCTGAGATTGATTTGTCTCAGTCGTGGGCGGGAATCACGGAAAAAGTTAAAGGCTTTTTCAAAGATTTGTTTTGAATCTAAAATTACAAGTGGGGGAGAAATATGTTTGAACTCGAAGAGAATATTAATATCGGGGCGAACATCAAAGTCGTGGGCGTTGGTGGTGGTGGAAGTAATGCCGTCGCTACGATGATTGAAGGCGGAATGTCAGGCGTCGAGTTCGTCGTTGCCAATACCGATATCCAGGCTTTGAATTCGCATAAAGCTGGCCAGAAAATTCAACTCGGAAAAGAGCTGACAAAAGGGCTTGGCGCTGGTGCCAATCCTGATGTCGGGCGCCGGGCCGCTATTGAATCTTATAATGAAATCGTAGAACAACTTGAAGGTGCTGACATGGTTTTTGTTACCGCTGGTATGGGCGGCGGAACGGGAACAGGTGGGGCTCCTATCGTGGCCAAGATTGCCCGTGAATTGGGAGCTTTGACCATCGGGGTTGTGACCAAGCCTTTTATGTTTGAAGGCCGTAAGCGTGAAAAGCACGCTTTGCAGGGTTTACAAGAACTGAAAGACAATGTGGATACTTTGATCGTGGTACCCAACCAAAAATTGTTGGCCATTGCGGGCGACAAAATGCCTTTGACTGAGACTTTTAAAAAGGCCGACAGCGTTCTTCACCAAGCGGTGAAAGGTATTTCTGATTTGATCAACATCCGTGGATTGATCAACCTGGATTTCGCTGACGTTCGTACCATTATGAAAGAAAAAGGTATGGCGATCATGGGAACCGGCTCAGCTCGTGGTGAAAATCGTGCGATTATGGCAGCCAGTGCGGCCATCTCTTCTCCGCTATTGGATAGCATTAAAATTGATGGGGCGACCGGTATCATTATCAATGTGACCGCCGGCCCTGATTTGACTCTCTTCGAAGTCGATGAAGCGTCTACTCTAATTAAAGAGGCGGCTCATGATGAAGCTGAAATCATCTTCGGCGCTGTTATTGATGACAATATGGGTGATGAGGTTCGTGTGACTGTTATTGCCACAGGATTCGGTAAGGAAGAGGCCCATATTTCTCCGGTATCCGTCGTGAGCCAGCAGCAGCAGGCCCAGTTAGTCGCACAACAATATGAAAGAATGACCCAAGCTTCTCATGTTATCGAGGCCACGATTCCTTCTACCAATCAGCTGGTAAATCCCAATCCAGTTGAGATGGGAGCACAAGAAGCCGTAACTCCTAGAATGGATCTTCCAGCCATCGGATCTGTGCAGTCAGCCGTGATGAACTTCACGCAAGAAAATCCCGCACCTCATGTGGGGGCGCCTAGCCCGGCCGCACCTCAGCCGGCCGCACCTCAGCCGACCACGCCTCAGCCGGCCACTCCCACCCAGTCGATGATGGCACAACCTTCGATGGTGCAGCCGATGGCTTCGCAACAGGTAGCCCCTCAAGCGGGGGCACCTCAGCCGGCCGCACCTCAGCCAAGTGCTCCTATTGAACCTACTCCTGTTTTATCCTCTGATGAGGCTTTGACGGCTCGGGATTTGTTGCTGGCGAAGGCCCGCGCGTTTCGTGAGAATCAGGAAAGCAAGAAGGTACAGCAGCCTGAACAGTTATCCATGAATGTGGATATGGAGAAGGAGTCGCTTGAAGAGGCTCGTCGTATGGCTCGTGAAGTGGCGACGTCTCCATTTCCCCAGAACTTGGACGTTCCTGCCTTTATTCGTAAAAAGCAAGGGTTCGATTTAAACAAATAATGAACGATAAGGCGTATTTCGTCTCAGACATTCATTTGGATTCTATGAATGAGCGCAACGGACACAATCTGTTGCGCTTTTTACATTGGATCGCCGCGGATGAAAAGGTCTGTGATTTGTATTTGCTTGGAGACATTTTTGATTTTTGGCTGTCCGATCATGGTGTCTTCGTTAAAAAGTTTGAGCCTTTGTGGGCTCCTCTCCGAACGCTGAAAAAACGTGGATCCCGTTTGGTTTATATTGAGGGAAACCATGACCTTCACATCGCTCCATTTTGGGGTAAGAAATTAGGATTTGAAGTCTATACGGAAGCTCTTTATGAAAGCATATCGGGGTTCCAAGTCCGGCTGGAGCACGGCGATCTTATCAATTTAAACGATGAAGCCTATTTGAAGTGGCGTTCCTTAATCCGCCATCCCCTAGTCGTGCCTTTTGGCCACTTTCTTCCAGGAAGATTTTGGAAAAAGGTGGGCGAAACGCTTTCTGAAAAATCTCGCAACAAAAGTCGTCCTTATCGTCAAGAAAATGAAGCTGATATCCGTCGCATGATTCATGATCACGCCATCAGATCCTATCAAGATAATCCTTTTGATGTTCTTATCTCGGGCCACATGCACGTAAAGGTAGATGAAACCCTCTCTTTGTCAGGCAAAAAAGTGCGAAATATTAATCTTGGGAGTTGGTTGGAACCAGAGCCTCAGGTGCTATGTTTAGAGCCGGACAAAATCAGTTGGATTGATATCAATACGATTCCAACCAACTAGAAAGATTCAAGGGTATGGCGGATTCAAAATTCAAAGAGAAAACCTTGTACAGTGAAACGATTTTTCAGGGGCGCTTTTTGAAAGTCATTCGTGACCAAGTGGAACTTCCCAGCGGGGGAATCTCCCATCGAGAATATATCAAACATCCCGGAGCATCCGTGATTGTACCCATACTGGACAATGGCGAGATCTTATTGGTTGAACAGTATCGACACGCCCTAGGCCGAACTTTTTTAGAACTGCCAGCTGGAAAACGGGATCATGGTGAAGTTCCAGAAGTCACAGCGAAAAGAGAACTTCAGGAAGAGACAGGTTATACAGCCGAAAAATGGGAGTATCTGACCACCATTCATCCTGTTATTGGTTACGCAGATGAAGAGATGACCCTGTTTCGTGCTACTGGCTTAAAAGCAGGAGAGCAGAAGTTGGACGAAGGGGAATATGTTGAAATTAAAAGATTTACGCCGGATCAACTGAAACAGATGATGAAAAAGGGCGAAATCACAGACGTAAAGACTTTGATCGGCCTGTTTTGGCACTGGGGATTTTAATTACCACGAAGGGACAACTATGAGCCGCGAAATTCTAGGGCATCCCAAAGGATTATTCGTCCTGTTTTTTACCGAAATGTGGGAGCGCTTTTCCTACTATGGAATGCGGGCATTGCTTGTTCTTTATATGACCCGACATTTATTAGAGCAACTAGAGTCCGGTCAGTCAGCTTGGGGTCTGCAAACTTTAAAGCTAAACCTTGAAGCGCTTTATGGACCTTTAGGAAATCAGGCCTTGGCCAGCCAAATTTATGGCTTGTACACGGGTTTCGTCTATTTAACTCCTTTTTTCGGCGGTCTTTTAGCGGATCAATTTTTAGGACGGAGGCGTTCTGTTTATTGGGGCGGATTTTTAATGGCTATCGGGCACTTATTGATGGCTGTTGAAAGCATGTTCCTACCGGCCCTTTTCTTTTTGATTATCGGCAATGGATTTTTTAAACCGAATATTTCCACTCAGGTGGGAGAGCTTTACACTCTGGACGATAAACGTCGTGATCGAGCCTACACCATTTTTTACATGGGCGTGAACCTGGGAGCGCTGCTTGCCCCCTTTGTTTGTGGAACCCTAGGGCAGAAGGTGGGGTGGCACTATGGATTTGGTGCGGCTGGTATTGGAATGTTAATTGGCCTGTTGGTTTATCATCTGGGACGAAAACACTTACCTCCAGATACTTTTCTTCTGAATAAAGAGGCCATTCATGATAACCCCACGCTTTTAAAAGACGAAATAAATCAAAAACTCACGACGGATGACTACAAACGAGTTTTCGCTTTGATCTTTATGTGTGCTGTGACTGTCATGTTTTGGGGCGTTTATGAGCAGCAAGGCAATACTTTGCAGCTTTGGGCGGATGAAAATACAAACTGGAGTTTATTTGGATGGCAGATGCCTTCAACCTGGTTTCAAGCCTTTAACCCCCTGTTGATCATTGCCTTAGCTCCTTTGCTGGATCGTTACTGGGGTTGGCAGGAAAAAAGCAATCGCGAAGCTGGAAGTGTGGCCAAGATGGGCATCGGATGCCTGTGGGCGGCTTTGGCCTATATCTTCATGGTGGGTGTTCTTCATGTTATGGGTGATGGCAAGGCCCATTGGCTTTTGCTGTTCACCTGTATTTTGTTTTTCACGATCGGCGAGCTTTACTTATCGCCCATTGGGCTATCTTTGGTGACCAAAATTTCGCCTCCGCAAATAGTTTCCATGATGATGGGAGTCTGGCTTATGTCGAGCTTCTTTGGAAATTACATGGCGGGACTTATCGGAATGTACTACGAGCGACTAGGAGATGAAAACTTCTTCTGGCTATTATCTGCTATGTCGGGTGGAGCTGGTTTAATTTTCTTGATGGCAGTTCGGCCATTAAGAAAAGTTTTGCAGGGACATTAGGAAAAGCGTTTAACAGAACTTTATCACTGGCAAGATTCTAAAAGCTCTTCGGCGTGGGCTTTAGAAGTCTTTGTGATTTTTTGTCCTGAGATTAAACGGGCGATTTCCTCAATGCGAGCTTTGTAATCCAGCTCTAGAACTTCCATATGCACGCGATCCTTCTTTTGATTCTTTTGGATCAGATAGTGGGCATCCCCGAAGGCGGCCACTTGTGGAAGGTGAGTCACGCAGATAACCTGTTGTCCTTTTGCAATAGACTTTAATTTTTTACCCACCTTTTCGGCCGTGGGGCCCGAAACCCCCGTATCCACTTCGTCAAAAAGATAAGTACGCGGATAGCGGGTGGATCCAACAACACGCTTTAGAGAAAGAAGAATACGGCTTAATTCTCCGCCAGAAGCAAATTTCGATAAAGGACGAGCAGGATCTTTAGGGCTTGTCTGGCTCATAAACTCCACGTCGCTTATGCCAGAGGAGGTGATGTCTTCATGCTTCTCCACTCGAATATTGAAGATCACGCCCTTCATATTCAAGTCTTCAAGTTCAGCATTCACGGAATCAGCCAGAATCTTTGCACCCTTCTTTCGGCGAGTGTGAAGCTCTTCCGCAATTGTAATCAGTTCTTTGCGAAGAGTTTCTACTTCTTTTTTATTTTGAGCCAAAGTCTCTTCGGACTTTTGCAGTGTGGAAATTTCATTTTCAATTTCAATCAAGGCCCGAAGAATATCATCCACGCCAGAACCAAATTTTTTCTGAAGCTTGCGTAGATCACTTAATCGAGACTCTAGGCGCTCCAGCTCACTTGGGTCTACATCAACTGACTTCATATATTGGCCAAGATCATACAAGGCCTCCCCCACCAACGCTTGTGCCTGCTCTAGGTTTTTAAGTTTTTCAGGTAACTGAGGGTCAACGGATGCCAATTCGTAACCCTTTTTAAGGACTGTTTTAATTCGTTCTGAAACAGAACCTTCATCACTTTCCAAAACAAGTTCCGCTGTTTCGACAAATTGAATCAGACGTGTGGCACTTTTCAGCCGCTTGACCTGGGATTCAATTTCCAAATCTTCGCCAGGAGATAAATCCAAGTCGGTGATTTCTTTTCGTTGATACTCAAGGTAGTCCAACCGCTGATGTAGGCTATGAGAGTCGCCTTCGAGGGCTTTGATTTCGTGCTTAAGGCTTTGCATCTTATGATACTTTTCTTCGTACTGAAGACGTTTATCCCAAGTGCCCAAGTATTGATCCAATAAGTCCAGATGATACGACTTGCTCATAAGGTTACGATTTTCGTGCTGCCCGGTCATTTCAATCAGAGGAATGGCGTGACCCGCCACTTCGATCAAGGGAGCTACAATATCGCGAAGATTTTGAAGAGTGCTTAAGGCGCCATTCAGGTATATCTTGGACTTTTCATCGGCCGAGATGATCCGACGAACAATCAGACGCTCGTCTTCTACATCTATGCCCATCTCAATTAATCGAGACTTAACATCCGTGCGTGTACGAAGATCAAAAGAACCTTCGACAACAGCTTGAGGGGCACCTGTACGGATCGTATCCGATGAAGCTTTGCCCCCCATCAAAAGTCCCAAGGATTTTAATAGAACCGATTTTCCAGAGCCAGTTTCTCCACTCAAGATATTCAAACCGTCTTTGAATTGAAGATGCAGATTATCAATGATCGCAAAATGATGGACCTTGATTTCAAGCAACATTGTTCAATCTCCCTCTATGGATTAATTTTTTAACCCTTGTGACCGAAAAGCAGCTTTTTTCTAAGTAAAATATAATCATTGTGGTTGCGTTGGATGACAAGTTGATGATCCATTTCGGCCTTTATCACTTCTAACTCATCTCCGGATTGCATGTCCAAAACTCTTTGGCCGTCCACGACCAGATGAGCTTTCACTTTCATACTTTCAATTTTAAGTCCGATGACTTTGGTTTCGGGAACCACCAGGGGTCGATTGGTCAAAGAATGGGGAGCGACTGGGGTGATGACAAAAGCTCGCGCCTCAGGATCCAAAATAGGCCCTCCAGCCGCCAGATTATAAGCCGTGGAGCCAGTAGGTGTGGAAATGATAAAACCATCAGCTTTTACATCGTGCACGGGATCCTTATCCAATTTAATAGAAACATCAATAAGCTGTGAATGTGAACCTCTTTCAAGGACTACGTCATTTAAAGCCGTAAAAACCAATCGCTTTTTTCCCTTTATAATGGCAGTAGCCTGAAGGCGGGCGCGATTTTGAATCAACATACGATTGTTCAAGGTTTTCTCGATAGTCATTGTGATTTTTTCGAATTTTTCAGCCGAGTGATGGGTGAGATAACCTAAAGTTCCCATATTAAAACCTAAAATAGGGACTTGAAAACCCTTCATTAGTCGAACTGCTCGTAGATAAGTCCCGTCACCTCCAAACACGATAACAAGAGAAATTTTTTGAAATTCACGAGCCCCTTTCATAAGAATCGTTCCTGGCACTCGCTTTTGTTCAGGCGCAGTGAACACCTCAATACCGTTCTTTTTTAACCATTCTGTTACAAGCGTGGCTGCCTTCACGGCCTTTTCCGTGCGGATTCTATAAACGAGGGCCACTTTCTGAGGCCCTCTGGTTTCTTTCAGGTGCAATCGTGAGGATTTCATTTAGATCAATCCATCTCGTCTCAGCAGTGCATTGGGATCCGGCTCACGGCCGCGAAATCGTTTATAGAGTTCCATCGGATGTTCAGATCCACCTCGGGACAAAATGTGCTCTTTAAATTTGGCTGACACTTCCGTATCGAAAATGCCCTTTTCTTTGAAGTACTCAAAGGCGTCAGCATCCAAGACTTCGGCCCATTTATAAGAGTAATAACCAGCAGAATAACCGCCTGCGAAGATGTGACTGAATGAAGCCGACATATTGGTCCCCGGGATTTTGTTCAGCAGACGTGTCGAGGCTGTCGCTTGAGTTTCAAAAGCATCAATGTCCGTAACAGTTTGCGGGTCAGCTGTGTGCCAAGCCATGTCCAACATTCCAAATTGAAGTTGGCGTAAAGACATCCATCCAGTTTGAAACTTCTGGGCTCGCTTGAGTTTCTCAACAAGCTCGACTGGAATAGGCTCTTGTGTTTGATAATGTCGTGCAAAAACATCCAGACCTTCTTTTTCAGTGACCCAATTTTCCATGATCTGAGAGGGCAGCTCGACAAAATCCCAGTAGACGCTGGTACCCGTGATAGAAGGATAAGTTCCATCGGCCAGAATGCCATGAAGGGCATGGCCAAACTCATGAAAAAGTGTTCGCACTTCATCGTAGGTCAGAAGGGACGGCTTTGTGGGTGTTGGTTTCGTGAAGTTACAGACGATAGCGACATGCGGGCGCCGAACTTCACCATCGTGAAGACCTTGATCGCGGAAGCTGGTCATCCAAGCACCGGACCGTTTTGTTTCCCGCGGAAAAAAGTCCGTGTAGAAGAGTCCCATGTAGCGATTGGTTTTCGCCTCATAGATCTCGTAGGCCTTTACTTCGGGATGGTAAACCGGAATGGAAGTATTTTCCTTAAAGGTCAATCCATACAGGCGCCGAGCATGCTCAAAAACTCCGTCTACTACATTTTCCAGTTTAAAATAGGGGCGCAGGTCTTCTTCATTGAAGTTGTATCTTTCTTCCTTAAGCTTTTCCGAGTAGTAAGCGAAGTCCCAGGGTCGTATGTCACTGAGACCATCTTTCGCTTTTGCGAACTCACGAATTTCATCGAGATCCCGTTGAGCCGCCTTCAGGCTGGCATCCAAAAGACGGTGAAGAAATTGATTAACCGTCTGGGGGTCACGAGCCATGCGCTCTTGAAGAACAAACTCTGCATGAGTGGAAAACCCCAAAAGGCTAGCGCGTTGGTGACGCAGCTCGATTATACGCTTGATATTGGCCTCATTATCAAATGCATCCCGAAAGGCCTTAGAGGAAAACGCCCGAGCCATTTTTTCTCGCAGATCTCGTTTATCTGAGTAAGTAACGAAGGGTACGTAAGAAGGGTATTGCAATGTGAAAAGCCACTGACCTTTTCGCCCCTTTTTTTCGGCGGCAGCCGCAGCCGCCTCGGTGGACGACTCGGGAAGACCGGCTAAGTCTGCTTTTTTCTCAATCCAAAGTTCGAAAGCATTTGTCGCTTTCAAAACATTTTCACTGAACTTAGGAGTTAGCGCGGCCAGTTCTTGGTCGATAGCTCGAAGTTTTTCTTTGTCGGTGGGATTTAGCAGGGCGCCGTTTCTGACAAAAGATTTATAAGTTTTTTCCAGCAACGTCTTCTGCTCGGAATTAAGGTTCAATGTTTCTATTTTATCAAAAACAGCCTTAATTTTTGCAAACAGCTGTTCATCCAAGGAGACATCCGAAGAAAAAGCCGCTGACATCTGGTAAAGCTCAGGAGCCAACTTCATCATCGCTTCATCGCCATGCGCATGCTCAAGATTGCTAAAAACTGAAAGTACCTGACCCATGCGTTCTGAGGAGGTTTCCAAAGCCACAAGAACATTTTCAAAGCCCGGCTCAGTCGTGTTAGACTTGATTGCCTCGATATTTTTTTTAGCCAATTGGATGGCCGTTTCAAGGGCGGGTTTATAGTGTTCCACTTGAATTTTTTCAAAGGGAACCGCATTGTCGAAGGTTGTGAATTTTTCGAGTAAAGGATTCGTATTTGCCATAGAAAAAGGCATATCACCCAACGAGTTCCTGTTCATTAAGAGTCAACGCGCGTTATTAGCGGATGCAGATCCCAATGGGAGAATTCTGAGCTGTGGGCTGGCAAGTTGAGCCGGAAGGGCATTGGTTGGCCTGTCCTACAAGGCAGCTCCAGGCTACATTATTGAAGCAACCGTGGTTCGAGAAAGCTCCATTGATATTCGAAACCTGAGGGATATTGACATAATGGTTATTATAAGTGGGCCCCGAGATGGTCAGGATGCCATGGAAATAAATGGGAGCCCAAAGGGGTAAAACATCAACTGCCGCGCAACCAATCCCCAAGCCGCCATTATAAACTGGGCGAGTTCCTGAGGGGCAAGAGCAAAGCTGGTTGGTGGGACCGGTGTGGCCATAGTAGTAATAATCATATTGATAGCGGAATGGGCTATTGGGATCTTGCGTATAGCCCGGCATACCAGCATAGGGTTGCATGCTGGTATAGGGATAGGGTTGAAAACCGTAGGGGCCGT
>CAZETK010000021.1:44059-49142 GCA_964515195.1 uncultured Pseudobdellovibrionaceae bacterium
GGCCGTAAGGCTGATAGGCATAAGGGTCGCAGGTGCCGGTGTAAGGGTTTTGAAGGCAGTTCACAGATGTGCCTGGATTACTATTCGAACTGCTCTTCTTGTTATCGCACCCCCAAAAGGTAAGCGCACAAACAAAGATCAACAGTGATTTAGAAACTTTAGAACTAACTTTCAGCATGTAAAGCTCCTCGTGGGAATAATCCGTATAAATCCACAGCAGAACCCGTTCCACCCTGAGCTAAAATCTACAGGGTTTAGGCTGTCTCGATATTAGACAGGGGATGAAAATTGGCGTTTGGAAGTCGTCGAGCCGCGTTAGTTTTTTATCGGGGTTCCTTATTGATCTAAGTCATACTCAAAGTCGGTCTGATGCTTTACCATCCGCGTGGGCATCAGTGTAGATGGAAGGAAATGAGGGTGGAAATGAGCGACCCAGAACTATCGATCAGAATCGCAACTGTGAATGGCACGGGTTCGGCAACGGCCAATTCAATTCTTGGATGGAGTTTTTTAAAATCGGGATTGAAATTCACTTCTAAAAATATATTTCCGTCGAATATTCAAGGCTCGCCGACTTGGTTTAATTTTCGCATTTATAAAGGATTCCCAAAGGGCTTTGTCGAAAAGGGTGATATCTTAATCGCCTTGAATTTGACCACTTTGCGCCAGGATTTAGAAAGCGTGAATGATTCGGGATTGCTGATCGTCGACGAGCCTCCCTCGTTAGCGAAGGCGCCTGATGCCTTTTCCAAGCCGAATCTTCCCTCATGGTTAATAGAGAGAGCGGCTGAAAAAAGCCTGACCCTTTTATCCATTCCATTTAAGTCAATCCTGGAAGAGCTTAAGGCGCCGATAAAGGCTAAGAAATATCTTTACAACATGATTTATGTTGGGGTCGTCTGCGAAATATTTAACCTTGAAACGGATGTCATTCAGAAAGCGGTTGAGCACGAAGTAAAGTTGTCAGGAGAGGCCTTGGAGCTCAATCTAAAAGTGATTGAACGGGGACGACAAGCTTGGCGTCAATTTATCTCGCAGAACGAAGAGCAAGTTCCTGTTTTTAAAAGACTGAAGACGAATAATTTTTTTAGAGAACAAAGCGTGTCTGGAGAAGAATCAGTCTCACAAAAAATCTGGATTGATGGCAACACCGCTGGGGCGTTAGGAATGCTGATGGGGGGCGCGACCTTTTGTGCTTGGTATCCCATCACACCTTCGTCCTCATTAGTCGAAGAGTTTCAAAAGCTGACAAGTCGATATCGAAAATCGCCTTCGGGAAATAGCCAGGTGGCCATTTTACAAGCTGAAGATGAAATCGCAAGCATCTGCATGGCTCTAGGAGCTGGCTGGAGCGGGGCGCGCGCCTTTACGGCCACTTCAGGACCCGGGCTGAGCCTTATGCAAGAGGCGGCCGGATACGCCTACTACAGTGATATTCCTTTGGTGGTGTGGGATGTGCAACGTGTCGGGCCTTCGACGGGAATGCCAACGCGGACTTCACAGGGCGATATCATGTTGGCGGCCTTTTCCTCCCATGGGGATACAAGATTTCCTATCTACTTTCCGGGAAACCCTGAAGAGTGTTTTCTGTTTGCCCAAGAGTCCCTCGATCTGGCTGAGGAGCTTCAAACTCTTGTCTATATTTTGTCCGATTTGGATATCGGAATGAACAGATGGATCCAGGATGAGTTTAAATACCCCCGCAAGCCTTATCAGCGCGGAAAAATTGTAACGGCCGAGGATCTTCGCGAGCTGGAAAAAACGGGACAGGCCTTTAAGCGATATGATGATCCCGAAAAGGACGGTATCCCTCCTCGTCCCTTGCCGGGGACCAGGCATCCCAGCGCCGGTTTTTTAACACGAGGCTCAGGCCATACAATTAGTGGGACTTACACGGAATCAGGAGCCGAATATCTGAAGGTTCTGGAGCGACTGGACCGAAAGTGGAATACAGCCCGAGAAAAGTTACCAAAGCCTGTTCAGCGTCTGTTCGGATCAAAGGCAGGTCTTATTTTGTATGGGTCGGCATCCATGATCGAGCCTGAGATAGGTCATTTGTTGGATCAAAAGAAAATCAAAATGGATCACTTGCGAATTAGAGCCTTCCCCTTTAGCCAAGAAGTCCGCTCTTTTGTTGAGACTCATGACAAAATTTTTGTGATTGACCTCAACCACTTGGGGCAGATGAGCCAGCTTTTAAGGATGGAGTACCCCGAATTCGCACAAAAAATTGAACTCGTTTCGGTCTTTAACGGACTTCCTATTTCAGCCCAGGATGTTGTTTCAAGGATTGAGACTCTGGCGTAGTCACCAGCAGAGAAGGATAATTATTATGGAAGCACCGAAAAATGAATCTAAATTCCAGCGCTCAAAGGCCGAATACGCAGGAGGGCCCTCAACGCTTTGTACGGGGTGTGGGCATGATCTTATTACAAGCTCTATAATTTCCGCCTATTCCGATCTTCAAATTGATCCTTATGACATTATCAAAATGTCAGGGATTGGTTGCTCTTCCAAAACACCCGGTTATTTTGTCGGCGTCGCGCAAGGGATTAACTCCATGCATGGAAGAATGGCTCCAGTGGCGACAGGAGCCTTAACCGTTCGACCTGATAAGTACTTTATTGGGGTCAGCGGGGACGGAGATACCGCCAGTATCGGGTTGGGCGGCTTTTGCCATCTTATTAGAAGAAACCCCAGAATGGTTTATATTGTGGCGAACAACGGGGTTTATGGATTAACAAAAGGACAATTTTCGCCGACCGCCGATAAGTCGGCTCTCTTGAAGTCAGGAGAGCAAAATCATTTCTCGGGCATCGATATTTGCAGCCTGTCATTGACCCTTGGCTGCGGCTTTGTAGCGCGGGCCTATGTGGGGGATCAAAAACAGCTAGTGTCGATCTTAAAGTCCGCCATACAATTTGATGGGTTGGCCGTGATTGACGTCATTTCTCCCTGCATTACATTTAATAATCATGATGGTTCACAAATGAGCTACACTTATATTAAAACTCATCAAAAGATCCTTAATACAGTGGATTTTGTGGATCGGGTTTCAGGTGATCTCATGAAGACGAATCAAGGCTTGGTCGACGATATGCAAAAGGATCGATCCAATGCGGCAGAGTACACGGTTCAGATTGAAGACGATTACACAATTCATATAAAAAAAATCAATCACTTGGACCACGATGTATCGAATGTCTCATCGGCTTTAAGAACTTTAGAAGAGGCTCGGGCCAAGGGCCATGTGTTGACAGGGCTTCTTCACTGCCAGCCGGTTAATCGCTCTCTCAGTGACGAGCTAAACCTAGAATCCACTAGGAGTTTGGCGGATTTAACAGAAAAGGAATTGCGGCCCAACCAGGATGAATTCCAAAAACTTATGAAAGGATACTGTTAGTAATGAAAAAATTTGAATCACCGGATTTTTACAATGTGGATTCTTTGCTGGCCACCGATGAAAAACAAATTCGTGATGTGATCAGGCAGTTTGTTGACCAAGAGATCATGCCTACGATTGCGGATGACTATGAGAAAGGGCGTTTTCCAAAACAATTGATTCCCATGCTGGCAGAGCTAGGAACTTTAGGGGCCACAATCCATGGGTACGAGTGTGCCGGTCTTAGCTACACTTCTTACGGTCTTATCATGCAAGAGCTTGAAAGAGGTGATTCTGGAATCAGATCTTTCGTCAGTGTTCAGGGTGCACTTTGCATGTACCCGATCAGTGCCTTTGGCAGTGAAGAGCTTAAGAAAAAATACCTACCCAAAATGGCAAAAGGAGAATGGATTGGTTGTTTTGGTCTGACCGAGCCTGATTTTGGCTCGAATCCGGGGGGCATGAGGACAACCGCTCGAAAGGATGGATCCCAGTATGTGCTCAACGGCGCTAAAATGTGGATTACTAATGGCGGATTCTCAGACGTAGCCATTATTTGGGCCAAAGATGATGAAAATAAGATTCGTGGGTTTGTGGTGGATCGTGACACCAAGGGGTTCTCGGTTCGAAATATTGAAAAGAAGTTCTCTTTGAAAGCTTCCGTGACGAGTGAGCTCATTTTAGAAGATGTTCGGGTACAAGAATCACAGATGTTGAATATAAAAGGCCTAAGAGGACCTTTCGCCTGCCTTAATAACGCTCGATTTGGGATTTCCTGGGGAGCCTTAGGGGCCGCGATGGCCTGTTATGATGAGGCCCTCAATTATTCTAAAACCAGAATTCAATTCGATAAGCCCATAGCCAGCTTTCAGTTGGTCCAAGCTAAGCTTGCCAATATGTTAACAGAAATCACCAAGGGGCAGCTTTTGGCCTTACAACTCGGGCGACTCAAGGATCTTGACCAAGCGCAACCTGAACAAATATCCATGGCGAAAATGAACAACGTGTCGATGGCGCTAGACTGTGCCCGTACGACGCGGGATATCCTGGGCGCCAGTGGTATTACCTATGAATATCAATGCGGACGGCATATGTTGAACCTTGAAAGTGTTAATACATATGAAGGCACTGAAGATATTCATCGTTTGGTTATTGGAGAAAAAATCACCGGAATTCCAGCTTACCGCTAGAGAGGTTTTATGAGCATTTCCTATTGGCTTGACCGATCATCTGCCCAATCGAAGCAGTCTTACGACGTTGTTATCATTGGAGCTGGGATCTCGGGACTGTCGACGGCTTATTGGCTAAACCGAGAAGATCCTAGCATTAAGATCGGCATTATCGAAAAAAATCGCATTGCGTTTGGAGCCTCTGGGAGGAATGCCGGGTTCATCACATGCGGTTCGGTCGAGCACTTCAATCGGATGATTTCAAAGCATGGTCTCCAAAGAGCGCTTGAAATTTGGCGCTTTGCTCAAACGAATAAGGATCTACTGAAAGAGCACATCATTCGCGGAGAAGGGGATTCCGTTGAATTTGAAGAAAGAGGCGCCTACTCGCTGGCCACACAAGTTTCCGAAATGAATGAGCTAATGAACGTAGCGGAAACCATGAAAGCTCAAGGAATTCCGGTTAAAATTTATAATGAAAATGAAATCGAAAAAAATGTGGGGGCGATAGGGTTTGTTGGGGGGATCCGTT
>CAZETK010000022.1:0-49062 GCA_964515195.1 uncultured Pseudobdellovibrionaceae bacterium
GGGAACATACCGCCCATTCCGGGATACATGCCGCCCATGCCTGGGAACATGCCACCCATACCGAATCCACCACCCATCATACCAGGGTACATGCCGCCCATACCGCCCATGCCAGGCATACCGTAAGGATATCCGTTGTAACCCCAAGGTGCCATGCCCGGAATAAACATTCCACCACCCAGTTGAGCTCCTGCCATCATACCTGGAGGATAACCCCAAAGTGGATTGTACATGCCACCGTAGAGACCACCATTACACGCGAAAGAGCCATGGCCTGTTCCACCACCCATTGCACCAGCCAGGCCATTCATCATCATTCCGATTCCGGCTGGAAGATAAGCTGCATAATTATTTTCAGTAGGATAACCTTGGGCAGCATTATAAGAAGCGATCATTTTTGTCTGGCGAGAGCCGGCCGCGATGACCAAGCCTCCACCCAGAATTCCTGTAATAGCTTGGGCCCAATTGGGTTTTACTTCATAGGCTTGACGGCGTTTGAAGTCACAATCGATACAAACTGTACCCTCCGTGTCTTCATCATAAACACCATCTTTGATATCACGTTTGAAATCTCGACTTGCGATTCGATACTCTTCACGTAATCGCTTTCGGTAAGCTTCTAATTGGTTAATTTCTTCAGCCAATTGACCCTGACGAGCGACTGCTGTCTGATAGCGGTCAACTCCTGTCGTACAAGATTGTTTATCACTTGGATGAAGAGCTTTTGGAGACGTAATCACAACGCCGCTAGTAATTTCACAAACATTTCGGGCGTTGATCTGACGATTGCCGCCTTGAATAGGGCAAGCCCGTCGCCAATCTGCCGCTGTAAATCCTGACAAAGCTTCGGGACTGACTCGGTTGTCTACGGTTGTCTCTGAACGACTTCCAATTGGTGCTGCAGTTTCAACCTTTTCAGCTTCATTGTCTGTTTTTGCATTAGGCCCCATGGCGTGTTCGCCATCTCGACCTGTCCACTCACGACACTGTTTGCTGCTGACCACGTGAGTTTTAATATCACTCACGGCTTCACTGCGAAGATAACGTCGAAGGTCTCGTTCGGACTCACGAAGTTCTCGTCTTAATTGAGCTAGTTCCTTTTTTCGATCCCTTATTTCGCGCGCCACCTCTTCCTGTTCTTCGCGAATTTCAATCATTTCATCGCTGGCACTTAAAGAGTTCTTTCCATATTGGACTCCACTTGGACAGTGAGGCATCCCACCGTAGTATCCAGAGCCCCAAAGATTCCCCGCCATCATGGCGTTCGATTCCATTCCCACAATAATTGCGATGATCAAAGCGAACCATCCATGAGATTTTCGTATCATAAAGAACTCCTCAAATTTTCTTTTCCATCTTCCCTATCGTCAGATTGAGACAGAAACTTGACGACAAAACCTTTGCCTGTAGCCGGAAATGAGTCCTACACTTCATACTATATGATGAAGCATACGATTCTTTGTGTCGATGATGAAATCGATAACGTCGAGGCCCTGGAAAGGCTTTTCCGTAAGAAATACAATGTGTTGAAAGCCGTATCAGGCCAGGAAGCTTTGGATCTTCTCGACAAAAATCCAAATTCGATTGCTGTCATTATTACGGACCAACGTATGCCTATAATGACGGGCGTAGAAATGCTGGAAAAATCCATCACGAAAGCTCCGCAAGCCATTCGTCTACTTTTAACCGGCTACACGGATTTGGATTCTGTCATTGAAGCCGTCAATAAGGGGCAGATCCATCGCTACCTTCAGAAACCCTGGGACCCCGTCGATCTTCAGCAGACTGTGGACCAGGCGGTTGAGCGTTTCAAGTTGGGACGTGAGTTAGAACAAAAAAACCGCGAGCTTGAAAAAGCCCTTAGCGAACTTAAAACTCTGGACCAAGCCAAGACCCAATTTATGATTCTTATCAACCATGAATTGAAGACGCCTTTGACCTCTATTTTAAACTTTCTATCTCTTCTTCAAGAGACGGCTCTGGACTCGGACCAAAAAACCTACACCGACCGGATCCAAAAAAGCAGCGTACGACTTCGCCAATTGGTGGATGATGTGCTTCTCTTAATGCGAGCTGAAACAGGTCAGCTTCGACCTCAGGCAGGAATTGTACGAATCCCACAGATTGTCCAAAATATTTATCCTTGGCTGCAAGAAGCTCTTCATAAAAAAAGCCAAAAAGTAAGTCTCCAGCTTGAAGTGGAACAACTTGAAACGGATGCCTTTATCTTTAATGAGGTCCTCAATCGGCTTTTACATAATGCCAGCAAGTTTGGGTCCGAGGGCACCGTCATCGAAATCAAGACTCAGCAACTCAATGGAAAAATGGAACTTTCCATTTTGAATCGAAACTCTAGCTTTGATCTCAAACAGATAGAAAAGTTAATTCAACCGTTTTTCTTGGATGAAAGCATCATGCATCATTCAGTTGGAACAGGCATGGGACTTGCGATCTGCCAATCACTTTTAAAAACTCTTGGTGCCTCTTTGCAATTTGAGAACCTAGGAAGCGATGCTTTGGTCAAGTTTCAACTGTCCGCCCCTTAATCGACTCCCGGAATTAAAAAGCCAAGAGCTTCAATGCGAGCCTCTTTCTTCATTGCATTAAGTTTATTTTATGAAAGCAGATAATCCAAAATTATTGATCCTCTTGTTTTTAGTTTCTCTTACACTTGTTTTTTCATGGAGTACAACGGCCCAGGGTTTGGTTCTCGAAGTCGGACAAACGCTGGAGCTCCCCCTCGTCGGAAACCGCGTCTGGGTTGAAAATGGTCGTATTCTAAAAGCAGAGGCCAAAGGTGCGAAAGTCATCTTAACAGGACGAAAGAACGGCGAATCTCAAATTCGCATAGGTTCCCGTGAGGAAACGTTTCAGGTTTTGGATCATAAGAAAAAGAAGCTATATAGTTTACTCCAAACATCTCTTCATAAAAAACCAGGACTGACGCTGAAACTTGTAAATGGCGAAGTTGAAGTTCACGGCTATTTGCACTCTTGGGAAAATTGGAAAGACTTGCTTCCTGAAAATGATTTTGGCTCTACTTACTGGGTCAAGGCCCGGCTTTCTGAAAGCTTAAAACAAAATCTACAGACTTATGTTGATCAAGATTTGGCCTCTCAAGGGTTGCTCAGCATAAATGTGAATTTAGAGCCTCACTTCCACGTTCGTCTTCATCCCTCTCAACCTGGAATCGATCTCTATCAAAAGTACTTTCAACGCCTTGGTATCCCGGTAGTACTTTTGAAGGAAAGTCTTACCATGGAGCCAAGTATTCGTGTGCATATCACAGTGGCCGAGATTTCCAAAAGCACGACACGCACCTTAGGGCTTCAATG
Organism: uncultured Pseudobdellovibrionaceae bacterium; assembly: GCA_964515195.1. Classification (GTDB taxonomy): domain Bacteria; phylum Bdellovibrionota; class Bdellovibrionia; order Bdellovibrionales; family Bdellovibrionaceae. Next base: position 3,336 of record CAZETK010000022.1, read on the forward strand.
GCCCGGCACCGCAAAATTTGATATTTTACCAACCGGCCTTGTTAATGCCGAGACCTTGCAAGCGACTTTGTCTGCCCTTGAAAGCCAAGGTAAGGCCAAACTTTTAGCCAGTCCCAATCTTATTTGCCGAAGTGGCAAAGAAGCGGAATTTCTAGCGGGTGGAGAGTTTCCAATCCGAATCAAAGGCTTTGGCACACAAGATGTTCATTGGAAAAGATTCGGAGTTTTGTTGCGCATAAAGCCCTTTGCCGATAGTTCAGGGAAAATGAGTCTTTCGTTAGAAACGGAAGTCTCAAGCCTAGGTGAAATGATTGACGGTATTCCCACCATCAAGGCTAATCGCGTTTCTAGTCATTTTGATTTAAGCCATAGTCAGGTTATCGCACTTTCGGGATTGCTTCGAGATCAAAACTCTAAAGGGGCCTCGGGACTTCCTTGGTTAACCCAAATCCCCATCTTAGGCGCCCTTTTTTCCAGTCAGGATTACCTCGAAGAAAAAACCGAACTTGTCATTTTTGTGCGGCCTAGTCTTATCAACCAACCTGATGCCCTCAACGAAAGCCCTCTCTTCCATTTAGGTCAAAAGTAAAATGGAAATCCTGAATATTTATCAACAGATTCGAAAAGAGGCGGAACGTAATATTGGGAGTGAGCTTCTGGCCTCACAGGAGTATTACTCGCGTGATCAATTTAAGCCTTTCGTGCTTCGTGAAATTCAAAAGTATCCCGAACCTTATCAGGCCCGCCTTGAAAGCGAATTTTTCGGGCTGGGCCCCTTAGAGAATTTACTACAGGATGATCTCATTACGGAGATTCTGATCAATGGCACTCAGACCATCTGGTACGAACGTGATGGAAAGCTTTTTCAGCATGATGATCAATTCTTTTCAGATTGCAGTTACTCGAATGTTATTGAGCGCCTCTGTACCGAGTCTGGTAAGCACCTGAGTCTGAACCAGCCCTTCTTAGAGGGTCACATCAAGGGAGCGCGCCTTACTATCGTCGAAAGCACTATCACTCAGAAGCAAGCGGCCATTTCTATCAGAAAACATCCACAGTGTCCCTGGACTTTACAGCGTTTAGAAAAACAGGGTTGGTGTTCGAGCGAGCAGGGAGCAATCGTCCGAAGCCTGATCCAAGGCCAGTGTAATTTTTTGATTGTGGGAGAGACAGGCTCTGGAAAAACCTCTGTGGCCAATGCTTGCCTTCAAGAACTAAATAACAACGAACGTGTGATCGTTATCGAAGACAGTTCAGAGTTGCAGTTACCGAATTCGGTCTCGCTGAAATTATTGACTCGTGATGATCCTTATCAGCAATTAGCCCCTGTAGATCAACATGAACTGCTTCGTCGCTCCCTTCGACTTCGTCCTGATCGACTGGTTATGGGTGAAATTCGAAATAAAGAGGCTAAGGATTTTTTGATGATGTTAGCCACGGGTCACAAAGGTGGGCTGGCCACCTTGCATGCAAAATCGCCCCAGGAAGCGCTGATCCGATTGGAGATGCTCATTCAACTTGGCGCTCCCCAATGGAGTCTTTCCGCTATTCGGCGTCTGATATTTTTAAGTCTCCATTATATTCTAGTCACCGAACGTTCTTCCCAAGGCCAACGTCAACTTCAAGGTATTTACAAGGTCAGCTCTTTAGAAGACTCCGGCATCACTTTGGACTCTGTGGCTTCTAGTGATCTAGTTACCACTTCTTCCGAGTGGGTTTGATCCGTGTCCTTGACCAGATCCTTAGCGCTCGGGTCTCTCATAAAAAAACGATCCGTCATCTCTCGAACCATCTTAGCCCGCACATTATCCTGTGAACGGTACTGACCTGCGGCCAGTTTTGAATTATGCATAGGCATTTCTTCCATCGGCATGGAGTCCGCCATGGATTGGGTCAAGTGGTCAGACAGGGTTAGGCGATCCGCCACGGACCGGATTTGGGGCCGACCTAATGAAGGAGCCCCGGGTCTGGCCGGCTGGGCCCGTGAAACATCATAAGATGATGTCCGCGCACTAGGTGGAAGTATCCGACTGATCTTTTCCATTCACACCTCCTGTGTAATGAGGGTTTGCCTTCCTGGCTTCCCTAGTATTCCTATCGGACGATTTCGTATCACCTTGAGATTTCGGTGAGAAACCGGACCATCGGCTAGATCACTGGTCAAGTAGCTTCTCAGCTTGAGGGCTGAGGCGAATACCTAGTTCTACCAGTTGATCTCGGCTGACTTCGCTGGGGCAATCCGACATCAAACAAGCGGCCTTAGCTGTTTTCGGAAATGCAATGACCTCGCGGATCGCATCGGTTCCACATAAAATCATGACCAATCTGTCCAAGCCCCAAGCGATTCCACCATGAGGAGGAGTTCCATACTTCAAAGCCTCAAGGAAGAAACCAAATTTATTTTGAGCCTCTTCAGAACTTAATCCTAAAACCCGGAACATGGCCTGTTGAATTTCATTGTTGTAAATTCGGATTGAACCACCACTTAACTCGTGGCCATTGCAAACTAAGTCATAAGCCTTGGCTAACAGTTGGCCATAGCCTTTTTCATTGGCTTGAAGCAGATCTTCCAGATTCTCATCCTTAGGTGAAGTGAAAGGGTGGTGGCGCGCCACCCAACGTTTATCATCTGGTGAGTATTCTAATAGAGGGAAATCCGTCACCCACAAGAAGTTGTCTTTGGATGTGTCGATCAAACGCAACTCACGTCCTAAATGCAGTCGTAATGAATTGAGGGAGGCGCAAACTACATTAAAGTCATCGGCGACAATCAGGGCGGCATCCCCATCCGTCGCTCCACACACTTGGAGGATGGCCTTTAACTTTTCAGGGCCCAAGAATTTTGAAACAGGTGATGTCAGGTTCTCACCTTCCCACTTGATCCACACGAGGCCCTTGGCTCCCGCTTTTTTGGCTATATCAGTTAACTTATCCATTTGGGTTCGAGAAAAAGTCGCCCCTTTTGGAACTGCAAGGCCTCTGACTCGGCCACCACGGGCCAAAGCGTCGTCAAAGACTTTAAAACCTGACTCTTTCACGACCGCACTAAGATCCTTCAATTCCATTCCGAAACGAGTGTCGGGCTTGTCAGAACCAAAACGATCCATGGCTTCTTGAAAAGTCATTCGGGGAATCTCTTTGACTTCTACCCCCTTAATCTCTTTCCAAATAGTTCTTAATAACTTTTCATTTATAGCTATGATATCTTCCACATCGACAAAGCTCATTTCGATATCGATTTGGGAAAATTCGGGCTGTCGATCCGCTCTTAAGTCTTCGTCGCGAAAACAGCGAGCGATTTGAAAATATCGATCATAGCCTGCAATCATCAGAAGCTGCTTTAAAGTCTGCGGCGATTGTGGGAGGGCATAAAACGTGCCCGGATTGACCCGCGAGGGAACAAGGTAGTCCCTTGCTCCTTCAGGGGTGCTTTTGTATAAGATAGGAGTTTCCACTTCCATGAAGTTTTCTTGGCTCAGAAAACGACGAACCAATTGCAAAACGTGGTGGCGTACTTTTAAGCTTTGCTGCAATACCGGCGAGCGCAAATCCAGATAGCGGTACTTTAATCGCAACATCTCATTGACGTTCGGGTCATCAATTTGAAAGGGAGGTGTTGCCGACTCATTCAGGATCTCACAACTGGTAGCCTCAACTTCGATTTCACCGGTTTTGATTTTTGTATTTTTCATTCCCTCGGGGCGGGCTCGCACCACTCCTTCAAGTGCAATGACAAATTCACTCCGAAAACCCTTGGCGGATTGAGTCTCACTTTTCTTGGGATCCAACACGACTTGTACCAATCCCTCACGATCCCGAAGATCAATGAAGACTAAGCTGCCGTGATCGCGGCGTGTATTCACCCATCCCATCAAAATCACTTTTTGACCGATATGTGAACTGTTGAGCTGTCCGCAGTAATGAGTTCTTTTCAATTCTTTAACAAACTTTTGTGAGGCCATGTGCGTTAGGCTCTCACAGCTTGAATCCGGAGTCAAAAACCACTAATTTTTACTATTTATAGGAAGTGCTTATGGGAAAGTTTACGATCGATCATAACGTGAAGCATCCAACCGATGAGACCTTTGATAAAGTTCAGCAAGTCCTTTCAAAGGGTGATGACCTCAAGAAGTTTGATCCCAACATTAAGTGCAGTTTCGATGCAGCCACCAAGACTTGCCAAATAAAGGGTGCTCAATTTAAGGCTGATCTCAAAGTGGCACCACAAGGAAAAGGTTCCCATATCCTCGTGACGGTTGACCTCCCCTTTCTTTTAATGCCATTTAAAGGCAAAATTTCGGAATCCCTTATTAAGCTATTTGAAAAGCATCTCGGTTAAAAAATGGCGAAGGCTCGGAAAAAGGTATCATCAAAGGCGAACTCTAAAAGCCCTTCTAAGAAGAAGGCAAGTACCTCCCTTGCTAAAAAATCAGCCACTCGTCGAAAGCCTTCCACCCGCAAAACTCCTGCTAAGGTATCTGCCAATGCCTTCCAAGCAAAAGACACCCCTCCGAATTCAGAAGTTCGTAAGGTCCAGGCCATTCTTGTTGATGAGCGTGAAGCTCCTGAAACGCATTCCGCATATGAAACATCTCCAGACGAAGGTCTTGAACAGGAAAGCATTGAGACTCCAATAGAGGAATCTAGAGCTCTCGCTCCGATTATGGAAAAGGGGATAACCAGTACAGATCCCCTAATCATGTACTTAAATGAGATCCGTAGATATCCGGTCCTTTCCAAAGAAAATGAGTTTGAAATTGCCAAGCGTTATTTTGAAAGTAAAGACCCACAGGCCGCCCAAGAGCTGATCAAAGCAAATTTGCGATTTGTCGTGAAGGTCGCCGCAGAATATTCTCGCTTTGGCGCTAAAATGATCGACCTGATTCAAGAAGGCAATGTAGGCCTCATGCATGCCGTGAAAGAGTACAATCCCTATAAGGGAGCCCGCTTAATAACCTACGCCGTATGGTGGATCCGAGGATATATTCAAGAATACCTCATGAAACAGTTCTCGATGGTAAAAATTGGAACCACTCCCAATCAGCGAAAGCTTTTTTACCAATTGCAAAGGCAAAGGGAAGAGCTGGAACGCCTAGGTCGAGTCGGCGTTGAAGCCTTAAGTGAAAAACTCGGCATTCCCCTAGAAGAAGTCGAAAGTATGCAGAACCGATTGACCCATCGGGATGTAAGCTTGGACAAACCACTCAACTCAGACGGGGATGCCACCCTTCAAGATCTTCAGACCAATCTTGTGGACGCACCACTGGATGAAACTCTGGCAGAAATGCAAATGATACAAATACTCAGGTCCAAAATTGAAGAAATCCGACCCTTGTTGAATGAGCGTGAAAAAATCATTTTAGAGGAACGTCTTTTAAGCGATGAACCTCTCACGCTTCAAGAAATCGGGGAAAAGTATGGCATTACGCGCGAAGCTGTTCGCCAGGCCGAAGCCCGCCTCATGAAAAAAATCCGCGACAAAATGCTTGTTCTGACAGGCACCTAATCTGATAGAAATTGATTCAAAACAGATTGAGTCTTGAGGTTAGGTGAATTCAACTTCACTGCTACCTAAACTTAACTGCAACTTCGCACGAAGTCTTTGAACAGCTTGTGCGTGAAGTTGGGACACCCTTGACTCTGTCACCCTTAAAACCTGGCCGATTTCTTTCAGGTTCAGGTCTTCATAGTAATATAGTGAGAGCACTAGGCGTTGGCGTTCAGGTAACTCTTCAATCGCTCTGGCGACGATGTCTTTAACTACTTTAACGTTGAGTTGGTTGAGCGGATTAAAGGCTTTTGAACCCTCTAGAAGATTCATGATAGAGCGTTTGTCGTTGTTATCAAAAGTCTGCTGATCATCAATCGACAAAAGTGAAACTGGTCGCACCTGATGAACCAATTCGTGGAATTCATCCATGGAAATATTTAAAGCGGCGGCGACTTCTTCATCGGAAGGCGAACGACCCAATTCCTGCTCAAGGTTGACCATAGTCCTGTCGAGAACTTTGGCTTTGTCCCGGATAGAGCGCGGAACCCAGTCTTGAGATCGGAGTTCGTCGAGAATCGCGCCCCTCACGCGAAACTCGGCGTAGGTTTTAAACTTATTATCACGGGTAGGATCGTACTTTTCAATGGCATCCATCAGGCCGATGACACCCGCAGAAATTAAATCATCTAACTCTATATTAGAGGGAAGCCGGACAGCAATTTTTTGAGCTATATATTTAATCAAAGGAGCATACTCTTGGATCAGCTCATCTTTTTGCTTCGGTGTAAGCTTCCGCGGATCCTCTTTATACTTTTTTAACAAAGCCGACTGTTTCGCCATACCACTTCCTGTGTGAGATACAGTATCAGTTTAGTTTCGCCCATCCAGTTCGTAAAAGTCCTGTTCTACGAAGCTGTGCCAACGACCTGCTCCCAAAACATTTGCAGGCCGTTATTTGACTCATTTCGAGTCATTCCATTAAGAAACTCCAATGCCAGCTGCCGTGTAGCCCTAGTGCTAACGGTTGCGGTTTCTTGCCGCATGAATAACTTTTGCTGTTGATTGGCTTTTTTCACGGTGGCGTCGAACGGGACACTTCCCAGGTAATTTACATGAACTGACAAAAATTTGTCGCAAATGTCCTGAAATCGAAAAAAAAGATGCCGACCTTCTTCATTATCCCGAACTTGATTGCAAATGATAGAAAACTTACCCCGGCGGAACTTAGTCTGCAGAATCTTTATCAAAGCGTAAGAATCCGTGATGGAGGAGGGATCCGGAGTTAATACGACGCAAATGTCGTCGGAGGCTGAGTTCAGGTACAGCACATGGTCCGAGAGACCCGGGGCGGTATCTACCAGCACAGTGTCGTAACGGATTGGGAGCTGAGACAGTGAATCCACCATCGCCTTCTTTTCAAAAGCCGTCATCCTATTATAGTCGGTTATCCCAGACCCCCCCGAGATTAGGTGAATATTGGGATAAAGTTCTGTCAGAATATCCTGGATCGACTTTTCCCCGCGAATGACTTCGTGCAGGCTTCCCTTCGAGCGCACACCAAAGAAAATGTCCACATTGGCCATTCCTAAATCACCATCAAAAATCAAAACCCTCTGTCCTGATTGGGCCAGCGTTAAAGCCAGGTTACTGGTCAGAGTCGTTTTCCCGACGCCGCCTTTACCTGATGTGATACTGATAGTTCTCGTCACCCTCGATTGATACATCTTAACCTCTTGTTATGAACTCATCACTATTTCGTTTAGTAATATGAAAAATCAGATCTAAAATTCTTTCCCGTGTAGCCATTTCAAAGTCATCTGGCATGCGGGTTCCAAGTCCAAAGCTGTGAACGGGAAGAGCGACTTCCAACATCAAGCTGTAGATAGCGCCAAACTGGCGGCATTCGTCCAAATGTGTGACTATCAAATCATCACAATTGAAAAAATCCGCCCGATTGATCAAGTCCTGAAGTTTGTCTTTTGGGTAGGCTGCCGATAGAACTAGGTGATGCCTCTGATTTGTTTGTTTTCTCCCTATGATTTCCTGACAATACTCGGCCTCACGCCGCAACTGAATGGCAGGCCCGGGCGTGTCGACAAAAACATAGTCCACGGAATCCAGGTATCGCAGGATCTCACTCCAATCCGAAGACGAGCGAAGCACCGCGAAGGGCGCGTTGAGGATTTGCGCACATATTTTAAGCTGATCCGTTGCTCCCACTTTCAAGGTGTCCATAGTGACCAGTGCAATTTTCTTATGGAAGTTCTTCATCATCTGGGCGGCCATCTTCACGATGGTCGTGGTCTTTCCAACACCTGGAGGTCCCCAGAAAACATGGATTTTCTTATCCATCCCATTTTCTGAAATTAAACTGCTATCCATGATGGCACGGGCCACCCAGCCCTCAATCGTGCTCTTATCGCGGTATCGAGAAACAGGAAGGGCCTCTTGTGCCTTAAGGACGAAACTCTGTGCGTCCAGCGGGTTCATGCCTTCGTCACAAAGACGAATATACATATTTTGAAACTCAGCCGATTTAAACTGAGATTTCTCGGTCATAACCTGTGGCATCGATTGAAATTTATTTAACATTTCACGAAGCGCCTGAATTTCACTTTTGAGATGGTGAAACTCTTCAGACGGTGGAAGTTGCGGACTAGCCGTAATGGCTTGATTTTTCGTGTTAGCCGCCATGGCGGTGGCTATTTCTTGTTGTGTGTAACCACCGTTGTGAGCCAGCGAATTAGCCTGCAGATCGCTATCAATATCAATATAACGTTGAGCCGTGACAGGACGTGGCCGCGTTCGGTCTATATGGTTAGCTACCACTTTTTCGATTAATTCTTTTTGCTTTCGAGCCGGTATGGATTGGAACTTCTGCTTATCTCGCTCGGGAAGTTTTGATTCTACGAATTGCTTTTTTCGCAAGGTCACTTCCGAAATGGCGGCGGTAATTTCAACGCTTCCTTCACCCGCGATCCCAAAGCCTCTTTTGTTATCGCGAGCGGATAAGATGACCGCGTCAGGGCCCAACTCCTTTTTGACCAGCTCCAAGGCCTCTTTCATTGTGCGGGCTTCAAACTTTTTAACCTGCATACTTCAACTCCACGGTGGCCACTGATTTAACATGAGCATTGCTTGACAGCTCACTATGAGACAGAACAATGAGCTGCGGAATAAATCGCGTAATAAGCTTTGATAAATGCCGGCGTGCCGTCGGACTGGTCAACAGAATCGGTTGACCCGCGATTTCAGGATGGCTCTCGACGGCTGTGGCAACCTCGTTAATCAATTGGTGAGCCGTACTGGGATCCATCACCAACTGCACCCCTTGCTCAGTTTGGAGCAAAGAATTGGCGACGATCTCTTCCAGACCAGGCGACAACGTCATCACCGGAATCTCCCCCTCAATACTATATTTCGCTGTAATAGAACGGGCGAGATTCTTTCGCACTGATTCCGTTAGAACGTCAATGTCTTTGGTCTTAGTCGCCTCATCAGCCAAAGTCTCAAAAATCGTAAGCATATCGCGGATTGAGATATGTTCGCGTAACATATTTTGCAGCACACGAACAACAGAGCCCAATGAAAGCAAATCGGGGATAAGTTCTTCCACCACTTTGGGATGAGATTTTTTGAAATTGTCGACTAACTGAGAAACTTCCTGACGCCCCAAAAGTTCATGAGCGTGATTTCGAATAATCTCGGTCAAGTGAGTCGCCATAACCGTAGGCAAGTCCACCACTGTAAAGCCAGCCAATTCTGCCTCGTCCTTACGAGAAGGAGAGATCCAAAGTGCATCCAACCCAAATGCGGGCTCTTTGGTAGGAATTCCTTCAATTTGTGATGTTGTATTTCCGGGATCCATCGCCAGTAAACAGTCAGGACGTAAAGTGCCGCCACCAACTCGGTTACCTTTAATCAAAAGTCGGTATTCGCCGGGGGCCAACTGAAGGTTGTCCCGGATATGAATGGATGGAACGATAATTCCAAGATCCAGTGCAAATTGCTTTCGAATACTGACAATGCGCTCTAGAAGATCACCACTTTTTTCCGATTCAACAACATTGATCAATCCATAACCCACTTCAAGCTCGACCATATCCAGGGGCAACATACTTTCAATATTTTCTTTCCTGGGCCCCAAGGCGGCTTGTTCGGATTTTCGTCTTTCAACCTCTTCTTGCTCTTGCTTATACCGATCGAGTGTCCAAGCAATTCCCACCAGAAAAAGAGCCAATGTGAAAAATGGAAGTGTAGGTAGCCCCGGACCAAGGCCTAAAGTTCCAAGCACGCCGGCTGAAACATAAACGGCTTTCGATGACAGAAAGAGCTGGCTTGTCACCTCAGCCCCCATGTTTTCATCATTTGAAGAGCTGCGGGTGACGATGATACCGGCAGCAGTTGAAATGATTAGAGCTGGAATTTGAGAAATCAAACCGTCACCGATTGTCAACATTGTATAAAACTTGGCGGCTGTTCCGAAGTCCAATCCTTTTTGAATGACCCCAATAAGAAGCCCGCCGATGACATTGATCATCATAATAATGATACCTGCAATGGCATCACCGCGAACAAATTTACTGGCACCATCCATGGATCCATAAAAATCGGCTTCTTTTTCAATTTCACGGCGCCGCTTTCGAGCCTGATCTTCATTGATCAAACCTGAGTTTAGATCTGCATCAATTGCCATTTGTTTACCAGGCAACGCATCCAAAGTGAAGCGAGCCGCCACTTCGGCCACGCGGCCCGAACCTTTGGTGATAACGATAAAGTTAATGATAATCAAGATGACAAAGACAATAAATCCAATCACATAATTATTGCCAACAACGAAGTTTCCGAAAGCTTTAATCACTTGTCCAGCAGCGGCTTCGCCCTCATGGCCATGAGATAAAATCTGTCTGGTGGTGGCCACATTCAAACTCAGCCGAAACAATGTGGTGATCAAAAGTAAAGATGGAAAGGACGTGAAATCGAGAACCCGCTTCGTGTAAATTGAAACCAATAGAATCAGAATCCCCAAAGCCAATGAAAACGTAAGCGTCAAATCCAACATCAACGGCGGCAATGGGATGACCATTACCGATAAAATAGCTAACATGCCGACGGCAATAAATAGGTCCGTATTTTTGGTGAACTTCTCAAATCTTTTAATGAATTGAAAAAGCTGTTCCATTAACGTCGCACCTTTCTCTTAAGTTTGTAGACGTATGATAAGACTTCAGCCACTGCGACAAATAATTCTCGCGGGATGACCTGCCCAAGCTTCATGGTTTTATAAATAGTTCGGGCAAGAGGTTTATTTTCCACTATTGGAATATTGTTTTCCCTGGCAATCTGTTTAATTTTTTCCGCTAGAAAGTCGGCTCCCTTGGCCACTAATTGAGGGGCGGGTAAGTTTTCAGTGTATTTAAGTACCACCGCTATATGAGTTGGATTTGTTATGATGACGTCGGCCTTGGGGATTCCTTCTAGCATACGACGCTGGGCCATCTCGCGCTGAATCTTCCGGATCCGCGCTTTAATCATGGGATCCCCTTCTCGTTGCTTGGTTTCCTCTTTGATTTCTTGCTTTGTCATCATCATTTTCTTTTCTAAATCCCAGCGCTGATACAAGTAATCCAGTCCGGCTAAACCCGCCATCACCATTCCCACAACAAAAAACAGCTTCACGGAAAGATAGCCCATGTACTCCATTAATTGCTCCAGGGAGTATCCAACGAGATATGGAATATTGTGAACTTCTGACTTTAAAATCAGATAGACGATTAAGCCGATCAACACCATCTTTAGAAAGGACTTTACCCCTTCAACAACGGCTCTTAAACTGAAAATACGTTTGAAGCCCGAGGTTGGATTGATCTTGTTAAAATCAGGGGTCAACGCATTTTCCACGTTCAAAAAACCTGTTTGCAAAATTGATGAAAGAAATCCCAAGACCGCAATACCCAACAAGATTGGAGCCACTATGATTCCGGTCTTCAAGGCCGCCAACTTCATCACTTCGAAGTTATTCTGACTTCGGATGATCTCCACCATTTTGGGGCCGAAAGCGATATTGAAAACTTCATATATGTGTTGAAAGGAATAGCGCCCGATCATATAGATCGTACCGGCAGCAGCTAGAAAGAAAACTGCAGAAGCGAATTCCTTGCTATGGGCAACTTGCCCACGCTTACGGAACTCTTCCCGCTTCGCATCCGTCGCCTGTTCTGTGCGTTCACCCTGGTCGGATTCAGCCATTAAAGAGACCTCATAAGCTTAAAAAGTTGATCCGAAGTCACTTCCAACAACATATTCATTTCGAAGGCCAATAATGGTAATGAAATCAAGAGAACGGTGATTCCGATTATGATGGTCACTGGAAAAGACGTCACAAGAACGTTTAGCTGGGGAACTGCGCGACCAATGATCGCCATGGCAATGTTGACGATAAATATTGTACAAACAACAGGTGCCGCCATTTTTACCATTATGACAAAAATACTTTGAAACTTTTCGGTCACTTCAGCCAAACCGCCGAATTCTATTGAAAGCCTGGCCAAAGAAATCATATCAAAGGACTGCACCAAGGCCTGGACAAAAAGATGATGGCCATTGATGGCCAGAAAGACCACCATTCCCAATAAAGAAAAATACTGTTCGACCACCTGTCCACTTTGCCCCACGAAAGGATTATAAACCTGAGCCGATCCCAAACCTAAAGAAATGGAAATCAATTCACCAGCCATGGATAAAGCAAAGAAGAATAATCGGGTCATCAAGCCCAAAATAAGCCCAACTATCACTTCACGAAGGGCAAATAATGGTAGTTGCTGTGTCAGCTCGCGACTTTCTTGAACCGCCAAGGAGGCAATCGGAAAGACGATAAAGGCCAGGACAACTGAAAACAGTATCTTAACCGGAAGACTCACCGAGGGTGATCCCAAGAAGGCCGATGAAATTACAAAACTCAGCATTCTTAGCCAGATCAAGCCAAAGATAATGATTTGAGTTTCGTTTAATACTTGTCCAAAAGGCATAAATTCCCTATTCCCTGATCAGCACTGGCAGACTTTCAAACAGCCCTGTGGCGTACTGTACGATCACATCCAACATCCAAGGTCCCGCCAAAAAAATAATCAAAGCAATCACAAGCATCTTGGGAACAAAGGTCAGCGTTGCCTCATTGATTTGGGTCAGAGCTTGAAAAACGGAAACGCTTAACCCCACCACCAGAGTGCTGATCAAAAGCGGAAAGGCCAACATGGCAGTGGTCTTCATGGCTTCCTGTCCCAACTTTAGGACCAAATCTTCATTCATTAGTCACCTCACCCAAAACTTTTCACCATCGACCCAACGATAAGACCCCACCCGTCCACAAGGACAAAAAGCATAATTTTAAGAGGTAGCGAGATCACCACCGGCGGTAACATCATCATCCCCATCGCCATCAAAACGCTGGACGAGATGACATCAATCACAAGGAACGGAAGAAAAATGATAAAACCGATTTGAAAAGCAGTTTTTAATTCAGAAAGAATAAAGGAGGGAATCAAAACCATCGTAGGAACATCTGCTCGCGTTTTAGGATTGTCCAACTTGGCCATGCGAACGAACAGTGATAAATCGGATTCTCGGGTTTGATCAAACATGAATTTCCGCAATGGAACCAAAGAGGTTGTCATCGCCTGCTCCTGGTTAAGCTGACCTGCCAGGAACGGCTGAAGCCCCTTTTCATTTACCTCTTTGAACGCTGGGCCCATAATAAAGAGTGTTAAAAATAAACTGAGCCCTATCAAAATCTGATTAGGAGGCAATTGCGGCACACCAACAGCCTGCCTAAGGAAAGAAAAGACAATCATGATGCGGGTAAAGCTTGTCATCATGATAAGAATCGCCGGCGCCAGCGTCAGAACAGTCAAAATAAGAATAAGACGAATCGCGCTGACAATTTCATTAGGATTTTCGGTGGTCTTAAACCCTAAGTTGACTGTAGGTAGTGTCACTTGTGCATAAGTCGTCATTCCGAAAAAACCGAAAACTAGAATCACTATCCAGAATATTTTTTTCACAGGTCGTTCCTCATGCCCTTTAGCTTAAGACTCACGACATCTTTAATGTGGCGAATGGAAAACTCTTCGCCGCTCAATTGCTGGACTTTGTCCTGGTCCTGCATAACTTTTTCAAACTGGGCTGGCGTCGCCTCAGGAACTTCTTCATCTAGAAGAGACAGGGATTTAATCAGGTTAATGGAATGATCCGTAATCCCCACCAGCATGGACTCACCCGCAACCCGTACGATTGCCAGACTTTTTTTAGGACCCACATAGTATTGAGTTAAAATCTTTATTTGAGTTTGTTGACTTTGTCCGGGCCGACCATATTTTCTTGCAAAAAAGTAGGCTCCACCCGCTACAAGAATCATCACACCCATAACCCAAACAAGACGTCCCATTGAAGATTCCGGCGTAGAGGCTTTTTTGACAGCGCCTATATTGACAGGAATGCTTTCTTCTTCACTGGCGGCGGGAGCTTGTGTGCTCAATGGCACCATTTCACTTTCGGCCATTGTTTCAGACGAAAAAACAGTGGCGGCCGATACTGTGATCAATAATGCCAATAAAAATTTCATCACGATTCCCCTCCCCATTGATCCGCGTTTTACTTCAGTGACTCGACTCGTTCGGATGGAGAAATAATGTCCGTCAAACGCACACCAAACTTTTCGTTGACGACAACGGCCTCGCCCTTTGCGATCAACTTGTCGTTCACTAAAACTTCCATCGGTTCACCGGCTAGCTTGCTCAGCTCCACGACGCTACCTTGAGTGAGGTTCAGAAGCTCACTGACGGGCATTTTCGTGCGACCCAGCTCTACAGTTACCCGCAACGGGATATCCAATATCAATTCCAAGTTGCGATCGTTGGGTTTAGAAGAGCCAGAGTCCCCGCCTCCACTATTTGATTGTTCATCAGCCTTTTGGTCAGCAGAGGCCTCTTCTGCCAATTTTTCTGCTAAGTTGTCCAATGAATCGTCTGACATGATTCCTCCGCCTATTTCTCGATGGGACGAGTGATTTGCACGGCCACCGTCCCATGGTGATTTCCGTAATAACCTTTAAACTTTTTAACCTTCTCAATTTGGATGTCCAATTCCCCTGTGGCATCTTGAGTGAGGGGAATAACGTCTCCTGTCTTAAGTTCCATAAGGTCACTTAGGCGGATCTCGGTTTCGCCCAGATTGACCTTAATTTCCACGGAGGTGTCCATAAGTTGCTCTTTAATAATCGAAGTCCATAATTTTTTATCCGTTTGATCCGACTCCACTTGAAAGCCAGACGACAGCTTTTGTTTGATAGGCTCGATGGTCGCATAAGGGACTACCATCGAAATTGTTCCTGTGGCATTTTCCAATTCCACATCGAAGGTCGAAGCGATCACTACATCTGTCGGCGGCACGATACCTACGAACTGAGGATTTTGCTCTGTTCGCACAAAGGAGCAGCCAATTTTTTCTACCGAGGCCCAGGCTTGTTCTAAATCTCCAATAGCCAATTCCACGACCTTACGAACGATGGACAATTCAATGGGCGTGAATTCCTTGCCATCAATTTTGGTAAAAGGTCTTTCCGCTCCACCGAAGAAACTGTCCACCAAAGCATAAGCCAGTTTAGACTCGATCACCATTAAGGCGGAACCGCGCAAATTACCAAAGCGTAGAACCGACATACAAGTGGGCATCGGAAGAGTGTTGATAAACTCTCCAAATTTCAGAAACTCCGTACTCGTCAGTGAAATCGAGGCTATTTTACGAAGAGCTGACGATAAAGAAACTCGAAAAGCCCGCATGAATTTTTCATAGATGACTTCCAACTGAGGAAGGCGGCCCCGAATGATCCGATCCTGGCTTGTAAGATCATAGGCAACGACTTTTTTGTCATCTACTTTGACCCCACCAACAGAGCCGGAACCACCACCCGCACCACCAGTTTCAGAGGTTTGAACTTCACCATCTGAAACCGCGGCCAGGAGGGCATCAACTTCGCTTTGAGAAAGGACCTGATTCATTTCCTAACTCCTAGTTATAGATAAATTCCGTGAAGTAAACGTTGGCGATCTTCCCTGTCGTCAGGAAAGAGTTGATTCTGTCTTTAATCTCAATTCGCAAATCATCTTTTCCTTCGGGTTTATCGACCTGCTCATAGGTTTTTGAGGAAAGTATAATAATAATGATATCGCGGATCTGTGCTTTGCGCTGTTCGATTTCGGCCGCGACTCGACCTTCTGATTCGGTGTCATTAAGCTCAAGTTCCATATTCACCTTGGCCACTCGTCGCCCTTTGGAGCCCGCTAAATTGACGATAAATGTTTCCAAAGGAATCACCTTCCCAAGAAATGACTTCTTTTCGTTAGCTTCTCGTTCAGCTGTGGCATGCTCACCCGCGATCACGTTATCAACGGTCGGACGAGCGGATTCTTTTTTCTTGCCCAGATAAAGTAAGACTCCAACAGTCACAACAACGATCATGTTGACGACTGCCAGTATGATGAAGAGCATCGGCTTCTGCCCTCCACCTGGTGCGGCTGCTGCTAGACTTTCGGCTGCTGCTTTTTCCTCGGCCACAAGACCCTCCCATAAAAAACACGTATTCACCAAGAAACTAAGCAACCAAAATGCCAACAGGGCTTTTGTAGGGGCATCCGCGCAGGGGACTCACATAATGTCGTTTAGCGATTCGTTGCCGCCTCTTTAGCGTCAACTTGTGGGCGGGCTTCGCTTTTCAGTGTCATCATTTTGACTGACTCGCCAAACGGCCCGGGGTTCTCACTTATTCTCCAACATCATGCTTTCTTTTCCCTTGTACGGGGCCAGTTGGGATTCTGAGAAACTCAACCGGCTACATGATTAGAATATTGAGAGGCACGACATTGGAGAATTTTTGTGGGAGCCAAGTACTTAAGTGGTTCTTTGTGCTACATTGAGAATAGATTCTTGAAGCGAGCGAGCGAGGCTTTTATTAGAAGCAATGATGTAATCATCGTAGGGAGAATGCGGCTCCCCCTTCTTGTTGACGACTACACCGCCGGCTTCTTCAACAAGGATTTGGCCCGCCGCCACGTCCCAAGGTTTCAGGTTCGCTTCCCAAAAGCCGTCAAAAGTTCCCTTCGCTACCATGCATAGATCATAAGCGGCGGCTCCTGCTCGGCGGACGCCTCTTGTTTGCTCGACTAATAATGAAAATACCTTTAATTGCTCTTCCAAGGCGGGCTTATTATCCGCATAAAAGCCGGTGGCCAAAAGAGCCTTTTCTAGGCTGTCTGTCTGACTGACCTGAATAAGCCTTCCATTGAGTCGAGCCCCTTGACCTCTCACGGCCGTGAAGGTTTCTCCTAAAAGTGGAACGTCGATAATCCCTAATTTCAGTTCCCCTCCCATCTCAAAGCCTAAGCTGATACAAAAGACAGGAAACTGATGAATGTAATTTGTGGTTCCATCCAAGGGGTCCAGTATCCAGCAGGGCTTTGTTCCTCGACGAAGGTCTTTCTGTCCTTTTAAAAAGCTTTCCTCTTCGCCTAGGAACTCCCAGCCTTCGTGGATCTTGGATAAATAACTCTTTATAAGCTTCTCGGATTCTCGGTCCGCTTCTGACACCAATCCGGCTTGGGCTTTAGTCTCGATATTTTTGAGGTCGCCGTAATAATTCAATAAAAGTTCTCGACCCGCGCGAACCGCTTGCAGAGCCTTTTTGAGGACTTCAGTCCAATTTATTTGACCATTTTTTGAGAGAGCGGGTACCATAGATTAGTAGACTATCGCAAAAGGAATTAACATGGCAGAAAAAATGTCAGCAAAGGCGCCCAAAAGCTCAGGACATGCAGAAACAATCATAAAACTGGGGCTTGTGTTTTTTATCTCGCTTTTGTCGTTTGCCATCGGAACTTTGGTCGGGAAAGAGTACAGTGATCGTCAGTATAAGCTCTCCCAATTGGAACCCTCTGAAAATCATATGATCGAAAAGCGGGAAGTGGCCAGTGCCCATGATGACATTGACAAGCTGACCGACGAAGAAATCGCAAAATTAAAAGAAGAGTTTGAAACAGATGACACAGTTCAGCTGGCAAAGCAGGGGCATTCTCAAGCTGTTCCTCCGATTGAAGGGGATCTTTTGGTAGAAAAGGCCGAAGAGTTTGATGAGATGAATGATGCCGCACTCGCCGCCGCCCAAGCCGCTATTGAAAGCCGAAGTGGAGATAGCCGAAAAATTGCGACCACGGAAGCTAATAAAATTCAAAAATCTGAACATAAAGTGCCTACAACCCTTCCGAAGAATGCCGCTCAAGAAAATGTTGGAAAGTACACAGTCCAAGTTGGTTCTTATTTAAAAGAAGCAGAAGCTAAAGGCCGCGCCACTCGCCTTAAAAATCAGGGTTACAACGCGTTCTACATTCCTGGAGTGGTAGAGGGTAAGACCTGGTACCGTGTGAACATCGGGACTTACGCCACTCTTGAAGAGGCTAAGCGTGCCAATGAAAAGTTCACCGCCGATAATTCAGGCCAAAAAGGCTTCGTCAAAGAAATTCACTAAAACTGCAAGCCCAGTTTCAAATACAATCCCGGTTGAGGGTAGGGGTCTAAATCCTCTCCCCAGTAAAACCGGGCTCCGATGCCAAATGAAATGGCTGACTTCGAGCTATAAAGAAGTTCAGCCCCTAAACCAAAAAGAGTTTTTTGGTCACTCGTAGATAAGTCTTCTACCGAGCCGACTTTTGTTTCAATCTGCTCTTTATACAGCCCCAGTCCAGCCAGTCCCAAGAAATGCCACGACGGAAATTGAAATAAGCTATAGCCACCCCATAATTTCAGGTCTTGATAATCTCGCTTGATCGAGACATTTCCATCTGAAGTGCGGCTCTGATAGTTTTCTGACTCAAGACTACCGTACCATCTCTCTACCAGAAAGCCGACACCATGAAAGTAGCCATTATAAAATTTCAAATTTTGATTTTCGTGGCGCTCTAGTCGGAGGCTGGGATTATAAGGCCATATCAAGATTTTGGCTTCAGCGCTTATGCTTAAAAACAGAAGCAAAAGACCTAAGGTGCGCATATCTTTTTCGACTCTTCTGACGTTGATAGAACGTCTTTTAAAATATCACACTCAGATAAACTGAGCTTGTCGAACAATTGCGACCAAAGAACAACGGTGGATTCTAAATCCAGAGTCCCGTTTTCAAGATTTCTCCGCAAAGCCTTCAGCAATTGAAAAATCCGTTGGGCCATTTCTAACTGTAGGTCCTCAGATGCCACTTTATGCTGAGACTTATAGGTCAAAGCGAATGCCCGTAAAGTTCGCGCCAGGATTGAGCCATTGACATAGGAATCCTCAGTCGTGCATTGCGAAGGATTATCACGACACAATGGATACATTGAGAAAGTAGAGATCGTATTTTCAATTTGGCTTTTAGTTTTTAATTTTTGTTTATGTTGGGCTGGCTGCTGCAGGCTACGACCATGACCGAAATTAGGCAATGAGGCCATGATAAAGTCAGCATCACCCGTATAGAGCCAACCCCATAAATCTGCCAGTCCCTCGTTTAGAGATTTTAGAATGTACTCAATATACAGTTGATCATAAGCATCTTCTTCTCGAGTGCTCTTGTCTGATGAATTCCTGGGCTTTTCCGCTCCTACGATTTCATTCAATTTTGAAACAACTTCGGCGAAGTAAGCATGAAAGAGCTCATGAGCGATCACCCCGCCATTGAGCGCCACTGGAGTATCAGGGCCATTGTAGGGAACAAAAAATAACATATCATATTTGCTATTGTAAAAAGCGTTGTTGAATTTCAATTTAGGGCTGGTGGATTCCACTCGAATACCCACTTTTCGTGGCCAGGAAATCAAGGCTTTTGAATGGGCCTTCAATTCCAATTTCCGCATCTCTTGCAGGTGATAATAAAGAGTGGTCATTTGAAGACTGACGCTGTCAGCAGGAATGAAAACACCTCTTGAATCCTCCACAAAGCGAGCGACCGGAGCAACACCCTTCACTCGTTGGCCCGTCTCTCCTGGTGCATACAGGAACTGAACAATCTCGCCTTTTAGGGTTTTGCGATCTCGGACCCCTTCTAGTTCCACTTCTCGGAGTTCAGAGCCTTCCGAGTGAGAGACAAGAATTTGTGTTCTGAAGGGAACTTCGGGACGCCATTTATCAGAGGGATTCTGGCATCCCGCGCAAAGTAGCATCCCAAAACTCAGGATGAGGAATTTCAAATTGTTTGTCAGGTCCTGCAAAATCAATGGATCTCCCCCAGCTTAACTTAGCGGTGCGTCAATGTACCTTTTGGTTGCCTATTTCTCAAGTATTTCGTTAGCTTGCACAATTCATGAACGATCTGGAAATCATTACAAAAGATCTTAATCCCGCCCAAAAAGAAGCCGTCACGACTCCACAAGGCCCTCTTTTAATTTTGGCGGGAGCTGGCTCTGGAAAAACCCGAGTTCTCACCCATCGAATGGCCAATATTATCGCCTCGGGTTTAGCGGCACCTGAAGAAATTCTATGTGTGACTTTTACAAATAAAGCCGCTCGCGAAATGGAAAGTCGAATTTATCATTTGCTTTCTCAGATGGGCGCCCCGATTCGGGCCCAATTATGGATCAGCACTTTTCATAGTTTTTGTGTGCGGGTTTTAAAGCGCCATATCACGCTGTTGGATTATAGGCCTCACTTCTCTATTTTCGATCCCTCTGATCAGCTCAGCCAAATTAAAAAAGTAATGGCTGCCTTAAACGTGAACGATAAAATTCATCCGGCTAAGAATTTTCAATACCGTATCTCAAATGCCAAAATGCTAGGACTGACCCCTGAAAAAGTCCGTCAAGCGACAGGAACCAGCCTTATGGATCCCAAAAGCCTCGAGGTTTACACACGGTATGAAGAGGAGATGAAAAAGAATAACGCACTAGATTTCGATGATCTCTTGCTTAAGATGTACGAACTTTTGCAGATGTATCCCGCCGTTTTGGAAGAACTTCAAAACCATTTCCGCTTTATCATGGTGGATGAGTACCAAGACACAAACCATATTCAATACCTGCTCGTGAAAACCCTAGCCGAAAAGCACCGAAATCTTTGTGTGGTGGGAGACGAGGATCAATCTATTTATAGTTGGCGGGGAGCGGACATTCGAAACATTCTGGATTTTGAAAAGGATTTCCCAGAAGCCAAAGTGGTCAAGTTAGAGGAGAATTATCGCTCGACTAAGACTATTGTCACCGCTGCCACGCACTTGATCAAAAACAATTCCCAACGGAAAGATAAAACTCTTTTCACTTCCAATCCCGATGGCGACATGATTCAGGTTGTTGAAGAAAAAAATGAATATGACGAGGCTCGCTTCGTAGTTAAAACCATTCAAAGCCGGATCAACGAAGCCGAGGGCGATTACCACGATTATGCCATCTTCTACCGCACCAATGCCCAATCTCGAGTCCTGGAAGAACAACTGCGAACGCACAGTATCCCTTACAAAATTGTCGGAGGTATGCGCTTCTTCGAGCGTATGGAAATCAAAGACTTGCTGTCCTACATGAAGTTGAGTCTTAATCCGGCTGATGACGTAGCCCTTAAGCGCATCATCAATGTCCCCACTCGTGGGATTGGAAAAACAACTGTTGAACAGTTAGAGGATTTCGCCACCGCGAACAAATTGACATTGCTGGAAGCTATTCCCCAGGTGGTGAATAAAAAGATATTTCATGCGGGAACGACATCTAAGCTGCGACGTTTTTACGACCTGATCGTGCAAATCCAAGAAGATGCTTTGCACTTTCCCCTTTCCGAATTTTACCCCCTTGTCCTTGAGAGGACCGGCTATGTGGAAGCTCTTAAAAAAGAAGACACCGTTGAATCCGCAGCCCGTCTTGAAAACTTGGAAGAGCTAGAGAATGCCATCGCTCAGTTTGAACAGGAGCGTGGCGAAGAAGCTTCTCTTCAATCCTTTCTAGAGGAAATGGCCCTTGTCTCTGATCAAGATGCCTTGAAGGAACAGATGAACTCTGTAACATTAATGACTTTGCATATCTCAAAGGGCCTTGAATACCCTTATGTCTTTATTGTGGGCCTTGAAGAGAACCTTTTTCCAAGCCGTGTTGATCCCACGAATTTGAATTCAGATGACTTGGAAGAAGAAAGGCGTTTGGCCTATGTAGGAATGACTCGGGCTCGCCAAAAGCTATGGCTAACCTACGCCCGCAATCGCCGGGTCTGGGGACAAGAGCAAATGAACCCACCTTCTCGGTTTTTAAAAGAGATTCCACAAGATCTAGTGCAATTTAAGAGCACCGCGCCGCGAATGCCAAGCTTTGCTAACCGTTCAGCGTATGGAACAGCACCCCAACATGGAAGTACGGGTTATGGCTCAAAACCGAAATACCGAGATGAGTTTGATCAAAGATTCCCGGAGTATGCCGAAGAGTCCTCGAATGGATTCTCCAGTGAGTTTAACAAAGGTCAACGCGTCAAGCATCCCACCTTCGGAATGGGAACGGTCTTTTCTGTCGAGGGCAGCGGGGATCAAACAAAAGTCAGCGTGCTTTTTTCTGATCAAACTATAAAGAAATTTGTTGTCAAATACGCCAGATTGGAAAGAATTTAACAAACCTTCCAATTACGACAACAAGGAGCACCTTTATGAAGCTGACCGTTTTGATCATCACTTTTTTGGCATCTGCCTTCGCCTTCTCTCAAACAACTCGACGATATCCGGCCGCTAGCAGTGGGCAGGAAATCAATGTCAATTTGGGCTTCAACCGAAGTGCTGTCAATTTGGGGGCTACTTTCGAGAAAAATACGGCGGATCAAGTGGGCTGGGGTGGATATCTTTTCTTACAAACAGAAAAAGACGATGAAGGGATTTATCAAACGCTATCCTTAGGAGCCATGGGTAAAGTCCACGTTATTCAGAATACAAAAATCGACGCTTACATTGCCCCTGGCTTCGGACTTACCATGTTAAGCGACTATCCTGTTAGGGGAAATAAGGACGACAAAACCCTTATCGGCCCCAGCATGAGAATTGGCGCTCAATATTACTTCGCTCCAAATGTGAAATTGGGCCTTGAAAGACTTCTTGTTTACAACTGGTTCGATGATGAGGCTCCGGCTGGCTTCGAGTATTTTACCGCCGTAGTCGGTTTTGAGTTCTAGATTTTTGCGCAGGGGCCTTATTTTGTATTTTGCCTGATTTGTTGTTGAATCTTTCCCCAAGGCCCCGCTATCGTAATTTCTAACATTCTATAGACAGGGAGGAACTTCGTGGCATTCACCAATACTTTTGTTTTTTCTATTCTTTTAGCCCTATTGTCGGGACCGTGGCTTTCAGCCCAGGCTCAAATTAAAAGAGTCGCCACTTCTTTTGCTTCCAGCACTCGCCATGAAGCTGAACTCAGCTTATCTCGAATTCAATATGAATCTTACAAGTACGAAGAAAAAAATACGGATATCAATATTTATGGTGGCTACCACTATCATTACCAAGATGGCCTTCAGTTCGGCGGTGAAGGTGGAGTCTTGGCCTTCCCTGATGGAGGCGATACAAAAACTCTTCCGGCCATCATGGGAATCATCACTTATAATTTCAATCGGCCTATTCGGGAAGGTTTCTTTGTTCAGGGTGGATTAGGACTCTATCCCGCTTATGATGAGGGAAACAACACAGAGCCTAGCGAATTTGAAAGTTCATTCTCGATGCTAGCAGGTGTAGGAATGCGTTACGAAGTTTGGGGTAAGATTAACTTCAAACCTTATTTCCGGATTTGGAAACGTGGGGATGAGGATACTCGCTTGGAGCTTCAGGTTCTTAACTTTAGTATCTTTTATTAAAAGCCCGTCTTAAACTTTTCCCATCTCGCTTTTTGTTCTTAAAAACGAGGGCTGATAGGGATCTTCTAAAAATCCAGAACTCAGCAGAGCGTGACGCGATCCCCGCGCCAAAGGCGTGGGGACTACTGCGAGGGCACGAGCCCGTGTCTGGATTTTTAGAAGATCCCTACCGGCTGCTTATTTAAAATTGTTGATACGCATACCTAATCATATATCGGGTCTAAGCTTTCGAGTTTTGGATGCGGAGCCATTCTTCTAGGTAGAGTTCCCAGTCTAGGGGCCTTTTGATTTTTTCTTTGGGGGGGCTGATGTAGTTGGCCTCTACTCCGTCCCAGCCTTTGAATTTTCGAGTTTGTTCGTCTTGGCCTATTTCAAAATCTGGGACTTTGTAGGCTTTGCCTCCGCCGTTGGGAATATCAATTGAGTATTGCGGCATCGCTAATCCGCTTAAGTGGCCCCAGAGTTTTTTTTGTATCTCGAGGGAATTTTCTATGGAGGTTCGTAAATGATCCGTGCCCTGGGACGGATCGCACTGGAACATATAGTAGGGTTTTACTCGGAGATAAAGGAGTCGTCTCGATAGGGCCTGCACGATGGTTTCGTGATTGTTGACTCCATTTAATAAAACCATCTGGTTGAAAACGGGAACTCCGTGATCGACTAATTTTTCTAAAGCCTCTGCGGATTCCGCTGTGAGCTCACGAGGATGATTGAAATGAGACATCACAAAAACCGGTTTATATGAACGTAGTAATTTCACCAAATCATCCGTTATGCGTTGAGGGCAGACGACTGGCATGCGAGTTCCCACGCGGATGATTTCTATATGTTCGATTTGCCTTAAGGAAAAAAGCACCTTTTCCAGCTGGCCATCCGAGACAGTCAAAGGATCACCGCCTGAAAGGATGACTTCCCTTATGCCAGGGTGGGTTTTAATATAGTGAAGGGCTTGTTCCAGTTCTGTAGATTTTAAAAAAGCCCGCTCTTTGCCTGTGAAATGCTTTCGCGTACAAAAGCGACAATACACGCTGCACATATCCGTAATAAGAAATAAACAGCGATCTGAGTACCGATGGATAATATGGGGTGCGGGATTATTTTGGATTTCGCCTAAGGGGTCCGCCATTTGTTGAAGGCCTGGCACTTTTTCAAGCGAATGGGGCATCAAAATTTTTCGTAGCGGATCTTCAGGATGCTGACCCGCCAAAGCCGCATAATAAGGAGTGCAGCGGATATTAAACGGGGCCTGTTCATCGAAGAAAAGAGCCTTTTCGTCTTCAGTCAGTTCAAATATTTTTTCAAAATCTGAAGCCGATTGAAGACTAGCACGAAGTTGCCAATGCCAATCCTTCCAATGAACTGGGTCAATATGAGACGGAATTAAAGAAGTTTTAAACTCAAACACGGCCATAGGGATCTTAAGGGACTACACTAGGAACTCTTTGAAATCACGCAAGTTTTGAACCTTCTCAAAATGGGGCGCTAACTTTTTGACGACTGTATTCAAATTGTTTCAAGATGAGAATACCGTGAAATCCTATAATTTTAAGTAGTTAGTAAGCTCCAACATAGATGGCATTTTGGCCTAGGCCTCGCTTTTCCCTTTAGTGAGAGCTGGAGTGCTCTTTTAAAAAGGAGGATTTATGAAAAAACACATTATTGTGGCCACAGTCTTTGTGGCTATCGGGATGCCCGCGTGGGCCCATCCTGAAATGGCTTACGGGCTTAGATTGCCCGCGAGTACAACAGATGACAAGAAAAGTGCCGAAAACGAAGCGAAGCCTACTACAGCTCCTTCGACAAGCGCTGCTACAACTTCTTCATCAAGTGGTTCGACGAACTCTTCATCGAATGATCGAAAGACCATCGTCAAAGAGGATTTCGTTGCAAATGATGGGCAAAAAGGAGAGCTGATCATAACAGAAGTTCCTGGTAGTGGCGCCAAAAACAGTGATAACCAAACAATCGCGATCTTCACACCAGAGGGTTGTACCGGAGATATCGGCTGTAAGAAGCAAGTTCTTGTGAGTGAAAAGGTGACTGCACCCTTTGCTGTTCTCGAAGCCGAAATTCGTAAATCCCTTCTAGCCGGAAGGTCAGAATCCCAAGAAACTCGCCGTCAAAGCGCCACTCGATCAGGCCAAGACTCTGATATCTCTATCGCGGATTTTAAAGAGGAGTTTCAAGACGACCTTTATAGTGTTTTAGAGACGGCATGTGGAATCGAACCCAAAGATATTCGAACCAGCACTTCTCGTGACTCTTTGCGGTCTCAAGCCCTTATCGGCAATCAACAATTAATGACAGCATTGGCCGGAACTCAATGGGCCAACATGGAGCTTCCCAACCGGAATGAAAAAGCCTCTTGTGCCGCATCCGTCATTTCAGACTTCATGAGCGAAAAAGAAGATGAATTTAATGAAGAGGCTTTTGAGATCGATGAAACATCTCAGCGAGAAATTCGAGAAAAGGTTCAAGAAACACGACAAGAAATCAAAGATCTCAAGCGAGAACTAAGGCGTGCCAATACTCAAACAGAAAAAAACCGAATTCAATCCGCTCTGAACGCCCGAGAAAAAGAGTTTCAAGAGCTTCGTGCGGAAGAAGCCGCTATTAAGAAGGAAGTTGATAACAGAAGACGAAAAGTCGGCGCCGCGAACGACGTTATGAAGAGATTTGTCGATACCTACTTTATTCGATCTGCCACTCTTGATGTAGCTAGTGGAAATGGTGTGGGTCTCAACTACTTGCACGAATTAGCATCGGCAACGCCTGACAGTTTTAAATCGGTTCGTGAATCCGCGGCCAATGCCTTGCTTAATGTTTATCGAACACAGGCCCAATCTCAGCTGGCGTTAAGAGACGCCGCCAATAGGACGACAGATCCCAACTTGAAACTCCAGTTTCAAAATGCATCGAATCAATTCGGCCAAGCGGGACTGAACTACAATGCGACGATGATGAATCCAGCAACTCATCAGCAATTGTATGATCGCGCATTCAATCAGTATTTAAACGCTCATGCATTGGCGCCGTGGAGTCCTTCATTTGATGAAGTTCAAGCCGCTCAGAACTATGCTAGAAACGTCACGCAAACCACTTTAAATAACTACTCAACCGGGGCTCAGCAAATTACAAATTATTTAGGAACGAATGGCACAGGCACTGGGACACTGCCTCAGGCGTTGCACCCTAATAATACTTCTTGGGTGCCTAACACCGGAATTTCTCCAGGTCGAGCCTCCAGTCGACAACCTGTTCAACAAGGTGGTCAGAACGGCATCATCCGTGGCCAGCGGCCAACGGTTCGCGCGCCCTAGACATTCTGATTCCGTAATAAAAAACTAGCCCTCCACAGGTTCCATGGAAATGGAACCTGTTCTGCGTTCCCAAAGGCCATCCATAATTTTTTCTTGAAGGATTTTATAAAGTCTAAAGCTAAAATCAATACTAATAAAAAAACCCGGAGAGATTGCTCTCTCCGGGCCCTGCTCACCACCATCCTTGATGTCGTTTCGAGAAGCCTTCCCTAGCTGCAAATCTTAAGCTGTATCCAAGGTGTTCTTCAAAAGCTGATGGCGGCTTTTGATGCAAATCCAAAGGCCATTTCGGCACCTAGTCCAGCAGAACCATTTTTAAACGCACTGCCAGGGCTCAGAATACCGATTTCATTCACCCACTGCACTCGCTCTCGTGGCTTATAGGTCAATGACAGATCTAACTCTAGACCTAAATCTTTCTTCATGTCACTAGCTGAATCGATTTTATCCATTAATTGGGCATAGGTCAGTCGCGAGCCCCACTTCCATTTTTCTTTCCAATCATAGTCAAAGCGAAGACTTAAATAACTCGCATTACTGATGGCTTCATCATCAAAACTATTTCCCGCATCGAGATTGCGATTCTTGATGATGTTTGTACGAAGAAAATCGGCTTGGCCTAATCGATGATTAAAAAGCAACATGGCCACATCATAGTTACGATCAAACTGGAATCCTTCGAACTTTGTCGAGCCCGGATTGTCTCCAGAAGCCACACCCATCAACAGGCCATAACGCCACTTGGAATTTGTTTCCTGGTAATTAAATTCGGTGGCAATTCCGTAGGCATTCATTTCGATTTCTTCGCCAGCCGCGTTCACGTATCCAGTTTCACCTTTTTCAAAGGCAGCCTCGACCATAAAATCAAAAGTTTCCCATTTGCGGCCCAAAAGAAAAGTGGTTCGTTCAAAATTAAAGCCACCTCGAGCCGTTGGGGCAACACCTTTATTTATTGCCAAAGCCCAATCGTCATTTACATTATCGGCCACAACTGATGCGGCCGCATGCTTACGCTCGAACAAAATGCCGATTGTGGCCCCCGCGTCTTTGTTATCATACAAAATCTCTAAAGTTTCTTCCTGGTTCATCTGACCCTTATCAGGAGACTTGTCGAATGTGCGAGACAACATAGGCATGATGCTGACGTTTCCGATATAAAACTTATAAGCCAGAAGATCCTTTGTATCATACCAGTGATCAAAGGCACCATCGCCGGCATTATGAGTGATCCCCAAGCCGAACTCATAAGGAGCTCGTCCCAAAAGAAAAATCCCCAGCTCTTGTTCCACCTTTAAAAACAATTCGCGAATTTTAACATTGGTATTGATTTGATTGCTACGCGTGACATTATTCACACCGCCGTTGCCGCTTGCAGGTTTACCGTAATCAGACCCCCCCCATGTTTGACCAATTTGAGAGTCCGCATAGTCGGGACTTTTATTGGTTAAAAATTCCAAACGGCTGACAATGCTGATGCCATCAGAAGCTAAAATTGTGGGCTGCAATGTTAAAAAATGAATTCCATAGCTTTTTGTTTTGCTGTCGCCGCCATCTAAAGAAGGCTTATTGATATCAAAATATTCAAAACGATAAGTTCCTGACCAGTCAACCCATACCGCTTGAGCCTGTTGAGCTACGATCACCAATACTGAGAGCAAAATATATTTCATCACAATTCCTAACTGACAACGCCCATGACGTCGGTTTCACGCAAGATCATAAGTTCCGCATTCTGATAGTGAATTTTGGATCCTGAGTATTCGGAAAACAAAACCTTATCGCCGCTTTTTAAATCCATAGGACGCAAACGACCTTTTGGATCACGATGACCACGGCCCACAGACAGCACGATACCTTCTCGGTAGCTTTCCGGAGAACTGACAGTATCAGGAATTATAAGACCACCGGGGGTCAGTCTTTCACGCTGACTTATCTGAATGACAACGCGATCGTCCAGGGGTGTTACGAATTGGCTGATATCAACGATCTTTACGGAGGTCGGCTTCTGAGCGTTAGAAGTGCCCACCTGTTGAGTCGTTTTTTTCTTCAAAGGCTTAGATTTAGAGCTTTTCGCTTTTTTTGCAGGCTTAGCTGACTTTGCAGGCTTGGTTGGCTTAGCCGCCTTGACAGACTTGGTAGATTTATTGGCCTTTCCAGCCTTCACGGCTTTAGTCTTCTTTTTACCGATCAATTTTTTAGCAACCGTTTTTTTAGCGACTTTCTTTTTAGCCTTGGCCACGTTTGTTCCTTTCTTCCTCATAATATTTTCGATAAAGGATGTCCCATTCGTCGGTGCCTTCCATCACGCCTCGCTTGAGGCTGGCCACCTTGGCACGGGCTTTAGCATCTATGCTTTCATGTTCTTTAACGAATTCCGCAATGGCGAGCTTTGCCACTCGCAAAGCTTGGTCTTCGTCGGTGTAATCCACCATGTCGTCGTGCCAAATCTGATCCGTAAGCACATGGGCCCAATGGATTTGGCGATCTTCTGAAAGAATCATAAAATCACCTTTCTTTCTTTCGCGAGCTGCTTCTTTAACAGCGGATACATCTTGTAGCGTTGAAATTCCCCAGAGTGGCTGCGCTCAAGCTGGTCTAACATCTTGTTGACCTCCGCTTCCAGATCCAGTTCTTTTTGATAATCGGCCCTAATAGCTTCGATCATGCGATTCAGAACTTTCTTCTCATCCTCTTTAAAAGTGATAAGATTTTGTTTCTTCCACGCTTCTAAAACTTTTGTGGCGATGACTTGCAGTTGAGACGTTGTTAATTTCATAAAGTTATGCCAGTGTTTTCAATATGTTTAGCAGACGATTAAACACGCTTTCACTGGCCATTACAATCTTTTTGGCACTCCTTGTCGTAAGCTTGGAAGCCGCTGCCTTTAACCCTTTCCGGCTTTCACAAGACCTTGATAGAAAATTAAAAGAACGCTCTTTCCTGCCCTCTACGGAATATTACGTGGCCTCCCATTGGCTTAAACACGCTGGACTGGAATCCGGCTCCCATCTGCAGTCGCTTTTGACAGAGCTGCAATTCCAAGAACGAAACCGTAACTCTCTGCAGCCAGGGGAGTTTTCCCGACTTTCTCCTCAGATTTGCCAAGAAAAAATGCAGCTCCCCACCGAACCTACAGAATGCTATCGAGTCCAAGAGTTTCAGTGGGGAAACATGACCACCACTGAATCGATCTTAGTCGCCACTCAGCCTCATGATGAAAATCACATTCAGATCGTGGGGATTTGGAATGAAATGCAAACCCGAGCCGAATCGGCCTGGGCACTAAAGCCCGTCATTCTGGCTCAGACCGTAGGTTCACAACCGATTATGCAGAAAATGACGTCGTTGGCGGGAATGCCGGCAGCTTGCATGCAAGCTGTTCTGGCAATTGAAGATACAGCTTTTCTTGAGCATGCAGGTGTGTCTTTCACGGGGACGCTTCGAGCCTTTATCAAAAATCTAGTTAGCGGTCGAAGGGCACAGGGTGGCAGTACCATTACCCAGCAATTAGTGAAGAATTACTTCTTAACGCCTGAACGAACTTACAAGCGAAAAATCCAAGAGATGATTCTCTCTTTTCTCTTGGAGACCCAGTACACCAAAGATCAAATTCTAGAGACATACTTGAATATCATTTACATGGCTCAGAACGGTCCCTATCAAGTCTTGGGTTTCCCATCGGCAGCGGAATTTTATTTCTCCAAACCCATTGAAAGTTTGGATGTCCATGAGTGCGCTCTTTTGGCTGCTGTTCTAAACGGGCCTGGGGTTTATAATCCCTTCAAGCATCCTGACAAAGCTCTGAAGCGCCGAAACCTCGTTCTCAATAAAATGTTTGAGCAACATTATATCACTGAAAAGCAGCACGAGATTTCAAAAGCTTTGGCCCTGCCAAGCCGACCACCGGCACAGGCCAGCGAGACTTCACCTTATTTCTTAGAAGCCGCTCGTGAACAAATGGATGAGTTGGGTCTATCGATCGAAAATTCAAAAATTCTGTTAACACTAGATATTCCAGCCCAGACTCAATCGCAAAAGGCATTACAAGGCCACCTTCGTCTTTTAGAAAACCAGAATAAATTTATTAAAAAACAAAAAGAAGAGCACAATAAACTTTTGGAGGGATTAGTCCTTTCCTCCGACCGAAATGGCCGGGTGTTAGTCGCCGTCGGAGGGCGAAATTATAAGAAGAGCCAGTTCAACCGAATTGTCAAAAGCCGCCGTCAAATTGGATCCTTAATTAAACCATTCGTGTATCTGACCGCCATCGAAGCGGCCGAAAAAAATCCTACGGACATGTTAGTAGACGAAGCCTTTGAATTCGGAAGCGGAAAACAAAAGTGGGCGCCCTCCAACTACGATAAAAAGTTTCGCGGCCCCGTTCCCCTTTACTACGCATTGAAATCGAGCTTGAATGTCCCCACAGCCAAACTTGGTCTCGAGATCGGACTCGATAGCATCATTGACACAATGAGAGCCTCTGGCATCGCTACCGATATTGAACCGCTTCCTTCCCTAACCTTAGGCGCGGTCGAAGTGCCTCCCCTTCAGATTCTAAAAGCCTATCTAACTTTGTCCCAGTTGGGTTACAGTCCTCCACTGTCATTTATTGAAGGAGTTTGGAGCCAAGACCAAGAATCCCTTTACCGCCGAGTTGATGAACCCCCCTCACTTTATCTGAGTGAAATTTCCACCGCTATTACTGTGGGGATGATGAAACAAGCCCTTTATCCTGGGGGCACTGCCGCCATGGCAGGCGGACAAGGTCTCAGCGGACTTTGGGCAGGAAAAACCGGAACCACCAGTGACAATAAGGACACCTGGTTCGCGGGCTTTAACCCCTTTGAAACAACGGTAGTTTGGGTTGGATATGACAACAACACGCCTACTCGATTGACGGGTTCTAATGGCGCGCTTCCTATTTGGACGCAATACACCCTCTGGTCGAAACGCAAATGGCCTGCCCAGGATTTTATATGGCCCGAAAAAGTGGAAGAACGGGTTGTAAAGACTGAGGACTTTTTAAATCAAAATTTCAATCTCGAGCCTCAGGCTGAGGTGAAGCTTATCTTTCGAAAAAGAAATTTCTTTGGATTCTGAAAACGGTCTGGAGGCCTTCTATTGCAGGGGCCCATTTTGATCCCGCCAAAATGATGAAAGAAAACTCTAAACTTTGACTTCCATTCCTTCATGGGCAAAATCCCACTCAACCCGACTCAAGTCCTCTTGCTTCTCTTGGGCTTTTTGCAAACGATAATTATAATAAACTTCCGTTTGTTTGCGAATGTCTTGGATCATACTGACACTGGCGCCCGGATCATGATGGGCAAATAAAACTTGTTTTATATTTTCACGAAAGGCGACGTCCAACCCGATTTGGGCGGCACTGTGCCCCCAATTGGCTTTCTCCGCCAATTCTGGAAACGTGTACTGGGCATCAAAGTACATCAAATCCACTCCCTGATAAAGCGGCAGGTCCTCGCCCATTTCTTCACGGCTCACTCGTGTAGCCTCAGTGTCTACGCAGTGGGAATAGACACGCCCGCCTCGCTCGACCTTATAGCCCCAGCAAGGATCCGGATGATCCAGTTTATAGGGTGTAATTTTGAACCCTTCCACTTCGATTGATTTTCTCGGCTGCAAAATATGGAAATGAACTTTCGCCTTCAAAGCCTCAAATGCAACAGGGAAATAGGGTTTCATGAAAACACCACGAATCAGATCCTCTAAGTCATCTTGAACGGCATAGTAGTGAATTTGCGTGCCTGGCAAAAAGTGTGGAGTGAAAAACGGCAGCCCAATCACATGATCCCAATGAAAATGGGTCATAAATATATGGTAGGGCCCACGACCGCGTCCGTAAGATCCACTCATGATTCGTTCGCTCAGGCTTCGTATTCCACTTCCCCCGTCGATGATAATCTGGGAACTACCATCAAATACTTCCACACAGGTGGTAGCGGTTCCGTAACCCCCAATATGGGGCGTGGAAAAGCTGTTTAAAAACTTTGGGATCTGAGTGGCTTCCCGGTATCCCAGGGCAAAGAAGTCCTTCATCAGATTCTCAATATGCTCAGTCCATCCACCCGGCTCCATAGCTGATGGAATTGAACCCCGCACTCCCCAATACTTGATGGTCATTGACATAAAACAATGTTCTCTAAAGGTATGCCCAGGCTCAAATAAATAAAAGTCATAAACTGACTTTCATCGAGGGTCACTTCGTCTAGATTCTTTACAATACAGACACTTTTGCGCCTTTTAGCTCAATTCACCCTAGTTAATTAAAATATACGAGACCTCAGAGGGCCCAAAGCTTGCTCAATAATCCTGCTTAGTCGAGGTAAATATGTTGAGAACTTCCCTATTTTTCACACTTTCTTTGTTGATGGGCCAGGCCGGATGGTCACAAGAAATAGCCGATTATCCGAAAGTAAATCCTAGCCAAAAAGTCGAGGCCCATGACTCCGCCACAAGGCCTGGCGCGATTTTGGAGTCCTTAAAGCTCACACAGGAAGCCATTTCAGACCCCACAAGCGAACTGGGTAAAATGGGCGAAACCGTTAAAAAAACCTCACGGTCGAAAAAATTTAAAGACCGAATCGACCGGGAAATTTCTAAATACCGAATCAGCTTCACCGTCGACACTTTAGGCAATATCCTCGATACGGATATTTTGGATGGTGGAACTTATTATCAATACGTCGTAGAGCCTGCCTTCCGAAATAACGAACAGATCCGAAAAGACATTTGGGTTATTTCACTTCGAGGTTTTAAAAAATATATTGGTGCAGGCGGGCAAATTCGCCTGACTTTTGTACGCTTTTTCGGCGGTAAAAATGCGAAAAAAGATGCGGCTTTCGCCCCTATCAAATGGTTTACGGAAACTCCCACTGACTCTAATGGCATAAAAACGAAGTTGAAGGACGGACAAGGTTTTCGATTTGAAGTATCTGGAGACATTGGTCTCGGACTCTGGGAAGGCGTTAATAAGGCCGATTTCACAGGCACCGCTCATTTAGTTTACAAGCGAGCCGGACTCTTTATCATGGATTTATTCCGACTCAATGCTCGTCAAGTGCGCGTTCGCTTTATCGGCATGAAAAATAAGGGTGAGATTGAAGGAGGCCTGGCCCTTAAGAATTCAAGTCTTCTTTCAGCCTTACCCAGTGTTATTCGAGACCGTCTTTCCATCGGCATCGGGGGCTCTGTAAGGCGTTCTTTTGACTTCTTTGATAGCCCCCTAACTTTAGACACGATGATGGCGGATTATCTCTTTAATTTTTCAACTGAAAATCAGTTGCCTGATGATAAGCTAAAACAAAAAGATACGTCTGAAGCCGCTCTGGAAGAGATTTACGCTAATATTAAGAATGGTTCTCTTATCCCCTTGTTCCTGAACCCCAGCGACAAAATCAATTTAGCAAGTGAGCTTCTTAAAAAAGCGGAAACAGCCGAGGCGATTTCTAAAGAGGACTTATCCAAATACAAACAGGGTAAAATCCCATTTGCGGAAGTCCGGGTGTTTAATTACTTCCGAGGCCGCTTTGAGTCTCATCTGAGGCTGGGACAATTCTACGGGAAGCTCAGTTCTATTTACGGCGGAAGCAGTTTGTCTGGCGCCTTGGTCAGCCATGTAACCGCGTTCGATGAAAATCAACAACCCACTTACTTCTGGTTGTTTAATGACTATGCCCAGCACCGCCAGCGCTTCCTGTTCGGCCGCAATAAGTACAGTTTGAACCACGACCTGGATGTTTTAACATTTTCTGATGATAAAAAGAGCTATGGTCCGTTTTCAGATTTAGTTGTAAGGACTCAAATTGAAGATACTGAATTTACAAAAGATGATATGGACTCTTTCCGCAAGGTCATTCTGGGATCCTTACCCACAGAGCATCAGAATCATAAAGAGATCCATGAAATTTTAAAGCGTGCCGAGCATTCTAACGCGTACATCAGCTACTCTCTCAATTTTGGGCAAGAGGCTTTCAATGCAATCAATGACGTGAATGTTTATGACCTCGAGAAAAAGCTTTTGGACTACGTCTGGAACCACCCCGAGCGACCCTATATGCACCTTCCCTTTGATGCCTCTCAGGAAACTTCTCCTATCGGTCCCCATGAGTGGGCTCGCGAAAGGGCCAAAGACATCGCCAGAATTTTTGACCGAAAAGCTACGCAAGCACAACGGACAGAAGCCTTCCAAGTTGCGATGAGAGACCCGATCTTTAAATCTTATCTGGTTCAAGAATTTTTCGTTCGTCTGATTCCCGAGCAGAAAAAAGCTGAGGACCTAATTGGTTTTAACCTTCGCTTTTCCAGTCGAGAAGCGGGAACTCACACAGTGAGCGTCGGACGGGCCAAGTCCACACGTATTTACAACGCAGTTGCCTTCATGCGCTCTATTATTAATGACCACTCTTTGGATCTGCAAATGGCCAGCAGCGAAGACTACACGGGAAATCCGATTCCCTTGCCATCAAAACAAAACGGGGTGCAGGCGCCTCTGATTCAGGTAGCGCCGGGACAAAACTAAAAATGCTCTCAATTATTATGGCCCCAACTTTGCTCTCTTTTGACTGAAGCGCAAACCGGGGCCAAAATGAACCAACTGAACTCACAAACCCACATTCGCAGACATCAGGACGTTGTGGCCTTTAGACAGGCCGATGGGCGGCCCTACGCCTTTCATGCCCGCAGCCTTCAAGTGGCTGAAATCTCAGAGGAAATGTGGAGCCTTATGCCCGAGGACCAATTTCTCTCAAGCCCACCTTTAGCTCTAAACTCAAACCAAACTGATCCTCTCGCCCAAGAACTTCGAGATTGGGAGCGCGAAGATGGCACCGCCCAACTATTAGCCCGTGATGCTAAAAAGTTCAATTTGACCCTGAATGTGACTCATCTCTGCAACCTCCATTGTCATTATTGCGCGGCCGGAGGAGATGGCTCTTATGGGGATCCTGTAGGCGTCATCTCTGTTGAAAAAACTCTGCCGCAGATCAGGCTTTTGATGGATCGTTTTAGCAACGGAGGTGAGTTCAATATCACCTTCTTGGGTGGAGAGCCACTCCTGTACCCGGATGCAATTGAATCTATTGGACGCCACACCCTTCAGCTGGGTAAGGAAAAAAATATTAAGGTACAATTTCAGATCATTACGAATGGAACTCTGATCACGGATAAAGTCCTTGATAAAATTGCGATTCTGAAGCCAACCATTACATTAAGCCTGGATGGTCCAGCGGAAATCAATGATTTGCAGAGGCCTCAAAAAAACGGGCGCAGCTCTACGTCCGATTCCGTCCGAGGGTTGCAAATTCTTTTGGCTCGTAAATCTGAATTTGGTCCAATCCTGCTTCACGCCGTTTTCAATCGTCGCCATACCGATGTGGAAAAAGTTTGGGATTACTTCCAAGAGTTTGATATCGATAAAATAGAATTTACTTTTGACGTCACTGAAAAGGACGATCAGGCCAATTTCGATTTTATTCAAAGTTTCAAGAAAACAGCCAAGAAAGCTGTCCTAAAAGGCGGTGAAGCCGAGCTTCGAAAGCTGCATTACTTTGATATGTATTTCTCGCAGCTGGATAACCAGTACAAAAAAGAAAACCATTGTGGCACAGGCAAGTCTCTTTTGAGCCTGGATGCCCGTAATCGAATTTATCAGTGCCCTCTTGAGGTTTCTTACAAGGACCGTCTTGTTGGACAAGACACCCAGGTCAACTGGGATCGTCTAGAGCCTTTATCAAAACCTTTAATTGAACTGAATCAATGCGAAACTTGTTGGGCCCGCTACTTGTGCGGAGGTGGCTGCCTGTTCAATCATGAAAGTTTAACAGGCGATAAGCACGCAAAGCACCCCAGTTATTGTTTTAGAACTCGCCACTTGCTGAGCGAGGTGTTTTTATATTATAAAACCTTCAGGGAAATGGAGTGATTATGGATACCACCACAAAAAAACAGACTTCCCAAAAAAATATTCGTATCGCAAAACCGCAAATCATTAAAGGTGAAGCCAGGCCGCAAGGTCCTCGTGATTGCTTTCCGCTTGGATAATCATTAAGGTTTATGAGTGGCCCCAAGTTATTCGAACAGCTCTTTAAAAAATACTTGGAAATTTTGGATCATTAAAATCCTCTTCGCATTGGTGGCCACTGTCGGTCTCGGTTACTTTCAACTAGAGTCTGTTGAGTCATGGCTTTACGACCAACGAGTTCGACTCAGCCCCTCGACAAGCCCCTCCGATCATTTTCGTCTTTTAGTCATTAACGAAAATACTTTTCGACATTACCAGCGCTATCCTACAATAGAAGACTTTCGCAAAGCTCTTGTTCCTATTCTCGACAGTGAGCCACATGCGGTGCTGGTGACCTTCCCGCCGCAAGATTTGGATGGATCTGCGCAGGAAAAATTGGCCATGGCTCAACAGTTTTACCAGGAAAATCGTCTCTACTTCACCCGCGATGAGCTTCGACCTGAAAACGAATATCAAACCACCCTGCTGCCACCGCCCTTTCAGTATCTACAAGTGGGCTTTGCGCCAAAAACCCACGACCGCAAATCATTTGCGAAGGACGGAGTGACGAGACGTCTGATATTAAGTTATCAAGGCGAGCCGATGTTACAGAATCAAATCGCTCAAAGCTGGAACACGGATCTTCTCAATGAAGATGAGCTACGGGGCATCTTTGATTTTTACGGTGCCAACCAAGCCTATGTGGATTTTCGGCCCGCCCAAACTTACCCCACCTATGGTTTTCATGAATCCGCCAGCTTACCGCCCGAAACTTGGCACGGAAAAATTGTGATTATCGGCTTTGACAGTCACCGAAGATTTGATGATTACATCATGACTCCCCATTCCCGCGATGCGGCCTATATGCACTTGCCGGAAATGCAGGCCAATATGATCGACACCCTCATCCAAGGGACTTGGCCTGTACGCTACTCCGAGGCTTTAAATTTTATTCTAACTTTTTTTATCTCTTTGATTACAATCCATGGCGTATTGGTTCTTCGCCCCCTGCAAGGGCTGATGCTTTTGGGTGGGCTTCTGATTGGTTATTCGCTGTGGACCTGGGGACTTTACGCCGCCTTCCGATGGTGGTGGCCTCTGGCTCACCCGATGTTGGCCGTCTTTTTGTGCTACTACTTTTTTATTCCCTACCGTTTGATTATGGAAAACCGAAGAAGCTGGGAGTACTACCAGAAAAACAAGCTTTTGCATCAGGTTGAAGAGCTTAAAACAAATTTCATTTCGATGATGTCCCATGATCTTAAAACACCCATCGCCCGCATTCAGGGAATGTTGGATGTGATTCTTCGCGATACAGTGCCTTTGAGTTCACAGCAGCGCGAAGCCGTGGACACCATTAAACAGTCCAGTGATGAGTTATTGAAGTTTATCAGCTCCATCTTGAACTATGCAAAAATGCAATCAGAAGGCGTCTCACTTCATAAAACATCTAAAGATCTAAATCAGATCATTGAAGAAGTAGTTCGACGGCATGAGTTTTTGGCTCGTATCAAGAAAATCTCGATCCGTACTGAATACGAACCCTTATTTCCTGTCCCGATGGATCCTGAACTGATTCGACAGGTGATTTCCAATATTGTTGAAAATGCTATCAAATACAGTCCTGACGATACCTCAATTATTATCTTATCCCAGGAAAAAGAAGGCTTTATATGGATTCAAGTTCAGGATCATGGCGCGGGAATCCCCGAGGAGGAGTTACCCTATGTTTTCTCTCAATTTTTTCGAAGTAAGAACGCCAAAAGTTCGCCCATTAAAGGGTCCGGGCTGGGTTTGTATCTGGCTAAGTATTTCACTGAGCTCCATGGTGGCGAACTTTTTGTAGAATCTACATATGGTAAAGGCACCACATTTACGATAAAACTTCCAAGTGCTTAACGCATCATGACCACAACTTACATGCCGGGGGAGTCTGTATGCTGAAGGTTCTAGTCGTCGATGATGATCCAGGTCTTAGGTTATCGGTTAAAACCGCTCTGACCTCGACTCAATATTACGAAGTCGATGAAGCCTTCGATGGCCTCAATGCTTTAGAAAAATACAATGCTTCTGAGCCCAAGTATGACATTGTCATCCTGGATGTGGATATGCCTCGCCTTAATGGTCTCGAGACCTTGAAGCGATTGAAAGAAATGGATCCCGGGCTGATCGTTCTTATGTTGACCGCTCACGCCACCCTTCAAGATGCGGTTCAGGCCGTTAAAGATGGCGCCTATAATTATCTATCAAAACCTATCGCTAATGATGAACTGATTGCGCTTCTTAGCAAAGCTATCGAGGCTCATCGTCTTATTTCTTCCATTGCTGCCAGCTCTCCAGTCCTTTTAGAGGAAGGACGAAAGATCATTGGTTCCAATTCGCAAATGCAGAAGGTCTTTAATATTATCCACAAACTCGCGAAGGTGGACACTCCCGTGTTGATTCGCGGAGCTTCTGGAACTGGCAAAGAGCTGGTAGCTCGAGCCATCCACTTCAACTCTTCTCGTAAAGACGGAAAATTCGTCGCTCTGAACTGTTCGGCGATTCCCGAAACACTGTTTGAATCTGAACTATTCGGACACGAAAAAGGATCATTTACAGGAGCCGATCAGCGCAAAATTGGGAAATTTCAATACGCAGAAAGTGGAACCCTGTTTTTAGATGAAATCGGCGATATGCCGGCTTTGATGCAAGTTAAAATTCTTCGAGTCCTGCAAGAAAAATGTTTTACCCCAGTCGGCTCTAATCGTGAGTTTTCGACTAATGTGCGCATTATCGCGGCCACCAATCGCCCTCTGGAAGACATGATCCAGAAGGGGTCCTTCCGTGAGGACTTATTTTACCGGTTGAATGTGGTTCCCATCTTTCTTCCCTCGCTAGCGGATCGGAAGGATGATATTGATCGCATGGTGCAGAACTTCATTCGAAAATTTAATGACATCCACAAAAAATCTATTCGTGGAATCAGCGCCGATGCCCTGAATATTTTGAAAAAACACAGCTGGCCTGGAAACATTCGCGAGCTAGAGAACGTGATTGAGCATGCTTTTGTTCTAGAAGGCTCGGCCGTGATCACACCTTCCTCTTTGCCTGAATCGCTGCTGGCTGCCGTTGGAGTTGATCTCCTAAAGCCTGAGTCCCTGCTGGCTTTTGTTGCCACTACCGCATCAAAATCAAACCCCGTGGCGATGGAAGGGGGCGTGGATGAATTGGATGACGACGACGGTTCAGACCCTGAAGATGAACCGCTGAAGATTCTGGAAGCCGCTCCTGTCAATGAGAATTTCGATTTCAACGCGCAGAAAGAAGCTTTCGAAAAAGAATTTATCATGAAGGCCTTAAAAGCATTTAAAGGCCGAATCAATCAGACGGCACTTCATGCCAATATTCCCAAGAAGACCTTACTTCGTAAGATCGAAAAGTACGGCATCAACGCCAAAGATTTTCAATAGATTTCAATTAACATTTTGAAGCCCCATCGTTGACTCGCCGGGGCTTTCCTTTTAGCTTCTTGGATTACTCATGACGTTGGATTATTTACCCCCACAAGCTTACACAAAAGAAACTCTGCTGAAGGCCTATAATTGGCTGCAAAATCAGTCGGAAGCTGTACGGGAAATGGCGGTCACGCCCGATCACCTCGTGAGCCTTTACTTGAAGGCTCACCGTCACGGTGTTGAAGCTCTTGAGCGCCCCAGTGTTCAGAATTTTAAATCCGAATTAAAACAACTTGCGGGGATGATGGGAGATCTGGAGAAAAAGCAAGATCACTCCCCCCATGCCCGACCGGGTGGTAACACACAACCTCCACCTGTTTCAACGCCTGCGACAACGGCTGGTGCCACTTCTCAGCCGCTGTCGACGACTCCGGCCCATCAGACAAGCGCGGCGCCCCTGACTTCTGCGGTTGTCTGCTTAGATGGCCTTGATGAACTCACGCTGAACATGATTCGAGAGGTCAAAAGTGAGTTGAATTTGTCTTCTGATGTGGAGTCTCTGCGAATGCTCGTCAAAATTGGCTACCAAAAAGTCCGAACCCTCTATAAATAAAGGGAATGACTCAAAAACCAGATTACAAATCCACTATCCGTTTACCTGTGACTGATTTCCCGATGAAGGGGAATCTCAACGTAAAAGAACCGGCTATCATCCAGAACTGGAAAGACCAGAAGATTTATCCGAAGTTGATGGCCAAGAATAAGGGAAAAACCAGCTTTTCTCTTCCCGATGGTCCCCCTTATGCCAATGGATCGATCCATATGGGTCATACATTGAACAAGTGTTTGAAAGATTTTATCATCAAATACAAAAACCTTCGTGGCTTTCAGGCACCCTTCATTCCCGGATGGGACTGCCATGGGCTTCCTATTGAACATAAGGTTTTAAAAGATCTTCAGGCCAAGAAGGAAAAAAAATCTGATCAGGAAATTTTAGGACTGTGCCGATCTGAAGCTCAGACTTGGATTGAACATCAGATGTCCCAATTCGAACGCTTAGGTGTCGTCGCTGACTGGGATCATCCCTATCTTACGATGTCGGCGGACTACGAGGCCGAAACTGTCCGAGAATTCGCCCGCATGTATGAAAAGGGTTTAATCTATCGTGGAGTTAAACCGGTTTACTGGAACTGGGTTTTGAAAACGGCTTTGGCGGAAGCGGAAGTGGAGTATCATAACCACAAAAGCCCCTCTATCTATGTGAAGTTCAAAGTCGAAGACGGTGACACCCTTAAAAAGTTGGGATCCCCTAAAAACCCCACCTCTTTTGTGATTTGGACCACAACCCCCTGGACTCTTCCCGCCAACGTGGCGATCGCTCTTCATCCTGAGTTTGAATACGGTGTTTTCGAGTGTGGACCTGAAAACTTTGTGATCGCCAAGGCTTTGAAAGATTTTTTTGAAAAAGACACGGGTTTGACTTTAAAGTTATTGAGCAGCTTTAAAGGCCAAGAAGCAGAACATTTAAAAGCTCGTCATCCTTGGATCTCACGAGATTCTGTTCTAGTTTTAGGTGACCATGTCACTCAAGATGCCGGTACTGGTTGCGTCCATACAGCTCCCGGCCATGGACCCGACGATTTTAAACTCGGATTAAAATACCACTTGCCTGTTTTATGTCCTGTCGACGATGCCGGGGCCTTCACTCAAGAAGTTTCCGAGTGGGCAGGCATGAACATCTTTAAAGCCAATCCTCTGATCGTGGAAAAACTTAAAGAAATCGGAAGCCTGATCTCGTTTAAAGAAATTGAGCACTCTTATCCTCACTCTTGGCGCAGTCGAACTCCTTTGATATTCCGAACCACCCCACAATGGTTCCTAGGACTGGATCTTGAAAACAGTCAGCTTCGTAAAAAGACTTTAGAAAGTTTGAATCAAGTCGGATTTTACCCTGAATGGGGTAAGGCCCGGTTTGTCGCCATGATGGAAGGGCGCCCGGATTGGTGCCTAAGTCGCCAACGTATTTGGGGTGTTCCCATTCCCATGTACTACTGCAAAAAGACAGGCGAAGTTCTTGCGAATCCTGAGATCATGATGAAGGTGGCGGATATCATCGAAAATCAAGGTGGCATTGAAGCCTATTGGAGAACTTCACCCGAGCAAGTGATCGGTGATTTCAAACCTCAAGGAGATTTTGGCTCTGAGGGATTTGTTCACGGAAAAGACATTCTGGATGTGTGGTTTGATTCTGGAATCTGTCACGCCGTAGTTTTAAAGCGCCGTGAAGGCATGGACTTTCCCGCTGATCTTTATTTAGAGGGATCCGACCAGCATCGCGGTTGGTTCAATAGCTCTATGTTGGCCTCTCAGGCCGTTAATGGGGCTCCTCCCTACAAGAATCTCTTGACCCACGGCTTTGTTACCGACTCGAAGGGCTACAAGATGAGCAAATCCGCCGGAAACGGCGTGGACCCTATGGACATTGCTCAACAGAACGGCGCTGAAATTTTGCGCCTCTGGGTGGCTTCCGCGGATTACGGGCAAGATGTTCCCTTCGGAAAAGAGGATTTAACCCGTGTGACCGAAGTCTATCGTCGTTTCCGTAATACGTTTCGCTATCTTTTAGGTTCAGTGGCCGACTTCGATCCACAAAAAGATCGCATCGCTTATGAAAAGATGACGGATATCGATCAATGGGCACTTCATCAAGCGGCCCTTCTTGTCGACACTGTGACCAAAGCTTATGATGGGTTTGAGTTTCATCGTGTTTACCATGCCTTGAATCAGTTCTTCACGGTGACCTTATCGGCAACGTACTTGGACATATTAAAAGATCGGCTTTACACCTGGAAGGCCGATGGGCAGCCACGCCGAAGCGCTCAAACCGTGCTGTATGATTTAACGTCCATTCTTCTTAAGATCATGACTCCCATCACCACCTTCTTGAGTGAGGAGGTTTATGGTTATTACAAAGGCAAATCGCAAGAAAGTGTATTGCTGGAGGATTATCCGGCGATCCCAACATCTTGGCGAAATGAAAAGCTGGCGCAGAGTTTTGAACTGGCTTTGAAAGTACGAAGCGATGTGCAGAAGAAGCTCGAGGAAATGCGCGCTCAAAAAGTCATTGGCTCTAGCTTGGAGGCCTCGGTTCACGTCCAAACCGAAGGTGATTCACTGAAGGCGCTGCAGACGGTACAAGATCTTAGGGAATTTTTCATAGTTTCTGTTGTCGCGTTAACGGAAGGCCCTTACACTTTAGAGACGAAAAAGGCTGAAGGTGAAAAGTGCGAACGTTGCTGGGTTTACTCCACTGAAATCGGAAAGTCTGATCAGTTCCCAGGCGTTTGCCCTAAATGTGTAGAGGCTTTGAAATGAACAAAAAATATCTGATAGCGACTATCGTATCTGGAGCTATCGTGGCTTTGGATCAACTTACTAAAGTTTTGATTCTTTCCAGTTTTAAACTGGGTGAATCTTATGTGGTGATTGAAAACTTTTTCAACCTCACCTTTGTCAAAAACTTTGGTGCCGCTTTTGGGTTTTTGGCCCAGTCTCATCCCACTTTCCGTGAAATTTTCTTTCTGGCCATGCCTCCTGTTGCCATGGTCGTCATTGGATTTCTTCTCAAGGGTGTGGATGCAAAGGATAAGGTTCAAGTTTTAGCGCTGAGTTCGATATTGGGAGGCGCTATCGGAAACTACATTGACCGTCTGCGATTTCGCTACGTTGTCGATTTTCTGGATTTCCATTGGTACAACCTCTACTCTTGGCCTGCTTTTAACATTGCTGACTCTGCCATTGTCATTGGGGTCATTGTCTTGATGCTGCAAATGTTTTTACAGAGATCTCCCAAAGGCGCTTAAGCCAGTTGTCCCTCGCTTGCCTTGAGCGGCTCCCTCTGCCTCAAAAGGCGAGTTCCACAGCGAAAGACAAAACCCCCAGCGCAAGCTAGCAAGAAGCCCACAAGAGCGAGGACTGTCTGAGTCTTTTGAGGCAGAGGGAGCCGCTCAAGCACCAGGCTCTACCTGTGGGAGAAAAGCCGATAGCGACAACTCGGGCCCTTGCCTATTTTGGAAATCTGCTTGCGTTCGAGGGAGCGTTTTAAAAATGTTGTGGCTGTTCGTTTTGTGACGTTTAGAACTT
Source organism: uncultured Pseudobdellovibrionaceae bacterium (assembly GCA_964515195.1). Classification (GTDB taxonomy): domain Bacteria; phylum Bdellovibrionota; class Bdellovibrionia; order Bdellovibrionales; family Bdellovibrionaceae. Next base: position 47,619 of record CAZETK010000022.1, read on the forward strand.
TGGCCGCTTCTTGCGCCGAAAAGGATCGCCCCTGAAAAGCTTCTCGAATGGCCTTTACTTTCAGGTCTTCAAAAGTCAAGTTGCGGGGTCGGACTTGAATGGTGATTCCCCATTGGGGCGGTCCTTTCAGAAAAAAGTCGCCCTTTTCGATTTCGATACGAACATCCTGGGATTTGGATGACATCCACTGATTGAAACGCAGAACGCTGTTTCGAACCCGTTGGGGAGAGGTGAAGGGATTAAAGTACTCGCCCCTATAAAGCGATGAAAATACAAGTCCCATTCGGGGCGGGCGGTAAACGTCTTTTATTAAGCAGTGAATTAACTTCCATGCGATGGAACTTGAATCCTTCCAGGTGTCTGGATCTTCCAAACTCCATACCTCTTTTACAGGAAGCGTGTGCCAAAAACCGGGGCGATAAACAAAGTTTTTACCATCGGGTATCGCCACATGGAAGAGTCTCTTAAAGCGATCACGGTAACCACTGTAGGGAGTCCCAAAATAGACCCTTTTTAAGATTTCGGTATCTCCTGTTAACCGACCGTAATGAAACTCACAGTCGCGCAGAGTTTACCAGTTGCGAAGGCTAAGGGATTCTTTTTTTACATTTTCCAATTGAGCTTTGGCTTCGAGGCTTGAAGGATCACGGGTCAGAGCCAAAACACCTTCCCACTTTTTCAAGTACAAAAGATAGCGACCCGGAAATTCACTTAGGATCTCGCGCCCCTTATTAAGATTGCGAGCCGCTCCAATATAATTTTGTTTGTTAATTTCGATTTGAGAAAGAAGCTCAAAGCAATTTCCCAGCAGTAAGCGGCCGTTGGGATTTTCTGACAATAAAACAATTAAGTCTTTCAAATGAGCTTCTGCCTCTTCGTACTGCCCAAGGGACAATAAAGCTGCGGACAAATTGAGCTCTCCAACCGAGCGCTGGTAATCAGTCAATTCGGTTGAGACAACGTATTTTCGGAGATGCGATAAGGCATCAGAATAATCCCATTTAGCCATCCCAATAAAAGCCCTGAGTAGGCGGCTTTCGGCATTGTCGCCCGCCTTGGCGGCACATTCTGTGGCCTCCTCGATCGCTCCCAGGTTTAGCAATGAGTTTGCGAAAACTGCGTAAGCTTTCGGAGGTGCCATCTTTAAACCCTCACGGTCTTTTTGAATTTCGCCAAACAAAAAGTACATAGCTAGGTAATAAGCAGAATTTCTATTTGCGATCCGAGCCAGAGCCGGCAGAAATTCCGAGGAAATCTTGTTCCTTGAAAGCTTTTTTAATTCATTAAGAACTTCTAATCTCTTTCCCTGCTTGGTGAGAAGGTCAAGTTCATTGATTTTTTCGCGAATGTCAGCGGTGTTAAATTTCATTATTGTGGCCTCTTAGCTATTTTGCTTCAAAGACAAAAATTTCGGCCCGGAATCCATCGTCTAGCCGAGGGTATC
>CAZETK010000023.1:0-49016 GCA_964515195.1 uncultured Pseudobdellovibrionaceae bacterium
TTTTACCAGTGCGGTTGCTGGAGTAAACGATAAATCGACCATCTGGAGACCAGCTTGGGTCTTCATTATTGGCAGGACGTCCGTTTCGTTTTTTAGCAGAGGTCAGTCGAATCATATTCGTCCCATCGGCGTTCATGACGAAGATGTCAAAATTATTTCCGGTTTGCCCGGCGAAGGCGATTTTTGATCCATCAGGAGACCAGGCCGGTGAGGCATTGAACTGGCCTGCAAAGGTGATTCGTTTTATGTTCCCACCACTTGTATCCATCGTATAGATCATCGTGCGCCCAGCGCGGTCCGAAGAGAAAGCTAATTTTCTTCCATCAGGACTGGCTGCGGGTTCTACGTTCATGGCGCCCACAGGGCCATTTGTAATTTTTGAAGAAATGCCTCCGCTAAAATCAATTTTGTAAATATCCGGAGATTTGCCCTGTGAAATAGTTAAGTAAAGATGTTTATTATCAGGCGAAAAACTTGCACCGGAATTAATCCCTTGGCGAAAAGAAATCGGCTTTGTTTTTTTTGTGTCCAAATCAAATAAAAACAAATCCGCATTTCTCATTTTTGTTCGTGATCGCTGTACATAGGTTGTGTAGGCAATTTTTTTGCCGTCTGGAGACCAGGCGGGGGACAGGGAAATAGAACGATGTTTGGTGAGGCGTTCAAAGTTGGCGCCGTCCCAATCCATAACGGCAATTTCGCGCGCAGGGGCGGTGCCGCGGTCGGTGGAAAAAGTCAGACGCGAGAGATACATCCCTTCTTTTCCCGTCAACGACTTCATAACATCATTGGCGAACGTGTGGGCGAGTTTTCGAAAGCTGGCCACTGTCGTCTTATACTTTTTGCCGAATACTAAAGTACCTTTCGGAACATGATACAGATAGGCTTCAAAGTGAATATCATTTCCAGTGATAGAATAGCCGGCACGAATCAGAAAGTCCGCCTTCAGCTGTTGCCAACTTGTAAAGCTAAAGCCATTGGCATCAACGGGGGCGGGGCGTAAGCCCTTTGATGAGACATCTTCTAGAAATGCATTCTGATCTATAAATTGAAAGTAAGTAGAAACTTCGAGATCGTTTTTAACCACGCTGAAAAGTTCATTTCCCTTTCCGATGTCAGCACTGGATTTTCGGGTTCCTAGGTTTTGAAAGGTCGGAAGGGCCAAAAGGCTTTTTTTTGTTCTGGCTTCACCCAGCTTGATATAAATTTCATTGGATGATTCCTGAGAAAATCCAGCGGCACTTATAAACAACGATAAGATTAAAATCCACTTCATCTCTACCTCCGGGTGAAATTATTCTGGGAAACCGATCACAATTCCTTGCGCGCCCACGATCGTCAAAAACTTTTCAGGAGGGGCGGGGTAGGGTGCGGATCGGTCTATGGTCTCTAGTACAATATCATCATAAGCTTCGCTCCCGCTTGAGCGAATGATTTCTCGTGAAAGAATTCGCCCTGCTTGATCCAGCCGCAGCCTGGCCCGAGCCTTATAGTTTTGCCTGGCAAGCCACTCCGGCAAGGTCCAGTTTTGTTTGATATGCTGATCGAGCTCGGCAATATAGCTTTCGTGCTGCAATTTGTTGAGGCCCGTTAAAGCGGTACCCGCTGAAAGCACATTTCCCTTCACTTGAGTGATTGTTTCTTTTGGGGAAGAGGCCTCAGCTGACTTGGTGGCGAGTTCATTTTTGATTTTATCTAAGGCTGCCTGGCGCTTGAGCTTTTCAAGGGCTTCACTTTGCTTCGACTTAGTTTTCTTTAAGTTGATGGTATCCGGTTCAGGCTTTGGAGGCTTTGGCTTTGCGACCTCTTTGACGGGCTTTGGCTTGGGAGCTGGTGGCGTTGGCTTTTCTTCCGGCTTGGCCAATTTGACTTTCGAGGGATCCAGCTTATCTGGAAGCGCGATGATGTCCACTCGAACCGCTGCCGTAAAATCGATGGACTCTGAAGGGAAGAAATAGGTTTTGACGCTGAAAAAGAGCACAAGAGTGACGTGAGCTATAAGGGATAGCTTAAGAGAGGATTTAAAAATGTCGGTCTCTCTAAAAGTATCTGCGTTCATCTATCCTTAGGTACGGTGATCAAACCGATATTCGTGATACCGGCGGCCCGAATTTCAGCCATAACTTCCGCCACGATTCCATAATCCACCTGGCGGTCCGCTTGGATGTAGAGTTGTTTGTTATTCCTTGTTTTAAAAATGGCTTGGATTTTGGTTTGTAAGGTGTTCAAAGAAATTTTGGTTTTACCAGCTTCAATTCTTCTGTCTTTATGAATAACCAGTATGAAAGGTTCGTCGTTCATTTCCACACCACTGCTTGCGGTTTTAGGAACATTGACTTCGATTCCCTGTTGCATAAGCGGAGTCGTAACCATAAACATGATCAATAGCACCAGCATGACGTCCACAAGTGGAGTCACATTGATTTCGCTTAGAACCGCTTTAGAGCGAGAGGACCCTCCGCCATTCATTCCCATTCTTCTTATCCTTTAAAGAAGTTCCGTTTTACGATGTTTAAAAAGTCAGTCGTGAAACTATTTAATTCGATTTCTTCTTTACGAACCCGCGCCACAAAATGATTGTAAAGCATTACGGCCGGAATGGCAGCCGCAAGACCTATAGCAGTCGCGATCAAGGCCTCGGAAATTCCGGGCGCGACGACAGCCAAGCTGGCATTCCCCGTGGCGCCTATCTTGTGGAATGAGCCCATGATTCCCCACACGGTTCCAAATAAACCGATAAAAGGGCCCGTGCTTCCGGTTGTTGCCAACCAATTCAGGCGTGACTCTAAAAAGGAGATTTCATTTTCAACGGATTTGCGAATTACTCTCTCTAGATTATCAATTCCTGATAGCTGGGGTTTATCTCCGGATTGAGAAGTTTCCGCGAGCTTTTTAAGCTCTAAATAGGCGGCCCGGTAAACACTTGCGATAGTGCTGGAAGCATATTGATCAATTTGCTCATACAGCTGATCTAAAGACGAAGCCTTCCAAAAGTGGGCCAGGAACAATTCATTTTGTTCTGAAATTTTTTTGAATTGACGCCACTTCGTAAGACCGACGGCCCAGCAAACAACCGAAAGAAAAATAAGAATAAGCAAAGTAAGCTGGACTATAGGACTGGCCTGAAGAATTGCATCCCATGTACTTGTATTGATTGCGACTTTTTCCATGGGATTTATTTTAGGCAGCCTTGCCGGAAAGGGCAAAATGAAATCGGCCCTCAGGGTCCTTTTTTATCTGAGGATGTTTCTTCAACAATAAGGATGTCGGGTTTGTAGTGAAGGGCCCTTTCTCGATCAAGGTCCGTACGCACGGGGCCAAGAGCGATCCCTTTATGTCGACGCCTTATTTCACTTAAGACCCTATCGTTCATCATATCTCGGTCATGAAGACGAAGAGGTGAAAAGAAATAATCACGTTGAAAGTTTACCAGACTTTCAAGGTGAAGGGAGGACATCGTTAGAAGTTTACTCAAGTCCGAAAGCGTTGAGCCGTATATCCATAGAGGCTTTTGACTTTTGAGGCTGGAAACTACTAGATCAATGTCACTTCGGATGATCACCTTATCTTGGAGGCCATTTTTTTCGATCGCTTCAATTAAGTACCGGTCGATCTCAAGAGCATTGTCTTGAATATCCAGAATCCAAAATTGCGGAGAAAGGCGACTTAGCCAGGTATCAAAGGAGAGAATCTGTGACGCCCGACTTTTTAGAAAAACAAAGTGATAATAAAAATGTTTATTACCTTTATATTGAGAAGAATCCGTTTTACTCAGCTCTGAAATGAAGGAAAGCTCATCATCTGTAGCTGTGAAAAATTCACCATCAGAACTCATCCGCAGTTGAAGCGAAATTCCACCTTGTGAATTTGATTTCAAAAACGCTTGAGCCTCCTGTAAATTGTTGGTCTGTAGCGCTGGGGTCGCATTTGAAATATTCATCAGCGGATGATCATAGGCCTGATACTGAAAGCTTTGACCCCACAGCCAAAGGATACTCCACACCAAAAAGGCCAAAATAAAGGTACCTAAAGTAATTCCAACTAATCTCATACTCCCGTCATAGCAACATAACATATTGAAATCACGAACTTTTTAATTACGACAAAATTAAACGTATTTCCTCTTGTGTTCAGCGCCATTTTCATTTAGTTTGCGCTTGAACGCAAATAAGGACCCAAATGACCAAATTGAATCGAAAAGTCGAATATTCCTTGATGGCTCTTAAGTACCTTCATGGCCAGGGAGATACTAAGGTGACAGCCAAAGAAGTGGCGGAAGCCTTGGGGGCGTCCTTTGATGTAATGGCCCGAGTCATGCAAATTATGGCTCAAAGAGGAATTTTGATTTCAGAACAGGGAGCTTCTGGGGGCTATCGATTGGGAAAAAGCCTGGAAGAAGTTTCTTTACATTATTTAATCGAGATTATCGATGGACCCACCGCGCTTGTGAAGTGCATGAGTGACGAGTCCGGATGTGAGATTAAATCCAATTGCAATATTTTATTTCCGGTTCGCTCTTTGAACTCCAAATTGAATGCTTTCTTTAAAGAAATCTCCTTGGCTGAATTGATGGAGGGACAGGCTCATGTCTGATTCCAGTTACGAATACAAATATGGATTTGAGACCGACATCGAACAAGAAATGATTCCGAAAGGGCTCAATGAGGACGTGATTCGGAAGATTTCGCAAAAAAAACAAGAGCCGGAATGGATGTTGGAAAACCGATTGAAGGCTTACCGCCATTGGCTAACTATGACCGAACCCGACTGGGCTCACGTGAATTATCCAAAAATAGATTTTCAGGACGCCCACTATTTCGCAGCGCCCAAGAAAAAGGAGTCCCGTAAGTCGATGGAGGAGTTAGATCCCGAACTGCTTCAGACCTTTGAGCGACTGGGGATTCCGCTGCAAGAACAAAAGCGGATTTCTGGTGTGGCTGTCGATGTGGTCTTTGATTCGGTTTCTATCGCGACCACTCACCAAGAAGAGTTGGAAAAAGTGGGAGTCATATTCTGCTCTATCAGTGAGGCCATCCAGAAACACCCTGAAATTGTGAAAAAGTACTTTGGCTCGGTCGTGCCGTATGCGGACAATTTTTATTCCGCCTTAAATGCGGCCGTCTTTACCGACGGGTCATTTGTTTATATTCCTAAAAATGTTCGCTGTCCGATTGATCTTTCGACTTATTTTAGAATTAATGCGAAAGAAACCGGGCAATTTGAAAGAACTTTGGTGGTGGCCGATGAGGGCTCCTTCGTGAATTACTTAGAAGGGTGTACAGCGCCTCAGCGAGACGAGAACCAGCTTCATGCCGCCGTGGTGGAGCTAGTCGCATTAGAAAGAGCCGAGATCAAATACTCAACAGTACAAAACTGGTATACGGGTGATAAGTTGGGCCGCGGGGGGGTTTATAACTTTGTGACTAAGCGAGGAATGTGCCATGGCTATAAGTCCAAAATCTCTTGGACTCAGGTGGAAAGCGGCTCCGCGATCACGTGGAAGTATCCATCTTGCATTTTAAAAGGGGACGAGTCCGAAGGGGCATTTTACTCTGTGGCCTTGACCCATGATTACATGCAAGCGGATACCGGCACCAAGATGATACACATCGGGAAGAACACCAAGAGCACGATTATTTCAAAAGGAATTTCAACGGGACATTCCTCTAACGCTTATCGGGGGCTTGTTAAAATTTTGCCTTCTGCCGAAGGTGCGCGCAACTATTCACAATGTGACTCTATGTTGGTGGGAGACAGAGCTTCCGCCCATACCTTTCCCTATTTGGAAGTGAAGAACAAGACCGCCCAGATAGAGCACGAGGCCACTACCTCTAGGATTTCAGAAGACCAGATCTTCTATCTGCAATCACGAGGTCTGGATATGGAGAAAACAATCTCCATGCTGGTGAATGGATTTTGTAAAGATGTATTTAAAGAGCTTCCGCTGGAGTTCTCTGTGGAGGCCGTTAAGTTAATTGAAATGAAACTAGAAAACTCGGTGGGTTAACAGTGCTAGAAATAAAAAATTTGAAAGCTAAAATTGAAGATAAAGTCGTCCTCAACGGGGTTAATTTAACGGTGAAGCCTGGAGAAGTGCACGCCATTATGGGTCCCAATGGTTCGGGCAAATCCACTCTCTCTAAAGTTCTTGCGGGTCATCCCTCTTATGAAGTTCTGGATGGAGACATTTTGTATGAAGTGAACTTCGAGATGAAAAGTATTCTTGAAATGGCGCCTGACGAGCGGGCTAAAGAAGGCATCTTCTTGGCCTTTCAATACCCTATTGAAGTTCCCGGTGTGACAAACTTTAGCTTTTTAATGACATCCTTTAATTCGGTTTTAGAGGCTCAGGGTTCGCCAACTATGTCAGAAGAAGAATTTCGACATTACGTCACCGAAAAACTAAAAATCGTTTCGATGAAGCCCGACTACCTCGAGCGGGGAGTCAACGTGGGTTTTTCAGGCGGTGAAAAGAAAAAGAACGAGATTTTGCAAATGGCGGTTTTGGCGCCCCGGCTGGCCTTGCTGGATGAAACGGATTCAGGCCTGGATATTGACGCCTTACGAGTCGTCGCAGAAGGCGTCAATAAACTTCGCAGCCCTCATAATGCCATTATCCTGATTACCCACTATCAGCGCTTGCTGGATTACATTAAGCCCGACTTTGTCCACGTTTTGGCTAAGGGACAGATCGTTCAGACCGGCGGTCCAGAACTCGCCATGAAACTGGAAGAGCAGGGTTACGATTGGTTGGTACAATGAGCTTAACAGAATCTTTGTCCCGACAATTGAATTCGCCGTCGCCGGTGCAGGTAGCGGCCCTTAACTTTCTTAAGGAAAAAGGCTTTCCGACCAAGAAAGAAGAAACTTGGAAATACACCAGTTTGAAGCCCTGGCTGGAAAAAGATTATTCCTTATCAACCTCGCAAGGTATGATTCCTCAGTTGCCGGAAGAGACCCACTATCGAGCTGTTTTCATCAACGGCTGTTTTAATAATGAACTTTCTCAATTGCCAGCTGCGGTGCAAATTTTGGATAAAGAGGCACAAGAAGAAAAGCGTGACGCTTTTTCGGCCTTGAATTTATCTCTTTGCCCTCGTTGGTCGATTGTCAAAGTGGCTAATAAGACAATTTTGGAGCGCCCCCTCGAATTGCTTTATCTTTACTTGTCATCTCAACCCCAGGCCATTAGCGGCACCCGGGTGCAATTGGAAATCGGTGAGGATTGCTCTCTGGCTTTGCTGGAAAGACATCTTCAGCAGGATGACAGCGAAACTTTCGTCAATGTGAGGACAAGAGTCTTAGTAGGGCGAGGATCTAAAGTCGAGTATGCCCAACTGCAACAGCAGAATGAGTCTAGCTTTCATTTCAATAAAACGGATTTTGAGATTGGCCAAAATGCGAATGTTACTTCACTAGTGGTCGCATCGGGGGCCAAACTATCCCGAAGTGAGCTGGGGATCAACATCACAGACTCTGGCATCACAGCCCAAGCCTACGGAATATACGCTTTGACGGGGCAACAGCAGTCGGATCACTACACTTCAATCCGCCACCACAAGGGTGGCAGTAACACGATCCAGATCTACAAGGGGCTTTTGGACGGACACTCAAAATGCGTTTTTAACGGGCATGTTTATATTGCCCAGGATGCCCAAAAGGCCAACTCCCAACAGCTTAATAAAAACTTACTTTTGAGTCCTTACGCCGAAGTGAACAGCAAGCCCGAGCTGATGATTTTTGCCGACGATGTTAAGGCCACTCACGGCTCGACCATTGGGCAACTGCAGAAAGAAGAACTTTTCTATCTTCGCAGCCGTGGAATTAAGCCTGAATTGGCCATCCAGATGTTGTCTCAGGCTTTTGTGATGGATGTGGTTGAGAAGTTGGAAAATCCGGTTTTGAAAAATGCGGTGGAAGAACTTTTACGGGATAAACTTAAGGATTTCCAAGGAATGAAGCCGAAATGAGCCTTGAACAAAGAATGCGTCAAATTCGATCCCAATTTCCAGCCCTGAATCAGAAATTCAAGGATATGGAGTTCACGTACCTTGATAGCACTAATACAACCCTGAAACCGAACCAAGTGATTGAACGCATTCAGAGGTTTTACAGGGAGGAAGCTTCGAACGTTCATCGAGGCGGCTATCAGTGGAGCGCCCGAACCACTGAGAATTTTGAACAGGCGCGGCGGCATGTGGCCCAATTTTTAGGGGCTGAGAGTTCAGATGAAATTGTATTTGTCAGGGGCGCCACAGAAGCCCTGAACCTTGTTGCCACAACTTTAGGGCAAGCTTTTTTGAATGAAGGAGATGAAGTTCTTATCAGTGAGATGGAGCATCACGCGAATATCGTTCCTTGGCACATGCTGCAGGGATCAAAAGGTGTAAAAGTAAAAGCTGTTCGTATTCACGATGACGGCGAGTTGGACTTGGAAGATCTAAAGTCCAAGCTCAACTCTAAAACGAAAGTGGTTTCTTTAACGGCGTGTTCTAACACCTTAGGCACGATTACTCCCATCGATGAAATTTCCAAATTGGTTCGGGCTAGATCAGACGCTTATTTGGTCGTTGATGGGGCCCAGATTGTAACCCAACAAAAGGTGAATGTAAGAGATTGGGATGTGGACTTCTTTGCCTTCTCGTCGCACAAGATCTTTGGACCTACGGGACTGGGAGTTTTATACGGTAAAAAGAGTATTCTGGACCAACTGCCGCCTTATCAGGGGGGTGGTAGTATGATTTCCGAAGTTACCCTCGAGAAGACAACTTACAATGAAGTTCCGTTGAGGTTTGAGGCTGGCACGCCTCATATTGAAGGCGTCATTGGCTTAGACGAAGCTTTAAGCTTTGTCGAATCCATCGGTTGGAATGATATTACAGGGTGGGAACAAGTTTTACTGAAAGAAGCCACTCAAATGTTGAAGCAGATTCCCGAGGTGGTGATTTACGGAGAAGCTTCGCGGAAGGCGCCGATTTTAGCCTTTAATCTGATCGGGGCTCACCACTCGGACGTGGCTCAGATCTTGGATGAAGTAGGGGTCGCGGTGCGCGCAGGCCACCACTGTACGCAGCCCCTTATGCAAAGATTGGGAATTACCGGATGCTTACGGGCATCTTTTTCGATTTACAACAATTTGTCTGATATTCAAAAACTTCGTGAGGGAATCATGAAGGCTAAGGAGCTATTGTTATGATGAACAATCAGCAAAATTCACAAGAGGTTTTAGTCAGGGTTCAAGCCACACCCAACCCTAACGCTTGGAAATACGTACTGAATAAGCCAGTCCTGAATAATGGGAAGGCCACCTATTCAAGTCCTGAAGAGGCAAAGCAAAATATCCTGGCCTCCGCATTGTTTGATATAATCGGCGTCCGTCAGGTGCACTACTTTCAAAACGTTATTACGCTGACGTTTTATTTTGATGTGGATATAGAAGCCATGCACTCGGCGGTGATCTCCGTTATTCAAACCCGCTTTGCGATGCACAATCCTAATCAGACAGTTCTGGATGAAAAGCAAATAGCCCGTCAAAACGCACCCCCTGATGTTCAACAGATCGAGAACATCTTGGATCGGGTTGTTCGGCCCGGCCTGCAGGGAGATGGTGGTGACATCACCGTGCTAAAATATGAAGATCACAAACTTTATGTGTACTATGAAGGTGCTTGCGGAACTTGCCCTAGCTCTACAGCGGGGACCCTGATGGCGATAGAAAGCATCTTAAGAGACGAATATGACCCGCAAATCGAAGTTATTCCGATGTAGAGGCCGGAAGGCGCTCTTTCATTTTGGCCTCTTGAGCTTGAACCATCATCGCAGGAGCCAAGTGCTCCATGGAATCTTCTGGACGGCTTGTGATTAAAGCGCGGCTATAAAGATTAACACCCTCACGATCTGTAACGTGGGCTTTGATTAAAATCTGACGGCGGTACTGCCGATCGAAGTTTTTTACAGTGATCTCAAAATCATAAGGCTGCCCTGCGGTGGGATTTGCAATGACACCCACGAGCGAGCCCCTTACAAGATCTACCTCCGAAGGCAGTGTCCATTCATAGTGAAGTGGCCCCATGCTCGTAAAAGTAGAAACTATTCGCGCCTTCAGAAGCACCTCTTGATCGGGGCCTTCAGGGATTTCATCTACTGTGTCGAGAGTAATTTTAATAGGGGCCAAGTGCTTTTCCATGTGAATCGTGGATTGAAATCGTACCTTATCCAGTAAATTTTCAGAGTGCTGCGAGGGCGCACGTGGCACTGAATCGCGGCCTAGCCACAGAACAGCGCCCAGTACAAAAGGAACAAAAGATAGCCCTATAAGGAGTTTTAATTTGCCGGACATAAAAATTGCGTGCTCCCGTTAATCAAAAAGAGTGAATATTCAGCGGTCCCATTAAGCTCGTTTGTCAATTTATTGAAAGTGTTAGCTTTAACGTTGATTAGGTAATAACCAGGAGAAAGCGAGCCCAGAGACACAGTTTCTACGCCGTTCTCGAACACCCCATGCAAACGATCTGACTTAATGGCGACGCCGCCCGTGCTTTTGCCGTAGGATTCGAGATGATCTTCTTGATAGACATGGTTTTGTTTGTAAATGTACAGGTCTAAGTCGATGGGGTCGGTGCTGGAAGGAAAGATTTTTGTTTCATATTCAAGCCGAATGGTGCCGGATCCACCTGGGTGATAGTAGACATAAAAATCATTAGAGCGAAGCAGATTCGATCTTTGATAGGGAACACTGCCGGTTATAAAACTAAGGGCCTGATCCACTACGGGGCTTAAATCACGTGGATAGAGGGTGCAAGCGCCTTGGGCCGTAACAGGGTTGGCGTAGTCGACGGTTGTGGTATTCTGCTTTTCGTTAGCAAGAATAGCCATCCAATCACCCACGTAGGCCGCATAGTTATTAGAAAGTTCTGTCAGCAGCAGGGAGTTAAACAGCCCCATATTTCGGAATTTGTTAAGGGCATTCGGCAAACCGGTAGTGGGGCTTGTAAGAGTGTCCCAAATGGCTTTAAAAGGAATTTCGGCACCGCTCGGAAATACAGGTTCGGCGGCAGGAGCAATGGACTTCCACAAAGTTCGACTTACGGAAAGCTCACGGAACGTTCCCTCTCCATTATGGGCTACAGAATCAAGTTGGGTTGCCTGACCATCATCACTCAAGTTGAATTTTAAGTATATATCGCCACCAGCCGTATCAATGTAATATCGGCCCCGGACGGAATCTTCACGGCTAATGACTGCGGCTTGGAAAAAATTGGCCCAACCCTCGCTCCAAGCAAGACGGGGATCAATTATGAAGTCTCCGTTATGGGAACCTCCGGGTGAATCCGTCTTCGAATAAACGTCCTCAAGAAAGTGGGCATACTCATGAAGAATAACGGAGTCATCGAACTGATCGGTATCAGATTCCGTGTAATTACCATTCTGCCCACCTAAGATATAAAGTTCTTTGGATCCTTGAATATAGAAAGACAAAGGGCTTGATGTCCCCACATAGGCCCCGGGATTGAATCCAGCCTTCCAGTAGATGGTAACTTTATCTGCCACAAATGTCGGGTTGCCGATAGTGCTGCGAAGGTATTCGTTGGCTGAATAGATATTGTAAAGAATATGAAAGGCGGCGCCGACCTGTTCAGAAGTCGAAAGCATGGCGGTGATCGTTGAGGGAACATTCTTACTGGCACCTTCGTTCCCAACCACAGTAAAAGTTGTGGAAGCGCTATAGTGGGCGTTGGATGAAACATCCCTTAACACGCTGACTTTGATTTTGCTATTGAACGCCCGTGAGTTGACTTTGACCGTATAAGTTCCAGCGACCTTGGGAATTTGAAAGCTGGTAATGTTGCCAGAGCCATCCGTTTGAGAGCATTGCACAACAGCGCCACTGGCATCCGTTATGACCACTTCCGCGTATGCGATCCCGCGGTTTAGAGACGAGCTGGACAGGCCCGTGGCATGACTAGTGGGTAGATAATAGTATTTTGCCGACAAACCCGTGATGGTCAGCGGGCTAGAGCCCGGTGATTTTGAGCCCGAAACACAATACTCGGCTTCTGGAGCCACGCTGGGGGCGCTTGAAGAGTTAGTAGCAGCGCCACACGCAGCTAGCGAAAGAATAAATAGTAGCGCCGTAAGGGCGCGAATCAGGCTTGAACCCACTTAGTTCTTATCGAACTTTTGCAGTGAAATGTTTAAGAAGAATCGGGCAAATCTCACTTTGGGACAAAACTTCGTCAGTTGCCTAACACGCCGACGAAAGAGAGCGACTAAGAACCTATCCTAATATGAAATCTATCCTGTCATATCAAGGGTAAGTATTAGGATAGGTTCTTAATGAAGACTAAAACCCAATTGAGGCCTCTGTCTTGACGGTTACGCTTTTCTTGATGGTGGACACAGTCGCATTTGTCTTGACCAGCTTTCGGGTGGCAGTCAGCTCCACATAAAGAGTTTGATCAGTGCCCGCATGGTTTTCAAGATCCTTGGACCGGGCACCGAGGCTAAGAAGAGACTGGCTAAATTTTCCCGCCTTAAGCCTATCAGCCGTAAACCGAGCCTCCATAAGGACTTTCTTTTCAAGACCTAAAAACCCTCCGTGACGTCGGACTATCAGGTGATATTCGGTTTGAATCTTGGGAGAGCTTACAAGATCGTCCACAAAAACCAATCTCATTTGGGCCGCGAGACCTTCAAGATTAACAGAGTGTATTTTTCTACTATCTTTCACATCGTCCATATTCACAAAGCTTCTTTGCAGCTGCGCCTGGAAGTGAACATCTTTATCCAAGCGACTCCCCGTGCGGAAAACATCCAGAACAACGGTGAGATCTTCTTCGCGGGAAGTGATCTGTTCCGGAATCTGCAAATGGGCTTGTTTCTGCGAACCAAGAATTTGATCCGCCTGGAATTCAGCCGAGTGTAAGATTTCCTGGTTTTTTGACAAGACTGACAGTCGGTATTGGGTCTTAAGCTTGGCATGCGCGCCTTCATCTATAAATTCGACTGTCGTTATCGGATCCTCTTCATTAATTTTAAGGCCCTTAATAGTTTTCGGTCCGAAGTCACTCGAGTGCCACCTTTGAAATTTTACATCCCTGTTGACCGTAAAGCTAAAGGGGCCATCCAGAACAATCCCACTTCGAGTTGCCGAGATTTGCACAAGATAATCCACATCTGCAGGCAAACTTTTTGTCAACGAAACACTGATGACTTCACCTGTGGCATGATGGGACTGAGTTTCCCCTTTTACCAGGGCTTCGGTAGATCCTTTTTGCAAAATTTGAAAACGGTATTGGGTCATCACGCGAGGCTTTAAGCCGGCATCGTGAATCAAAAGCTCACTTAAGGCTTCGTCTGATCCCGTCAATTCCACTTTTGAGATCGAGTTTGCACCTAAGTTTTGTTGATTATATTTCGCCACCAACCCCAGTTCGATATGAGCTGATCCTGCGCGGACATCCTTTCGAATAACTTTATAACCAAATACCGAATCTAAAACTTCAAACAGAATATCGGGCTTGGACTCAGTTCCCTGCAATGAAATGCGGAACTTTTCAAACTCATTCTCGAACAAAGCCGCCTGAGGTGGGAAGGTGATCCGTACATCTAAGGAAAGCTTATGGCTGAACTCATCTCGATATTTTGTTACGCAACACTTTGTAACAGTTCGGTACTTTGTAACTGTACGCGTACGAGCTTCTTGACGGTACTTGGTCACCGTTCGTGTGCGTTGTTCCTGACGGTAACGAATAACAGTTCGGTACTTTGTAACAGTACGAGACTTCTGAATTTTTTCGTAACCGCACTGCTGTTTCTGTCGGGGTTCATTTTTACAAACCTGCCGGTTGGAGCACTCCTCTCGACCAGGCCCTTGTTCACAAACCTTTCGGGTTTTACAGATCCTTTGTCCATGGGCGTTCGTTCCACACTCTTCCACCATACGACAGATTTGTTCTCCAGGGCGAGGCTTGCAAACCCTCTCATTGCGGCAAACCCGTTCGTGCTCAGTTACCGTTTTGCAGCGATATTCATTTTCATAGTAGTATTCAGTATCTAAATAAGATTCTGTTGCCTCGTAGGGAACATCTTCATAGTAGACTTCTGTTTCTTGATAAGGAACGTCCACATAGTAGGTTTCTTCGACTTGATAGGGCTCTTGTTCCTCGTAATAGTCTTCGTACGGAACGGATTTGTAGATATCCCGACTTAAGGTGCCATAAAGCCTGAGGCCGCTAACAGACTGGCGATTTAAGATCTGGCTTAGTTGCTCGGCCAACACGCTATGGCCTGAAAAAAGAAATGCCACTATCAGGAGTGGCGACAAAAAGATGGTTCTCACTTTGCCCCCTTGGTAATTCGATTCTGCCGAGATGTGGTGTCACTTTAGACTCATCTTGGAATCAGGACATTGCGAAGCAAGTGATATGCCAGGTGCGAATCGACATGGGGTCCGTTGTTCTGTTAAGGTCTTTCGCTATAAAGCGTGGCGATAACCTCAGGCCGTGATAAAACATTTGGGTTTAATAAGGAAGACAACATCCATGAAAATTCTTATTACAGGCGCGACAGGACTGATAGGGCGAGAAGTTGGGATTGAGCTGGCCCGTCAGGGGCATCAGCTTTTGGCCATTTCAAGAGTTCGACATAAAGCTCTGCAGCAAGTCCCATATCCATGTGAAATCATTGAAGGAGATCTTTCTCGCTCTCCCATTTTTGATCCGCGACTTCAAAGTGTTGATGCTGTTATTAACTTATTAGGTGAAGGTATCGCAGACAAACGATGGTCTTCCGAGCAGAAGCAAAAGATCCTGCAATCAAGGGTGGCGGGAACACGGAATTTGGTGGCCTCTTTCCAAAAGGCACCTTCTGTTTTTGTTTCCGCCTCAGCCGTGGGGATCTATGGTGATCGCGGGGATGAAATCCTGACGGAAAAGTCCAGTCACGGTCAGGGCTTTCTTTCTGAAGTCTGCGGGCAGTGGGAGCATGAGGCTGAATCCATTTTGCGTCTCGGCCCAGTCAAGCTGATTAAAGCCCGCTTCGGGCCGATTTTGTCCCAAGACGGAGGGGCCCTTCAAAAGATGATTCCCGCCTTCAAGGCCGGTGTGGGTGGACCGCTGGGAACTGGAAACCAATGGATGAGCTGGGTTCATATTCAAGATGCCAGTCGCTTGCTTTCTTTTTTGATCAATCATCCCGGCGCGCAAGGGGTGTTTAATATTACATCACCAGAGCCCGTACAGAACGCCGATCTTTCTCGATTGCTGTCAGAATATCTTCATCGCCCCAAGATACCAGCGATGCCAAAGATGATGGTGAAACTTGCATTGGGAGAACTTTCTGAGGCTGTTCTAGATTCTCAAAGGGTTATTCCACAGCGAGCGTTGGAGCTGGGCTTCGAATTTAAGTTTAAGAATCTTCCTGCGGCCCTCGATGATTTATTGGTTTTCCAAAAACAAAGGGAAGACAGTATTCGATTTCGTCAGTATATCCCGCAAAAAAAGGAACAACTGTTTACGTTTTTTTCTGCAGCTCGGAATTTAGAGGTGATTTCGCCCGACCAACTGAACTTACGGGTAGTAGGGGTTAGCAGCCCTCAAATTCAAGAGGGAACCATCATCGAATACAAATTAAAAATTCACGGAGTTCCCACAACATGGAAATCCCAAATTCGAGAATGGAAGCCACCCACTCAATTTGCAGATCAAGCCGTAAAAAGTCCTTTTAAGCTTTGGCACCACTCCCACAACTTTGAAGATTTAGGTCATGGGACACTTTTAACTGACCAGATCAGGTACGTGATTCCCTGGGGTTATCTAGGCTGGATAAGTAGTTTTTGGAGAGTCAAAAAAGAAATCGAACAAATGTTCCAGGCCCGTCGAAAAAAAATGGTAGAAATTCTAGAACATCAAGCTCGCTCTTCGCCGAGTCAGGCGGCGGAATCCCCTTATCAAGCGCGATAGTGCGGACGCCGGGGCTGAAAAAAGGCAAAAAAAAAGGTCCGTGGAACACTCTGAAAGATAACCTCAATGCTCAAGGTGGGCGACCATGGTAACGACTTTAGGCTTCCCACTACTAGGTGGGCCTGCACACCATCGTCAGGGACAGTCCCCGATTATGTGCTTGTAAGGTTATTTTCGTTGAGCTTTACATCAACGGACCTAGCAACATTTTATCATCGACCCTTAATTAATCAAATAATCTGGTCTTGTTCCTTGAAAATAAAAGGTCGAGAAATTCCATTACTTTTCTTGCCTGGAGCGTATTCTCTTGAAATGACTGATTTCTTAGCCTAGAAACAAGACCTTATGACCAGCCAGGCCGTATCCGAAGATAAATCTCAAAATGAACAACATACAGTTCTGACTGTTGAGCAATTAAACTTGACAATTAAACAACTTTTAGAGGGTAGAATTCCCACGGTCTGGGTTCAAGGGGAAATCTCGAATTTCAAGGCGCACTCGTCTGGGCATTTTTATTTTAGCCTTAAGGATTCACGGTCACAAATTAACGCGGTTATGTTTCGTGGACTCAATTCACGATTAAAGTTCAAGCCCACTGATGGCATGGAAGTTCTAGCCCGCGGTCGTATCTCTCTTTATGAGCCTCGAGGTACCTATCAGATTCTTTGTGATTTGATGGAGCCCGTAGGGGCAGGGGCGCTACAAAAAGCCTTTGAACAACTGAAAGAAAAACTCAAGAAAGAGGGATTGTTTGAGTCCCCTCGCAAGAGAGCCATTCCCAGTTTTCCCAAGCATGTGGCAATTGTGACATCTCCAACGGGTGCGGCCATCCGTGATATTCTAAATGTTCTTTCCCGACGAGCCCCCCATGTCCACGTTACAGTCGTGCCCGCTTTGGTACAGGGTGAGGTGGCGGCCCCGAGTATTCGCGACGGGCTTTTAAAAGCGCAAAACTTGCCAGATGTGGATGTTATCATCATTGGTCGAGGGGGCGGCTCTATCGAGGATCTCTGGGCTTTTAATGACGAAGCCTTGGCTCGCATGGTGGCGGACTGCAAAGTGCCCGTGATTTCTGCCGTTGGACACGAAATTGATTTTACCATCGCGGATTTCGTTGCGGACCTACGGGCCCCGACCCCTAGTGCCGCGGCCGAACTGGTGGCGCAAAGCCATGGGGAAACCCTTTCTCGCATTCAACAGTTGAATCGTATGTTGCTTTTGACTTGGGATCGATACATCAACTCATTAAACGAAAAACTCAGCCATCTGTGCCGCTTGCTTGTGGATCCACAGAAGAAAATCCAGGATCTTATTCTTAGAAGTGATGATCTGTTTGATCGTTTAAACCTAGGAATGCAGAATCTGCTTCGAGACCGAAACTACAAAGTTACGATTGCCTGTCAAAACTTAAAATCCCCTTTGCATGTCATCCAAGAAAAGAAGTCGGCCCATGAGGTTCTTTTTTTACGGCTGTGGCAGGCATGGAAAGAAGACCTTCAGAAAAGAAGTTTTCTATTGCAAAATAAAATGCAGATTCTTAACAGTCTTAGCCCTTTGAGCGTTGTCGAACGGGGCTTTTCTCTTGTTATGAAAGATTCAAAGGTGGTTAGTAGTCACGCGCAATTAAAAACAAACGAAACATTGACCCTCATCTTGGCGGAAGGCCAGGCGGAAGTAACGGTCCAATCCATCGCAAAGGAGAACCCATGGACTTCGAAAAAAAGTTAAATCGACTGGAAACAATTGTCCAAAAAATGGAAAAAGGCGACCTGGCATTGGAAGACTCACTTAAGTTGTTTGAAGAGGGAATCAAGCTTTCTCGGGAGTGTCAGGTTCAACTTGGCCAGGCCGAGACCAAAGTAAAACAATTGGTGGAGTTTGATTGTGATGGAAAACCCGTTCTAAAGGACTTTCAAGTCACCGAAAGTGAATAGCTATGTGGGAAGAGGATCTGGAGAAGTGGGCACGCGCCATTGATGATTTTGCTTTAACCCACTTTGACATCTACCGAAAAGAAGATTTCAGCGTGCCCAAAATCCTGTTGGACGCCATTGCATACTCATTAAATGGAGGCGGCAAAAGGTTTCGTCCGTTGTTGGCTATGATGGTGGCGGAACACTTTGAGGCTGACCCCATGCGAGTTTTGCCATGGGCCTGCAGCGTCGAGATGGTCCACACTTACAGCCTGATCCATGATGATTTGCCCTGCATGGACGATGATGATTTTCGAAGAGGCCTTCCCTCCAATCATAAAATGTATGGCGAATCCATTGCGCTTTTGGCGGGCGATGCCTGACTTACCGCATCGTTTGCAATGGTTTTCAAGTTTTTTCAAAACGAGCACGATGTGGCTATTAAGCTTCTGGATAAACTTTCTCTGGCCTCGGGCCTTCAAGGAATGATTGCAGGCCAAGTTAAAGATATGGAAGCCGAAAAGTCTCCTGTGGATTTAGAAAGCCTGATGGAAATCCATAGACAAAAAACAGGGCAACTTATCAGAGTGGCTTTAGAGGGCGCGGGTATCGCTTGTGGTGCCAACCAAAATGATCTTTTGGCCCTTAAATTTTTTGGCGAAAGCTTAGGAATCGCCTTTCAAATCAAGGATGATCTTTTAGACGCTGCGGAAGGAAAAGAAGACAAAAAAAACTTTGTTGCCCTGATAGGTGCTTTTGAAACTGAAAAACTATTGGAAGATATCAGCCGTAAAGCCAAATCGTACCTTAATAAGCTGACAAAGCCCAACGTGCGACTCCTCAACATGGTAGAATTTAATTTGAGCCGAAACAAATGAGATTAGATCAGTATCTAGTACAACAAGGATGGGTTCCATCCAGAACAAAAGCCCAAGAGATGATCGAGCGTGGTGATGTGCGTGTTTTTATCAAGGGTGAAAATATTCAGGCAAAAGCCTCGCTTTGGGTGGATGAGGATGTTCAAGTTATTCTTTTATCAGATGAGCTACGTAAGTTCGTCAGCCGCGCAGGTTTAAAGCTCGAAGGCGCTCTCAATCGGACGGGCCTAAAGGTGGACAAGCGGTTTTTTTTGGATGTCGGGCAGTCAACGGGAGGATTCACGGATTGCCTACTCCAGCGCGGTGCCGAGGTGGTGGTGGGAATTGATTCTGGCCACGGCCAACTTCATGAAAAAATTCGTCATCATGATCGCGTGATTTATTTTGAAAATATTAATGCCCGCGAACTTCAGAACCTCCCGATCGTGACAGCCCACTTTCCGGACGAGGGATTTGATGGCATCGTCATGGATGTTTCTTTTATTTCCCAAAGGATTTTATGGGAGTCCACTCTTCCGTTCCTAAAAGCGGGTGGAGATTTTTTAAGTCTCGTGAAACCCCAGTTTGAGGTTGGCATCCAACATCTCGATAAGAGGGGTATTGTGCAGGATGACTCCCTTTTTACCGTTGTAAAATGTGATATTGTCGAGGGCCTGAAAAATCTGAACATGGAAGTCGTGGATTACTTTCCCTCTGCGGTCGAAGGTCGAGATGGAAACCAAGAATTTTTTGTCTATGCCGTTAAGAAGGGCATAATGTAGAAGTATGAAAAAATGGATTCTAATTTCACTCGTTTTTTTCTCATTGGGCTGTCAAATCAAGTCACATCGCGCCGGTCCCGGGGGGGCTGCGGGTGAGGGCACCTCTACAGAGGACAGTCGTCCTGTCGAGGGAGAGTCGTATGAAACCTCTCCGCTTGAAACCTATGAGCCTGTCAAAAAGCCTGGAATCAAATTAGGCGTTATTCTAGGCCCTGGTGGCGCCAGAGCCTTTGCACACATTGGTTTTTTAAAGCAACTTCAAGCTAAAAGAGTTCATGTACACGGTATCGTGGGCCTGGAGTGGGGGGCCTTAGTGGCAGCCAGTTTTGCGGCGAAGGGATCGGCCCATGAAGCTGAATGGCAACTTTCTAAAATGAAGGGCCTTGAAAAAAGTTGGTTCTCCAATGGGGGCTCGGATGCCAGAAAAGTACTAAGCCCCTTAGAGGCCTACCTTTCTTCCTATAAGGCTGAATCTTTGAAAATTCCATTTGGGTGCCCGTCCTTAAACCTGAAAAAGTCCCAGGTTTTTATGATGGCAAGAGGCCGCTTAGACCAACTTCTTCCATTCTGTATGAGCTATCCGCCCCACTTAAGGCCTTATAACCGCACAATTGCCGCTGTTCGTGAGGTCGAATCTGCCGTGGATTACCTTCGCAAGCAGGGAGCCACGCACATTGTTTTCGTCAATGTCATTAACAAGCTAGGGCCCGACGAGCCTGTAAACTGGCTTGAGCTCAGTTTTGATTTAAGGCGCAAGTGGCCTGGCGTTCACGAGAAATTAGATATAGTAATATCTCGTCGAAGTACGACTGATTTTGAATTCCGCCAGGAAATGATAGAATCAGGTATGGAGCAGTCAGAAAAAATCGCGGATTCTTTGGCGGCAAAGCTATGATGCCGCCAGATTATAAGTCGATAAGGACTGCCAACGTAAGAAACTGAGCCAGAGAGCCCAATTGAATAGAGGATCGGAATTCACTATGAGAGCACCTGCAGAAAATATCGGGATTTTTAAAAGACGCCGTCAAATGGTTCTTGAAAAGCTGGGATCGAGAGCTTTGTTAGTTTCCTCTCATCCAGAGTTTATTCGTAATAATGATGTTCATCATGGTTACCGCCAGGACTCGAATCTTTATTACCTGACAGGGTTTGAAGAACCCGAAAGTATTCTTTTACTTCTGCCTGGCAAAAAACCGCAAGAAGTCCTATTTGTCCGCCGAAAAAATATAGAACGTGAGACTTGGGATGGGTTTCGCTACGGTCCCCAAGAGTGCCAGACTCAGTTTCAGATTGAAGAAGTCTATCCCATCGATGAATTTCCTCAAAAGTTTGTAGAATTGGTGAAGGGATATGAAGGACTTTACTATCAATTAAAAAAAGACCTGAAATTGGATGAGCAAGTCATCGATTTATTGGAAGACGTGAAGCGATCCGCTGGTCGCACCGGATACGGATTGATGGGCCTCCATGATGCCTATCAATTTTTGGGTGAATTCCGAGTGATCAAGCAGGAAGAAGAAATCGAAAATTTACGGATAGCTTGTGAGATTTCGGCTCAAGGCCATATGGCCGCTATGAAAAATATCAAACCTGGAATGACTGAACGGCAAGTGCTGGCCATTCTTCAGTATGAATTTTTAAATCGGGGATCAGCTCGGGAAGGCTACAACAGCATTGTCGCCTCCGGTGCCAGTGCCACGACTTTGCATTATACTTTTAACGATCAACCTTGCCGTGCCGGTGACCTTCTCTTGATTGATGCCGGAGCCGAATACAACTACTACACAGGCGACATCACACGGACTTTTCCTGTCAGCAAAGAGTTCTCTACGCCTCAGCTAGAAGTGTACAGCCGAGTTTTGGAAATTCAAAAACAGTTGATTGGAATGGTCAAGCCAGGCGTACCCTTTAAACACTTCCACGACACGGCAACGGATATGTTGACAGAGGCGATGTTGGATCTGGGTTTATTTACCGGTCGCAAGGCCGACCTTATCGCCGCGAACGAACACCGCAAGTACTATCCCCATGGTGTGGGCCACTACCTGGGAATGGACGTCCATGATGCGGGTTTGTATTACGTCAACTCGGAACCGCGTCCCATCGAAGTTGGAATGTGTTTCACCATCGAGCCTGGTTTGTATATCCCCGCTAACGATAGTTCGGCCCCCAAAGAGTTCAGAGGAATCGGGGTGCGCATCGAAGACAATATTCTCGTAACAGAGAATGGCTGCGAAGTCCTGACAAAATCCGCCCCTAAAGAGGTAGCGGATCTAACATAAATAGCCGCTCTTCTGAAGGATATTGCCGCGAATGTTAAGATTAATAACAACAGTAGAAGTAATCGTCAAAAATGTTGACAGTGATTTTGAGTTTTCTTCATCCGTGTGTAAGGCGTAATTTTGCAATTTTGTGGGATTTTTACAAGTTATGATATTTCAGTCTGAAATTAGGGGGGGCTCAGCCTGGAGTAGAACCTGCACACCACTTGATTATGGTACGTGTGCTGTTGGGCTTGATCGTAGCCGTTATTTTAAGTTCTTGTGCAAAATCCAATAATTTTGGTTTTGAACATCTCGAGTATCAGCGCGTTCAAAAGCCGCCCCGAACAATCAGAATCAAGAATGAGGCCCCGCTCCCTATTCGAAATGCTGAAGCTCCACCGGATATGGATGAGTTGGATTTCGTTCCTCTGCCGGAGCAAGACCAGCAAAAAAATCCATCGGTTCGGGTGGTGCGAAATTCTAATCATATCGATTTTACCGTCAACCCGGACAAATCCAAGTGGGATCAAAATACTCTGACCATGACGGTGACTCTTAAAGTCGGCAATGAACTTTACGAGGATGTGGAACTTACAGGGGTTGAAAAAGACTCTGAAGTCAGACTTGAAACTCAGCATGCTTCATTAAAAGACAAAATAAAAGCTAACCTTGTCTGCTTGCAGAAGGGCCATTGCTCGGAGTTTTTTATTGAAGTTCTTTACAGTGAAGACGAGACCATTTATCACGATCAGGTTATTGCCACTGTTAAGCAAGACCCTTCCACTCCTGCTCCGGTAGTGGAAGAAGCTCAAAGCCCAGATTCTCTGGAAGAAAAAATTATCATTGGAGATGAAATTAGCAAGGATCATATTATTGATCTAGGTTATGTGGGTTTGTCTGAAAGCGATATTTGGCAGGCCTTTCACAAGGAAAAACCGTCTGATTCGGCATCCCCTTCGGCCAATGAGAACTTGCAGGAATCGGCCGGGGTAACACCTGAGCCTCAAGCGGGATCAGAAGTTAAGCCTCAACCGCCGCTTGAGGCTGACACAAAAGATAAATCAACGGACCCTTCGGTTTCGCAAGAAGGACAAGAGAAGCTACCGAATGCCGAGACCAAGCCCGAAACCCCGCCTTCAGGGCCAGCTCACCCAATTGTTCGCGAGGAGTCTCCAAAATCAGAGCGTAACGAAAAGCCCGACGAGAAAAAAGAGGTTTCGATTTTAGAAAAATTAAGAGTTAAAAACCAAGTTTTCGAGCTGCCCAATAATGGATGGCTTGAAAGGGCAACGGACTTTTTAAAACTATCTGCCGATTCGAACGCCTTTTTCTTTATTACGAAACCCCAAAGCAGAACCTATTTTGGCAGCGGAGATTTGGCCCGGTTGATCTATAAAATGGGTCAGTATCTAAACAGCATACTTCCTGGACGAAAGCTTGCAATCACCGAAATTTCCAACAAGGACGGTGGGCGGGTTTGCTGGCGGGATTCGCGGGGTAAAGCCGTATGTCATGCCAGTCATCAAAACGGTATCGATGTGGATCTTCGCTACCTAACTCATGATGACTATCAGCCGGCCAATGTGGTGGACGGGCATGGAAATATGATTTCCACATTTAGAGTGTATGAACAATTTAAGGTCTTCATGAAAGCGGTCTCAACAAGGCAAGTGGACGTCATATTTGTAGGAAGCGCAGTCAAGCGAGCCATGTGCAGGGTGGCTAAACAGAAAGGTCTTTACAAAAGCGGGGACAAAGATACCTTAACGGCCGAGACGCTTAGACTGCTCTACCCTGAAGATAATCACACAAATCACTATCATATTCGAGCCAAGTGCTCCAGTGACAATCGTCGTTGCCGACGGATCGAGATTTCCCTTACATCCACAGGCTGCTAGGAGCGACGGCGTCTATGGGGACTGATAGAAGAGACTCTTAATAGACTTACTATATAAATAGAAACTCCGATCCAAACCAGACCGAAAGCAATCGCCTTCGTGGGACTGATCGCTTCGTGATAGACAAAGTAGCCAATCAGGAACTGCAAAGTGGGAGCTAGGAATTGCATAATCCCCAGATGATTGAAGGGAACGGACCGGGTCGAGAGTGAAAAAAGCAAAATGGGACTCGCTGTCACCACGCCGGCACCCACCAATAAAATCCAGTCTAAAGATGCATAGGGAGTTGAAGACTGATTGTGACTGATCATCAACAACAATAAGGCCGGAGCCGAAATCACAAAGCTTTCTAAGAACGAGGACTCAAGCCCGCCCAAGCGAGTCTTTTTCTTTAAAACTCCATAAAACGAAAATGTTGCGGCTAAGCTTAACGCAATCCAGGGAAAGCTGGTGCTTTGAAGGACCAGGATTAAAACACCAAGCCCTGCAATGGAAGCCGCAAACCGCATACCTCTTGAAAGGGATTCATGAAATACATAGGAGCCTAAAACAATATTCAAGATAGGAGTGATAAAATAGGCCAAACTACCTTGAAGAACTTGATCGGAATTCACGGCATAGACATAAATATACCAGTTTGTGGCAATAAAGAAGGCCATCGCAAGAACTGAAAGAAGATGTTTTTGCAACATAATGAAAGTGGCCTTTACAGAAGCCTTCTTAAAACCAAAAACGAGCAAACCTAAAAAGACACATCCCCAAATAATTCGATGATACAAGATTTCCAAAGGCGAAATATGCGACAGGTACTTCCAGTAAATAGGAAAGGCACCCCAGGAAAAATAGGCCCAAAAGGCTTGATGGTGACCTCTTGTCAGATTCATTTGTATTTACGCTTCATCTTCAACAAAACGATGAGTTAACCAACCCTTTTCGTGCGCATATCGGGCCAGGCGAGATTCCGTACGAAAAAGGCGATCATCGCGACGAGTGGCCGACACCGCCAATCTAAGGTGCGTAGCACTTTCTAATAGCTCGAGGTCTCCTTCTGTATTGCCAGTAGCGAAAAATGCATTTTTCTGACCCGTGCGCTCCAAAAGCGCTTTTACTTTTCCCTCACGAAAACTGATTTCGCCCTTTTGTTTGTCCGTCACGATTTCATTTTCGATATTGGTTTCTATCCCAATTACATTTTCGGCAGTTAACCCCAGAAGCGGGGCAGCTGCCTCCACGGCCCACTTCACTGAGGCAGTTACGATATAAACTTGGATTTTTTGCTCTAGAAAATAATCGATGAGTTTCCTTTGAGCCTCAAAGATGGGGACCGGATGAATTTCTTGAATGGCCTGTTGGGCCCAGCCTTGGATTTTCTGAAAGGGTTGGCCTTTACAGATTTGAGCCAACCATAAATAGGCTCTAGGACGATCCTGGGTCTTTAAATTTTGGTAGTGCTCCCAGGGGTTGTCCGGTAAAGACACTAGCTTGTGCTCAATTAGAAAATCAAAAAAGTTTTCTCCTAAATCCACATCCCAAATGGTGCCGTCAGCATCAAAGGCGGCGACAGGTCGGGCGCATTCCTGTTTCGCCAGTTGGGTCACAGATTTAATATTTTGCCAAATTGTGGGGGAATAATCTTTGTATTTCATTGGGGCTTAGTATGAAATATGTTAAGTGTGCTGACAAGGAGGCCTTGAGCCATGAATCTTTTTTTTCGAATCGCCACCCTTGACGATGTGCCTGAAATCCAAGAATTTGAGAAAAAGAAACTTCAAGAAGTCGTGACCGATGAAATGGAGAGAGAAATTCAAAGTTGGAATGCGAAATGGCGTCCGGAATCTTTAGAGCACTACCTTCCGAACGGCTGGTCCTTTGTCGCTCGCAATCCTGAAGTTGAAAGTCAACACTCCAGCGAGGGGCTCCTAATGGGGTATTTTCTAGCACAACCTCTTTTATTCCTGGATGGACAGACCCAATCTTTATGGGTTGAGCACATTGCCTACAACTCCTTGAAAGCTCGTGATGAAATTTGCGACTTGGCCTATCGCTTATCTCGAGAAAAACATCTTCAACGAGTCTATTTCCCAAATAATCCTAATATCCAAAACGCCATTACCAATTTAAAACCTCAACCCTGGTCGGCCACCGCCGTCTATGTGCAAACAACAAAGGTATGAGGATGAAAGAGTTTTCCCATCGAACCCGAAAGGAAAATCTTCTTAAGCTTCAACAAGATGAGTTCGATTTGGTGATTATCGGTGGTGGTATCAACGGGGCAGGTATTGCCAGGGATGCTTCACTCCGCGGTATGAAGGTGGCTCTGGTCGAGGCTGCGGACTTCGCTTCTGGAACTTCTTCACGCTCTTCAAAACTAATACATGGGGGGATTCGATATTTAGAAAATCTTGAATTCCATCTTGTTTTTGAGGCTCTCAACGAGAGGACGAAGCTTTTCGAAATCGCACCGCACTTGGTTCATCATCTCCGCTTTATGGTGCCACTATACGAATCCAGTCGCGTTGGGATGTTTAAAATGGGACTGGGTATGTGGTTATATGATGCGCTGGCCCTTTTTCAGGCACCCGAAATTCACGAACGATTAGGCTCACGCCCCACCCTAGACAGGATGCCGATATTAAAACCTGAAGGCCTTAAGGGCTCATATGTTTATTCCGACGCCTATATGGATGATGACCGGCTGGTCCATGAAACTCTTCGTTCCGCCCACGAGCGGGGAGCCGTTTGTGTCAACTATGTGAAAGCGAAATGTCCTGAATTTCAAGATGGCAAATTCAAATCTTTGTCAGTGATAGATCAACGAACTCATCAAAGCTTTTCCATTAGTGGCCATCATCTTGTCAGTGCGGTGGGTCCTTGGACGGATGAGTGGGGTTCCGCCTGTTTTCAAGAGTGGAAAAAAAAATTGCGTCCGACAAAAGGAATTCATCTAACGCTTACGAAGGACCGCCTTCCCCTGACCAGCGCAGTGGTGATGGCAGCTGAAAAAGGCGAACGAATTGTGTTTGGCATTCCCCGTCATGAAATGGTGATCGTGGGAACTACGGATACAGATTTTCAGATGTCTCCAGATCAAGTCGTGGCTGACAATTCGGATGTGAAATATCTTTTAGAAATTCTGAACACATATTTTCCCGGAGCTAAGATAACGAAAGAAGATCTTGTTTCCAGTTACGCCGGGGTTCGTCCGCTGGTCGAGGATCAAGCGGTCCATGAAAGCAAAACCAGTCGCGAGCACAGCATCTGGCGGGAAGATCGCGGTATTACTTATGTGGCCGGTGGGAAATATACGACCTATCGATTGATGGCCGAGCAAGTGGTGGAAGAAGTCCTTAAGGGGTTTCCCTTAGAGGCACGAGTAAAGTTTAATAAATGCAATACAAATCAGCCACTTAACTCTTACGTCGAGCCTGAAAGGTTTCACCAGATCTTTTATCAATTGAAATCTCTAGGTGATTATTTTGGTCGGACTGGCCCAGGTCTAACGTGGCTGGCCGAACGCTATGGAGCTGAAGCGATCCCCATACTCGAAAGGAGCCGCGACCTTAAGACGATTTGGGAAATTGAGGCGCGTCAGGCCGTTCGTAATACTATGTGCCTGAGTCTTACTGATTTTATGACTCGACGGGTTCCCTTATTTTTGGCGGATCCAGAACATGGCAACTCTGAGGTAGATTCGATTTCTAAGGTGTTTTCTCAAGAGTTAGGATGGTCTGATTCAGAACGTCTGGATCAGATTCAACATTACCAAGATCACACTGAAAAAGAATTACGTTGGAAATCTCTTTAATTCAAGTTTGACACTCAAGACGGGTCAACCCTAGACTTGGACAATGAACCACTGCAAACAATGGGAATTACATGGGAATTTTAGATCGAGTAACTGACTACTTTTCGAATGATATCGCGATTGATTTGGGAACTGCCAATACTCTTGTTTATGTAAAAGGCCGCGGCATCATTTTGGATGAACCTTCAGTTGTAGCCGTACAAAAAAATTACCGCGGTCTTCAAAATCGGGTTCTCGCTGTTGGTAAAGAAGCTAAAGAAATGCTGGGAAGAACACCTGGCAGTATTGTGGCGATTCGTCCGATAAAGGACGGCGTGATTGCAGACTTTGAAGTCACCCAATCGATGCTGAAGTATTTCATTGGCAAAAGCATGGGTGAGAAAAGAAGTTTTATGCGCCCGCGAATCATTATTTGCGTCCCCTACGGAATCACCCAGGTTGAAAAACGAGCGGTAAAAGAGGCGGCACAATCGGCTGGTGCGCGGGATGTTTATCTGATTGAAGAGCCCATGGCGGCGGCCATCGGTGCCGGACTCCCCATTACCGAGCCCAGCGGAAACATGGTGGTAGACATGGGCGGGGGAACAACCGGCGTGGCTGTTATTTCCTTAGGGGGTATAGTTTACTGTAAGTCAATCAAAGTGGCTGGCGACAAATTGGACGAAGCCATTGTGAACTATGTTCGACGTCAATTTAATCTTCTCATTGGTGAAAGAACAGCCGAAAACATTAAAACTCAAATCGGAAATGCTTACCCTTTCGAGGAAGAAAAGACGATGGAAATTAAGGGGCGTGATCTGGTGGCGGGCGCTCCCAAGACCATTGAAATCACGAGTTCTCAAGTCAATGACTCTTTGATGGATCCTCTTTCTGAAATTGTTGATGCTGTGAAGACGGCATTAGAAAAAACGCCACCGGAATTGGCATCCGATATCGTGGATAATGGTATCGTTTTAACGGGCGGTGGAGCCCTCCTTCATAATTTAGATGTTCTGCTTCGGGAAAGGACGGGCCTGCCCGTGTCAATCGCCGAAGATCCTCTTAGTTGTGTTGTTATGGGCTCAGGAAAGGTTCTGGATAATATCGACCTGCTCAAGCAACTCACTATTGAGTAAGAAAGAGATGAAGGAAGAACATCTTAAGAAAATTATTCTATTTTATTTTTTTGTTACCTTGAATGAGGGTCGTTCAAAAGAGTTAGCCCGTAAGTCATGGCAGTGGTGTAGAAAGCGCAAGGCGATCGATCCAAAGACTGATCCTAACAAACTTGTTTTACTAGCTCTCCATAACGGATGGGAAAAACTGAAAAAAGAAAGCAGAAGCGGGGTCGCTCATTACTCGTTGGACTCGGGTTGGCGGCTTCCTAAAGGCGTTTCATTAGAGCCATGGAAAGCCTTTCAAAAAAATGCCACTGACGAAGAGATTT
This sequence comes from uncultured Pseudobdellovibrionaceae bacterium, assembly GCA_964515195.1. Classification (GTDB taxonomy): domain Bacteria; phylum Bdellovibrionota; class Bdellovibrionia; order Bdellovibrionales; family Bdellovibrionaceae. Next base: position 28,908 of record CAZETK010000023.1, read on the forward strand.
TTATAACGGTCATCAGCCGAATTCTCAGCTATTCACTGGAGGCTATCGTCGAAGGGTTAGGGCTTTCAGAGGGAACAATTCGATACAGATTGGCAAGGGCGTCTCGAAAAATGGGAGCTTTTGTTGCAGAATCAGGGGCGCCATGAAAAAACGGCAGCTATCGAATTTTATGACCCAAGAGATGCTCTACGATTACGTAACGGATCACCTAGATCCTGATCGCCGCCAATTGGTTGAAGAAGAAATTCAAAAATCCACCGAAATCCATCAAGATCTCATGAAAATCATGAGCGGCATTCAATATATTGAAAGGCTGTCGGAAGCCGATATTTCGGATTTGCTCATGGAAGGCGTTCGTCGCCGGATGACTTATTGGGAGCAAGTCAAAAAAACCCTGAGCGCTGAAAATTGGCCTCCCTTTTTTAAGTGGACACTGGAAGCCGTACTCGTGATTTCATCTGTTGTTATCGTTTCTCTATTGGTGCCCTGGGCGCAGGTTAAAGACTTCGTCATGCGTCAATCACAGAATGATATTGTACTAGCTGAAATTTCAAAATCCCAGCGAAAGTCCTTGAGCGAGGATCTGAATGCCCTTGAAAATCAAGATAAGGGTAGTTTCGAAGATGAGGTAACGCCCGCTGCGCCACCAGCGGAAGTTCCCACAGCGCCAGTTGATGCGAAATCTCCAACCCCGGCAAAGACGGCATCGGCACAACAAAAGCCAGTATCGGCTAAAATCGAAGAACCTAAACAAAAGGGTTTCCTTTATCGTGGAACTTTGAGTGTGGTGAATGTTGAGGTAGGAGCCGCTAAACTTCGCGATAAAGTTGTTGAGCTGGGTGGCCGCAAGGCCGGACAGGTGGAGTTGGGGTGGAAGCGCAACCAAGGGGACTACTATTTTCACTTTACGATTCCGGAATCTAAGTTGATAGAGCTAGAAGAATACTTTAAAACGCTGGGAACAACTCAATTAAGCCGAGATCCTCATCCTCGCGTGATGCCGGATGGAATTATCCGCTTAATTATCACCGCTGAAGAGACTCAGTAGAAATGATCTACAAGCGCAAACCAAAACGATCACTGCGAACAATTTTGATTATTTGGTTTTTGCTTTTGTCCATTCTTCCTCTGGCTTTTGTGACGGTTTACTCCATGATGAAATTTGAAACCGCGATTGATCGGGAAATGCTTCAGCGCCTGAGCGGAAATGCAGGCGAAATTGACAGCATTCTAAGCGACTACATGGCCTTGCTGAAACAAGACCGCGAAAGATATCTGGGCCACCCACAACTGCGTTATCACCTTCTTTTTCGTGAAACAGAATTTCTAAAAAATTTAGGCACAACTTGGGTCAAACAAGATCCCGCATCAAGTCTTCGCTTTTTTAACCGGCAAGGGCGCCTAATTGTAAAAGTGGCGGAAGATCGCAAGGGCCAAGTTCGCAGCTCCGTTCCGATCCAAGATGCGGTTTTTCTGGCAGAAACTTATCTCCAGCAGCTGGAAAAAGACGGTGAGTTGGCACTCATAGAGCCGAATGAAAAGAAGGTTTCTTTGATTTTAATATCCAAAGTGAGAAACCGAACACGCGGTATCGCTGGATATATCGAGCAGTCCATCGAAATTGGTCCTGAGTTTTTAAGACGACTTAAAGATCGTATGAAACTCGAGCTTATGTTTGTTAAACCCAATGGGAAGTTGATGTTGGCCACGCACAACAAACTTCTCTCTCTTGATGAAGGTTTTTTAAGAGAAGTGATCACCCAGGAAAAAGATTTGTTTTTTGATATAGAAATCAAAGACTCACCTTATGGACTTTTTTTCTATCCTTTAAAGTGGGGAGAAAGCCGATTGTGGGTGGCGCTGGGCGCCTCGAAAAGCGATACAAAGGCGGTATTAAGAACTGTGAATCTGGCGTTCGCAACAGTGGTGGGGACGGTCATCATTTTTCTTATTATCACAAGCTTTGTCATTTCCAGTTGGGTTTTGAAGCCACTCAATGAGCTTGTGGAAGCTCTTCAGTCGTTTGAGTCTCAAGAGCAAGCGATTACGATTCCAGTTAAAAATGACACAGAAATTGGTTTGCTGACAGAAAGCTTTAACCAGATGTTTAAGAAAATCTGGCAGGCCCGCTCGGACCTTAAAAACAAAGTGTTTGAGTTGCAAAAAACCAATCGCGAACTGAAAGACACTCAAACGCAATTGGTCCATTCGGCGAAAATGGTAAGCCTCGGGCAGTTGGTGGCAGGGGTGGCCCACGAATTGAATAACCCTATAGGATTTATTTTTGCCAACATGACTCACATGAAAGAGTATTCCGACAAATTGATTCAGCTGATTAAAATCGCCGAAGAAGAGCCAGAAAAATTAGAAGCGGCAAAAGAAGAACTCGAATTCGACTTTATCGTAAAGGATCTTCCGAAGTTAATTTCCTCGTGTGAAGATGGAGCCCGTCGGACAAAGGATATTGTTCTAGGGCTTCGAAATTTTTCGCGGCTTGAGGAGGCCAAACTTAATGAAATCAATGTGCCTAAAAGCTTGGATGCAACTTTAGATCTTTTGCAGGGTGAGATCAAGGGCCGCATTGAAGTCTTTAAAAACTACGAGCCGGTTCCCAATATTTTTGGATATGCAAGTCAGATTAATCAAGTTTTTATGAATATTCTTTCGAACGCAGTTCAAGCCATTGAAGGCCCAGGTCAAATATGGATATCAGTGCAGGCCTTAAAGGATTTAAGATTCAAAGATGGAAAAGTTCAGATCTCGATTCAGGATTCGGGAAAGGGTATGTCTGCAGATGTTCTGGAAAAGGTCTTCGACCCTTTCTTCACGACAAAGGGAGTCGGACAAGGAACGGGATTGGGCCTAAGTATTTCCTATGGAATCATTGAAAGCCATGGTGGGGAAATCCAGGTTCGTTCCGAGGTGGGAGTTGGTACTGAATTTATCATCATTCTTCCCGTAAGACCGCCCTTGAAAGAAAACCAACAACCTTAATCCCAGCCCAGGCTTACTCCTGCCGTCTCAAAATCGAACATAAAATTCCAATAAAAGTATGAAAATCCAGAGCGCGGTATCCGATAAGGCCAAAGTGGATGGGCAAAAAAAGAAAAAAGATTTGGGTTGGCTTTTCCTTTTGCTCCTTGTGATAGGAGTCTTACTCCTTGTGTTTTCTCAGAACAAAACTCCCGATCAAAGACCAGTAGACCGCCCGACTCAACCTTACTTGGTGGGTAAAACTCCTTATGTAGACAGCCAAACTCAAAGAGTTAATAAGCACCTCAAAGAAACGGCCATTCAGATGGAAAAGGACCGCCTTCAAAGAATGCTTGAGGTTCAACGTGAATTACAAAACTACTCTGGTTCGGCTCAGCAGGACCATTATCACCAGGAAAATGGATTAACTTTTGACTCGGACCCCAACATGACGGCGTTGACTCAAGAATTGGATAACTCACAAGTTCTTCATGATTCTCAGATGACCCCAGAAGAGCTTGTCCAAAAGCGGTTGTATCAGGATCAATGGCTTCAAAAAGTGGACCGAGCATATCGCGAGCAATATGCGGCTGAATTTATCGAAAATGCCCGTCGCGCCGGGTGGGCAATTGAGTTAGGTCCTGATTTTGAAATTTTATCGGTCCGCAAAATTATGAAAAGAAATCGAACTCCCACACAGTTATTTGATTCGGGTACGCGAGGATCGCGTTAACCGTAGGACGCCTCTTTCCTTGAGGCTGCAAAATTCCGTGGGCGTTAAAATCAAATGATCCAACAATTCAATTTGCATCATGCCAGCTAATTTATAAAGGCGATGAGTGACCTCAATATCGGCCAAAGAAGGCTCTTTTTCACCACTGGGGTGATTATGAGCCAGAATAAAACATGAGGCGTTATGCCTGAGGAGAAACCGGAAAACATCTCGAGGATGAAACAGGCAGTAATCCACCGTGCCCCTGAATAAAAGTCCAGTGGCCAGAACTTGCTTTTGGGGATTCAGAGCTACGATATGAACCTCTTCTTGTTCCCAGTTAAAGTAATTTCGAATATGGCCACAAGCGTCTTTAGAGGAAAGTAGAGAAGGTGAGTGTTGCATATAGGACGCTATTGCAAAAGACCTCAGCCTAATGCTTCACTAATTGCTGTGATGCATATCCGCAGGATTCACAATCCGGATATTCATTTCTATGATAGAAGTTCCTTGAAAGGGGTTATTCAATATGAAATTTCAATTGTTAGCAGCAGCTATTCTCAGCCTATTTTTTTTATCGGCTTGTGGACCGAAAGCTTTCGTGAAAGGAAGCTATGATGATGTCGAAAAAGAAAACCTTTTAACAGACAAGTGGTCAGAAACGGATATGCAAAATGCAGTTCGCACACTTGTTACAAGCCTTGTTCAGCATCCTGTCATAAAAGAAGCGAAAACTCGTCCAGTTGTGATGGTGACAAATCTTCAAAACAAAACTACCGAGCATATCGACACTCAAAGTGTTATGGATATGGTTCGCGTGGAACTTATGAAAACAGGACGGGTGGCTTTTATTGATAAAGAAGCCCGGGCAGATATCTCGGAAGAGTACAACTATCAAAATTCCGGAATGGTCTCTGACTCCACCAAAAAAGGCCCCGGCGGCCAAGTGGGATCCGACTTTATTATCAACGGACGCTTGGACTCCATTGTTCAAGAGGTGGGAAAAGATAAATCCGTTTACTATAAAATCACGCTTAACCTGACCAACTTGAAAACCAGTGTTATTGATTGGACAGATCACAAGCAAATTCGGAAAGTTTACCGCAAGCGCACAATCGGACTCTAATCTTAAATGAAGACTCCTTTCGTAAGACTTAAGAGTCCCTTAAGTCTTCTACTTGTCGCTTTATTGTCTTTCAATTTCCTGATAGGTTGCGCCACCTATCAGGATCATGTTTCTAAGGCTCGCAATAATTTGAGAGATGGGAATATAGAGGCGGCGCTTGAAGATCTTAAAATGAAGGCTGACAAAAAAAGCGATGATCAGCTGGTCTTCCTTTTAGATTATGCCACAGCCTTGCAGTATGCGGGCCGTACCGACGAGAGTATCCAATATTTTTTGAAAGCCGAGCAGCTGGCCGAAGAGATGGATTATCACTCCGTTAGCCGCGTAACAGGGTCCATGCTTTTTAACGAAGAAATGGTTCAATATAAAGGGGATACTTTCGAGAAGGTTTTTATCAATGCCTTTTTAGCGCTGAATTTCCTAAAGAAGAATGATCTCGATAGCGCTATGGTTGAAGTTCGCAAGATGAATCAAAAATTCAATAAATATCAAATGGAAGCGAAGAAGGCTTTCGAGGCCAACCCTTTCTCTCGGTATTTAGCCGCCATGATTTACGAGGCCGATCAAAAGTGGGATGACGCCTACATTGCCTATAATGAGACCTATAAATTGGATCCCGATATTCCGCGCTTGAAATCAGACCTGATCCGATCGTCTTATTTTGCAAGACGTCCAGATGAATACAAAAAATGGCGCAAAAAGTATCCTGAAGTGGAGTTCAATCCTCAGGACTTTAACCTTAAAAAAGAGGGGCGTCTGACGGTGATTTATCTGCAGGGTTGGGGGCCGAGAAAACGGCCAGATCCCCAAGCTCCCTTGATGCCCATGCTCGTGGGAGTTACCAATGAGACCCAAAGCGGAAAATTGATGGTGAATGGTAAGGCTATGGCCACGACAGAACTTGTTTACAACACACAGGAAGCTGCCATTAAGACTCTTATGGCGGACCGTCCGGCCCTAATTGCCCGTCGCGTAGCGGCTCGAGTAGCGCGAGAAGCGGCGGCCCGCGCAGCTGGTCGTGATGACAATACGGGTGCAGCGGCAACCATTGCTTTTCTTGCGATGCAAGTGACAGAGCGCGCGGACTTGAGGCAATGGTCATTTTTACCGGCCTCCGTGCAGGTGGCCCAAATTTCAATTCCGCCCGGAGAATATGACGTAGCCATATTGGGAATGAGTTGGGGACAAAACCCCAGCGGAGAACGCTCTGAATCTATGAAGGTGACCATTAAGCCAGGAACGACTCAATTTTTGATTTGGAGATCGGTCAAATAAAAAGGGCTGATTTTCATCAGCCCTTTTTATTTCTTTATTTAGGCAATGTCGAACTGTTCAAATTCTGATTGCTGCCTGGAAGAGTTGGGGTCTCCTCCTCGGCTTGCTGACCAGGGAGAACAGTCGCTTTTTCAGCCGCAGCTTTCACAGTCGAATCTGTATTGTAGCGAGTGGCTGCTGTTACCACGCGGTTTTCCAAGTTAGCTCGGACATCATCACTGGTCGCTTTCTCAATTTGAGCTTGAGCTTGCTTCGTCATGTAGTCCTGAGGAAACGCGCCCAATTTTGCCAAGTAGCTGGAGATGCTGCCGTTGCCATTTTGGATAATTTCACGAAGCGTGAAAAGAGTAGCATACTGAGATGCTTTCTTTTCAGATTCGAAAATAATCTGAGTCAAAGTCGCCGCAGTGATGTCGTTCTTAGACTTATTATCGATCACCATGACTTCTTCGTTGGAGCGAATCATTTTAGCTATATCGTCAAGTGTCACATAACAGCTTTGCTGGGTGTCGTAGAGCTTGCGATTTTGATACCGCTTAATGATTTTGACTTTGGAATTTGGTTTCACAGTCATGGAATCATTTTGGTTGATCAAGTTGCCTCCCATCTTGAACCGAATCTCGAGAATTATTTTTGTTTCGGGCCCGAGATTCTCTTTAGTTTTGGAGGATTTCCCCCCACCCTTTTCAATTGCGGCAAGTTAGCTCCGGGCGCCACACATTGTCAAGTTGACGTACAGTTCGGTAAAAAATGCAGCGCGTTAAAGCGTTCCTTGCCACATAAGATTGTTTTTCGCCAAAAGTCTTAAGTTGCCTTCGCAAAGATCCGAAAACAGATACGAGGTCGCTGATTTGAGGTCAGATCTATGGAAAAGAATAAATTTCAATATCTTAGGGCATTCTCGGCTATCGTGGTGTTGTCTTTTGTGGGCTCATTGGCCTTAACCGTTCTTGCTCCAGTTGTGACGCATAACGACGAAAGTGCCAGTCTTCAAACCCATGAAAGAGCCAAAACATTGGGTAAAACAATTTCTCAAAAATTTACCCAACCTTTGTCGAAGACTGACGGTCGAATGCCTGCCTCTAGTGAGCTGCCCGAGCCAGAAGGTTTTATTGGTGTGGATGAGCAAGGTCAGCCCTATCACTACAGCGTTCTGCAAACGGATGCGGGTGTAGCCCGAGTCGTTATTCGATCCGGGGGGCCAAAAGGCCAGATCCAGTATGTCGAAGAAGGTGGTCAAGAAGCGCCATTACCCGAAGAGCCATAACTGCAATCGCCACTTTTAGAGACCATTAGGAATTTTTTGTCATCACTTCAAGTTACGGGACGCCAGCGCCGATAAGTTATCAAAGGGCTTAGGGTGTGTGTATGTCTCAATTTAAGACTCGAATTATGGTGATCACAGGATCGTTATTTTTCATTTCCTGTGCATCCCTTTCCCCTTCGAAGAAGGACGTGGAGCGAACTCCAGCCTCCATCAAAGCCCCTGTTTTGACTTTGACGGAAGAGCAGAAAATGGATCCCCTCTATCTTCAGACTCAAGCTGACTACAATTACTCTTTGGGAGAAGCTTACTCTTTAGATGGGTCATCACAAAAAGCTATTGAGTATTTTAAGAGCACCTTAGTCTATGATCCGAACGCCACAGGTGTAAAACTCCGGTTGGCAACTGAATATGTTCGTTCGGGGCAGGTCAGCGAAGCTCTCGAGATCACGCAGAAAGTGGTTCAACAAGAGCCAGAAAATGAACGCGGCCGGATGTTATTGGCGGCGTTATATTCGTCAATGCGCCTTTACCCTAAGGCGATTGAGCAGTATGCGGCCGTACTAGCCAAAAACTCTCAAAATTCAGAAGCGTCTCTTTATCTAGGGGCTCTTTATGCAGAAATCGAGCAGTACGATAAGGCTATTAAAATTTTTGAAAAGCTTCTCCAGGCTGGAGACGAAGAGCAACTGCACAATGTCCATTATTACCTGGCCAGAGTTCATATCGAAAAAAAGAGCGCCACTTCGATGAAGAAGGCGGAATATCATTTAAAAAAATCAATTGAGGCAAAGCCCGGATTTCTTGAAGCCCTTTTGACGTTGGGAGCCTACTACAGTTCTCGCGACCAAGATCAAAAAGCAGTGAAACTTTACGAGGACTATCAAAAAAAGCACGGTCCTTCAGCAAGACTGGCTGAAATACTAGCGCAAACGTACCTTGAAAAAGAAGATTTCGAAACTGCATATTCACAATACGAAATTCTAAAAAGTCAGGGCGAAGAACGGCTCAAAGTTAAAATGAAAATGGCATTGATCCTTGCTGAAAAGAAAATTTATGATAAATCCATCGAAAAATTGAAAGAAGTCTTGAAGGAAGTGCCGGAATCGGACCGCGCTCGCTTTTACCTTGCGGCCATCTATGAACAAACAAAACAAGTCGACCCCGCGGTCCGAGAATATGAACGAGTTCCCGCTGAAAGCAGTTATTACAATGAGGCCGTGGTCCAAGGCGCTTACCTGTTGAAAAACCATGATCGACTTTCAGAAGCGATCAAGTACATGGAAAAAGCTTTAAAGAAAAAACAGGATGAGCCAGCTTTCTACTCTCTTTATGCTTCATTTCTGAATGAGGCCAAAGACCCTCAAAAAGCAGCTACTATTCTCCAAAGTGCCAGTAAAAAATTTCCGCAAAATACCCAAGTGCTTTTCTTCTTGGGAACTATTTATGACTCTCTAGGCGAGAAGGATCGTGTGATTGACACTATGAAAAGTGTTATCGAGATAGACCCCAAGCACGCTCAGGCTCTAAATTACGTCGCCTATACGTGGGCTGAAGCCAATATCAATTTATCCGAGGCGGAAACTTATGCGCGTAAGGCGCTTCAATTGGAGCCCCATGATGGTTATATTCTAGATACGCTGGGCTGGGTTTTATATAAGCAGGGAAATCTAGTCGAGGCTGTGAAGTATTTAGAAGCGGCTTACAAGATCGCGCCGCACGTGTCGGTTATCGCAGAACATCTGGGTGACATTTATGTTCGTCAGGCTCTCGTCGAGAAAGCGAAAAAAATGTACCACCACGCTCTCGAAGTTGAAACGGAAGAAGATAAGGCCGATAAAATCAAAGTAAAAATCACCTCTATTGAAGTGAACAGTGACCGAAGCCCCGCTTCAGCCCCATAAGGAGCGGCCACTTTAAAGATTTCACAAAAACGCAATGTCGAACCCGCATATCGTTTGCGTGGCCCATCCGCATCCATTATATTTAGTACCAATATGATTAAAGCGACTCTGATTTTTCTAGGTTTACTAGGGCTAGTGAATTGTGCTCAAAAATCCGTTCAACCTTCGCCTGAACACATGGTTCAGAGATTTGATTCCCAGCTTTACTTTTTAGATAAACAGAAAAACAAATCTCACCAGATGCGCGTTGAAGTGGTGGCTCTTCGCAATCAAAAAATGCGGTTAGACGCCAAGGTGACATTGGGACTTCATGTGGCAAGTGCCTTAATGACCCGCGAGCGGGTCCAGGTTGCGCTTCATTCGGAAAAGAAGTATTATGAAGGCCTTCCTTCTACAAAGGCCATGGAAAGATCTATTGGTCTTCCCCTTCACCCTTTGCTTTTTCATGCGATGGTTTACCGGCAAGGGTTAAAAGGCCAAGGGTGGAACTGCGCTGTTCACGCCAGTAAACTTCAAAAGTGCGAACAGGCCCGCTCGGGATTGGAAATTTCCTGGGAGGATCAAGATGGCGCGACTATGGTGGTTGCAGAGTCGAGATCTTTTCAGCTTCAATGGCGGATCTTCCGTCCCGAGAGTGTTGAAGAGAGAGCAAACTATTTTGAGTTGAAAGTGCCAGAATCCTATAAAAAGCTGAGCTTATAGTTCGGATAACATTAGATATTAGTCCAGATCGAAAAAAACCAGACCTGGTCGATTTTACCTTCTAACCGACTCGCCTTAGGGCATAATCTAAGTAAGAGGGGTATTAGACCCGGTTAAATTATCTGAGGGATCAGATATTAACGACTGCACAAGGAGTGTTCCATGTCCTCAATGAATTTTAGATCACTAATCCAACAATATCAGGATAAATCGAACCTTCATATGTTGCACTGGTCCGGTACTTTTGATGAGTACTTAGATTTGGTTAAGAAAAATCCACGAATAACGAGAAACTCATTTCAGCGCATGTATGACATGATCGTGGAGGCCGGCACTGAAGAGTACATCGATTTCAAAAAGCCTGTTGTGCGGTATAAATTCTTTGATGATGCCGTGAACAACGGAAAAGACGCGGTCTTCGGACTGGATGTCCCCTTGATGAAACTAGTAAATGTTTTGAAGGCCGCCGCGCTTGGATATGGAACCGAAAAGCGTGTGATTCTGCTTCACGGTCCTGTCGGCAGCGCAAAGTCCACAATCTGTCGGATGTTGAAAAAGGGCTTGGAAGCTTACTCGAAATCCGAAGAGGGAGCCCTCTACACTTTCGAATGGATTGATGAAAAAGAAGAATTAGGCGGGCTTCTTGGTAAAGAAAATACGGTCTTTCCTTCGCCGATGCACGAAGAGCCCTTGCTGCTGGTTCCTGACGAGATGCGCTCGCAAATCTGTGAAGAAATCAACCGAGGCCAACAGGGAGATTACCGAGTCAAGATTGAGGGAGAGCTTTCACCTCCGTCGCGATTTATTTTTCGTCAATTAATGGACCGATATAATGGCGATCTGGCGAAAGTGTTTTCACACGTCCGAGTTCGTCGCTTGTTTTTAAGTGAGGCGGACAGGGTAGGAATCGGTACATTCCAACCCAAAGATGAAAAGAATCAAGATTCCACTGAGCTGACTGGTGATATCAACTATCGTAAGATCGCGGAATATGGTTCAGATTCTGATCCGCGCGCGTTCAACTTTGATGGTGAATTCAATGTGGCCAATCGAGGTATGATTGAGTTCGTCGAGGTTCTGAAGTTGGATGTGGCCTTTTTGTACGATCTTTTAGGCGCTTCACAAGAACATCGTGTAAAGCCGAAGAAGTTTGCCCAGACTTACATTGATGAGGTTATTATTGGCCACACAAATGAGCCAGAATACCGACGACTTCAAGACAATGAATTCATGGAAGCTCTTCGCGATAGAACCGTGAAAATTGATATTCCTTATATCACTCGTTGGAAAGATGAGGTCCGAATTTACAAGAAGGATTTCAATTCGCAAAAGATGCGAGGAATTTCCATCGCGCCTCATACAATTGAAATGGCGGCGATGTGGGCGGTGATGACTAGATTGGAAAAACCCAAGAAGGCCAATCTCAATCGACTGCAAAAGCTTAAGCTTTACGATGGAAAAACTCTTCCCAACTATACAGAAGATAATGTTAAAGAGCTTCGCAAGGAAACAACTCGAGAGGGGCTTGAAGGAATTTCACCACGCTACATACAGGATAAACTTTCCAATTCGATTGTGAACGCTCAGCAGAACAATCGTGGATCTGTAAATCCATTCTTGATTTTGAACGAACTCGAAAGCGGATTAAAATCTCATTCCTTGATTTCTAACGAAGAATTAAAAGCGGATTATCGAGAACTATTGGGTGTCGTGAAGCAGGAGTATGAAGAGATTATTAAATCGGAAGTTCAACGCGCCATCAGTGCCGATGAAAGTGCGCTTCAACGGCTTTGTGCCAACTATATAGATAACATCAAGGCGTACACCCAGAAAGAAAAAGTAAAAAACCCCTTCACGGGCATGGATGAGGAGCCTGATGAGCGCCTTATGAGATCCATAGAAGAAAAAATGGAAGTTACCGACTCCCGTAAAGAAGATGTCCGCCGTGAGATTATGAATTATATTGGCGCACTGGCCGTTGAGGGCAAAAAATTTAACTACAAAATGAACGAACGTTTGCATAAGGCCTTGGAGTTGAAGCTCTTTGAAGATCAAAAAGACAGCATTAAGCTGACTTCTTTAGTGAGTTCCGTTGTAGATAAGGACACGCAGGAAAAGATCGATATTGTCAAAACTCGACTGATCAAAGATTTCGGTTATGACGAAATTTCCGCTACGGACGTCCTTCACTACGTAGCGAGTATTTTTGCCAGGGGTGATCTGAAAAATAAGTAAGAGGGGTTATGTCAATCAGGGAAGACCAAAGCCGTTTTCGAGATATCGTCAAAGGGAAGGTGAAAGAAAACTTCCGGCGATTCGTGTCCCAGGGTGAAATGATTGGGAAGCGCGAGAACGAGTATGTGAAAATTCCTATCCCTCAGATCGATATCCCGAACTTTCGCTATGGCCCCAAACAACAAGGTGGCGTAGGTCAAGGGCAAGGAGAAGCGGGACAAGATGCAGGGCAACCTGGCGATGGCCAGGGACAGGCTGGTGACACGCCTGGCGAGCATATATTAGAAGTGGAATTGTCCTTAGAAGAGTTAGCAGATCTTTTAGGAGAGCAACTGGAGCTACCTCGAATTATGCCCAAGGGAGCGAAGTCGCTGGAGTCTCTGAAAACGCGTTATTCTGGAATCGCCCCAGTGGGGCCAGAAGGACTTCGTAATTTTAAACACTCCTATAAAAAGGCCCTGAAGCGGTATTTGAGCAGTGGCATCTATGATCCTAAGGAACCTCTAATTATTCCCATTCGTCCCGATTATCGCTACCGCTCTTTTAAGAAAGTGGTCCAGCCCCAAACTAAAGCCGTTGTGATTTACATGATGGACGTATCGGGCTCAATGGGGGACGAACAAAAAGAAATCGTTCGACTGGAAAGCTTTTGGATTAATACTTGGCTCAAGAAGCACTATCGAGGACTGGAAACCCGATTTGTCATTCACGATGCAGCCGCGAAAGAGGTGGACGAGGATACATTTTTTAGGACCAGTGAATCGGGAGGAACGTTGATCAGTTCCGCCTATAAGCTGGCTCAGCAAATTATCCAAGCCGACTATCCCCCTGCAGACTGGAATATTTATCCCTTCCATTTTTCAGATGGAGATAACTGGAGTGGTGAAGATACAAGGCTTTGCATTCGTCTGCTCAGGGATTTCTTCATTCCGAATGTTAACGTTTTTTCTTATGGACAAGTTGAAAGTAAGTATGGAAGCGGCCAATTTCTGAAGGATCTACAAAAAGAATTTGGTGGTGACGATCGTGTTACGCTTTCACAGATTGAATCCAAGGACAAGATTTTGGATTCCATTAAAGAATTTCTGGGAAAAGGAAAGTAGGAGATGGGGGCATTGACACCTGAGCTAGAAAGAGAGCGAGTTCGCATCTTAAAGGCAGCTGAAGACTATGGTCTAGACTGCTTTGAGACGATCTTTGAGCTCATTTCCTACGATCAAATTAATCAGATCGCGGCTTATGGTGGATTCCCCGTTCGTTATCCGCATTGGAAGTTCGGGATGGAGTACGAGCACTTATCAAAGTCCTATGAGTACGGCCTTTCTAAAATATATGAAATGGTGATCAACAACGACCCTTGTTATGCCTACCTGATGGAAGGCAATATGATGATGGATCAAAAGTTGGTCATGGCCCACGTCTACGGCCACTGTGACTTTTTCAAAAATAATATCTGGTTTTCCAAGACAAATCGGAAAATGATGGATCAGATGGCTAACCATGCCGTTAGAATTCGCCGTTATATGGATCGCTATGGTCAAGACACTGTGGAAAATTTTATTGATATCTGTCTTAGCTTGGAAAATCTAATTGATCGTTATAGTCCTTATGTCGAAAAATCCATTGTGGAAAACAGAGTGGAAACCCAGGATCCAAATCCCATGGGGTTATTGCGAGTGGATCGTCCCTATATGCGCGATTACATAAATCCACCTGACTTCGTGCTAAATCAGAAAAAGAAGCTCGTAGAAAAACACGCCACCCGCCAAAAGTTTCCGCCCCAACCCGAGCGCGATATTTTGAACTTTTTTATTCACTTTGCGCCTTTAGAAGAGTGGCAACAGGATGTCTTATCCATTATCCGAGATGAGGCTTATTATTATGCACCACAAGGCATGACCAAAACCATGAATGAGGGCTGGGCCTCTTACTGGCACTCTAAAATCATGACGGAAAGAATTTTAAGTGATTCAGAGATTATAGATTTTGCAGATCATCATGCGGGTGTCATGGGTATGGCTCCCGGCGGTTATAATCCTTATAAAGTGGGAATTGAACTCATGCGGGATATCGAGGATCGCTGGAATAAGGGGCGGTTCGGACGCGAGTGGGAAGACTGTGATGACATCCGCGAACGTCAGCATTGGGACAGAAAGTTACACCAAGGTCGTGAAAAAATCTTTGAGGTTCGGCGCGTTCATAACGATGTCACGTTTTTAGATGAATTTTTAACGGAAGACTTTTGTGTTCGTCATAAGATGTTTGTCTATAAATTTGATAAAAAGACGAATCGCTATATTATTGATACTCGGGACTTTAAGGCGATAAAGGCCAAACTTCTTTTTATGATGACGAACTTCGGTCAGCCGATCATTCGCATTGAAGACGCCAATTTTGAAAATCGTGGGGAATTGCTCATGACGCATACCCATGAAGGCATTGACATGCAACCCGACTACATGACGGAGACCCTTAAAAATGTTTATAAAATCTGGTCTCGCCCTGTTAACCTGGTAACCAAAATGGATGACGAGGGTCACATTTATCGTTTTGACGGTCATGAGTTTACACAAAAGAAACTTGAAAGTTCCAGCCCAAAGGAATCTGGTGACCAAGCTAAAAAACCGTAATAGCTTGTGTTCCTATGGCAGATAAAAAACTTGTTTACTCTACCGATCCTAAGGATCAGCAACAAATTCAGAACTCCGAAAAAAAGCCAAGCCATCGACAAGTGGTTGACCTTTCCAAACTCGAGGTCATTTTCAGATTAGAAAAATCTGGACGTGGCGGTAAAACAGTTACCGTGTTAGAGCGTCTGCCAAAAAATGAGGTCTGGTTGAAAAGCTTTGCCAAAGAGCTAAAGGCCAAATGCGGAGTAGGGGGCACTCATATAATAGGGCCTAACTTCGGTGTTATAGAAATTCAAGGTGATAAAAGAGAGCAGCTCAAAAAAATTCTACAGGAAAAAGGAATTCGATTCCGCGGGATGTGATAAATCACATCACAGATAGACGCGCCTTGCGAAACTGCTTTAAAAATCCAAGACTGAGCCCATTCATAACTGTCACTGTAGGATAATCTTTGAGGAGGAAATATGCCCATATTGAAGTCCGCAGCCGGGCTCATCATTTTATTTACTACATTAGCAAGCTTGGCCGCTATCAAAACTGAGACTGTCATTTATAAAGATGGCGACACGGAACTAGAAGGATTTATTGCTTACGACACTTCGATTACAAATCCAAAACCAGCCGTTATAATTATTCATGACTGGATGGGCCCCAGTGAATACACCCAGATGCGTGCACAGCAGTTGGCTGAATTGGGCTACGTTGCCTTCGCCGCCGATATTTATGGAAAGGACCTGCGTCCAAAAAATCAAGAAGAAGCCGCCAAGATTGCCGGACAATTTCGTGACGGCGATCGTAAGGTTTTGCGAGCCCGTGCTAAAGCCGCCTATGACTATATCTCTCGGCATAAGGAAGTGGCCAAAGGAAATGTTTCTTCCATGGGATATTGCTTCGGCGGGACAGTCGCATTAGAAATGGCACGGGCAGGCCTTCCGTTGAAGGGTGTTGTTAGTTTTCACGGGGGACTTTCGACTCCTAACCCGAAGGATGCGAAAAAAATTAAAAGTAAACTCTTGATTCTTCATGGTGCGATTGATCCCTTTGTGCCGACTGAAGAGATCCAAGGATTTTTGAAAGAGATGAATGACGCTAAGGTTGATTATCAATTCATAATGTACAGTGGGGCTGTCCACTCTTTTACTCAAAAGAAAGCGGGGAAGGACCTCTCTAAAGGACAGGCCTATAACGCCGCTGCCGACAAACGCTCCTTTGAAGCGATGAAAACTTTCTTGTCGTCATTATAAAGTTCTACTTTTTTTCACTTGGACAAAGGCCGATACGTGGCCCGATTTCAGCCGGAAATTTACGGCAGGTATCGGGTCTTTTTTCATAAATCGTGCAGAGGCGAGAATAAGGATCTAGAAAATAACAATCATCATTCGCCCTTTGAGTTAACATAAAGAACTCAGTTCCCTCACGATAAGACTTAATATATCCCATCTTTATTAGCCGTTTAGCTAATTTTTTGATGGAAGTGTCGGCCTCGTCCTGTGAGGCTATTCCCATGCGTATCAGATCACTTAATTTGACCTCTACGGGCATACGGCAGCAGTGGGCCTTGCAAGAGGCGCAGAAGGAGGGATCGTACTTTTTCCAAGTTGAGGGGCGATCTTTATCCACCATGAGTGTTGCAAAAAATAAAATCAGTTAAGTTGAGAATCTATAATTTGAATAAAGCATAAAAAAAAGGGCTGGTTTATGCCAGCCCTTTTTCTACTTTTTAAGTTCAGTAATTAGATACAAAGCTCTTTAGTTTCAGCTTTGATATTGTTGTAAAGGTCAGCGGCAGTAGCAGCGGGTGCTACTACAGTTTGGTAGTTTTGTTGAATTTGAACACCAAACTCAGAGGCAGAGCAGTTCATAGTTTTTGCCAATGCAGAAACATATTCACCTTGTCCAGCGGCCAATTCAGACTTCAAAGCTTCAAAGTTAGTCGCAACATAATCAGCGGCTTCTTTGTCATTCATGCCCACTTCAAGTTGCTCACAACCAATAGTACCAGTTGTCATACCGAAAGTAGGAGGAACGAAAGCATTAGTTGTTCCACGAGTTGTAGTGGCTGTATAAGTCTTCTTATCAGTGACTTGCCAACCAAGACCACAACCGTCAAGTTTGTCTTGAGCAGTAGCGGCAAAAGAAAGACCCATAATAGCAGCGATAGCCAAAACTAATTTCATAAAAACTCCTTTTTAAATTAGTTAGTTACTCATTAAATATATTAAAGCACTGGTAAGACGATCAAGTGAATGCAAATAATTGTCAATTGAAAAACCAAGTATAGCTCACACTAGACTCAAAGGAAGTCGTGCCACGTTTTTCAGCATTATCTTTTAACTTGTTGATATTGCGAATCTCTTGATTGCGAGAAATTGAAAATGATTGATTGAGTTGATATTCATTTTGTCCGTAGCACTTGTTGGAATACATCAAGTCACAAAATGTACGTGTTAAAAGTTGAACTTTATAGTTATGAATCGGATTAAGCAAAATGCCTAGCTCTAAGCCAGGGAGAATCGAAAAGCCTCTGAAGAGGTCTGGACTAACGTCGGTCGCTGCTAAACCCAGAAAGTAAAATCGATTGGACTCATTCAGAAAATAGAAACTCAATCCTCCACCTATTTCGCCATGGACTTGATAGAGATCAAAATCATTTTCTTGTTCGAAGCGGCGATAGTTAATAAGACCGCGAAATGAAATGGGAGTCTTAAGATCTGTGACCGGAGTAATGGAGGTTGTTCCGATACCACCGATTTCTTCGATCAGCCAACGGTGTTGGTTCTGAAAATAACGAACTTCGAAGTAGGGGAAATCAATGTGGGCATAGGGCGTGTAGCCTTGATCGTTATTCAAAAGATCATGGTAGGCAGACTTAATACGGAGACCCAAAAAGCCACTATCATTTCTGGAACCCGTAGTCGAATAGTGTCCAAGGGTTGTGGAAAAGGAATAGGAATCATGACCCATTTCGGGTCGGGTTGTTCCCTCAATAATAGGAACTCTTTGCTTTTCTTCTTCAGTCAGAAGGCCCAACTCGGCTCTGCGTGCGCGCATTTTTTCAAGGTCGTCACCATAATTTTCCTTAAAAAATTCCGGACGATCGTTTTGAATATAGTCATAATAGGTGATGATAGCCTCAGCCGCAATCCGGCTTACCACTTGTTCTGGTTCGAGTTCTTTGCTCACTACAGAATGAAAAATCTTGATCTCATCCGGACTTAAAGCCTGATATCGAGAATGAATTCGATTAAACAAAGAAGGACGAAACTTAACCTCTTGGACGGCTCCATCGACGATGGTTACATATTTAACACTTTCGCCTGGAATCAAGTAGATCGTGTGTTTCAATAAATCCCAATGAGGTCGAATGGCTTCGATGGCTGCTAAAATTTGGTAGGAGCAGTTTTCATCGAAAAAAAAGTAATCAAAGTAAGAATTAACCTCGAGTTCCCAAATATGATGGATTAGACGAATAGTTTCTTCGGAAGTGAGGCTAAGCTTATACTCCCATAAATCGCGGCTTTCAAAGTTACTGTATTCTCGTACCTTTACATAATAAGGTTTAGTAGACCACTGGCCTATATAGCCCCCTGTGGTTCCAAGCCAGACAAAGGCCATTCCATTTTCATCATCCGCTACAACTGCCGCAAAATTTAATCCCACATCTAACAAATCGGTATTTCGAGACGAATTAATTTTTAAAAATGTATGCCCAAACATTGAAGCGGGATTGTTGGGGTAGGCCGATGAGAACACAATGCTTACTGATTGGGGCCCATGAAACTGCTCCATGAACCTTTCGAAGACTTCGCACGTGGGGGTTTCAATTGAAAGATTAAACTTTTCTTTCACAAAACGTGTTCGCTCTGGAAACGAGCAGGGGATCGGCAGCTTTAATTTTCCCACCTTTTTGTCAGAATAGACATCTATCAGGAAGGCTCTAAGCTCCTCTTCTGGCTTATCATAACCATTCGGGGAAAAGAAAAAACCAGGCCCATCGACCTCACTTCGAAGCAGTCCCCACATATTGGGTCGATAGTGCATAAGTTTATACCATTCAACCGAGTGAGCGACTTCACGGATTTTTTCATCAGGGACTGAAATATTGGGGGCGATATCAAGAGCAAAGGACCGAAGAGAAATAAGAAGAATGCTAAGCAATGCGCCTTGGAGTTGTTTCATATTTATGATCTGTTCAATTTATGAAGGTTTTAACGGCTGTTACAAGTAGTTTTTTAGCTTTATTCATTTGCGGCTGTTCAGGGCTTTTTTATTATCCAGACTCTAATATGTATTATGATCCAAACAAGCTAGCGATAAAGCCCAGCCAACATGAGCTGACGGATCGTAAAGGCCGCAAGATCGTAGGTTGGTATTTTCAGAATAAGTCCAAGCGGCCCACTAGGGCCAAAATTCTTTTTTTCCATGGCAATGCTCAAAACATTTCATCTCATTTTGTCAGCTTGTATTGGATTTTAGAAAACGACTATGACTTCTTTATTTTTGATTATCCTGGATACGGTGGTAGCGAGGGCGAACCCGATCGCGACAGTGTGGTTGAATCCAGTTACACAGCACTCAAGTGGTTGCACGAGCAAAAGCCTCATGTTCCCATTGCCGTTTTTGGCCAAAGCCTGGGGGGTAATATCTCTCTCTATACCGTGGCTCGCTATCAGAAAGAGCTGCCAGTATGCCAAGTGACTGTGGACAGTACATTTCTTTCCTACCGCAAGGTGGCTCAGTCAGTTATGGCGTCCAATAAGGTTACTTGGTTGTTTCAGTGGGTGCCGTACTTAACTCTTACAAATTATAAATCCGCCAGCGAAAACATCGATAAAATTTCACCCACACCCCTTATTGTTATTCATGGGAATAAAGACCGTCATGTTAGTTTCGAAAATGGTGAACAGGTTTTCAAAGCAGCCTTAGAGCCTAAAGAGTTTTGGCCTCTACCTCAGGGGCAACACATAGATAGTTTTACTGGCCCCCATAAAGAAGAGATGCAGAAAAAATATCTTCAAGCTCTTGCCCGCGACTGCCAAACACACATTTAGACTATAATCTAGGATAAAAACCAAATATTTTGACTTATAGTAGAGGTCAACCTTCGAGAGGGGCCAAGCATGAAGAGGTGTCTACTGCTTTTGCTGTCATTAACTATCGGATGTGAAACCCTAAATAGCCGGAGACCTTCATCAGAGACATTGGACAAGCATATAGAACGAGTCGACTTTGTACCATTGAATTTAAAGCTGCTCTAGAGCGGGGACAACTAAAGGCCTGTGTTTTGT
>CAZETK010000024.1:0-2383 GCA_964515195.1 uncultured Pseudobdellovibrionaceae bacterium
TTTGACTCCTAATATTCTAGGCGGATTTTGTGGCGGTGGCGGGGGGGGCGGTGGCGCGGGAGCTGGGCCTGGTTATGGAGATATCGATCCACAGATGAAAGCTTATATGCCCGGCCAAGAGAAAGACCCGGCGCGGGCGCTGGCTTCAGAGTTTAAAAAGCAAGTCAGTCATCCGGATGGGCGCTCTAATTGGGAAAAAGTAAACAGGCGCTATATGGATAATTATAGAAACCTATTAAAAAACTAAAAATATAGGAATTTGATATGAAAAAAGCTGTTGTTCTTCTTTTGGCTCTTACTCTGATTTCAGGTGAGTCTTATGCGAGATTCAGTAAGAGTAAAGCTAGAAAAAGTGGCACAAATACAGGAAATCAGATGGGCGCTCAGTTGTCTTCAGACGCACAAGAGGGGCAGGGAGTTAATACGACAGAATATGACTCTCTTGAGCAGTCATCGCAAAACAACTTAGACAACAGCCAAAAGGGCCAAGGCGTTGCTTATATGATGTTTGGAGCTCTTGCGGGAGCTGCTGCCGCGAAATTTGATGTCTGTGGCACGTCTGGGTTTTCAGCTTACGCCGCTTGTATTGCTGGTGGGGTTTTGATCGGCATGGCCTTCCAAGCCAAGGATTCTGGTGATAGCTTCGAGGCGCCCATTGACACCTCCTGGGATAATCTTTGTTCTTATAGCTCCATGGGGTGTGCGGGCGGTACACCTCCCAACCCTTACCTCGATGGCCAAAATGTTCCCTCGAGTGACAAGCTCAATATTCTAGCAGAAAAATTTAAAGACAAAGGCTATGGCATCGACCCCAAAACCGGGGCTGTAAAAACTCCAGATGGAAAGACTGTAAACCCTAATGACCCCGCTAGCCTTTCAGCAGCCCTTGGGGCCGAAGGTGCTAGCTCTTTGATGAGTGAAGTCTCCGCCATGGAAAGGGCGGCCCTTGATAAAGTTGAGGAAGTTAAACCCTCTGCCGTGACTGCCGCGTTAGGATTTGAAGGTGGTGGCGGTGGTGCTATGGGATTACCTACGGGAATACCTGACGACGAAATAAGCTTTAACAACTTCGGACTGAAGGGGAAAAATGCGGCAAGCAAACTTCCACGAAAACCAGCGGCGCAAGTCTCGGGTCTTTCTAAGAATTTCAACGGTGATCCGATCGGGGTCGCTTCCGATAGCATCTTCATAATGATGAACCGTCGCTACCAGCTTAAACACAATCAAAAGACTTTTTTGGGCGCTGAAGTAAATTGATCTTAAATTACAAAATCAGCTCATGGGAAGAGGTGCTAGCCCTCACCATCTGATTTTCGCCCACCACTGAAGAGTCTAACGAAGAATCCATAATCCGCGAACCCTTGCCAATCACAGCGAAATGGGACATCGAGCTTTGGTAGACTTCACTTTGCTGATGAACCCAGAATTGTCCTTCAGGGTTCAAAATTAACTGACTTTCAGGTGTCATGACTGTCAGAAACTGCTTCAA
This sequence comes from uncultured Pseudobdellovibrionaceae bacterium, assembly GCA_964515195.1. GTDB lineage: Bacteria > Bdellovibrionota > Bdellovibrionia > Bdellovibrionales > Bdellovibrionaceae. The sequence continues at coordinate 1,490 of CAZETK010000024.1, forward strand.
TCCATTCAAGGCAGGATCTTTTTGGGCTAGCTGCTGTAAAAGCCACCTTGTACCCAAAAGATAGTCATTTAGATTTCCAGTTTCAAACCAGTGGACGTTGATACTAAGGATTGCAATTTTTTGTTTATCCGCGATGGCGTTAGCTAAAACGTCATACAAAATATTAGACTCTACATCGGCAGGAATATAAGAAAAAACTTTTTTGTTCAGGGCCTGAACCCCTAGGAAGTGATAGCCATGAACAGCCATTTCGGGCCGCGCTTTTCCAAATCCAATTACAGCGCCAGTTTTGTCAACCCAGATTCCACCAAATTTTCGTCCAACTTCTGGGTGGTTAGTTACTAAGAGTGTGCTGAAGGCATTCCGCTCTTTATGCTGGATCATAAGTTTCGTAAAAATTCTATTATCCGAAGACAGAAGTACTTCATCCGCATTAAGAAGGAAAAAATCATCCTCTTGGGTGAAATGTGAACGGGCGTGACCCAAGCCCCCGCCGCTTCCTAAAATTTGCCCGACCTCATCGGAGAATTGAATGGGAAAGTGCGACTGAGACTGGTATAGGCTTTTGATTTTTTCAGGCAAGTGGAAAGTGTTAACCACCAAAGACTTTACGCCTGCCGCTTTTAGATAATCGAATGAGTAAAACCCCAAAGGCACATTCAGCAAAGGGATGGCTGGTTTGGGCCACCTTAAGGTATGCGGTCGGAAGCGAGTCCCTTCACCGGCAGCTAACAACATTGCTTTCATAGAATTTCAAAATTTTTCTCTAAAGCCCCGGAGTCGATCAGAACATCAGAAAAAATTTTGTACTGGGGGAAAAGAGTTAAACCTTTGAGTACGCGCTTAAGCGTGGGAGTCAAATACTTAAGGTACCGGTGATCACCACGCTGATGG
>CAZETK010000024.1:2393-7351 GCA_964515195.1 uncultured Pseudobdellovibrionaceae bacterium
GCTTTGCACCTCATAAATTTGATTAAAGTGCTCACGGGAAAATTGCGGCCCCAAAAATGAGCGGGCCTGATCCAGATAATAATCCATCAACTGTGCGGTGGTTTCGTCTGACATATCAATATAAGAATCTTTAAACAGGCTGACCAAGTCATACTGTATGGGGCCCATGCGGGCATCCTGAAAGTCGATTACAAACATCTTATCTAGCTTCAGCATTAAATTTCGCGAATGATAATCGCGGTGGCAAATCACCTTGGGTTCACGATGAAGAGTTTCACTGATCTGCGTAAAAGCTTTTTCCAGTTCACGCTCAGTTTTTTCGTTTAATTGGAATTTTAGAATTCCCAGAATCAGATTTTCTTTACCGTAGTTCATTTCCCACAAAAGTTTTTCGGTATCGAATTGAACTTTAAAGGCCGTGCAGTTGGTTTTATTTTGAGTGGCAGTTCCGTGTATTTTCAGAATTTCATCCAGGGCCATTTTGTAGAAAAAAATGATGTTTTCTTGATTTTGATTTTCCCAGTATTTACGCTCCAGGGTCAGATCACCCAAGTCCTCTAACAAAACCAGACCTTCGGCGGGTGATTGTGCCACCACGGATGGCACATGAACACCGCTGTTAGCGAAATGATTCAACACGCTTAGAAAAGGATAATCTTCGGGCACATAAGGGTCCCATTTCATCAGAACCCACGAGGTGTCATCATGGATAATACGATAGTATTTGCGCGTAGAAGCGTCTCCGGCAAGGGGCAAGACTTTGATGTCTTTCCGTGAAAGAGCTTTTTTAACAAAGGTTTCGATATTTTTTTCTACTATAGACACAGAAAATATTCTGACAGATCAAAATTATTCGAGCAAGCGTGACTAGGACCTGAAATCCAGCATTTCCAGGGCCTCGTGCAATGCGGCCTGATCCAGCGGTAGGCGATCGGCCGAGAACTCACAGACTGCTAGAATGTCAGTCAGATTTTCTTCAAGATGACCCATATCCAAAAGCAATCGTGCCGGCTTGGATGAAACAAACAGAAGAAGAGCGCCTTTTTGTTGTGCTTTTAAATACTGAAAAATTAACGTTTGTTTTTCGAATGAAACTCTTTCGTTCAAGTTTACGACTAAAGTCGTGCCCTCGAGACCGATAAGATCAGAGGCGGAAAGAATATTATGCTGAATATCTGCGAAAGGAAGGTAGCTCCAGTTTTCTGAGACCTCGTGCAAGCTTAAGCAAATCTTTTGAATTCGATAAGGGCTTTGGCCCCAAATCAGTAAAGATTTAGACCGAGTGTCAGACGCGTAATCCTGGTCGGCACGCATCGCCTCAAGATTTTGCAACGAGGCTTCCAAGTGCTGGGAGTAGAGGGCGGGCTCCAAAATCATTTTCACGAGTTTGGAAGCATGGATTTTCTGATCAGAAGAAAGATCGGCAGCTTGGTGGATACGGCCGAAACCCAGAAAGAGATCCTTGACCACAATCGGGATATAGAGATCATCGCCTCGAACAATGGCCTCGGTCGTGGACAGCTCATCCACGCCCGATAGCCGTTGTATCGAGAACCCCTTACCATAGCGGTCTTTAATAATGTCGTTTAGTTTTTCAACCATCCGACGCCCCCTTTGTCTGAGTTTTTGATATCCAAAACTCGTGCCGTATTTTGACCATCATAAGTGCGACCTTATGAAGGCTGCAAAGCGGTTAATTTCATTTATAACAATGATTTTGAAAGATATGCACCCTTGTCAACTGGGCTATCTACGTCTTTTCCCCAGACATAAGAGAGTTTTTTACAAAGCAAAAGGCCCGCTGGTGAGGGCGGGCCTTTTTTAAGGGAGGGGTGTTTTTAGTTTATTATCGAGCAAGTTTACGCTTATCAAGACCGTACTTTTCAACTTTCATGATCAAGCCAGCTCGGCTGATCCCAAGCTCCTTGGCCAATTTGGATTTATTCCAACCCGTACGACGAAGGCCTTCGCGGATCATCTCACGCTCTAGCTCTTCCAAAGCGTCTTTTAACTTACCTTGAAGACGCGCACCTTGAACTTTTGTTTTTTCCGCAGATTCAAGAATTTTACCGGATAAGTGCTCGGCCATTAACTTGGTTTCGTCGCCGGCCAGAACAAAAAGTCTTTCGATTTCATTCTGCAACTCACGAACGTTTCCAGGCCAAGCATAATCGTAAAGCTTTTCTAAAGCCCTTTTAGTCAGAACCTTGCGTTGAGCTGTGGGGTGAGCTTCATGAAGTTTAGACAGGAAGAAATCCACAAGATAAGGAATGTCTTCTTTTCGCTCTCGTAAAGGTGGAACCCGGATATTGATCACGTTCAGACGGTAATACAAGTCTTCACGGAAGGTTCCTTGCTCGACCATTTCTTTTAAATTTCTATTGGTTGCGGCTACGATACGAACATCCACCTTGCGGGATTCGGTTGCGCCCACCGGAGTGAATGTGCCCTCTTGAAGTACACGCAAAAGCTTGACTTGCATTTGTGGCGAAGTGTCCCCGATCTCATCCAAGAAGAAAGTGCCCTTGTCGGCAATTTCAAAAAGACCTTTTTTGTCTTTCAAAGCCCCGGTAAAGGACCCTTTCACGTGTCCGAAAAGTTCAGACTCTAAAAGGTTGTCGTTGAAAGCGGAACAGTTTTGAATCACGAAAGGCTTATCATGACGATGAGAATTATAGTGAATCGATTTTGCGATCAACTCCTTACCGGTTCCATTTTCACCTTGAACAAGTACAGTTGAATCAGCACCCTTGATTTTATCCAAAAGGGCGTAGAGTGATTGCATTGGCTTCGATTTGCCGATCATGTTGTCGTATTTAAATCGATTGCCAAGTTCTTTGTGAAGTTCTTGAATACGGGTTTCGCGGGAAGTGATTTCTAGGTGAAGAGTCACAATTTCTTGAGAGACCAACTCACAGAGTTCGCAGAAGTGAGCCCTATCATAATCGCTGAGCCCTTTTACTTTACCCAGGCCTTTTTCAATCATATCTGATGACATTCCAAAGGCGGCCCATCGCTCACGGATTTCGCTGAAGCGGGTAGAATCGTTTGCATCCTTCAGGAAGCCTAAAGCGACAACTGTTCCGACCATGTCGTTTTCGATCATAATCGGAAAGATACCCACATCAAATCCCGTCAGATCCCACTTTTGTAAGGCATATCGATTTTGGGAAAGTCGAAGATCATCAATGGTTTTTGCGACCAGCTCGCCGATACTAGACTGCCCGGATTCTTTAGAGCAAAAATACCCAACAGCAGGATTGCAAAACGCATTTCGTCCTCCGTCGAACCCTTTCAATTGGCCACGCTCATCGGTAAAGATCACGTCAATATTCCACCACGTGTTCAAAATCTGTTTTAATTTCCTGATAACGTGTATGTGTTCAAATTCATCCCAGTTTATCATAGACATGACTGACTCCTCGCGCTTAGCAAACTGACTATTTACCCTACACCTATCGTCAATAAATTTGACGGACTTAATAGAGAGGGTAAAAACTCACACTTTCATTCTTATTTGTACTAGGATGAGACAGTTGCTGAATCAGATCGAGACAGACAAAGAGCCGACCGGCTGTATGCTGGAAATTATCTTACGCCTGATTTTGCAACCTGTGAAATCTGTAGTATTCGCCTTGCTGCTGAAGAAGGGAGTCGTGATTTCCCATTTCTGTTATTTCTCCGCGGTTTAAGACGATGATGCGATCGCAATTTTGGATGGTGGAAAGTCGATGGGCTATGACAATAACCGTGCGGCCTTCCATGAGGGTGTTGAGTCCCTTTTGGACTTCGACTTCACTTTTGCTGTCGAGAGCGCTGGTGGCTTCGTCAAGTATCAAGATGGGAGCGTCTTTCACAAACGCGCGGGCAATGCTGATTCTTTGTTTTTCGCCGCCAGAAAGAAGGCCCCCACGGTCGCCCACCTGGCTTTGGTATTGTTGATTTAAACGTGTGATAAAATCATGGGCATGAGCTTTTTGCGCCATGGGAAGAACTAGATCCTTTGATTTGGAAAAATCTCCGGACCAGATGTTGTTTTCAACCGAGTCTCGCAAAAGGAAAACATCTTGAGAGACCAATCCGATATTGCGTCGTAATTCGTGCACGGGTATTTGGCGAATGGGGATATCATCAATAAGAATATCTCCCTCGGTGGGGTCATAAAAGCGTTCGAGGAGATTAGAGATGGTGGACTTTCCACTTCCGCTTTCACCGACGAGGGCGATTTTTTCGCCACGATGAATTTCGAGGTTGAAGTTTTTGATTACGGGATACTGCCCGTAGCTAAAAGACACGTTTCGAAAACTGATTTTTTTCCAGTTCTGGGGAAAGTGAACAGGATTCTTGGCCGGTTTCAGCTCGGAAGGTTGATCGATAATATCATGGATCCTTCGTGTGGCGACGACTGTCTCTTGAATGCGTACGTAGCTTTCTTGGAATTTTTTAATCGGCTGGTTCACAGCTAACATCGATGCTATATAGGCCAAAACCTCACCTACGCTGGCTTCGCCGCGAGCTACGGCCGAACCGAAGTAAAAGAAAATTGATAAAATCAAACAAGTGGCGATAAACTCTGTGACGGGGCCCATGATCTCAAGACGGGCATGGACCTTTTTACGGATACTGAAGTAATGATCCGTTTCTGCCTTCAACTTATCGTACATGACTGGCTCAAGATTGAAGGATTGGATGGTGCGAACTCCGTCCAGGCTTTCTTTGATAGTGGCTGTGATTTTCTCAAGATTTTCTTGCCCACGCAAAACGTGTTTTCTTAGACTTCTCGAAATCTGCCGTAAAAAGTAAAGAAGTATGGGAACGATAAAAAAGATCGTCAGCGTCAGCTTTGCGTTTAAAGTGAAAAGATTGATAAGAAGAAAAACCGCCAGCAAGGGCTCGCGAAAAATATCGGCCACCATGCGCAGCCCGTCTTGAATCCGCGTAATGTCATTGCTGATCCG
>CAZETK010000024.1:7361-47108 GCA_964515195.1 uncultured Pseudobdellovibrionaceae bacterium
GCCCGAGCCTGAGGCGTATTCGGAATGGAACTTTAGATCCATGTTCAAAAACTTTTCTTGAAGTTTTTGGCGGAGCTGATTGACGACCTGTTCGGCCGTAATGTTCATCAGATAAATATGAAAATAGCGGCAAACGGCGACTGTTAAAGCCAGCCCCAAAGCTAAAAGACTGACCTGGCGGATGATCTGAATGTCACCGGACCTGAACGAGGACTCAATATCCTTAATCATGTACATAAGCTTGGCGTAGCAAGCCGCATAGATTATGCCCGTTAGTCCGATGACAATAAGGCGTTTCCAGTGAGGCATGACCTCTTTTAAAAGCTTTTTAATCTCAGGAATCATGAACCTTCTGTATACCGCTTAAGGAACTGTCCCGTCAGGCTTTTTTTGACTTTTATAATTTCCCCAGGGGCGCCCGCGGCAACAACATAGCCCCCTTTGGCTCCGGCTTCAGGGCCCAAATCGATAATAAAATCAGCCTGGCGAATGACGTCCTGATTATGCTCAACCAGAATGACGCTGCTTCCGCCTTCGATCAGCTTATTAAGGACCCTCATCAGCATATCCACTTCACGAAAGTGAAGGCCCGTGGTCGGCTCATCCAGAATGTAAAGAGTGGCCTTTTGATGGGATTCAGAAAGTTCTTTGGCAATCTTCAAACGCTGGGACTCACCCCCGCTTAAGGAGTTGGCGGGCTGACCCAGTTGAATATATTCAAGGCCAACTTCTTTAAGAACACTCAAAGGCTTTCGAATATTAGGAGACGCCACGAAAAAATCCAGGGCGTCCTTGACCGTCATATTCAGAATTTCTGAAATATTTTTGGATTTAAACTGAATTTCTAAAATTTCGGAGCGAAATTTTTTTCCGTCGCAAACGTCGCAAGGGATAATGACATTATCCATGAACATCATGTCGATCTCTTCAAAGCCAGTCCCTTTACAGGCTGGGCATCGACCGCCATCAACGTTCAGGCTGAAAGTTCCGGGAGTGTAGCCACGGGTTTTGGACTCGGGCAACGCTGCCATAATATTGCGAATGGCATCATAGGCCTTCAAATAGGTGACTGGGTTAGAGCGAGCCGATTTCCCGATAGGGCTTTGATCAATCAGGACAGCATTTTTTATGTTTTCAACGCCCTCAATCGTTTCATATTTTTGGGCTGGAAGGTACTCGACGCTTAAACTTCTGGCGACGGCGGGATAAAGGGTTTTACTGATCAACGTGGACTTCCCGGATCCACTAACTCCTGTTACGACCACCATTCGGTTGAGAGGGAAAACCACATCCACATTTTTAAGGTTGTGACCGCTAGCTCCCTTCAAGGTGATCTTGTACTTGTAGTTGTTCAAATCAACGGGACGGGGTTCTTTAATTGCGACAGTCTTTTTATCCGGCTTTACGAACGGAGCCGTTACAGATTTATCATAGTGAAAAAATTCTTCTGTTTGTCCGGAGTAAACGATCTCGCCGCCCAGGGAGCCCGAGCCAGGCCCCATCTCGATAATATGCTCGCTATTTTGAATCACATCGTGGTCGTGTTCGACAACGACCAAAGTGTTTCCAAGCTCTTTCAGCTCTTTCAAAATGCCGATCAACCTGTCATTATCCCGGGGATGCAGGCCCACTGTAGGTTCATCCAAAACATACAGGGACTGAGAAAGGCCAGAGCCTAACTGATTAGCCAGCATCAGTCTTTGATACTCGCCACCAGATAGAGTGCGAGTTTCGCGGTCTACGGTTAAATAATGCACACCCACGCGTATTAAAAAGTTCAACCGCGAGCGAAGCTGCTTGAGAACCTCAGGGACGATTTCTTCTTGGTGAGTGCTTAATTTTAAATTCGTAAACCAAGCGTAAAGAGATTCCAAAGTCATTTTGGTCAAATCGTTGATGCTCTTACCGTTGACCAGGATGTGATCCACCTCCGGCCGTAAACGAGACCCCTTACAAGAAGGACAAATGAAGGCCGTTCGATAACGGGCAATAAAGACCCGAACGTGCATTTTGTATTTTAATTGATCCAAATACTCAAAAAGACCTTTGACGCCGAAAAAATCTTTATTCCCGTTCCAGATTAAGTCACGTTGGGCTTTAGGCAAATCTTTCCAGGGAGTGGTAACGCTGATCTTTTGTTTTTTGCAAAAGGCCATCAACTGTTTTTTATCTGACTGAGAAGATGGCATCGTAAAAGGATGAAGGGCTCCTTGCTGAAGACTGAGTTCAGGGTTGGGAATCACTTTCTCCTCTGAAATGTCCAAAATATTTCCAAAGCCCTTGCAAGTGGGGCATGCCCCCAGAGGTGAATTAAAGCTGAAAATTCGAGAGCTAATCGGTGGCGGTGTCCACCCGCACTCGGGACAAGCGGGTTCTTCACTCAAGGGAAGAAGTTCACCAGTTGAAAGCATCAAGGTGCACTTTCGTGTCGAAGTCAGAGTGTTGTATTTAAGGCTCGCCTCATACGCTTGCTGAATGGAATCGGCCAGGCGTCCACGATCGTCTTCGGTAAAGGCCATACGGTCAATGACAAGATAGAAAGAGTCCGTCGGCAAACCCTTCTTGATAATGGCAGGCTCGCTGATTTCAAAAAACTCACCGGACTCATTGAGTTTTATTTTCTTCTTTTTCGAAGATTTTTTAGGGGCTACCCATATCCGAAGATAGCCATCCTGAAGAAGCAGGGAATGAAGTTTTTTGCCCTCGGCCAGACGTCCTTCTTCTGGGATTTCTACCAAAAGCGTCCCGCGTTGCTGCGAAAATTTAGATAAAATACGATCTGTTGCCTCGGTTACGCTTTGTTTTTCGGCGGGCAAGCTATGGGTAGGGCAATGGGGAACGCCAATCTTTTCGAAAAAAAGTCGCAGGTAATCGACCAATTCTGTCGTCGTACCCACGGTGGAGCGACTGCTTTTAACGGTATTTTTCTGCTCTATAGAAATACTTGGCGGGATATTTTGAATGCCTTCAATATCCGGCTTCGGAGCCTTATTCAGAAACTGACGTGCATAGTTGGACATACTTTCGATAAAACGACGTTGGCCTTCTGCAAAAAGGGTTTCAAAAGCCAACGAGCTTTTGCCTGATCCGGATGGGCCGCAGATCACGGTAAAAGATCCCAGGGGAATCTTAACATCGATATTCTTAAGATTATTTTGCTTAACGCCCCAAAGATGGATTTCTTTCATCTCAACCCTTTTGAGCCCATCCTAAAACTCGCGCCTCTTCATGGTTCGCAGAAACGACTGACGAATGTTAGTCCAGGCTCTAATGCTAAAGACAGATTTAGAAATCCTGTTTCAGGAAGTCACTGTCTTCTTGCTCTCGATTAGAGCTAGTCGTGGGCTCTGTCCCTTCAAGGTAAGCTTGCTTCGCTACAAATTTGGATTCCGCACTGGCAAGCTTGCCCGTATCCCCATCGATATTGGCAAATACAATACCTTCAGGAACCGGCAATGTCATCTCGGGAAGATTGACGTGGGCTTCTTTCATATAATCGACCCAAATAGGCAAAGCCGAGCGTCCACCGACTTCGCCGCGGCCCAAACTTCTTTCTTTGTCAAAACCGACCCAAACCCCTGTGGCAATTTGAGCGGTATAACCAATAAACCACGCGTCATAGTAGCCATTAGTGGATCCCGTTTTTCCAGCGGCTTCACGACCTAGGGCGCGAGCGCGCCCCCCTGTCCCGCGAGGATCTTCGATCACACCTTTTAACAAACTTGTTGTCAGATAGGCTGTTTGCGGACGAATCAATTGTTCCGGGTCCTCAAAAAATAAATAAGAATCAGGTTTGTTGGATTTTTTTTCATTTTTTACTTGAGCGGCTTGTGAATCGGCGCCTTCTTCTGGAGATGCCAACTCGGCATTTTCAGGATTTGACTCTACAGGCGCCGCCAGAGCTTGGTTTACGAAGGTGAGTCGACGCTCTTCAAACTCTTTGTCCTTGGACTCCAGTTCTTTGTCGAAACGAATATCCAAGGAGACGTTTTCTAAAAGAACTTCGCCTTGCGCGCTTTTAACTTGTTTAATCAGCAAAGGATGAATCCGCTTACCTAGACGACCCAATTGTGAAAACACCTTCGTCATTTCATATAAAGTGACTGAACTCGAACCCAGAGCCAATGTAAAATCCATATTCAAGGGACTAAAGATTCCCAGACGGCGGGCGTATTCAGCAGCCCAGTTAACGCCAATGTCTTCAATGATTTTGACGGTCGGGATATTCAAAGATTGAACAAGGGCATTTCGGAAAATTATTTCACCACTGAAGTTGCGTCCATGGTTAGATGGCTTCCAGATTTTTGTTTCTTCCTGGCCCTCTTCGTCTTTGCTTTTTTCTTCATAAATCAAGGGTACGTCTAAAACTGGTGTCGAAGGCGTATAGCCTTTGTCTAAAGCAGCCGCATAAACAATGGTTTTAAATGACGAACCTGTTTGACGAGCGGCCTGTAAAGCCCGATTGAACTCACTGCGCTTAAAATCATAACCGCCGACAAGGGCTAGAACCTCTTGAGTATATTGATCGAAAGAAACCAATGAGCCTTCGACTTCGGGTTCTTGATCTAGTTCGACGGCTAAAAAGCGAGATAAGTCGAATTTAGGTGCGGCAGTTTTATTCTTAGGATCGTTCCACCTGGGGAATTGGATTTGTTCGCTGACCAGGGTGACTCGAATCACGTCGCCCGCCTTCAGCGCATCCGAAGGTTTTTTAATTTCATCCCGGTCAAACTTGATCGAGGGATCAGGCTTTCGGGCCCACTTCATCGTGTCGAAATCTATCAAACCTTCGGCGCCTGGCAAGTAGACATGAACGTATCCCAGAGTATCGTTCACCTCTTGCACAATGGCAGGATAAGTATCGCCCACTTTTAGAAAGTCTGGAATTTTTGTGGGTGGCTCTTCTTTCATCTTTTCTGAAGGTGTTGTCGCTTCTAAGACTTCAGCAAATTGACCTGTGGGCAGAATAGTCCGCTCAGGGTTAGATGCCATAATCAGCCGCAATTTTTCTTTTTCTAAAAATTCAGCGATTTCAGCCTCGGACTCAATTCGGCGCTCTGGGCCCCGAAAGCCCTGGCGCTTATCCAGATCTTTCAGGCCTAGACGCAAAGATCGTTGAGCGGCGATTTGTTTATCCAGATCCATGGCAATTTGAATTGAAATCCCTTCATCCAGTACGGCTTTTTCCCCTAATTTTTCCACAAGAATTTGTCGAACTGTCTCCATGTAGAAAGGGGCAACGTCTTCATAATTTTCACGGACGTAAACTTTCACGGGCGCTTCGGCCGCCTGTTCGGCCTCGTCAGGGGTGATATAGCCCACGCTAGCCATGCGCTTTAGCACGTAGCGCTGGCGATCCTTTGCGCGTGAAGGGTGATAAACCGGAGAATAGCGTGACGGCGCCTGAGGAAGACCTGCCAAAATAGCGGCTTCTTCAAGAGTGATTTTTTCGACGGGTTTTTGGAAATAAGTTTGAGAAGCGTTTTGAATTCCGTAGGCTCCGTGGCCGAAATAGATTTGATTCAAATAAAGAAAAAGAATTTCTTCCTTGCTTAAGTTTTTTTCCATTTCGACGGCCAGAAGCGCTTCTCGCATTTTTCGGATCAGTGTCTTTTCAGGGGTCAGCAGAAGTGTTTTTGCAACTTGCTGAGGGATGGTCGATCCCCCTTGGACGGAGCGACCGGCACGAATATTAGCCATGGTGGCACGCAAGATAGCGCCAAAGTTGATACCGCTATGTTCAAAAAACTGATCGTCTTCTGCCGCTAAGAAAGCTTGGACCAGGTGGGGGGGGAATTTATCGTAGTTGACCAGCGTTCGGCGCTCGCGAAAAAATTCACCGACCTTTTTACCGTTTCGATCATAAACGGGGGAAACCAAAAGCGGTTTATAGTCGGCGACCGTAATGATCTCCGGCAAACCGTTTTTAATGGTTTTGTACAAAATAAAGGCGGAAGTCAGGCCGATAATGCTGAGGGCCACTGCTGCGATAAGGATCTTTTTCAACATATTGCTCCCGAAAATGACTCGGATCCGTTCTACCAACGAGAGAATAAACTCTCTTGGCTTTTGTCTTTTGTCATAGTGGGAAAATGATAGCAAAATCTAAGCAAAGCGTCACGAAAACTGCACCAAGACTTTGGGACAGGATTAGCCGGGATTAGCGGCTAGTACGGCTGTCGCGTTTTTCTCGAGCCTTTTGTATATTGATTTCTCCTGTTTCGTCGATGTGTTCAAACACACTACAGGCCAAACCCTTACCCTGTGCGATGACGTCATTTAGAGTATCGTTTTTGTTAATTATCTCTTCAGCCTGGCTTCGTTTAATTCCGCCTTGTGAGTTGATAGCGCCCATCAAGCGACGTTGATCCTTCATTTTGTTCTGCTGTAGACGAGTACTTTCAAGTTGGCCGTTCTGCTGCGCTTGCATGATCTGATTGGCGAGTTGGTTATCCTTTTCAAAATAACGTTGTTGAGCCTGTTTAAGCTGACTTTCATTTTTTTCAAGAGCGGTGTTGTAGTCCTTTACTTGCTGAGTGTATTGATTTTCCAACTCGACCAATTGCTCTTCCAGGTTTTGGATATGCTTTGCCAGTTGCGCGGCATGATCTTCAAAGGTTTGATAAACAGAAGCACGTCTTTCGTAGGCGCTCTTCAGGCAGTCCTTGTAAAGGGCTTGCAAGTCACTGGTTTTCTTCTTTCCTCGGGAGGCGGCCTTCGAAGCGCTGCTAGCCTTTTTACCTTTGCTAGGTGCATACCGTTTATCGTAGTAATCACGGGCTTGATTCTGGCAGATACGATCTATGGACGCTTCTGATTGCAGCCCTTGTTTAGCAAGCTCGGCCTTCATATTACTTTGGACTTTGTTGAGGTTTTGACGTCCTGTTAACAATTCCGTTTGGATTTTGCGAATCTGATTTTGAATCGAAATTTGATTGTCACGCATTTGGGATAGGGCCTTCTCCATCGCATTTTGCGAATCTTGCTGGGCTTCTTCCCACTTCTCTTTTAATTCCTGGCGGGCTTCTTGAAGCTCATTGACCTCTTCTGTTAATTTTTTCTGGGACTTAACAAGATCTTCTTCAGCTTTGCGAATGTCTTTTTCATACTCGTCGATTTGCTTAACTTTTTCTTTCATTTGGTCATCGAAGTTATCTTTTTTTCCAAAATTACATTCAGAGCGGCCATCCAGGGGGTTTTCGTGAACTCCACCAAAAGCTTGCATAAGGGCAACTGTAAAGCCAGAATCATTATCTTCATTAAGATCTAGGCAATCTTCAGCCTTTTGGCGCGTTTTATAGGAGTAGTCTTTAATAAGATCCTTATATCGAGCATTAAGATCTGTGCATTGGGAATCCTTCTTATTTTTGCAGTCTTCCCATTCCGCCTTTTTCTTCGCCAGATCATCTTTAGCGTTAGCATAGTCCGTATCATCCGTCTTTTTCCCGCTAAACTTCTTATTAAGATCGATTTCCGCCTTATAGTAAGTATCCCGGCGTTCTTTTTCGTTACACTCCGCCTGCCCCCAGGCCATAGGCGCGGCCCATAGGGTGCCTAGAACTATTGCGACAGTTGTCAAGGATTTGAGCTTTAGGAATGAATACATAACGATTCCTCCGAGACATTATAAAAAAGCAAGACAGATACCAGTATAACTAATCGGCATCTCAGGGGAAAAACTCATGTCTCGATTTGAGATTTTAGCTGTTACTTCAGCCAGTCTTTCATCAGGTATTTAATCTGCGTCTGATAGGGAACTCCCAACATTTGTGACTTATGTCGAAAAGCTTCCAATAGCGGCATAGGAACCTTCATGCTGATTAGCTTGGATTTACCAAGCTCTTTTCGCTGCTCCAAGTGCTGGTAAAAACGCAAATTTTCAAGGCGCTGAAGTAGAAAGCCGGGTTCTACATTTTGAACTTGGGGGGTGTCTTCAGGAATCTTGCAGGTAAGATCTGTCGGCTTTAAAAACTTAACAGATTGCCCTTTGACGCTAATTTCTTGAAGAGAAAATCCGCTGGGTTCGACATCAAAAGGAATAATGATTTTTTCCGTCGGTAGTTTGGGATTTTCAAAAACCCAGCGCTTGAGGTTTTTTTCCGATTGAAACTGCTCTCGGAAATAGAAAAGCTCTTCTGCCCCGACGGGTAAGGTGTTGGTGTACCCAGCTTTTGTTAGGGCCTTTTCGAGTTTTTTGAATTGGTCCAAAGTATTGGGAATGATGATCTCGATTTCAGGATCGTCCAGTAAAATCCCGTTAAGGTTGGCGGCAAGGGCGCCAGAAAAGGCATAGTCCACTTTAAAGGCCTTGAAAGCTTCAATAATTTTTAGAATGATCATGGGGCTAGGATAGACCGGTATAGATAAAGCTCAACAAAGACCTAGATCATAGTCGTAAAATAAGACAAAGGTCCTAAGCGAAGTTTTCAAATTATCCCTGAGGGGCCTTATCTGACGCAGTCGTTTCACCATTGGCGTACACACGAACACGGTTAATGGCTTTGACCAGAAGAAAAACGGCAAAAGCAATGATCGCAAAGCTGATAATTGAGTTTAAGAAAAGTCCGATATTGATTGCCACCGCAACGGTGCCATCTTCGTTATACTTTAAAGGAATGGCTAGCTTTGAAAAGTCGACGCCCCCAACTGCCAAGCCGATCGGGGGCATGATAACGTCCTTCACAAGAGAATTCACAATCTTACCAAACTCAGCTCCGATAATGATGCCAACAGCCATGTCCAGCGCGTTTCCTTTTACGGCAAATTCACGGAATTCTTTTACGATCGACATTGGATTCTTCCTTCCCAAAAAACGCTAATTTAGCTAAACTTTTTAGCGATACAACAATAGGCTACATGCAGCGTGGATTTCAATGCGAAGTAACATGGTAAAAGGGTTAAATACAGATTTCTATTTAGACGGCAAACAATACCATCTTCAGACTGAAGATTGGGGACGCCAGAACCCTTACATTGTAACTCGTTTGTATTGCCAAGGCGCCGTGGTGAAGACTCTAAAACGTTCCTATATTGATATCTTTGGTACAGTACGGATTTCCTCTGAGGTCGTACAAATCGCCCTCAAGCACCAACACGAGGGTTTTGCTAAGGACTTTATTGTGGGCCGCTCCAATCTACAGGTTTAAGCGCCGATTTGATGAAGGCGGCCCGGAATGGCGCAAAATCAAGACAAAAGTCTTCTACTTTCAAAAGCGTATCCTCTCTAAAATAAGAGGGATGATTGAGCTGTCCCATGTCTACAAAAGCTTTCCAGGCCCTGTTCACGCGCTTCGCAACGTGGATTTAAGAATTGAAAAGGGCGAATTTGTTTTTCTCACAGGCCCTAGCGGAGCGGGAAAGACCACCTTGTTTCGTTTGCTAGCGGGCTTTGACAAGGTGACATCAGGAACGCTGAAGGTGGCGGGTTATGATCTGCTTCATGTAAAGAAACCAGAAAAACCTTTTTTCCGCCGCAAACTGGGAGTCGTTTTTCAAGACTTTAAGCTTCTTAAGACCCATTCAGCCTTAGAAAACGTGGCCATGCCCCTGATTATTCAGGGTGAAAAGCACGCAGCCGCAATGGCGAGGGCCCAAGATTATTTGCACAAGGTGGGGCTGGACGAGCGAGCCCATATGAGTCCCGAAAGCCTTTCCGGTGGAGAGCAACAAAGAATTGCCTTGGCGCGAGCCCTAGTTCATGAGCCTGACCTTATTCTGGCGGACGAGCCCACGGGGAATCTCGATCCAGAGCGAAGTGAAGAAATCATGAATCTTTTAGAGGCCTGCACAAAAGCAGGAATGACTGTCTTAGTGACCACTCACGATCACGATATGGTTCGGCGCCGTCAGCGGCGAACGATTTCAATCAAGAGTGGAGAAGTGGTGAAAGATGGCCGAGCATAAGTCCAAAGTTTTGGCCTTGACCACAACCTTAATTCTTTCATTGGTTCTGTTTTTATTCGGGCTGATGTTCACCCTTGTAAAATCGGCCCACCGGGCGACTTTGGATTCCCAGAAGAATATTAAGCTGGAAGTTTTTTTTAATGAAAACATTCAGTCCGAGGATGAGCTGGCTTGGGTGAACAGTCTTCAATCCAAGCCCGAAATCTTGCGAACTCATATTATCAATAAAGATCAAGCCCAGGTGGACTTTAAAAATCTGATGAAAAATGAGTGGGGAAGTTTGGTGGAAGAGGCCTCTCTTGTCGGACAGCTGCCGGCTTCTTTAATTGTAGAGTTTCAAAGCGATATCTCGTCCAAGACCCGACAGATTTTAGCCTCTGAGATTACAAAAACGGCGGCACAGTTTGCCGCCTATGACGGATCCGTCTTTCAAAAAGATTGGGCCCAATGGTTTACGGACTATTCCGCCATGGCCAAGAATTTTTCTATAGTTTTAGGATGTGTGATCTTCTGCATACTTTATTTGATCATTTCAAATTTGATTCGGTCCCAAGTTTTTCATAAGGCCGATGAAATTGAAATTAGATCGTTTTTGGGTGCTACCAAATGGCAAATCCAGAAGCCTTTCATTGCAAAGTCTGCCGCCCTAGGGTTGGTTTCGACCTTGATGTCCTTCGGGGCGTTGTTTTACTTTGTTAACTTGATGAAGAAGCGTTTTTTAGCCCAATCTCAACTTTTTTCGGCTGACCTTATCGTGCTGCCTAATTTGGGCGAAGCTTTAGTTTTGGGTCTGCTTGTTGTCGTCATCGCCTGCTGGGCAGCCAGGTCCTGCGTCAATGACAGGCTTCCATTATGAAGTTTGTAGGAGTTGTTTTGTTAATGGGCTTCAGTGCGTGGGCGGACGGGGGAGTTCGTGAAAAGTTAGCTGAACTCCACAAGTTACGAACCGAAATCCGTAGCGTTGTCTTTGAAAAGTCACGTCTTCAAGATGAGCTGGCAAGGGTTCAAATTGAAATGGACAAGCAAAACGAACGTATTCAGCAGCTAAAATTTGACCAGCAAGAGTTAAAAGCGAAAATTCTATCCCGGGCCCGAGGGCTTTATAAACTTCATCGCTTACAACCCCAAGGCTCGGTTTTGCAGCTTTTGGGTTCTCATGATTTTTTAAAGAAGTCATTCTATCTGCAGTATTTGAATCAGCAGGATAAAAGGCTGGTAACAGAGTTCGCAGAAAAGAACAAAAGCCTTACAAAAGAGCAGGCCCAGTATCGAAGACGCGCCCAGTATTATAAAAAGATGGCGTCCAAAGTGAAGACTCGGCACTTCGATCTTCTGGCCCAAGAAAAAGATCAACGCCGACTGATCGAAACGATACGCCAGCAAATGAATCCGCATCAGGCTCCCCAATCAGGGCAAACATTTTTCTCTGAACTTCGCGGGCAATTGCCTAGACCTCTTGAAGGCGTGGCTCGCAATCATTTTGGTTTGAAGCGAGATGCGCGAACGGATCTTGCGACGGTCAATACGGGTCTATACCTGATCGCGCAGGAAGGGACTGAAATACGAAGTGTTGCAGCTGGCGAAGTGGTTTTTCTTGAGGAGATTGCGGGGTGGGGCCTTACGCTGATACTGGACCACGGAGAGCACTATTACACGGTTTACTCTCATATTAAGGACCCAAGCGTTCGGCTAGGAGAAAAGGTTATCGGCAATCAAATATTGGCGGTGCTGGGCCGCCCACCTTACGATAATACGCAGGCGCTTTATTTTGAAATTCGGCATTTTTCCGAGCCGCAGGATCCAAGGGAATGGATTGAAAGGGGTACGTTTTGAACAAGCAACCTAAAAGATGGAAGAAGTTAAGAGCTTTATTACTGTTGGCGATAGGATTGTTCACGATGGCTCAAATCAGCTTTATCAAATCGAGCTGGGCTCAAGATCGTTACTCTGATTTGCAAAATTTTTCGAAAGTGCTCAACCTGATTCAGCAGTACTACGTCGAAGATGTGGATACACGTAAGCTGATTTATGGAGCCATTAAAGGAATGCTTCGTGAGCTAGATCCTCATACGAACTTTATGACTCCGGATATGTTTAAAGAATTTGAAAAAGAAACGAGCGGAGAGTTTGGCGGTTTAGGAATCGAGATTCTTATCCAAAACGGAATTTTAACTGTGATTTCTCCGATTGAGGACACGCCTGCCTACAAAGCGGGCGTAAAACCTGGGGATAAAATTGTGGCTATCGATAATAATTCCACGAAAGGGATGAGCTGGGCCGAGGCTTCTCAATTGTTACGTGGTAAAAAGGGTCAAAAAGTAACTTTAAAAATTATCCGTGAAGGATCTGAGGACCCAGTGGATATCGAAATCGTTCGGGGCAACGTCAAGATTCAATCTGTTAAGTACACAGATCTCGAAGATGGATACGCTTATGTGAAAATCACAAGCTTTATTGAAAATACAGCTAACGACCTTTCTAAATTCGTCAACGCCCATATTAAGAAGAATAAAAAAATAGAAGGACTGCTGATTGACCTTCGCAAAAATCCCGGTGGGCTTTTGGACCAAGCTGTGAAAGTCAGCGATATGTTTCTAAAAGAAGGTCAAATCGTCAGCACCATGGGCCGCCAGAAAAAGGATAAGGAAATTATCTCGGCCACTAAGCAGGGTAAACTAACAGATTTTCCCATCGTTATCCTTGTTGATGAATACTCGGCCAGTGCCAGTGAAATCGTTGCGGGCGCTTTGCAGGATAACAAGAGAGCCGTCATTGTGGGTGAAAAAACATTCGGAAAAGGCTCGGTTCAGTCAGTCGTAAAGTTACAGGATGGAAGTGGATTAAAACTAACAGTGGCCCGTTACTACACACCGAAAGGCGTTAGCATTCAGGCTGAGGGCATTACACCGGACATTGAAATTGAAGAAATTGATGGCGAAGTTTTTGCCAAGGCTATCGTCAAAGACCGGGGCAAGCGCGAGAAAGATCTCCAGGGCCATTTAAAAGGCGATAAAGAGAAAGCGAATGAGAAAAAGCAAAAAACTAAAATGGACTCATCGGTGGCTTGGTGGAAAGACTATGGCTCTAAACAAAAAGAAGCGACCGCTAAGGAAAAGCTTTTCCGCAAAGATTATCAAGCCTATCAGGCCTATAATTACTTAAAGTCGTGGAAGACACTTCGTTCCATAAGTCATTGATCCATTTGCCTAGCGTCCGAAGTGTCTACTAGGCTTGGGTCATGCGATTTTTGCATCCACTGATCGGCATCCTGTCGCTTGTAATGGCATCGGCTTCTTTTGCGGGATTTACCCGTGGCTCAAGCTTTCAATTTGTTGATCTTGAAGGGGAGCTGACAGTTTATTGCGGGCGCTTCGTTGAAAGACTGACTTGTCGTGATACCTTCATGGAGCCGTGGCCCTACGATATGTTTATGGGGCCTAAAATTTCTCAAGCTAAGTCCATCGAATTAAGGGCCTATGTCGGAAATCAAGCGCAAGTGGCCGTAGCCGATTACAACGGAGATACCGGACGGTCCTCTGAAATAAACCTGGGAGTCTACTCACTTTTTCAAAAGCCCTTATTAAGGGTCGGCACCAACCGAATCGAGTACAGGCTTTACAACAATCGCGATGAGACCATAAATCAAGGCAGCTTTAATGTGGCTGTCAGCCGGCTTCCATCAAGGCGCTGCCAGGATCGAGAGGTCCATCTTCCCAGTGCCCAGGACTGTTCTTACACCTACACAATTTGTCAGCAGTATTTCAAAACCATGAACTACTGCCGAGCAGGCAGGTAGCGCTTAAGCGGAAGCACCAGCCGGCCGCACCTAGCCGGCCGCACCCCCGGCGGCCTGGTATCAGTTTTTTTAAACTTCTTTTATGTTTGCACTTTTAGTGAGGAAGTCGACGACCTTTTCTTCTGTAACAGAGTAGGTCAGGCGGCTTAGCTGTTCAGGTTTCGCGTAGAATTCTTTAATTCTCTCTAGCTCGATACCAGTTTGCTTTGCATATTCGTCGAGCTTCGCGTCCACATCTTCTGGCTTGCAGACAAGGTCGTGCTTGTGAGCGATGGCATCAATCAAAAAGCTGCTTTGGATGGTCTCTTTTGCCATG
This sequence comes from uncultured Pseudobdellovibrionaceae bacterium, assembly GCA_964515195.1. Taxonomy (GTDB): domain Bacteria; phylum Bdellovibrionota; class Bdellovibrionia; order Bdellovibrionales; family Bdellovibrionaceae. Next base: position 21,377 of record CAZETK010000024.1, read on the forward strand.
GCGGCGAAATCCGCATCCCACTTCTGGGTGTATTCGGCAAAGTCTGATTCTGACATTCCTTGATTTTGCATTCTGGATTTAAAGTCTTCTTTCAAGGCCTCTTTTTGTTCTTCCATAAGGCGACGAGGAACATCAAACGGATTTTCTTCAACCAATTTTTTAATCAGGTTTTTGCGAAACTCTTCATCCGATTTCTTCTGCTCGGTCTGCATAAGATCTTTTTTAATAGTCTCACGTAAAGCTGCCAGGTCCTGATCGCCCCCGATAGACTTGATGAACTCGTCATTCAGCTCGGGTAAGGTTTTCTTTTTTAATCCCTGCAATGTGACTTTAAACTCAACGGGCTTCCCGGCTAAATCGGCAGAATGATAAGGGTCGGGGAATTTCAGATTCAGGGTCTTTTGCGCTCCGATCTTCATTCCGACAACGCCGTCTTCAAAGCCTTCGATGAATTGTTTGGCACCCAGCTCTAGCTGGTGGTTGGTGCCCGTTCCGCCCTCAAGGACCTTTCCGTCCACAGAGCCTTCAAAGTCGATGATCGCGACATCACCCATTTGTGCTGGTCGGTCCTCTAAAACATCAACAAAGGTCGCGCGTGAGGTTCGAAGGTTTTCAAGAACCTCATCCACCTTTTTTTCTTCAAATTTTACAGCGGGTCTTTCGACTTCAAGACCTTCATACTTTTTCAAAGTCACTTCGGGGCGCACATCAAAAGCCGCGGTAAATTTAAAATCAGCGCCTTCTTGTGGATCTTGGAATTCAAACTCAGGATTGCCAATGGGCTCGAGCTTGTGGGCTGACAGGGCCTCAGCGTAATTGCTCTGGATCAAGTCTTGGACAACATCCATTTTAATTCGATCAGAATAAAGCGTGCGGATGGTGGCGATGGGTGCCTTGCCTTTTCGAAAACCCTTAAGCTGCACATTTTTCTGAATATTGGAAAAATGCTTCTGGAAAGTGGTTTGAACTTCGTCGGCCGGAATTTCGACATGAAGACGACGTTCCAAGTTCGAAAGGCTTTCTACGCTTGATTTCATGAATTTCTCCTGAGAATTGATGACTTGATTGAATCCTTAAAATGCTGTGGGATACTAGGTAAACCCCTCTCAAAAGGCAAGAAAATTGACGCGCAAAATTAAAAGCCCTCTGAAAGAAATACACTTTGTGACTGGCAAGGGTGGCGTTGGTAAATCCACATTTGCGTTGATATTAGCTCATGAATTTTCTCGAAAAGGGCATAAGACCCTTCTGACGGAGATTGGGGACCGCAGCTTCTACAGCTACTTCCTGGGTTTACCAGTTCACTACAATCCTCAACTTCTGGCTGAAAATTTGGAGATTGCTCATTGGTCGGCGTCGGAGTGCTTGCGAAGCTATGCCCTTTCATTGTTGAAAGTGGAAGCCCTTTATAGGCTGTTTTTTCAAAATCCGGTCAGCCGCAGCTTGATTCAGGTGGCACCCTCGCTATCTGAGCTGGCTGTCATGGGGCAGATCACAAGCGCCCCCCGGCAGCACGGTCCCTATGCCGATCATGAAATTCTCGTGGTGGACTCTTATGCAACAGGGCATTTCCTGAACTTATTAAGAGCCCCGAGCGCCATGGGTGAAACTATACAGTTTGGCCCTATGGGCGAACAAAGCCGTGAGATGGATGAAATTTTGAGGGACACAAGTCTTTGTCATCTTCATATTGTGACGACAGCCGAGGAGCTTCCCATTACGGAAACGGATGAGTTGCAGGCCCAATTGAAAGCCGAATTTGGTTGGGTTCCGAATGTGGTATTGAATCGATACTTAGAAACCACCCTAAAGCCGAAACACTTTTCATCATCAGAGGATCAGATCGCACTTTTGATTTTGCGAGATCGACTGGTTCAACAAGAATGGGCCCTTCATGAAATCCGAAAGTACGCAAAAGATGTCAGAACAATTCCTTTGGTAGAATCTGTTAAGAACGAAGAAGAACTTCTTTCGTTGATCGAGGGGTTGTCATGAGCCAACAAGCTCGCGTTTTTATCCAAATGGGTCCCGGAGGTGTGGGAAAAACCACTGTATCGGCTGCTTTCGGCCTTATGTGGGCCCGGCAGGGCTACAAAGTTTTAGTCATGACCATCGACCCTTCGAAGCGCTTGGCTCAGGCATTAGGAATTGAGGGACAACGAGGAGTCACACGAGTCCCGACAAGCGCGGGTAAAGGTGAACTCTACGCGATGTTACTGGATCATGGGATGATCTTCGACTCGTTCGTTCGCAGAGTGGCTGAAAAAAGGCCGGCGGCTGAAAAGCTTTTTCAGAACAAACTGTATCAAGCGCTTAAAACACGACTACAAGGGACTCAAGATTTTACCGCCCTTATCGAGCTCTATGAGCAAGCCTACAAGGGTGAATACGACATCGTCATTTTGGATACGCCGCCAGCCCAGCACGCGTGGCAATTTTTAGAAGCTCCGGAAAAACTTGCCAATTTATTCCAAGATAAAGTGGCAAAGTGGTTTCGTTGGATGGGGGGTAGCCCAGACTCGGATTCTTTTTTTTCAAAAGTGCTTAATGTGGGAACACAGCAAGTTCTTAAGGCCTTAGAGCTACTGACGGGACGAGAGTTTGTTATTCAAATCGCGGATTTTTTCAGGGGAATACAAAGCTTTCAATCTCAGCTTTTTGAAAAAATCATCGCTTCAAGGGATATGTTGAAAAATCCCCGGACAGAGTTCACCTTAGTCACCACTCAAGACGAATTAAAACTGAAAGAAAGCCTGGATTACGCCAAAGAAATGAAATCCCGGCGATACCATTTAAAAAGGATTTTAATAAACCGGGCATGGCCTGAAACCCAGGACCTTCATCTAGATTCCTATTCGTCAGAACAGCAAAAAGAAATTCGACGTCTGCTTCAGCTTTTTTCCGCTCATCAAGGCATGAGTCAAAAGCTTATGAAATCATGGCCATCGGGTGTGCAAGTCCTGAAAGTCTATGACACCTTAAAGTCGTCGAACGATTTGAAGAGACTCGAAGAGATGGCTGATGATATGATCAAGGTCTTCCAATGAAAACTTCGTTAAGAGCCATTGCCACTATTTTATTTTTGACCTTATCCGCCTGCCAAATTTTTAGGGGGCGGCTATCTCCGGGCACAGGAGAGTACTATCGCAACCTATGGAACGAATCACAGGAGCTGCTGCGCGCCCGAGACTTTCAGAGGGCCGAAGTCAAGCTGGATGAACTTTATAAAGTAGCCGCCAGCACCGATCCTAAGCTATCGACTTTGGCGCTTTACGAACTGGCTTTATTAAACGAGAGCCATGGTCAGTGGGAACTGGCGTTAGTTCGGCTTAAAGAGTGCGAAAGGAAAAAAGAATATCTTCCTCTTGAGAAGGCAGAATTGGAATTACCGGCACACCTATCCGGACTCTACTCCACCTTGGGAGAGATGGGCATTGCCAACGAATATTTTCGAAAATCAGAATCAGCTTTTCAAACCTATGCGGCCCAAATTCGAATTGATAAGCAGCCGTCTTGGTGGGCGGAAACTTTCTACAAAATGGGGTATTTTCCCATTAATCATTTAACCGAAGACAATTGGATGCCTTTTGCCAAACGATTTGATTCGACCTCATTGTATCTTGTTCGGTCCATGGAAGTGGGGGATGCGGTCTGGTCCCAGCGGAGTTACAATCTGGCCAGTGGCTTTTTGAAAAGTTCTCTGGATCTCATGAATGTATTAGAGCCAGGCGACACCGAGAATTGGATTATTAAGACAACGGCCATTAAAGATAAAATGGTACAATTGGATGGAATTATTGAGACTCTTAAGCTTTGGAAACCTATAAAACCTGAAAAATCCCATCTTATTTGGAGCTTTTACGAAATTGTCGATTTAACAGAAAAAGAACTGCAAAATCGATGGGCTTCACTTAGAGTAAACGCACCCCCCAGTTTAGAGAGCTTGCGTCGTAATTCCTTTCGGCGCGAAGGATTAAAACTGGTTCCGGTTCCAGTGGGCGTTGACAAACGCAATTTAGACCCCAATCTGTAAATCCTATGAGTGAAAATAAACTGCACGAACTTACCCTCGAAAACCAAGACGCCATTTTGAATTGGTTTTCCGATAAAACTAAGAATCTTCCCTATCCAATCTACTCCAGCTACGACCTCCGGGATTCTGGTTATAAGGTCACAAATGTTGATGCCAATATTTACCCGGCGGGGTTTAACAACATCTGTCCCACGGATCAGGAAGTTTTGCCTAGCCTATTTAAAAAATACTTTGAAAAGCATTACCCTCTAATTCAAAAGATTCTCTTAATCACAGAAGAACACACTCAAAACCCCTACTACTGGGATAATGTGGCGACAATTATGCGTGTCATTGAAGAGGCGGGATATGAAATCAAGGCTGCCTTTCCGAAAGCACTTGAGCAGCCCATGATTCTGGAGTCCGCCCGGGGACATCGAGTGGAAGTCCATGGGGCCTATCATGACAGTCAAATCTGGAAAGCCTTCAATCCGGATCTATTGATCAGCAACAACGACTTTTCTGAATCACGAGAAGACTGGGCGCGCGATATTATGAAACCGATGAATCCGCCGCGGGAAATGGGTTGGTATCAGAGAAAAAAATCTCGCTACTTCAAGCATTACAACAACCTAGTTCAGGAATTTTCGAAGGTTTCCGGGATTGATCCTTTTTTGATGGGAATTGAAACTGAACTCTTTGAAGACTTTGATATTAATAGCGAAGGCAGCCGCTCTGTCCTATCCGATCGTGTAAATGAATTTTTGCAGAAGCTTGCGGGAGTCTACAAAGATCGGGGTCTTGATCAAAAGCCCTATGCGTTTGTGAAGAACAATTCAGGAACCTACGGGTTGGCGGTTATGAAAGTGGATTCGGCATCAGAAATAAAAGAATGGACTTATAAGGCACGAAAAAAGATGAAGGCCGCTAAGGGCGGGCGAAATGTCCAAGAAGTGATCATTCAAGAAGGTGTGCCATCACGCTTTAAAGAAGATCAATCCACAGCCGAACCGGTCATTTATATGGTCGGCTGTGAACTCGGCGGGGGATTTTTACGAACCCACGCTGAAAAATCATCGACAGACAGTCTGAACAGCCCGGGTGCCGTTTATAAGAAACTTTGTATGGCGGATTTGCACATCAAGCCCGAAATGTGTCCGATGGAGAATGTTTACGGGTGGTCAGCTAGACTTGGACTTTTGGCTATTGGCCTTGAGACGGAAGAGATGGGCGTCAATTATCAAGACTATATCAAGGCTCCTTGCGGGGGGCCTTTGAAAGCAAATAATTCCGAAATTTGACTATCAAAAGTCGAGTCTCGACTTGGGATTATTCATACCCTTCTATAAACTGAAGCATATGAAACATTATTTTTTGGGCTTCGCGATCTTAGTGTTCGGATTTGGAATTGGTTATGGAATTTCCGTTTCTCTTCTTCACGTTGACAAACAAAAACGATCAATGGCATCTGTTCAAAGTCAATACGATCTGACTTGCGTGCCGAGAGGTGAGTTTCAGGATGCCGTTAAGAGGCGAATCGTCGGTGGCTTAAAAAGTATGCGAAAAGATGGAATGCTGGGGTTGCACCTAGGGCATTTTACTTTTGTAGATTCGGCCGTGAGTAAGGAAGAGATTTGTCATAATAGACGCGAGAGAGCTATTAGCTCGACGGATCCCAATCACCTTAAGAAGTTGGCCTGTAAGGAATACCCGAATTTAAGTTTACAATTTTCGGGAGACGCCGAGGCCACTTCGGGAGCCAAAAGACAACTTCACGTTGAAGCACTTTGTGAGGTTGCAAGCGACTTGGCCCACACGGAGGTCATCTGGATTCCTTGGGATCAACTAGCCCAGGAAACTCCATTTGAGGGTGATATCCAATACACGACACCGACGAAAATTTCTATTAAGACAATGCACATCTTGGATAAGTGGCCCGCCAAGTGGAATCTGGAAAAAATCGAGCTGAAAGGCGCCTCTGGTTCTATCAGTATCAATGTGGATGAAATCAGAACAATCGCAGGGCGCCCCTTAGTATTTGAGTTTAAAAGTTTTTAGCCAGTTCTACAAAAGTTCGGATCATTACGCCACTGGCTCCCTTTTTCGGGCAGTAATTCACTCGACTGCCAGTTGACCAGCCTGTTCCCGCAATATCAAAGTGAGCCCACGGGATACCTTCTTCTACAAACTGCTCAAGGAAGGCGGCCGCTGTGGCCGATCCAGCCCCTTTGCCTGAAGAAATATTAGAAAGATCGGCGTAAGTTCCCTTCATGTCACTGACGTGATGATCAGTGAGAGGCATTCTCCATACCCACTCTCCGGAAGACTCGGAGGCACCTTCAATTTTTTTCACCATGTCCTTGTTGCGGGTGAAGTATCCGGTGTGGATATTGCCCAAGGCGATCAACATTGCACCTGTTAATGTGGCGGCGTCGATAATGGCTTTAGGTTTAAGCTCGGAAGCATAGCAAAGAGCATCAGCCAGAATAAGACGGCCTTCAGCATCGGTGTTGTTCACTTCAAATGTTTTTCCATTGCGGGCAGTGTGGATATCGCCAGGCTTCGTGGCGGCAGGCCCTGGCATGTTTTCGCTCGAGGGCACAAGAGCAATGGCATTGACCTTCAACTTCAACTTCGCAATCGCCAAGAGAGTTCCAAGAATATTGGCGCCGCCACACATATCGAACTTCATTTCTTCCATTCCAGCGCTTGGCTTGATGCTGATTCCACCGCAATCAAAAGTCAGGCCCTTGCCAACAAATACAAGCGGCTTTTCGGAAGCTTTACCCCCCTTGTATTCCAGAATGATGAAACGGGGGTCTTGAGCAGAGCCCTGAGAAACTCCCAAAAGGCCACCCATTTTTTCTTTTTTAATACGCGCTTTATCCCAGACCTGAACCTTAATTCCGGTGCCGCGAGCAGCCTCCTGAGCTCGTTTGGCCAGAATTGTGGGAGTCATAAGATTGCCGGGAGTGTCTCCTAAGTTTCGAGACCAGTTCACGCAGGAGCTGATGACAGTGCCCTCTTCAAAGGCGGCTTTTACGGATCTTTCTCCGCCATGTTGGCTTGCCACGTGAACGGTCATCGGAGTTTTTGGTTCAGGGCTTTTGCCTTTGGATTTATACTCATCAAAAGTGTAGCTAGCTAAATGAAGTCCTTCTACAACAGCCTTCATATACGAAGAGGCCTCTTTCAATGAACCCGTGATTCCATCAAAGTGAAGAGCTGCCTCGGTCGTCTTTAAGCTTTTCAGGGCATCGTAGGCCGCAGCGGCAGCTTGGCGGACTTTTTCTGCGTCAAGTTCGTTAGAAGGGCCTAGACCCACCACGACAATATGTCGAAAGCCAGAGAAATTGGCATCTCGGTAGACTAAAGCTTCATTTTGCTTCCCAGAGATAGATTTTTCCTCTATGGCGTCCGCTAGATGTTTGTTGAGGTCCTTATGGGTGATCTCAGCCTTCTTCTCTTTTTGAGATGAAGCCTTAGAAAAAACGATCAAAGTGGGACAACTAAGATCTTGGACGGATTTTTTAATTAAGTTTACGACCATGAAAAACCTCTTGTGATAAGCGATGTAACCCATGAATAAAACGTAAGTTTCATAGCTATCACAGATCTTTGTCCAATCAAGGGATTTTTTAAAGTCTCCAGGGCATGGGGCCGATAGATTGAGTACTGAACTACCAGGAGTTAACGCTGTGGCAACACTTATTCCATACGTCATTGAACAGACATCCCGAGGCGAACGATCCTACGACATCTATTCGAGGCTTCTAAAGGATAGAATTATCATTTTGGGCTCAGTGGTTACGGATGAAGTCGCTAACAGTATCATCGCGCAACTTCTTTTTCTAGAAAGCGATAATCCTGAAAAAGACATTCATTTTTATATTAACTCTCCAGGGGGTAGTGTGGCCGCGGGATTGGCCATTTACGACATGATGCAATTTGTGAAATGTGACGTGGGGACCTACTGCATGGGAACGGCCGCCAGCATGGGCTCATTGTTGCTACAAGCCGGCTCAAAGGGTAAACGATACAGTATGCCTAACACCCGAATTATGATACACCAGCCTCACCTTGGAAATGGCGGAATCGGCGGTCAGGTGACTGACATCGAGATTCACGCGAAAGAACTCATTAAAACCAAGGAAAAACTCGTAAGAATTTATGAGCAGCACGTGGGTCTTTCGTATGATAAGCTCTACAGCATGATGGAGCGGGATTATTTCATGGGGGCTGAGGAGGCCAAAACCCTGGGAATAATCGACCATATTGTCGAGCCAAGAAAACTTAATAAGTAGATATTGATGAACTTAACTACGTAGAAGGAAATTGGATGAGCAATCTGAATAGCAACTTGCGCTGTAGTTTTTGTGGAAAAAGCCAAAAAGAAGTGAAAAAGCTTATCGCAGGGCCGGGTGTTTACATCTGCGATGAGTGTATTGATCTCTGTAATGACATTATTGTCGAAGAAAAAGAAAAAGAAGTCTCCGCAAAGGGAACTCTGAAGGTTCCGCGTCCTGCTGAAATCAAAGCTTATCTAGATGAATACGTAATTGGCCAAACAGAGGCCAAGAAGGCATTGGCCGTGGCTGTTCATAACCATTACAAACGGGTCAACGCTACGGCGGGTAAGAAGCAAGAAATCGAATTGCAGAAATCCAATATTCTACTAATTGGTCCTACGGGGTCTGGCAAAACGTTATTGGCCCAAACCATCGCCAAAATTCTGAATGTTCCTTTTGCAATGGCAGATGCTACTACCCTGACAGAAGCGGGATATGTGGGGGAAGATGTTGAAAACGTAGTCTTGAACCTTCTCCAGGCCGCCGATTGGGATGTTGAAAAGTGCCAACGTGGCGTTATTTACATTGATGAAATTGACAAGATTTCACGAAAGTCTGAAAACCCCTCGATCACTCGTGATGTGAGTGGTGAAGGCGTGCAGCAGGCTTTATTGAAAATTTTGGAGGGAACGGTTGCGAATCTCCCGCCTAAGGGTGGACGTAAGCATCCACAACAAGAATTTATTCAAGTCGACACCACAAACATTCTTTTTATCGTTGGCGGCGCCTTCGTCGGCATGGATAAGATTATTGAAAACCGCACCACCAATCGAAGCTTAGGGATCGGGGCGGACATTAAGACATCCAAAGAAAAAGCAACAATCGATAATCCTCTTCGTGGTGTAGAGCCTGATGATTTGGTCCGTTTTGGATTAATCCCAGAGTTTATCGGCCGTTTGCCAACATTGGCCGTGCTGGATCCGCTGGATGAGGCGGCTTTGATTGACATTTTAGTCAGACCCAAGAACGCCATCACCAAGCAATATCAAAAGCTTTTCAGCTATGAGGGCGTAGATCTCAAGTTCACGGATAAAGCATTGAAGGCTATTGCTGAAACGGCGATTAGGCGAAAAACTGGCGCTCGTGGACTTCGCGGAGTGATTGAAACCTCTATGCTGGACATCATGTTTGACATTCCGTCACGGCAGAACGTCAAAGAAGTTGTTATTGATGAAAATGTCATTCTTCAGAAAAGCCAGCCTCTTTTGATCTACAAGACTGAAAGCGAAATGAGTAAAGGCAATGCCACAACTACTGGACGTCCGTCTGGTGACCCGGCCGAAAGCGCCTAGAGACACTTAAAGAAAAAGGCATTTAGATTTTAACGCTTGAGCCTGCTAAACGAAAGCGGCCCTTTGAGGGGCCGTTATTGTTTTGAAAATATGAAATGAACTTGCTTACTAGTGACCTATTAAATCACTTTATGGGACTATCCAAATAACGATTTCGGTTCATAAAATATTTTTATATTAAGATTCGTGTCAGAATCGTCGACTGAGCTTCATTTCAGCGCTTTTTCATTTCCGCTAATGGATAAAAATCAATATACTGAAGTTAAGATTCCAAATGGGATCTTTCTCCAAAGGAGGGAGGGTCATGAGCGATAACAAAACACAACAGTTACCCCTGTTGCCTTTAAGAGATCTCATTATATTCCCGCATATGATGATGCCACTGTTTGTGGGTCGTGAAAAATCCATAAATGCTCTTGAAGAAGCCATGAGCAAGCAAACGGATATCGTTCTTGCGGCTCAGAAAGATGCAAAAACCAATAATCCCGAACCAAAGGATATTTACGCTGTCGGTACGGTTGGTACCATTATTCAACTTTTAAGATTGCCAGATGGCACGGTGAAGGTGTTGGTCGAGGGTAAACGACGTGTTCGCATTCAAAACTACATGGACAATGAAAGCTTCTTTACTGTCCAAGTAGAGGAAATCGAAGAAGACGTCGCTAATTTGGTTGAAGCTCAAGCCCTGATTCGTTCCGTAAAAAACACATTTGAAACCTACGTTAAGCTCAATAAGCGTATCCCGCCCGAGATTTTAATGCGCGTTTCCTCGATCGATAATCCAAGTGAATTAGCTGACATCATTGTCGCGCAATTGAACTTGAAGTTGGAGGAGAAGCAAAAAGTATTAGAAATCCTGGATCCGGCTAAGCGCCTTGAGCATCTTCTGAACACGATGACCGGTGAGATTGAAATTCTCGAAGTCGAAAAGAAAATTCGGACACGGGTGAAGAAGCAAATGGAGCGCTCTCAAAAGGAATACTATCTGAACGAGCAAATGCAGGCTATTCAGAAAGAATTGGGCGAGAAGGACGACTATCAGGCTGAACTTCAAGAACTAGAAAACAAAGCGAAAGCCAAAAAGTTAACGAAAGAAGCTTTCGAAAAGGTGATGAAGGAGATTAAGAAACTTAAAATGATGTCTCCGATGTCAGCAGAAGCCACTGTCGTACGCAACTACATCGATTGGGTGCTAGCGTTGCCTTGGATTGAATACTCTGAAGAGAGCCATGATATTAAACGGGCGCAGAAGATTTTGGATGAGGATCACTGGGGCTTGGAAAAGGTTAAGGAAAGAATTCTAGAGTATCTAGCGGTTCTTAAGCTTTCCAAAACCATGAATGGTCCGATTCTTTGCCTTGTGGGGCCTCCGGGTGTGGGTAAAACCTCCTTGGCTCGCTCTATTGCGACGTCTTTGAACCGTCAGTTTGCCCGGATTTCATTGGGCGGGGTACGAGACGAGGCGGAAATTCGCGGTCATAGAAAGACCTATGTGGGCGCCATGCCAGGTAAGATTCTTCAGGCTCTCCGGAAAGTCGATAAAGGCAATCCTGTGATGCTTCTGGATGAAATTGATAAGATGGCAAATGATTTCCGTGGAGACCCTTCCGCGGCCATGTTGGAAGTTTTAGATCCCGAACAGAATTGCAACTTCCAAGATCATTACCTCGAACTGGACTACGACCTTTCCAAGGTTATGTTCATTGCGACAGCCAACTCGCTTCACACGGTACCGCGTCCGTTATTGGATCGTATGGAGATCATTCATTTGGAAGGCTATATCGAGCAAGAGAAGTTTCATATCGCCAAAAACTATCTCATCCCTAAGCAGATTGGAAATCACGGCTTGAATGAGTATAAAGTTAGTATTCCTGAGCCGACGATCAAAAACATCATTCGCTACTACACAAAAGAAGCGGGTGTGCGAAATCTTGAGCGACAGATCGCAAACGTTTGTCGAAAGATGGCTAAAGAGATCGTTATGGAAGAGGCCGTTGCTGAAATGAAGGGCACCAAAAAAGCGGCTGGCAAGAAATCGAAAGATAAGAGCCATGTGGTCACTCCCAAGAAGCTTGTGGAACTATTAGGCCCCGAAAAATACAAGTTTGGTAAGATCGAAGAAAAAAATGAAATCGGGCTTACCAACGGTATGGCTTGGACAGAGGTCGGCGGCGATTTGCTAGCGGTAGAAGTAACGGTTGTGCCTGGCAAAGGAAAGTTCACTGTGACCGGCCAACTGGGCGACGTTATGAAAGAGTCTTGTACGGCGGCTTTAAGTTACGTGCGCTCTCGAGGACCTTTGTTTGGTTTGGATAAAGAATATTTTGCAAATATCGATGTCCATATCCACTTACCCGAGGGGGCGGTTCCTAAAGATGGACCGTCAGCAGGTATTGCCCTTACAACCTCAATCGTTTCTTCAATTATGCGAATTCCCGTTAAGCGGACTGTGGCCATGACAGGGGAGATTTCTCTTCGAGGGCGAGTGATGGCGATTGGCGGCCTAAAAGAAAAGATTTTGGCTGCTCATCGGGGTGGAATTAAAACCATTATTTGCCCGAAGGAAAACGATAAGGATTTAAAAGATATTCCTAAAGAAGTTATGAAAGATCTGACCGTGATACTGGTGGATCATGTTGATCAGGTTCTAATCAATGCGTTAGATATCAAAAATCCGAGAGAACTCTTCAAGAATATGAGAGCTAGAGAAGCAGGTATTAAAGCCCAATACGTAGGGCAGACTTTGCACTCGGCCACTCATTAATCTCAATACTTATCAGAAATACCAAAAGGGCTCAGAAGAAATTCTGGGCCCTATGTGTTTTAACATGAAGCCCTCTGCGTCGCGCCAAATGCTTTTTAATTAAGCACTTGGTTGAGTCTCGACTGCTTTATATTCAATATGTGAGGCGGGTCTACATTTAGCATTGACGATTGCGACAGATTCTGTCATTTCTAACCCCCTTCTGACATTACATGAAAAAGTATTGGGATCGAAGATAGCGCAATTGAAGGGAACTTCTCGAATATGACTCCAAATATTCTTTTAGATTTAGGACGACTCCACGCTGAACGCGGAGATTTTAAACAAGCTGAATCTATGTTGAATGAAGCCTCACAACTATTTTTTGCGACCCGGGATTTTGATCACTACCTTGAATGTCAAAATATTCTTCTTAGAATTTATGCAGAACGGGAAGAGCTGGAGAAGCTTCAAACCTTAAAAGAAAAACTACAAGATTTTGTACTTAAAGAAGGCTTCGAGCTGACCTCAAAGACTTATTACACTTTGGGATTAGCGGCCCTTTATCGCAATCAGGCCGAGCTCGCACTCGATTATGGTCAAAAGGCATTGTCTTTAGCTCTTCAAGCGGACGACAAAAAAGATATTTGCTACGCCATTTTTCTCATTGCGCATACATATAGTCTTGAGCCTATTAATCGCCTACAAGATGCCCTAAAAGAAATTTACAATCTGCAAGTTTTCTTTCAAGTATTAGACTTACCAGATTTAAAATCGAGCGCCCTCATGCTGAATGCGCGAATCCATTGTTTATTAAAGCGGTACGACGAGGCTATTGAGATTGCATGGAAGGCTTACGACCTTTTAAAAGTTACCAAGAATCCGCAGATGCAGCTTCACATGTTGGGGTTGTTAGGTTGGATCTACTACGAATCCGGCGATAAAGAAATGGCGCGTATGTATGTGAGCCTCTTGAACAGAGGTTTGGATACTCAAAACTATGTTCGAACGACTAAAATGGCAAAAGCCTTAGCGGAAAAACTTGGCTCAGAGGGGCAGAATCAATTTGATCTTGTCTTTGATGAAAATAAGAACTCGGTGCTCGAGAAAAAATTGGGACAAGTGGATTTCAAAAATCAATTTATCTTGCTCGATTTGCTTAAGCTTTTTGTGCAAAATCCGGGTACTGTTTTTTCAAAAGAATACTTGGTGGAAAATGTCTGGCGCCAGCCTTACGACCCCAGTGTTCACGACAATAAAATTTACGTGACAATCAAGCGACTTAGAAAAATGATTGAACCGGACTATGATAAGCCGAAGTATATATTTCGGGCAAAGAACGGTTACTTTATGAATAAGTCGGCTCGCATTCACATGGAACAATAAAAGAGGGGGTTTCATGGTCTTGAAGGTCATTTTATCGGTGCTTATCGGATCTTGGATTCAGTGGGGAGCCTTCGCGGCCCTTAGTGAGCGGACCAATGAGCCGACCAGTTGGGTACCATTTCCCTGGGCGAAGGAACTTCCTATCACGGGGGATAGTGCTCAAGGCGTATGGTTGGCAGGGGATAAAGACTCCAAAAGCTATTTTTATATCCGTGTAATTCAAGACAACGGCGCTACCACAGGTATGAATTATCTGAGTATAGTTGAAAAAGACGGCAATACCTGTAAGACAATTGCAACTGGCTTCGGAATGGAACAGCTGGGGACTCGAATTCGGGCTATTATGAAGCACACATTAAGCGACGAACGATATGTCATGTTTTTGCGCCAGTACCACTGGCGAGAGCTTCCAGCCCCTCAGGATGGTGAGTCTTACGAGGAAAATGTAATGGTTTTAACTCTCTTTAAGACGGTGCCTCGTAAAACTTACAACTATCCGATGGTTAAAGTTTCTGACCGCACTGAATTCAACTGCGTGCCGCAAAAATAATGTTGCCATTTGAAGGGCAATCGTTTTAAAACGGTTGTCCTTGAATCAGCGAATAGGGAGTTAGCTCAGTTGGTAGAGCGCCACCCTTACAAGGTGGATGTCGCAGGTTCGAATCCTGTACTCCCTACCAAAAAAAGGTGCCAGGCCGCGTTTCCGGACGCGCCGCTTCGACTGACTCTCCTCACTCCAACCAGATAGCATTTCGTGCCTTTGGCAAACTGAATAAAAGCTTTCCATTTCTGCCATCGTAGACTCTTGGAAAAGTATTGTCATACTCTCTAGCGATAAGAACAGTGGTATCAGAAACCGACAAGGCGATCTGTTGATCCATTACATCCTTTAAGCGGATTCCCTTCTTACAATCGGTTTTGCAGAAATAGACTGGAGCGGTTGCATGAAGAGTGTCCCCGGAGACTGTCGCAAAGGCGAAAGTCCCGCCATTTTTGATCTTGATGGCACCATAACCTTCTTGTTTACCAAGAAGGTTCACTATGGTTGGCTGACTCGCATCACAATTTAAGCCGCCATAGCAGGTTGCGCTCATTAGAATCTCCCGCAGGCTTTTACTTCGCCTGTTTCTTTCGCTATATCCTTTAAGCACCAGTAACCCTGGTGTATCCCCCGCTTCGCCGCGAGTAGGTGCTACTTCAACTCGATTCCACTTTCCATTTTTAAATTCTGCGATGATTGCCATCCATGGTGTGCCCCAAGGAGGCAACCCTGTCGCTTTATAAGTTTTGCCTTCAAAGGTGTAAGTAAAAACCAATCCATCAGTAGATTCTTGAGATGTAACACTATTCTCGTCAACTGGGGCCATGTAGGCAATCATTGGATTTCCAGACTTATAATTCACCCATAATTCAACATCTGGTCGCGGGACTGAACCTAGCTTTTCAGTCTTAGCTTTTCCATCGTGCCTCCAAAGGTGGCCACCCTCCACATAGAATATTAGTTCCCCATCCCACACCCAAGCGGTTGGACAAGTCTTAGCTGTTAATAGAGTATGTTCAGATTTGGTGCCCACAACTCTAGTTTTAGCAACGCACTTATCCAACTCCGACTGATCAAGGTAAAAAAGCGTGGCGCTATTACAATAAAAAGGAAGGCACAAAATCAGAGTAAAAATATTTCGCATACAAGCAGATTGCGCCTGTTAATATCAGTTGTCCAAAAGAAAGTCATTTAGGGAACTGGTCATCATGGCCAAGTTTCTCGGTAGTCCCGAGAAAAAGAGAAAAAGAGAAAAAGGGAGAAAAGGAGAAAAAGTGCAGGAGAAAAAGTGCCAGGCCGTGTTTCCGGACACAGCGCTTCGCTACGGGCATTGGCCGTTCTTCTAATATGCTCGGTTACCGCTACGGTATCGCAGCGTGACCCACCTTCAACAGAGATGAGCCCCAGATCTCTATAAGCTCGCAAGACTTTCAAAATTTGCCCAATAGTTCATCCAATTTTTTTTAAGGGAATCACTGCACCGAGAGCTTTTAAGTAACCTATCAAAAAGAGGTCGACAGGCATTAATAGCCTGTTTCACTTCGGTGGGTACGCGCAGGGGCGATAACTCCGATGGTTCAACGACAATATTCCATTGTAAATAAATCGCCCGATCAAACTTTTCCATTTTTGTCTGTAGATACATAAAAAAATCAGGCAGACCCGGCAGACAATCTCGATTCAAAGTTACGATAAAACGAATCTGATGGGGATGTTGGGTTTGTGTTAAAAGACTTTCTAAATTCTGATTGAACCTTTCAAAATTAAGTCCGACCCGGATAGCTTCTGCCAATTGACCTATTGCCTCATTGGAAATGTAAATAGACACCGGGTTTCGAGAAGCTCGGACACAGTCCAAAAAGCGATCAAGACGCTGCTTTGTCGCATTCAAATTTGTGACAACGCGGACTGTTCTTCCTTCGGGGTGCGCTTCCTTTTCCTGAAGTAAATCAAAGATGGTATAAAATGACTCATGTAAAAGAGGCTCGCCGCCAATGAAATTAATATAGCGCAGCTCTGGCCACCAGTTATTTAAACGTGATATGAAACGATCGCGCACCTGGTTCGTGAAGTGAAAATTTTGAACTGGTTGCCCTAGTTCCTTTTGCCACCGCGAACTGGAATGGGGACCGCAATACTTGCATTTCAAATCGCAAGTAGTGCCTAAAATAAGCTCTAGAGTTTTTGGCTTGTCCAATGTATGGGGATCAGGTGCCGCCGTCAGATTCTCGATAAATTTATCACTTAAAACCCGAAAGCTTTTGGCCCCGGCATCTTCGAGCTTCCAGCATATAGAGCAATCTTCTGGGCGTTCGTTCTGAAGCATGAGGGCGCGCTGATTTATGCTATGGGACCAGTCATCGGCATAGCTTTTCCCAGCCGAGGAAAGAGTGCGACAGCAGGTTCGCAAGCGGTCCCGAGCAACATCGTAAACATAATAATCCCATCGAAGGGAGCATAAGGCCTTTGAGCCTTTGAATAGCTTCATAGAAAAACAGTAGATAGACTCAGACAACGTGTCAAAATCTATTATGCCCCGTTACAGCTTGTGTTCTGATCCAAACTTTCAACTCATGATATAATTTTCCCTATCCAGCCTTGATCTAGGAAATAATTCGTTTTCCATCTATGTTTCGTTTATATAGCTAGAGTTTATTCCGGGAGACCCTTTGAAAATTCTAGTAACAACACTTTCTGTCTTCATATTCTTAACGTCCGTATCTTTTGCAGAACAAGGACCTCTTTCCTGGCAAAACGACTTCGAACAGTACGTTCAAGGGCTGATGAATGAATATAAAGTACCAGGTTTTGCTATTGCCGTGGTAGGGTCGAATAGATCCATTTTTCAGCTTAAAAGAGGATCTCGCAATCTTGAAAAAAATCTACCTGTTACCAGTGAAACGTTATTTGCTATCGGCTCTACCAGTAAGGCTTTTACTGGTGTAATCCTCGCTCAGTTATTTGATCAGAGACTCGTTAGCTTCGATGTTCCGGTACAGACTTATAGGCCTGATTTTGCGATTCAAGATCCAAAGGCATCAAAAACTTTAACATTAAGGGACTTAATGGGGCATTGGACCGGAATAGGTCGTCATGACCTTGCTTGGTATCATCGTCAAATGACCCGAGAAGAAATGTTTTCACTGATTCCTGAACTGGAGATTTCGACTCAGCCCCGATCCAAATTCATTTACAATAATTGGATGTGGGTTGCCTCAGGGGTTGTTGCCGAGACAGTTTCTAAAAGAAACCGCAAGCGCTTAAAACTGGCTTACGAAGCGAATTGAATCACGAATTGAATACGAATACGCAGAGGGCTTACGCGGTTGCGAAGCTTGTTTTCATTGCCTGGGTCTCTGAAACTAAGTCCCGACCGATTTCATCGATTTCCTTTAATGAAACCTTTAGAGAGTTTTTAAATTCGCCGAGGTCATTGAGCAAGCTTTTTAACTCCCCGGTGCTTTGCTTGATTTTAGCCGCTTCAATTTTTCCAGAAATGCTGACAATTTCTAGTGCTGTCGAAAGCTTGCGGACTTCTTCATAGACAGATTTGAACTTCCAGAACTCACTGTCTATTTCATGTAAACTTTGGGCCGCATTCTTGATTCCCGCTTGGCCGAGAGTTTCCAGAAGCTCCATTTCCACCTCTTTATCAATGGGAGTTTCTGCGACTTCCTCCCTGAAGAATGAAACCATCTCTCTTTGCAGAAGTGAATTGCAGACATTAAACTGACATTCTTGAAGCTTGTCCTGCACAAGCTGCGCGGCTGTTACAAACTTACCAATCTCTTGTTGGATTTCTTTGGCTAATGATTCGTATTGTGATGAAATCGTGGCTATCGAGGCAGCTTCTTGTCCAATGCGTGCCGCCTGGACTTCCAAATTTAAGGGCACCAATGCACTTTTTCGGTAGGCTTTGGCGATTCCTTCTGATCTTATTTGTAGCTCTTTACCGCGTTCTAAGGATTTTCTAAGCCGTTGCAACAGACCCAAAGGGGGCATTTTAAGTTGAATCTGACGAGATTCCAACTCTTGCGTCAAGGCTTCAATCATAAATTGGTGGTAGTTTTTAAAGCCAAGTTTTTCTATTTCTTTTAACAGCAGCTCTTGTGATTCTTTAGGTGTAATCTTCTGTGTCTTTTCAATTATAAGCAGCTCTTGATATTTATTTTTGATAATTTCAAAAATAGGGCTGCTTGGTTTTAAGCGGATGGATAAAAATCCTTCGGGAATCGGTATAACCAATGCATAGACCCAATAGAAGCCCCCCTCTTTCGATCTATTAATGACATAAGATCCGATAGGTTGGCCTCCCAAGATTGTCTCCCATAAAAGATGAAATACACCTTTTGGCATCGAGGCATGACGAATGATATTATGAGGCTTATTAAGAAGTTCGTCCCATTGATTTTGGCTTACTCTTTGAAAAACAGAGTTACAGGACTTAATGATGCCCTTTGGGTTTGTTCTAGAGAAAAAGAGCTCATTGAAATCAAAAAAGCTTTCGCCGGTGGAGGTCAGTTTCATTTTTCTTTCTCCGAAAGATAGTCGTTATCCTAAATTGAAATCGATAATGGCCATACAGAGGGTGGCTATTACGTCTTGTTTAATTATACTTTTAGATAAGATCGTGTATAGAAAAAAATCGTCCTACTATCATTTGATGGTCAGTAGGTTTATGTAGGTCCAGCCTCATAGAGCAACGTCTCAATTCCTGGTGTGTCCATTAGGATACAAAACATCGAGACCGAATAGGGCCGCTTAATTGGACAGTACTTTCGGCACGTGTTCCGTTAAAAGATACTAATGGAATTTAAAATATCTTTTGTGGGAACTTTTAACCGTTCGATCAAGTATTCAACATCAGCTTTTACTCCTGTAATCGAGGTTAGAAGCCGAATTGCGCTGTAGAGGTAGTCAGAATAGAAAATTGATTGTTGTTCTAGCTTGAGGTCGTTTATTGCTCCCATGCGGATTTTAGATTTTTGAGATTGTGATCTAAGTTGTCAGTGCTGAATTCCGCAAGGTGGGGATTGTTCTTCATGAAATACTAGGCTTTTTGAGGATTCCTGATGAGGGCTATAAAGTTACAATCCCCATCACATCCAGAATATAACCCATAATATAGAGGGAAAACATTTTATCTTGCAGCAGCTGTCGCGTTCGGCGGTTATGGCGATAACCCTGAAGATCGGTTTTGGTCGGCAAAGTATATGCGCATTTCGCATCCGCTCCCAATAGATCCAATTCAGGGAATGGTATATTATGATTCAGCCCAATTCGAGGCCTACCGTTTTCCAGAAGCAATGAAAATCTGGTTCGTGAGTTTGAAACTTCTTTTTGGTTTCATTTGCCTCATGATCGCGATTCTTTTTTACCTGCGACCCTTTCGCGATCTGTATGCAGCTATCTTTTACGTGGTGGGGATTGCCTATTCTATAACGTTTTCGTGGTTTGCGCCGCTTTACGAAATTGCTTTTCTTCAAATTGCCCTTGGTTCTGCATTTTTTCCAGTCACCAGAAAGTGGTTGTTTCCCGTTATCTTCGGAATCGGACAGGTGGGGCATCTGCTGACTTATTATCTGCAAAACCTTTGGGGTGGCAGATCGCCCAACCTTGCCAATATCAATAGGCCTAGACCTTAGGCCAGGGGCCATTTAACATCGGTTGGCTTATGACATACATCATATTTCTTCCGCGCTATTCATAATAATGTGGTACGTCGGCAAACGTTCATGGAGATCATTATGAATAGAGTTATTGCTTTGAGCCTGCTCATCTTGGGAGCTTGCGGAGTTCAAGCCGCCACTATCGAAATCACGATGAAAAATAACGGTAAAGATGGAGTTATGATTTTTGAGCCCGGATTCGTCGTGGCTCAACCCGGAGATACTGTTGTTTTTATCCCAACAGATCGAACCCACAATTCCGCAGCTTTTGTTGTGCCGGACGGAGCTAAGCCCTGGAAGGGAAAGATGGACGAAAAGCTTTCCGTCAAACTGGAAAAAGAAGGTGTCTATATATATAAGTGCGATCCGCATCTTCCAATGGGAATGGTGGGAGTGATCCAAGTCGGAAGCGGTCACAACCTGGCAGTGGCGAAAGAAAAGGCCGAAGGGTTATCAAAAGGGTTTGCCATGAATAAGGATCGACTTGCAAAATACTTAGGGCAGGTAAAATGACAAAACCAAATACAGACAAATCAGAAAAAGAAGTTCCCTATCTTCAAAGGCTCTACGACAGGCCGTTTTTGTGGCTGACGCTAGGTATGGTCACGATGGTCATCTTTTATACAGCGTGGGGAATCGTTGAGATGATGTCCCTTACGCAGGCACCTCTTCCTTAGGCACTTCATACTGGAGAAGTATAATGGCAGAAAACGAAAGCATGCACTCAGGAATTGTTCCACCAGAAGGCATTTGGTGGACAAATGTTCCCCCGCAAGAAAAGGCTTGGATCACCATCGCATTTGTCTGGTGTATGATCCTCTTTGCAATGATGCCCATCTGGCATATTCGAGGTGGTCAGAACCCATCAGGTATTCGCCATAAGGTGACTGCCGGAGACTATATGGCCAGGGTCGAGCGCTTTGTTGAAGAATATCAAGTCGGCGAAGACTCGGGAATCCCAGTTGTTGAGCCGCCTCCGGGTGCTCATGTTTATCTGGCTGGGCGAATGTGGCAGTGGTACCCCGTTCTTAAGCTAAAAAAGGGAGTGGAGTACACGCTTCACCTTTCTTCTATCGACATCAATCATGGTTTCGCCTTGTTCCCGGTCAACATCAACTTCCAGGTGATTCCCGGATATGACTATGGGTTAAAGATCACGCCGAATCAGGCGGGGGATTTTAGAATTATTTGTAATGAGTTTTGCGGAATCGGACATCACATGATGGTCGGCAAGGTCATTGTAACTGAGTGATATAAGGAGCAGCTAAATGAGTGGCGCTATTGAAAAACTGAGTTCTCGATTCAGAACCTGCTCGGTGACAGGATTGAAAGTAAACAGAGATTCCGAAAATTTAATCAAAGCTAACGCCGTGATCGCGGTTGTTTGCCTTTTAATCGGTGTTACTGCGGCTTTTGGCCTTGTGCTGACCAGATGGCAGACGGTGCATCTGCTTTCGGCTGAATACTACTACCGCTTTCTGACACTTCATGGGCTGAATATGTTGATTTTCTTCATCATATTCTTCGAAATGGCGATTCTCTACTTTGCGGGCCCGGTATTGCTCAACGCCAGGCAGCCAACGCCGAAACTAGCATGGGGTGCGTTTGTCCTAATGGTTGTGGGAATGATAATGACAAACATTATGGTCCTGAAGGGGAAAGCAGATGTCTTGTTTACATCTTATCCACCACTTCAAGCCCACCCAATTTATTATTTAGGAATTATATTGTTTGCGGTGGGAGCATTGATTGCGACCTCTCTCTTTTTCGCTTCCATGGTGGTGGCTAAACGAGAAAAAACTTATAAGGGCAGTGTGCCGCTTGTGACTTTTGGAGCGATGACGGCCGCGATTATTGCTGTTATCACCTTGGTCCATGGAGCCGCCACTTACATTCCGGCTTTCTTATGGTCCATGAACTTAATCGAGCTTGATGCGCAATTGTACCGATTGCTGTTCTGGGCTTTGGGGCATTCTTCGCAGCAGATTAACGTGGCCGCGATGGTTTCGGTTTGGTATCTGCTGGGTGGCTTGACCGTAGGGGCTGTCGTACTAAACGAAAAGGTCAGCCGGACCGCCTTCGTTCTTTATATTTTGTTTATTTCCATGGCCTCAGCGCACCACCTTCTTGTGGATCCTGGTTTTGGATCGGCTTGGAAGATCTGGAACACTAGCTACGCCATGTATCTGGCGGTATTGGCCAGCATGGTCCATGGCTTTACGGTTCCTGCGGGAGTCGAGATGGGTCAGCGCCTTCGTGGGTTTACCGCTGGGAAATTCGAATGGCTGCGTAAGGCGCCATGGGGTGATCCCGGATTTTCAGGAATGGTCTTATCCGTGGTTATCTTCGGTTTCTTGGGCGGCATCACCGGTGTCGTCATCGGGACTGAGCAAATTAACATCATTGTCCACAATACAATGAGACTTCCCGGACACTTCCACGCCACTGTCGCAGGTGGAACGGCCTTGTCATTTATGGCGGTGACTTACTATGTGCTTCCGTTGATTTTTCAAAAACGGATCGCTTTCTGGAAACTGGCAAAAATTCAGCCTTGGCTTTTCGGTGGCGGCATGAGTCTTATGTGTATGTCCATGATCTACATGGGAATCTTCGGTGTTCCTCGTCGGCATTGGGACTCATCTTTTTCTAATGCTCCATTTTCAGTTGAGTTCCACCCTGCAGTTTGGATTTCTCAAGCCTCTATGGGAATTGGTGGATTGTTGGCGGCGACAGGAGCTCTTCTCTTTGTTGTGATCGCTGTTGTTACGGTCTTCTTTGGTAAGCCGGTTAATGAGCAGGCGATTCGTGAAGGCGCTAGCGGTATCCCTCAAGGGGTGTTGCGATTGCCTGCGCAAATACATCAGGGAGAAAAAGTGGCGGCCATTCACAAGCAGGGCGCTACTGGCACAATGATTTTGGTGTTCATTTTCTTCGCCTGCTTTGTTCTCTACTACTTCGTGAATTGGAAAATCCTCTCGTTCTTATGGAAAGTGGGATGACATGAAACTTTCAAAAGGGGCTCCCTTCTTAATGATGATCATATGGATCCTGGGGACCCTTTTTTGGTGGGGACTTGCGTTTTATCCTACGGCTAGCACGCCCCCAGAATGGCTAACTGTCGCACGAAATGTCTGTTTTGGAGCTCAAAATGGCGGCCTTCCCAATGCGGGTGGGTGGATCGTACTTATTTTGGGCCCAATTTCATTTTTAATCGTAGGCTTCGTGGCATGGCCCCGTGAACTTGGGACTGCCTTTCTTAAGACGTGGTCCGTTGGGGCGGGTCGGATCTTGACGGGGCTGATTTTAGCAGCCGTTATGATAGAGGCTTACTGGGTT
This sequence comes from uncultured Pseudobdellovibrionaceae bacterium, assembly GCA_964515195.1. Lineage (GTDB taxonomy): Bacteria > Bdellovibrionota > Bdellovibrionia > Bdellovibrionales > Bdellovibrionaceae. Next base: position 44,705 of record CAZETK010000024.1, read on the forward strand.
AAGAACAAAATCACTATGGCCGCACAGATCGAAGCCTTCGATTATGCAAACCCTTCAAAAGAAAGCTTGCCTGGGCACTATCCCCGCACAAATACCCCAGTCGCGGATTTTACGTTGGTGGATCAAAGCGGTCAGCCTTTTCGCTTGGCTGACTAGCATGACGAGACCATTCTTCTCACATTCGCATTTGCGCACTGTCAGACAGTATGCCCTGTTTTGGTCCGTCAGGTTGTAGATGTGGGCGCAGAATACAAAGACAGCGTGCGGGTTGTTGTGGTGACTCTTGACCCTTGGAGAGACACGCCGAAGTCGCTTCCTTTTTTGGCAGAAAAGTGGAAATTTTCGGATAAAGCCCATATACTTTCCGGGCGAGTTGAGGACGTAAACGCCGTGCTAGATCAGCGCCAGGTTTCTTATAAGCGGGATGAGCGTTCGGGAGAAGTCGCGCGTCCGGCTTTAGTTTATGTAATTGAGCCTGGTGGGAAAATAGCATTTACTTTTAACAATGCGCCTGATCAGTGGTTGCGTCAGGCGATCGAGCGGATAGCAGGTGATGGACATAGTACTACGGCATCTCGATAGATTATTTAACCGTTTTTATTCTTCTAAATACAATCCAATCTACAGGTCTGGCTCGATAGCGCTGGGCCTTTTTCTTATTGTCATGGTCACGGGGCTTTATTTGATTTTTTTCTATCGACTTGGTGAGCCGTATGAATCGGTAGAAGCTGTCAGTCGAAACGTATGGTTTGGTTCATGGATCCGGTCTGTTCATCGATATGCTTCGGACTTAATGGTGATCTCTGTGGCCTTTCACATAATGCGGATGATCGCTCAAAGAAAAGCATGGGGTCCGCGGGTTCTGGCTTGGACTACTGGAGTAGCACTAGTGGCCTTGATGATTATCTCCGGCTGGACTGGTTTTGTCATGGTGTGGGATGCGCAAGCCCAGGCTTTGGCTATAGCAGGGGCCCAGATCTTCGACTCGTTAGGTTTGTTTTCTGACCCTATCAGTCGCTCCTTTAGTGGAGTTGAAGAGGCACCGGCCTCATTCTTCTTTTTGAATTTATTTTTGCACGTTGCGGTTCCTTTGGGAATGGTGTTTGGAATATGGGCCCATACCTCTCGAATGGCGCGGGCTACTTGGTTTCCCAATCGGCGCATTCTTTATGGAATGACGGCGGTTTTAATTTTCGTTTCTATTATTTGGCCAGCGCCTTTGGGCGTGAAGGCGGATTTGTTGCAACAACCAGGCTCCTATCCTGTGGACTGGGTTTTTAACTTCTGGATGGGGTGGACAGAGTCATCTCCACTGCTAACCTTTTTGTTCTTTTCATTGGGAGGTTTGATTTTGGCAGCTGCGCCTTGGTACCTCAAGGCCAAGGGTGACACAAGTCCCGCTTTTAATGATCCGAATATTTGCAAAGGCTGCACTCAGTGTGTGCAAGATTGTCCCTACGAAGCTATCCGCATGGTTTCAAAAGATGTTCAATCCAAAATGAAGACAGTGGCTGAGGTCAACCCGGCCCTTTGTGTTAGTTGCGGATTGTGTTCGGCCTCATGCGAGCCAATGACAATCGGACCAGAGGGTCGTAAAGCCGGTGAGCAACTGAAGGAAGCCCGTAGTTTCTTGGCGACTCAGACGGCAGAGGCACAAAATCAAACTTTAATTATTGGGTGCCGAAATCAGGCGGCCGTTCTTGCAAGGTTGAATCGCCACTGTCAAAGCCAGACTCAATATCAATGTTATCCAGTGGAGTGCGTGGGAACTATTCACAGCGTCGTTTACAACATTCTGGCCGCGCAGTTCGGTCGCGTTGTCATTGCCTCTTGTCCTGCGAGAAACTGCAGTAATAAAGACGGCTATCTGTTGTTGAGCGAAAGAATCAGCGGACAACGAGAGCCCACACTGTTGAAGACAAGCTTACGAGAGCGGATCCAAATTCATGAAGTGGGCGACGGAGAAGAGTCGAGATTCCTGAAAAACATTCAAAAATCTGAAAATTCTGAAGGGTCTCAGGCGAAGCTATTTTCACTCAGAAAGCTATCTGTAATAGCCACTAGCATCGGTTTGGCGCTTATCGTGGCTGGGCTTACACGAGTCCCTGCAGCGCCAAGTCCGGGCTCAGGGCTGCTTAGATTGAGTATCAGGCTTGTAGGCCAAAGCGAGAAGACCTGTCAAACTCCCACCTCCGAAGAGCTGGCCAAGATTCCGAAACATATGCGAGCGGCTGAAATCTGCACGTATCGCGCCTTGACCTATCAACTGAAGCTGAATATTGACGGCAAGGAGTACTTGAACGAACAGGTTCACCACGGTGGCTTTAAGCGCGACCGCCCTATTTACGTAAGCCGCGAAATTGAAATCGAAGCCGGTGAGCACGAGATTGGATTTTCTTTGGAG
>CAZETK010000025.1:0-17154 GCA_964515195.1 uncultured Pseudobdellovibrionaceae bacterium
GCTGAACAGGCCTCTACAATGCTCTATTGGAGCCACGATAAAATTTACGAAGCCGATATTTTAATCAATGCCGACAATTTTTGGTTTTCTACAGATCCCGATGACGGCGAAGTGGACCTGGAATCACTAATCGGACACGAGTTGGGGCATGTATTAGGCTTGGCACATGTTGAATCCGAAGAGTCCATCATGGTCGAGAGTCTTAAGTTTGGTGAGAAGCGACGATTCGTTTCTGATATGGATATCAAAAATTTCAACTGCCGATATAAAGCCACAAAGTAAAAATCGGTGTGGAGCTTCACCGAGCCGGTATCTGTCAAAAATTTGGACACATTTCTATCTTGGTGCCTTCCTTGCATGACCAAAACCGACGAAACAGGAAGAGGCTTGTGGGTAGGATTTGGTTCGCACTCGTCAGGCGCTCAAAATGACGGTAAGGCTGTGGAGGCTTTGAATGAAAATCTTGGTTTTTGGATTTAGCTTTTTGTTTGGTTCTATGCTTTTAGCACACCCATTACTAACAATTTCCGGTGTCAGTCTTGGCAAGACCAAGATAACGGATCTGGCCGGGCGGCCCGGGGCCCACGCCAACTTGCAAGAAGGGTCTATAACTTATCAAGGGCTGACATTCTGGCACACTGGCGAAAGTGGAATTTTCCATACCCTTATGCTAAGCGCCTCAAATCAATTTCAAAATTGGCCCCATGATTGGCAGGAATCGGGGCTATCGCCGGATATGAATTATGATCAGATAAAGTCATTTCTTGAGTCATCAGGTTTTAAGATTATTGAGTCGGCGGGTGAGACTTCATACTCAAGGCGCCTTGAGGGAACTTACCTGACATCAGATCGTCGGGCCGTGACCTTAAAGTTTGATTTTAATTCAAATGATCAATTGATCCACGTAAGGGCCTTTGGAATGCCAAGACCCTAGAGCCTGCCTTCCGCAGCATCATAGGCTTTTGACTGAATGGAATACGTTACTTGTCGCCGGTTAGACACTTTCTATTTGCGACTGACCAGGGAAAACCTCCAACCGGGGCTGCGATCAATTTGAAAGCTTTGTTGATGGCTGCCAGAACAGTCCCATGCAATCTTAGACTTGCTTTTACGGTTTCCATTTAGCTAAGAAGAACTGTGTCAGTTGCTTTTGAGATTCGTAATTTGCCTGGAGCGAAGAAGGCTGTCCTAGCAACTTCTGGGCGTAGGAGTGAACAGAGGGCGGCACCAATGGAAAATCTCGCGCAGCTCTGACTTGGTGAGCGAGCACATCGGGGATCATGTAATATTCAAATTTACTGGATCGCTCATCGGCCAGATTAAGTTTTGAAAACAGGTGGCCGCGGTAGTCATCAAAGCCAATAAAAAAATCAAAGCGTCCTTTACCTTTTATACGTCCACCAGAGTCGCGGACAATCAGGTAGCCATCATGAGTTTCGCCATTAGGCAGAAGCTGTCCCTTCAGAATTGGCACATACACGACTGATCCGACCGGATGATAGGAGTGATCGGCGGCAATAGAGCGGTAAGGGTCCAGGCAAATATTTCGCACGCCCATTCCTTGAGGGCATTTGCCCGAGAGGGTATTGATTTTAAAGCGATGCAAATAGCTTTTCACTTTCGTCTTGGTATTTACCACTTCAATGACTTTGGCCACAGCAAAAAGCTTCACTCCCGACTGATCAATGTAAAAGCAAGAGCCCTGCATAGCACAGTTTTTGATTTCATCCTGGCAAAGATAGGCCAATACCTTTTGATTAGGGTCCATCATCGGTGCAATTTCATTCTTATTACATTGCCGAGTCCGGGAGAGGATCGGCATATAGTAAACCGTACCTTTTCCGATGAGAGGCTTGAAGGGACTTTTTTGAAAATCAGTGGCGCCGGGTTCTAGCTTAAGCGGCGGACTGGGGCGTGGGGATCTTGGCTCTTGAGAGGTCAAAGAGTCAGGCTCAGAGGTGCCGTTTTCTGGGGGTGTTGGATTAGCTTTGTCTTCGGACTTTCCGAAAAACCAGGGAAAATCGTCTTCTGATAATTTGATGTATTCAACAGCATCAGGGGAAGAGTCGCCACTTTCTTCGGTGTACCGAGTAGTTTCGGTGATAACTTCCCCGGTTTTTTGAAATTCAAATGATGATCCACATCCCATAGTGATGGTGGCCGCAAGAAGCAACAAGGTATGGATTAAAGAGGTTCCCCGTTCCATCAAGCCCAATCTACTGATTTAATAGCGGGTTTGGTGGAAAATTTAAGGGCTTTGAAAAAGAGAAAGCCCAGAGACAAAATTAGGCACTCAGACTCTAAATAAACCCTAGCTCCGTAAAAATGGGGAGATGATCAGAGCGACGGTGCCGATTTCGAGGCTCTTCAGGAATCGTGCGATTTTGTTGAACCTGAAGGTGGGGAGAGACAAAAATATAGTCGATCCGTGATTTATAGATCCCGAAGAATGAATGTGTGTATTTGGGGCCCTTGTGGGGGGCTAATGCAATGGCATCAGCCAAGCCTGATTGTTCTACAAAAAGATGGTAGGCGGCATTCTTATCCGAGACGTTAAAATCACCCATGACAATTCCTGGAGAGCCTTGAGTGATGCGATGAAACTCAGAGGCCAAGAGCCTGGCGCTATTGGTTTGAGCGATACGGCCCAGATGATCGAAGTGGGTGTTAAACACAAAAAATATTTTTCGGCTGACGAGATCTTGAAACTGGGCCCAGGTTACAATGCGAGGGCAACTGGCGTCCCAACCAATAATTCCAGGAACCTCGGGAGTAGGAGCCAGCCAAAATGAACTCCAGTTTAAGACTTTCAGCCGAGATTTGTTGTAAAGGATCGCCGTGTGCTCACCTTGAAGTTTTCCATCATCCCGGCCGTGACCTACATAACCGTAATTGGGAAGCAGAACCATTAAGTCTTTTAGCATGGAGGCAACGGCCTCTTGTACGCCCACCACATGAAACATTTCATTAGTAATGAGTTTACCAATAGCCTGTACTCGGCGTGGCCAGGGGGCCACTTGAAATCGGGTCATTCGAGTTTGAATGTTATAGCTTACGACACGAAGGGGATCATGTTCAGAAGCGGTTTGGTAGTTGATGGCAAAGGCCGAGTTGCTAATAAGAGTTCCTATCAGGAAAAACATTAAACTTGAAAATAGAATAAAAATATTTTTCAAGTTCTTTCCTTTTTTAAAATTTGAATTTCTTCTTACAAGATTAAGGATAAAATTTAACATTGAGAAATACCTTTTGAAGTTTTGCGCATAGCATACTTATATCTAGACCTTCATTAATACGAGCCGCCTTAAGTGCCACATAACAGGAACAGAACAGTTATTTATCTCGTATTTTGTCTAAATTTGACTCTGTTTTCAGTATTTTTCAATATGAAATTTATTTGTATGAAAACCCGCAAGGAGCGCAGGGATGATCATATTTATTTCATTGTTAGCGCCCTTTATCATTTCATGTCTGGCTCCCGCCCTTTATCGCCGTTTTCAAAGGCTTTCTGTTTATCTCTTTACGTCTCTACCTTTAGCCCTGTTCGTAGTTTTTCTTTCCCTTCAAAGCGAAATTGTCGCAACTAAAAGTCGATCAGTCCTGATTCCATGGGTTCCTAGCTTGGGAATCCATATTTCTTTGTTGGTTGATGGATTGTCCCTAATGTTTCTTTATTTAGTTTTGGGAATAGGTTCGCTCGTGATGCTTTATGCTTGGGGCTATTTCAAGTCAAAGGCTAGAATTGGAGAATTTTATTCTTACTTTTTCCTGTTTATGGGATCCATGATGGGACTCGTCCTTGCGAATAATCTGATCATGATTTTCCTGTTTTGGGAGCTTACAAGCTTGGCCTCCTACTTATTGATTGGATTTAACCATCAAAAGTCGGAGGCTCGCATATATTCGCAGCAGGCCCTTTTGACAACAGGCTTTGGCGGCATCGCACTGTTAGCAGGGTTTATAATGCTAGGAGAGATTACGGGAACTTATGAGGTTCAAGAGATATTTCCCCTTGCTGATCAGATTAAAGCTAACCCAGGTTATCCAATTCTGCTGTCGCTGATATTGATTGGAGCCTTTACCAAATCGGCCCAGTGGCCCTTTCACTTCTGGCTACCCAATGCTATGGAGGCGCCGACCCCAGTCAGTGCGTATCTGCATTCGGCAACAATGGTCAAGGCCGGTATCTATTTGTTGGCGCGCCTGTCACCGGCCCTAGCGGGGACTCCCATATGGGAAGATGTTCTAACATATGTGGGACTTCTTACCGCTGTGACGGGTTCCATATTGGCCTTACGAGAAACGGATCTTAAAAAATTGTTGGCCTATTCTACTGTTGGAGCTTTGGGACTTATGGTTTTCCTATTGGGCTTGGGAACCCCCGATGCTGTTGAGGCCGCCCTCGTTTATCTTTTTGTGCACTCTTTGTACAAGGGTGCTTTGTTTATGATCGCGGGTGTTGTGGATCAAATGACAGGCTCACGAGACGTCATTGGCTTAAGCGGTCTTTATCAGGTCATGCCGTTTACGGCTGTGGCGTCTTTGATTGCAGCCCTTTCTATGGCGGGGGTGCCGCCCCTTTTTGGATTTATCGGAAAAGAAATGCTATACCATGCCAAGCTCAGCGCGCCGAATGTGAGTTGGCTGGTTTACTTATTTAGTATGGCCGCCAACATTGCCATGGTGGCTATCGCCTTTATTGTCGGAGTCGAACCCTTCACTGGCAAAAGAATTACCTCGCCGCGTCCTGTCCATGAAGGTAGCTTAAAATTGCTAACGGGTCCGAGCTTTTTAGCGCTCCTAAGTGTGGTGTTCGCACTTATGCCAGGCAATTTGATTCAGTCTCTTTTATCGGCCGCCGTTAGCAGCACCTTGAGTGAACCCCATCAAGTGATTCTGAAACTTTGGCATGGGTTCAATCTCGTATTTGTTTTCAGCATGCTGACAGTTATAGGTGGCTTGATCATTTTTTTTAAACGCGACCAAATCCGCATTTTCATTGAAAACCTTCCCCCCCTCACAAAGTTCGGTCCAGAGCGGATTTACTACCTGTCGTTGAAGTATCTATTGCGTTATGCCAGCTGGCAAACCGCAGCCGTCCATAATGGAAAACTGGGGCAGTATCTTGTCATTTCATTCACGTCGGTAATAGCTTTTTTGGTATTCCTGATCGGAAGAGGCCAATTGGTTATTCATGACCCACCCTTAAGTGATACACCTTACGAAATAATGGCATTACTGGGGGTGATGATGTTGGCGGCCCTTGTTGCTCCCTTCAGCACTTCGCGGATTTTAATCGCTACTTGCATGAGTTTCATAGGCTTTAGTTTGGCTGTTTTTTATGTCTACTACAGCGCGCCGGATGTTTCGTCGGCGCAAGTGCTGGTGGAAATTATTTCTGTCATTTGGGTGGTGTTCTTATTTCTAAGCCTTCCACCCTTGCGCCAAGCCCCGCCATTTCGAATGCGGATTCGAAATGTCGTAGTGGCTTTTGCGTTTGGAACCCTGATGGGGCTTTTGACATTTGTTGGAATGCAGGAACAAAAGACAAGGTTATCTATTTCTCCTTATTTCATCGAGAATAGCTACGAAGTGGCCCAAGGGAGAAATGTCGTAAATGTTTTGCTTGTAGATTTTAGAGCACTCGACACATTAGGGGAAATCACAGTTATGGCTCTTGCCGCCTTTGGAGTGACGTCTCTTTTACGAAAGGAAAACCCATGAACTCGGTCTTATTGCGGGCTGCGGTCCCTTACATCATGACGATCCAATTCACTTTATCCATTTTCTTTCTGATAAGAGGACACAACTTGACGGGCGGTGGGTTTATTGCGGCATTGATTTTTTCTAGCGCTTTCATTCTGCATCTTGTGGCCTTCAATCTTAAACGAACACAACGGATTCTAAGAGTGCCACCGCAGGTTCTTATCCTATTTGGTTTATTTTTAGCGCTTTTAAGCTCTTTTCTAGCGCCACTAATTTCCAAACCTTACATGACCGGATTATGGCTTGGGAAAATATCTTTGCCGGGAGTGGGAGAGCTTTCCATAGGGTCCCCTTTTTTATTTGATATTGGAGTTTACTTTGTTGTGGCGGGCATGGTGGTGACAGTCGCCTTTTCTTTTATTTCACAAAAAAACAAAACGGGCGGGTAAAGATATGGAACTAATCGTCCCGCTGACAGTCGGCGTAATGTTTACGACCGGAATTCTACTGTTCTTAAACTCCAATCTACTAAGAATGGTTTTTGGATTTCTAATGCTAAGTCAGGCGACCAATCTTTTTTTATTTTCGGTAAGCGGATTGTCGCCTGGACAGATGCCTATCATTGATGTACCAGCCGATCGTGGGCAGACGATGGCAGAACCCCTGTCTCAGGCCTTGATATTGACCGCCATTGTAATCGGATTCGCGGCCGTTTCTTACCTGGTAGTTTTGTCTTATCTGGCAGCAACGGCTTTGAATCGTGACAACTATGATACAATGAACGAGGCGGAAAAATGAGTCTGGAATTGGTTCTTCCGGTTATCCTTCCGCTATTCAATGCATGGATTATTTTAGTTTTCCATTATGCCTTTAAAGCTTCGGCCTCATTACTAAATCTTGTAGGCATGGCTGCGCACTTATTCATCTGCTGTTATTTGTGGAGAAATATCCTCGAAGGAGGCACTCAAGTTTTAAACGTGGGAAATTGGCCGACTCCGTTCGGTATTGTTTTTGTTTTAGACCTTTTTAGTGCTGGTATGATCTTAATTGCGGGGCTTGTGGGCTTTTTCGTTGCCCTGTTCATTTGGAGTGAAGCTAAAATCACGCCGACCTCGCCCTATTATGCGTTTGCTTATCAGGTCACACTGGCGGGAGTGTGCGGCACTTTTTCAACTGGTGATGTATTCAACCTCTATGTCTGGTTTGAAGTCATGTTGATGGCATCCTTCATTTTATTGGCCTTCGAGAGGAAACGTGCTCAATTGGATGGAACATTGAAGTACATGGTTATTAACTTAATGGGTTCAGCTTTGTTTCTCATCGGAATTGCCATGCTATTCAGCGTGGCGGGAACGCTCAATATCGCGCATCTGTCCATGATATTTGAACAAAGGGGCTATTCCACAGGGGCGCTGGCTGCATTTGGATTTTTGATGGCGGCATTTGGAATGAAGGCGGGTGTTTTCCCCCTTTTTTTCTGGTTGCCAGCCTCGTATCACACTTCACGAACAGCCACGGCGGCCCTGCTATCGGGTCTTCTCACAAAAGTGGGAATCTATTGCTTATTTCGAGTGTCCATTTTGGTATTTGCCGAACCTCTACGTCAGTCATCTGCACTGTTGGCTTGGATCGCGGCATTGACTATGTTGACTGGCGTGATCGGAGCCATTAGCCAATATGATATCAAACGGATCCTATCTTTTCATATTATCAGTCAGATCGGTTATATGACGCTAGGTCTGGCCATCGGTACCCCGCTATCCATAGCCGCCAGTCTTTTCTATGTTTTCCATCATATTATTGTAAAGACAAACCTGTTTCTAATCAGTGGAGCTGTTGAGGGCATCAAGGGCTCGACAGATCTGAAGGTTATCGGCTCGCTTTATTCCACGCATTTCGGCTTAGCGATACTTTTTTTGCTTCCAGCTCTTTCGTTAGCTGGGGTGCCTCCGCTTTCGGGATTCTTTGCGAAGTTTGGCTTGATTTTGAGCGCGGCGAAAAACGGAGACTATCTTATTGGTGCGCTGGCTTTGATAGTTGGGATCCTAACCCTTCTTTCCATGTTGAAGATTTGGAATGAAGCCTTTTGGAAATCACAACCGAAAAGAGAATTGGGTCACATTACGGCTAACAAATTAAAACGAGCCACACTACTCCCCATTTTTATGATGTCGTTCATCACTCTCGCTTTAGGCTTATGGCCTGAAATGCTCTTGAGCAAGACTTCCCGAATGGCGTCTGAACTTGTAAACCCGGCGGCTTACCGTGAAAACGTTTTCAAAGGAGCTCATAGATGAAAGTGATAAAAAAGTCCGTTCTCATTTTAAAATTTTTGATCTTTTATATAAAGGCGATGATCTACGCCAACTTGCGGGTGGCCTATGATGTTATGACTCCTGGGATCAATATGAAGCCAGGTTTCATTGCGCTTCCGTTGAGAGCTCAATCAGATCTTGAATTGCTGGTTTTTTCCAATCTTATCAACATGACACCCGGCACACTCATTCTAGAAATTTCACCGGGGCGAAATTTCATATTTATTCACGACATGTATATTTCGGATTTAGAAAAAGAGCGTTACTACATTGGCCATATCTTGCAACGTCGTATATTGGAGCTCGTACAATGACAAATGCTTATCTGCATTTTTTATTTTTGATCCAAATGATGGCCCTGTTTCTTACTTTTATTCGTTTCCTTAAGGGGCCTCATCCGGTGGATCGGATTATGTGCCTGGATTTATCAGTACTTGTCGTCGCAGGGCTAATGGCCCTTCAAACTCTATATTTCGAAGAGGAAGCTTTTCTGGATTTAGTCTTAATTCTTTCGATTACTGGATTTCTGAGCACGGTTGTTTTTGCCCGTTTCATTGAGAGAAACTTAGGCCAAAAGGAAAGAGTATGATAGCGACAATCTTTATGACTTTCGGATGCTTGTTTTTTTTAATCTCAGCGGTGGGAGTTTTGAAGTTTCAGGATCTATACTCTCGAATGCACGCGGCTACCAAATCGAGCTCTCTGGGTATGGGCCTGATGCTCGTATCTATCATGATTCACTTTGGATCATGGGTGGTTGTATTTAAGTGTTTATTGATTATCTTCTTTACATTTTTAACGGCACCTATTGCGGCGCACATTCTAGGGCGCGCTGGATATCTGTCGGGAGCAAAGCCATGGGAAGGAACAAGAATTGACGAGCTACAGGACCTTTATAAATAGCAAGATCAAAAAATTGACCTTATCCATTGCATTTTGATACGCGGAAATTCTATACTTTCGTAAGTGAGGATCATAAAATTGAATATTCGACAATCAGCCATAATCGCTATTATGTTGGGCTGGACCGGACTAGGTCTGTTTGCCACCCAAAAACAAGGATCAATTGAAGTAAGCTCAGGGGAACTCATTGTGGCTCCCTTGCCGCCTGCGGAGGTGTATCCCCACACCATAAAATCTCGAACAACATTGTTTTCATCCCTGCGCGAATTGAATGTGTCAGCTGCGACGATCTATGCCATTGTTGATGCGGCCAAACCTGTTTATGATCTGACCCGAATTCGGGCTGGGAGTCGTTTTCAATTATTTCATAATCCTGATCATTCAGAGGTCATTGGGATAAAGTTCCGCTTCTCTCCGGTGGAACTTCTGGAAATTCGAAAGCAGGAAGCCAGCTGGGTCGCCAACAAGATAACAGAAAAAGTCGACAGTCAACTTGTGACTTTTTCAGGAGTGGTGAACAGTACGCTGTGGGAATCTGCCGAACGTGCGAAAATGGATACAGCTCTTATTTCTGAATTGGCTGAGATTTTTGCTTGGCAGGTCGATTTTGCCCGAGAAGTACGCTTAAAGGATCGATGGCGAATTTCAGTTGAACAGAAATTTGTGCGCGGGGAGCCCATCGGATGGGGTTCTATTTTGGCGGCAGAGTACGAAAATTCCGGCACTTTACACCAGGCCGTCCTATTTCGAATGAATGGTGAAGATTTGGGGTACTTTGCTCCAGATGGATCTAGTTTGAAGAAAATGTTTTTAAAAAGTCCTATTCCTTACGGGCGTATTTCATCTCGGTTTCAAAAACGTCGATTTCACCCCATCCTTCAGGTTCATCGCCCCCATTTAGGTGTTGATTATGCAGCCCCGAAGGGCACACCTGTCAGGTCAGTAGGTGATGGAGTTGTCACATTTGCCGGATGGAGTGGCGGCGGTGGAAAAATAATTAAGGTCCGCCATAACTCCACTTATCAGACGGCCTATAAGCACCTCAATGGTTATGCCAATGGGATTCGTAGTGGTGCACGAGTCAGGCAGGGACAAATTATCGGCTACGTCGGAAATACAGGAATGTCAACAGCGCCACATTTGCACTTTGAGTTTTTTCAAGGCGGTCGTTATGTCGATCCGCTTGGAAGAAAATTCCCCTCTGCTGACCCTGTTCCTAAAGTGCTAATGACGCAGTTTCAGAGCGATGCTTTGCCTCTTTTAGACTCATTGCCTTCATGGAAAAGTCTTGAGGTGAGCTTGAATGAAGAGGCCCCCGCAGCGCCGAAGGCCTCTAATTAGTTTAATTACGAGCAGGTAAATCCGGCAGTTGTTAGATTGTTCTTTATGCGATCTTTGACTTCAACGCACTTATCATCGCCCTCCACCTGGCTAGCGATCATATTGGTTTCACTAAATTTTGTATAATGAAGCTCGCAACCTTTTGCTTCTGTGGTTTTAATTTCCACAGTTCTTTTGTCTCCACCTAAAGTGCATTCCATTGTAGATGTGACTTCAGCTGTAGAAGCGCCCTTTTCAGCTGTTTTCGCTGTGGTCTTCTTGTCATCCGCTTTAGCTGTGTCAGAAGCGGTTGCCGCTGCTGGCTCGGTGGGCTTAGGCGTGTCCTTCTTTTGAGAAGAGGAGCATCCCGCCAGTACCAGTGCAGCCACTACAAATACAAATCTTTTCATTGATACCTTCTCCTTTTTTGAAAGTAAAAATTGTCGTGTTTATGATGGTAAAAGCAATTCGGAAAAATAGGAAACCTATATTTTTTACTCAGGTGACAATTAGGCCGAATATGATACAGAGACGGGATGAAAACTTCAGTTTGTCTTAGCTGTTCATCGCCTAAAACCCTACTCTCATGCGGAATCTGCGAGTTGCCGGTCTGCAAATCATGCGCTGTATACTTAGAGGAAAATTATTTTTCATTTATGAAGACTGTTCCACGGGACTTAAGTCATACAACATATTGTCATGGGTGTTTTGAAGCCAAAGTGGCAAATGCTTTGATTAGCTATGATGATGTCATGGAAAGAGCTCGCAATATTGAAATATTCACGAAGTCCCAGGGCCGGGAAACGCGGTTGATGAAAAGGGCGGTCCGCCCCGTGGAAGCGTTGAACTGCCCTGACAAACAGGAAACTATTTTGAGATTGGCATTCTTGGCGGCTGAAGCCGGGTATAATGGTTTGATTGATGTTGAGTTGAAATCAAAAAAGATAATTGTGAACTCGTACCAATCCACTTTATGGAACGGGCGAGGAGTTCCCATTCAGCTAAAGCGCAGATCTTAAGGTTTCGGCTCTTGATGGATGTTATTGGGCTTACTTTCTTGCACCAGATAACGAATGCCCACAAAATATCCATAATGATCACTGTATTCTCGATATTTCCGCGTGGCCGAATACGAATATAAGCCAGATGCAACGACTCCGTATTGCCCTTGTTGCCATAACTCCACCTGAACAGTGGCGTCAAAACCATACTCGGTCAGGTCATGGGCCGAGGTTTTAAACCTTTCAGAATCATTAAAGTCATTTCTGAACAGGTGAACATCCCCTATTCCATAAGCGGAATAGAAGGCTAGTGATGTTGAAAGACGCTCTGTAAGCCACCACCGATAACCCATCGAGATATGTACCGTTTCTGTTTTTTCGCCTCTGTACAAACCTTGGCTTTCCCGGAAGAAACGTTTGTTAATTTGAAAAATCGAAATTTCCAAGGCCCCACGGGTTCCGATATCTCCATTCACGATGAGGCCCAAACCGCCATCATAAGGTGAAGGTGGTGCCGAACCAGCTTTTGCAAAATTTGTTGTAAGCCAGTGATAGGCCACTGTCGCATTGATGTTTCCATCTTGAGGCGTATAGGGCCAAGCCAAGTGGCATAGTCCCATCACAAGACCCATGACAACGCTAAATCTTTGAGTCATTCTCAAAGCGTAGTTTTGATATGAAGGAAAACTCAATCAAAATCGTTAAAGGGAATGCTTTGCCAAGAACTTTAAAGCCAAATTTCTTCAGAAGATGGAGCATGATTTTTATTCCTCTACTGATTTGCGTTCTTTTCCCTGAATTTGTCTGGGCTCAGTCGGCCCGACAAAAAGGGGAACGGACGGCTTGGGAAGAGGATATGATCAAACGCAATACGGTCGTTTCTGAATGGTTTGATAGCGCGGCGGAGGGCTTAGATTTATTTTTGGTGGGCAATCGCCGAGTCACGACCAAAAGGAATGAAACCCAATTCACCATCGAAAACACCACCCTGGTTGAAGAGGCGCGGGAACCCAATAATACGACAAGTTTCAGCATGAACCTTCGGCTCCCCAATGTGGAAAAGTATTGGGCGTTGAAGTTTACCAGCTATGACGAACAACGGGAAGCGCGAGGCGTAAGGGGCACATACCTGCGACAAGTCGAGCGCGAAGAAAACTACGGCGCCTCAGTAGGGTTATTTCAAAAAATTGGCAATATACGGGTGACGTTTGAGCCGAGGATTCAACTGGAGGATCCCCTTAAAGTTTCTCATTCGCTTGAATTTGAAAGTGTCGCCGACATGGAAGACTACAGAATAAATCCAAAACTGGAATTCTTTGCGAATCCAACACAAGGGGTAGGCACATTTCAAGCACTGAATATTAATTTCTACATTAGCGAACGCAATACCATTACACTTATCAATCAGGCTGAGTATGAAGATAAATCCCATCTGTTGAGGGGAACCCATGGTATTTCCTTAGGTCACACTGTTAATCCATCCACTACAATTTTATATACAGCTTTGATATTTTCGGACAATCGACCGCGATACAAGGCGGATTCTTACAACCTATCGGTGGCGTGGAATCAAGTCCTATACAAAAAGGTTCTGGACTATCAGATTATTCCCAATATTGACTTTGCCCGAGGACGATCTTTTAAAGGACTATTGGGGATGACTTTTAATGTTAAATTACATTTCTAAATATGTGGATAAGAACTTAAGACTCCGATAGAAAGATGGGCTGAATCAGTGATGGCACGTGCTTTATGCCAATAGCCAGCGGGAATATAAAGCCAATCTCCTTGCTTTAGAAGACATTGAATCTCAATTTTATTAGTTTCTTTTTCATACTCTTGGTCTTTTGGCATAAACAATGGACGGGGGTTAACTGTATTCTTCTTCAAGCGAAATAGCTTTTCCCCAGCGCACTGAATGACAAAGACATCGGCCAGATCGTAATGCCATGTAAACCCCTCTTGGGCCGAAGGCGTGCAATAAATTTGGATATCAATCGGTACTTTAAAAAAATTATGAAAATCTTGGGCGATGCTTTTGATTTGCAGATGGGCTTGCTCAGCGCTTCTAATCAGAATAGTACGTCCTTGCTGATAAGAGCTAAGCGCCGTTTTCCAATTTAAAGTTCCACTTTTGAGGTTTGATTCTTCGGGTAAAAGACCTTCTTTAGGAAGCCAACAATCAGGATGACCGCTATCGATGATTTCCTGGAGTAATGAAGAAGATAGAAAGCCCTCAAAACGTCTGGCTGAATAAGGAGCTGCATAGGGCATCCGCAGGTAGTATTTTTCCAGAAAGTCTTGGGTCGATAAAGGATTTAGCAGCTCACACAAAATCGCCATATGGAGGCTTTTAATCTTTAATTTTTTCAGGTCAATGAGTAAGTCGAGTTTGGCCTTTTGACAAAACCCTCCGTTAGTTAAGCTAACAGTGACGCCATCACATAATTTTCTCACTTCTCTTTAGTCACGGAACGTTTTATATATAAACTCTGTATTCAGAGGAGGACCCATGATTGATCTTTACTATTGGACGACGCCCAATGGGCATAAAGTGACTATGTTCCTAGAAGAGGCCAATTTGCCTTATAAAATTATTCCAGTCCATATTGGTAAGGGAGAACAGTTCAAGCCCGAGTTCTTAAAGATTTCTCCGAACAACCGGATTCCCGCGATTGTGGACCATGAACCTAACACTGGAGGTCCGCCGATTTCTTTGTTTGAATCGGGTGCGATACTTTTATATTTAGCCGAAAAAGTTCGAAAGTTTATTCCCTATACAGAGCGGGGACGAGCCGAGACCTTGCAATGGCTATTTTGGCAAATGGCAGGCCTGGGGCCAATGGCAGGGCAAAACCACCACTTTGTTCAATACGCTCCTCAAAAGCTGCCCTACGCAATTAACCGGTATGTGAATGAAACGGCTCGTTTGTATGCGGTCTTAAATAAACGTTTAGAGGATCGGGAATTTGTCACTGGTGGGGAATATATGATCGCAGATATGGCGATTTATCCTTGGATTGTGCCTCATGCTCGACAAAAGCAAGACCTTAATAGATTCCCGAATTTAAAGCGGTGGTTTTATCAAGTTGGATCTAGGGATGCAACTATTCGCGCTTATGCGAAGGGCCTTGAGGTGAATATTCAGCCAACTGTATCTAGTGATGCTGCCAAATACCTGTTTGGCCAGGATGCCCGTACCATAAAGTAAAAAAGCTCAGTAAGACGATCCCCAAAGCTTCTTCCTTCATATGGATGGAAGGTTATGAGGATCGCCTAAGGTCATATTTTACGACTATTTGCTACAGAAGAGGAAATTTGCACAGGGACTTCTTTTCTGATCCCTGTTCTTTCTATTTCTTACTTTCCATTAATTTGGACTCTGATTTGCAGTTTCCCAATGTGTTTGATCTTTCCATTATCATTGGAGGATTTATGGGATTAAATCTATTGGAAAACAAAGGCTACCCCGTTGAAAAACAGCTTCGCAGCTGGCGGGAGATTGTTCAGGAGCCTATCAGTAAATTGAATGATGATGCTTTTACTCGTGTTCGCCTAATTCTCATGAATGGAATTGAACTCGAAGCTCTTCGCTTTTCCCATTCTTTTGCTCGAATGAATAAACAATTGCGCTTGCCGCTTGCCAAACTGCGCAGAATAGATCAGCACCAGGCGACCACTATTAACTGGCTCTTAGGCTCAGATCATTCGCCTTTGGAAGAAACCATTGCTTACGAGCAAGTGGCCATCGAAGTTACGGCTGCTATAGCACAAATCGAACCTGATCCCTACCTGGCTCAAATCTATCGCTATGGATTGTTGGAAGATTTTGATCATTTGTATCGATATTCGGCATTAATGGATCGACTTGAAGGGAAAGATGCTAATAATATTCTGCAAAGCTACACGGATATTTTACCTGGGCGACCTACCATCGACCACCACCGAGATGCCGAAGACGAGTTGCGGGATCACTACGATAGAACTAAAGCCGACACATTAACGAAGTTGAACGCTTTGACAATTATGTCTGCCGAACAACAGACATGGAACTATTATATGAACATCGGGCCCCTGTTTGCAGACCCAGTGGCAAGACAGCTTTATGCGGAAATTGCCTCAATCGAAGAGCAACATGTGACCCAGTACGAATCGATCATCGATCCTTCGGAAACATGGATGGAAAAGTGGCTTCTGCACAAAGCGAATGAGGTCTATAACTACTACGGCTGTGTCCAAAGCGAACCTAATGCCAGAGTCAAAAAAATTTGGGAAAAATTTTTGGATTTTGAGCTGGGTCAATTTCACGAAGTAGTTCAGCTCTTTAAAGAAGTCGAGCGGCGCGATCCTGCCGAGGTGCTGCCAGAGACGCTTCCAGATCCGATTGTATATGAAAGTCAGCGCGATTTTGTCAGAGAAACCATTCGAAATGAAGTCGACTATAGAGCAAAGGGAAAACACATTCTTCGAAGTAAAGAAGATGAAAGCATCGCCACCCGAGTTTACAGACAACGTTTACATAGTGATGGAGTTCCTTCTGAAATCGTATCCCTTAATTATCTGTGGAACCCAGGCGGAGAATTGGCCAACCAGATACGCTTTCAATCACCTAAGCATCCGGACGCCTTCGAGAAAGGAGTGCGCTCATGAAAGAATCAATCAACTTTGGAATGAATAAAACAGGTATTCAAATGTCTCCTCGATTAACAGCGGCGATGTTGGAGGGCCGCGAAGAGTTTCAAGCTCCTGCTCTTGATGTCAGTATGTCAGCCGCCCGCCTGAAAGAGGAAAGTATAACGGAATCTCATCCATTGGGAACGGTGCCTTTGCCAGGTACCGCCAAAGGGGCATTTAAGGCGGGTCTTGATAAAATTCGCAACGCTCGACCTGAAGTTTTGATCGACAAATTGGGCGAGAGACTGGCGTTTGAGCGAGGAGGTGTACGTCTTTATGAAGCCTTGATTATTAAATGTGAGGCTATAATGCCGGACCAATCTTTTGATCTGCTTTATGATTTCCGCGAAGAGGAGGCTCAACACTTCCGAATGATTTGGAATGTGATGGAAAGTCTGGGCGCGGATCCAACTGCTCAAACACCCTGTGCAGATGCCAGTGGAGTGGCGGCCTTCGGGCTTCTACAGGTGTTAAATGATCCCCGCACCACCGTCGCCCAGTGTGTTCAAGCCATTTTAATCGCTGAACGTGCCGATAATGACGGCTGGGAGCTGTTAATTCGCCTTGCGGAAGAGGGAGGCCTTCGTGATGAGGTGGTCAAATTCACAGAAGCAAAAGTAACGGAAGAAAATCATGTGTCCCATATGAAGCATTGGCTGGAGAGACTGTTGTTGGCCAATGAAAGCGTTCCGCTTCAGTGAGCGGTCGATCGGGAGGTTATATGACAATGGAAAATCAAATTGAAGACAATGGGCGAGAGCGAATTACGCCAGACCGCAGTGAGCTTGAAAGTGATCGCGGTACGTTTCAAAGTCGGGATGATGAGGCTCAAATAATTGCGGACCAAGATATGACAAGAGAAGGAAATATCATGGATCTCGATGAAAATATGGGAGCGAAAACCAACTCGCTGGATCAGTTAGAAGATGAGCCAAATGACTTTTTGTCTGGTGAAGTCGACGTTAAAGAGCAGATGGATCGCACAACCAAAGCTATGGATTATGCGATTGATCGATCCACCGGTAAGCGCAAAAAAGGCAAAACATGGCGGCAATAATCAGGAGAGCATTTATATGGCACAACAAATCAGATCCGCCCAGGTGAATCGAAGCGGTTATCAAACACGGTCCGAAGTCAAAAGGAAGATGCGACCGGCAATACCTCGGGATGACTTGCGCAAAGCTTTTGCTGGGATGGAGAATAATGGGCCTGCCGGCGAAGAATAGAGTCAACGG
>CAZETK010000025.1:17164-17817 GCA_964515195.1 uncultured Pseudobdellovibrionaceae bacterium
GTACAAATGTGAAAAGTCGTATTACGAAAAAAAGCAGAACACGAACCCCTATTCGATAGCTTTTGTACGGCCATTTTAATGAATATCAAGTTGGCGTAGGCTACTGGCCTTTACGAGTGGGCGCTTTTCGATATTATCCATATCGAAAAGGTCAAAGGCCCGCTTAAGTTGAGAGGCCGCGACCTGAACAGCATTTCGAGCTTCATCGATTAAAAGTGGTAATCCAAAGAAGCCATGGGCTACCCCTTTATATCGATGATGAAAAACTTGGATGCCAGCACTGTGAAGCCTCCCTGCATAAGCCTCGCCTTCTGAATAAAGAGGATCTAGTTCTGCCGTAATAATTGTCGCCGACGGAAGGTCGTCAAAATCTTTTGAATGAAGGGGAAAAGCCTTTGGATCAACTTTAGTGCCTCGAAAGTAATGTTTAAAATACCAAGTTAGTTGAGCTCGGCTTAATGGTCGGGCATTAGAATTAAGCCGATAGGATGGAGTATCCAGACGTGAGTCCAAAATCGGCGAAACCAAGAGCTGGTGCACTGGTGGAAGAACTCCGCTTTCACGGGCGTGGAGGCAGATTGTAGCCGCCAGGTTGCCGCCAGCATCTTCACCCCCAACGGCGACAAGAGAGTCTTTACCCCCAATTTCTAGAG
>CAZETK010000025.1:17827-45036 GCA_964515195.1 uncultured Pseudobdellovibrionaceae bacterium
TTTCTAGAGTGTTGTCCAATAGCCATTGATAGGCAGCCCAAGCATCCTCATGGGCAGCCGGGTACTTGTGTTCGGGCGCTTGACGGTAGGAAACAGAAAGCACAATGCATCCGGCCGCATTGGCCAAAGCGCGACAGGTGGAGTCGTAACCGTTCAGGCCCGAGAGAACCCATCCGCCGCCATGAAAATAAAGAAGTACCGGGTGCGGCCCGATAGTGCGTGGTTTATAAAGCCGCGCTAAAAGTTGTCCACCAGGGCCGGGGATAAGAATATGCTCAACGTGTCCGACGGGTTCATAAAATCCGGAAAGAATTCGTTTAGTCGCATGATCCTGCATGACCATCAAAGCCACGTCCCTTAACTCGGGGAGTTCACGGGCGAGTTGCGGTGTTAAGGTTTCGACAGCAATCGGATTGAGGGAATCCAATCGATCGAGAACTTCTTGCATTTGTTTATTCAATTCCATAAGCCTTCCTTTATGAATAATTATTCGTTTGCAAGAGGATGAAATTCCCCCTTCTACTTTTATAGGTGAAAAGAATTTGAATTCAAGACATCGGCACTGCTGACGTCTGGTTTTTAGATTTATGATGATAAACGACAAATTTTGTCTACAATTGAATTAATTTATATGGATTTCCTAACTAAGGGTCTTTAACTTCATGAAGCTCTACAAAATTTTAAAAGACGGAACCTGCGAGGCGGACGTATATTACGAATCGGAAACTCTAGAGAAAATTCTCGAAACCTACCGATGTATGTACAAGGCGGTTGGTTATGAAGAACCGTGGGTGGCTTATGTCGCTTTCCACGGATATGATGTTGCAGGGACTTGTGCCTTTAGGTCCCGTCCGCAGCAAGGCTCGGTAGAAATAGCTTATTATACTTTTCCTCCCTATCAAGGGCGAGGTATCGGAAGCCGAATGGTGACCGCGCTTATGGAAATCGCCAGAGGTGAAGATCCTTCTATCATCATAGTCGTTCGCGTAGTGGGAGGTGATACTCCCGCAAATAGCATACTGAAAAAATTTGGCTTTAAGTTAGTGACGACCGAAACGGCTTCAGATGGCGAGGCTGAAATTTGGGAATGGCATCTATTGCCCGAAAACGATCTTCAATTGAATTAATCCGTTCAACTTTTCTGCTTAAGCAGTTCCGTTAACTTTTGCCACCGCCGATTAGTCTCATCAGCGGTAATTGCCGTTTGAAGGGCGTTCGGATCAGCGACTAAAAACACGTGTTCTTGTCCCCGGGTAATGGCCGTGTAAATTAAGTTTTTTTGGACAAGTGGTAAATGAACATTCGAGATCACAACCACAACGATAGGATATTCAGAACCTTGTGATTTGTGAATGGTGATGGCATACGCTAAGGTCAGCTTGCTCAATTCATCAAAACTAAATGAAACCATTTTATCATCAAACTGAACATTCAAAGTTTGTGCAGAGTGATGAATTCCACTGATAAATCCAATATCACCGTTAAAAACATCTTTCCGATAATCATTTTTGACCACCATGACTTTGTCGTTGATCTTAAAATTTTGTGTAAAGCCAAAAAGACTCTCGGTAGAAGGTGAAGAGTTGGCGCGAGAGAGTTTCTGAAGCTCCTCATTGAGGCTTTGGGTTCCAAGAACTCCTTTGTTCATAGGGACAAGAATCTGGATTTGACTGGGATCGTGAAACCCGAATTGGCGCGGTATGATATCAGTCACCAATTTTTTGATCGTCTCTTTTGCTTGTTCAGATCCGTGGACAGGATAATAGTGAAAATCCGAAATAGCATCTGGGCTTTCAATCGGCATCAGCCCCGAGTTGATTCGGTGGGCATTCAGTTTAATCAGGCTTTTTTCTTTTTGTCGGAAGATATCCGTGAGTTTGACCGTATTGAAGCGGCCACAGTTAATCACACTTTGTAAGGCACTTCCATAGCCAACGGGAGGAATTTGGTCGGCATCACCAACCAGGATCAGTGCGCAGTGGGAAGGAAGTGCATCCAGTAAGTGTCCCATAAGTACGAGATCTACCATCGAGGCTTCATCAACAAGTAAAAGATCAACCGGAAGGGGGTTGCTCTGATTGTGTAAGAATTCTCCCGATAAAGTGTCATACTTTAAAAGCCGGTGGATTGTTTGAGCGGGCATTCCTGTTGCTTCTGAAAGCCTTTGAGCCGCGCGTCCAGTAGGGGAGCAAAGGGCGAAACTGGCAAATTGGGTCTGAAGAATTTTAACAAGAGAACGAATAAGGGTGGTCTTTCCCGTTCCAGGCCCTCCCGTAATGATTGTAAACGAAGAAGACAAGGCGGCCTCTATAGCCTCAGTTTGAAGGGGGGCAAGGCGGATATCCAGCAAATCCTGTGACCACTTTAGAACTTTCTGCAAGTTAAACCAGCCCCATGGTGGCGATCGCTGCAGAAACTCTTTCAACTGCCGAGCTACTTTGCGCTCAAGTTCCCAGATCTCTTTCAAATAGATGCAGGTTTCTCCGTTGATGATGTCAGACACGAAAAGCTCGTGAACCAAGTTCAATTCATATACATTCTCGATAAGATCGATGGGGATATCCAGGCGCTCACTAGTTTCTTTTAGGATTTGATTTTCAGGATATGCACAGTGCCCTTGTTGCTTGCAATAATTTTGAAGAGTATCAATCAGGCCACAAGTGATTCGATCGGTGGAATCATGGGGAAATCCACTTCTCATGGCGAAGTCATCAATGAGTTCGAATGATAGCGAGTGCCGTCGCTGGGCCTGGTATGGATTATTTTTTAAGAACCCTAAGCTTTCATATCGATGGAAGGGCCAAAGTTCTTCTTTCCATATCAGAGGTAAACTTTCTTTAAATAAAAATTCGCGTAAATCAACAATGGCTTTGTATTCGCGCCATGAACTAACAATGGAGTTTAATGACTTTTCTCCTAAGCCCCGAATTTTGAGAAGCTTTTCGGGCTCGTTATCGAGTACGGAAAAAAGGTCATCTGGGAAGGCCTCAGCCAAAAGGGTCGCCATGCGCGGTTTCACAGCGGATAATGCTTCTGATTTTAGGAATTTTTTGAGGGTTCTTGTACTGGCAGGAGGCTGAAGAACTATATTTTCAGCCTCGATGATTCCTGGCATTGAGTCTTTAAGATGATACCCGTAAGCCGTTAGGGACTGCCCTGGATAAACTGTCGCAAGGCGCCCTGATAAAAAAATATTCTTACTAAGCTCCGGGGATTTTACTTCTAGCAAACACTGCCCATTGTTCTCGTCAAAGTAAATAACCTTTTCAACGCTGGCGACAAGTAAGGAGGGGCGGCTCATGTATGGGGTTAGTGAGAAGCCCCTTCAGACTTATACAATCGATCAAAAGCATTTTTGAGAAATTGAAGCTGGTGAGATAGCGAAGTCCCTGGGCGAACACCGCTTCCCTCCAGCCACTTAATATAACTCTCCATTTCGCTCTTGGGGATTTCTTTTAACTTTTTCCCTTTGTACTTTCGGCCGAAACTGATTCGATAGTCTCCAGGCTCCCCGGCCTCCATTGCGGAAGAAGGCTCAACCTGAAGCAGACCGCCCTCAGCAGGCTCATCATTACCGACGAAGGACAATGATGATTCAGCCGTTTTTGTGGTTAAAGCGGCTGACTCCTCTTTGCTTTGTGAAGTACGATGAGTAGGAACCGCTGGGGCATCAACGATTCGCTGACCCTCATCCAGTTCATCAGCGCAAAACTGAGTCCCATAGCCGATCAGAGCCAAAGCGCGACCGATAGCTCCAGTTTCTGCCTTTTCAATGAAATCAGGAAAGCCCTGAATACTCTCAAACTTGTGAGAAGTCGCGATCACCCGACCTGTCTCATCACGAATTGTTGCTCGAGCATAAGCAGACACGTCCGTGACGTTCATGATCTCGGTTTCGATGGACCAGTCTGGATGGTCCTCGCGGAACCATACAAGTCGATATTTAACTTCTAAATATTCTTTACCTCGAAGGTTAAGAAGCGGGAGTTCCGTTCCCTTTGTCGTTTTATAATTTCGTGCGATCATAGCATCCATCCTTTGATGTTTTGTGCGGCCAAAATGGCTTAACGAACTATTTAAAATTATCGCCCATGAATTATCCTCAAGCATCAAGCGGAGGCGTAACTGCAAAAAAACACAGGTAATAATTTACATATAACTTATACAGTAAAAAAGATCTACTTTTTTCCAAGATGAAACTAAAAAAAGTAAACAAAAAAATATGAAAATTTCCATTAAATAAGAAAGAAAATCTCTACCTTTTTTGGCTTCTAGCCATCATAAAAAATGAAATGTGAAATTAGGGGATTGATTTTAAATCAAATGACGGCTGATACTCTCAAATAATGAATTCTTAAGAATGGGCTTACAAAGATAGTCATCAAAGCCCTTTGCAAGACAAGCTTCTCGATCACCACTCATGGCGTGTGCGGTTAAGGCAATTACTTTACCCGGGTAATGATGCTTTCTCAAAATTTGTAAAGCTTCGAACCCGTCCATGATGGGCATTTGAATGTCCATTAAAATAACATCGTATTTTCTCTGAAGTGCAAGCTCAATGGCCTGTTGTCCATTGGTAGCGACTTCGGTAATGACAGGCAATTTTGCAAGAAACGCCGTCAGCAGGATCTGATTGTCCACAGAGTCTTCCACTATTAAAATGCGGGGCTTGGAAATATCCGTAATGTCCTCATACTCAGTCGTTACTTTGACTGTTTTATCCGGTGATAAACGACTGGGAGTGGTGGTTGTTAAGGCTTCCCTTGTTAAGTGTTGGCTCATGCAAGCTATAATTTATCCGAATTTATTGAAGGGTTAATTAAAATCTACAAACGAGACGATTACTTGCATTTTAACTATACTCACCCAGATTGCAAGAGCGGGTTAAAATTTTCCATTTAGGACCCTTTTTGGAACCAATGCTTTGATTTCCGGCACGGGTTCCTTTAAGGCATGAAGCACGCTATTGTAAATACTCAAATTCCTCTGTGTTTTGATCTAAAATACATTCCGAATCATATGGCAAGCAGACGGGAAAGTCGTCTTCAGGGTAGGCGGGATAGATTTCTTCCATTTCCGGAGAAATTCCTCCGTCTTCAGGTAGCGAATCAATTTGATCTTCACGAAGGCTTTTTTCATCTTCTTCAAAGAACTCTGAATCAGGATTAGGGAACTCCGAACCTGGAGGTACGATCTCATAACCATTTGGCTCGACAATAGCGCCACCAGACGGTGGTTCTACCAACGGCTGTGTCTGGTTTTCTTCTATAGATTCAGACGGGTCAACAGTCGGCTCATCCGGATTCACAGTTGAGATCGATGATGTTGACCCATTGGGAATGCTATTCGAATTTTCTTGAGCGAACACAAAAGAATAGAAAAACAATGTCAAAAGAGAGATCAATATTTTTTGTGAAATGACCTTTACCATACTCACTCCCTCTGAACAAAGCAGACCGAAACTTCAAGCGGCGATCACAACAATCTCAGAGAGCAAAGTGTATGCCGACAAGTTTTTGCGAGATCCTCGGTGACAAGCATTTCACACGTGGGGC
Organism: uncultured Pseudobdellovibrionaceae bacterium; assembly: GCA_964515195.1. Classification (GTDB taxonomy): domain Bacteria; phylum Bdellovibrionota; class Bdellovibrionia; order Bdellovibrionales; family Bdellovibrionaceae. The sequence continues at coordinate 23,383 of CAZETK010000025.1, forward strand.
TCGTGCGATCTGACCAATTTTTCCCAATGCTGGGGCAATAATTCCAAATGTGAAGCCAAATTTTCCTCTACAAAGAAATTACCCTGGGTCGAAACTTGCAACTTGTTTTCATTTAATGAAGTTTAAAAACAAATAAGACGGTTCTGCGTCTTTAGAAAGGATGAGTATATGTTAATTTACGAAGCTTTGAGAAACGACCATATAAAAATAATTCGGCTATTGGATGAACTTTTGATGTTAGAGGAAGGTGAACATATTCGAAAGGATCTGGTCGAACAGGTTCGAGACGAATTGATTCCTCATGCGCGAGCGGAAGAATCTGTTTTCTATAACCCTCTTAGAACAATCGATACCGCTAAGGACTTAGTTAAAGAAGGATACAAAGAGCACATGGAAGCGGAAGGGATATTAAGAAAACTTCAGGTAGAGGGAAGAGTGGGTGCAGAGTGGAGATCGACTGTTCAACAACTGCGGGACGCACTTTCACATCACATAAAGGAAGAGGAGGGGGAAATTTTTTCTGTTGCGAAGAAACATCTAACAGAAGATGAAGCTGAAATGATGTGTGAGGCTTTCGAGCGCCTTAAACCAGAAGTTAAAGATGAAGGTGTCCTTAAAACTTCAGTAGATCTGATTGCGAACATGATGCCACCGCGATTTTCATCTGCGATTCGTGATCAAGGCGCAGGCTACAGACAGTAATGAATCTCAGTTCTGGTTTAAAAATTGCTTATATGCTTAATGCCACTGACAAGTCGTCAGGGAACAAACAATGGGGAGTACGTCAATGACAAAGTTAATAACAGCAATGATAGCACTATTTATCTGTAGCGGGGCGAATGCACAGTCATGGGGTGAGCGGGCTGAATCATTCCGTGATATGTTTTCCGATGGCAGTAATACGGTCCGTTTAATGGCGGGCGCTCAGTCAGCGGCGAACCATTATGGTATAGACTATGAATTCCGATCGGGTCCTGTGGGAATTGGTGCTTTTTACATCCAAGGCAATGAGAGTTCGGCTGTTGCAAGGCCCGAGTTTATGACCATAGGATTTGTAGCGCCCATCCATCTTATCGATAAAAGTCGCTGGGATCTTTACATAGCTCCCGGGGTCAACATGACCCAGTTTAAAGACTACATTGCTCCGTCAGAGGTTGATGAAGATGATTACACCACTTGGGGTGCGGTTCTTAAAATGGGAATGATGTATTACTTCAATAACCAGTGGCATTTGGGGCTCGACTTCGTCAAAATTCATAATGCTAACGAAAGTCAGATTACAGATGAGGACGATATTCTGCAGCTTGCAGTCGGATACACTTGGTAAGCGACAATCGTAGGTGCGAACAAATTCATGTTTGGCATAAATCGTGCTGTGCAATAAAAATACAAGGAGGTCTATATGCCAAGAGGTAGTAAAGAAAGCTATTCACCTAAGCAAAGGCGAATGGCAGGCCACATAGAGGATAGTGAAAGAAAAGCGGGGCGCCCCAGTAAGAAGGCGGAAGAAATCGCTTGGGCCACGGTCAATAAAAGAACTGGTGGAGCTAAAAAGAAGGCCTCCAGCGGTAGCGGTGGACGATCTAAAACGGCTCGATCATCTTCTGGTCGATCTTCAACAGGTCGGTCTGCATCTTCGCGGGCATCGTCAAGTTCCAGACGTTCCAGAACTCTGCATTGATCAAAGGGTCTGAATCAAGATTTAGTAATCAGACTAAAAACGAAGGCGCCCGGTTTGGGTGCCTTCGTTTTATTAATCCATATATTTTATAGAGCCGATCCCAATACCATTTTGGTATGATTAAGTGGGCTCTAAAGATTATCGCGACCGAATGGTTGCCTTTAACCAGTCTAGCACCGAGCTAACTCGTGAATAGACTCCGAACCTTTCAGGTCTGGCACAGCCTTCACCCCAGCTGACAACACCGATCAGAGTAAACCGACCATCTGCCTTTTTTGTGAATAAAGGCCCGCCACTGTCCATCTGACAAGCATCCTTGCCGCCTTCGGGAAGTCCCGCACAAATCATGCGATCTGTTAAGCGCCCTGGATAGCTCTTCAAGCAAGTTTCTTGCGTCACCAGGGGGACTGTTACCTTGCGAAGAATATCAGCAGCAGACCACCCCCCTTCGCGAGTCACGCCCCATCCTGCGGTGGTCACATAAATTGTGTCGGGATCAGCGGGAACGGCAAACTTGTATTCATTCAGCTCGGCGGGTTCAGATTTAGATTCACCCTCAAGCCGGATAAGCGCGAAATCGAAATCAAGATAGTAGTTGTAATTTGGATTGATGATGATTTCGACAGCCTTAAACGCCTCGACACCTTGTGTGGATTTCTGATCGTGAAGACCCACATATACGGCCTCAATACCGTTCGGAGATGTTCCACGTACACAATGGGCGGCCGTTAAGACCCAATTTTTGGCCACTAAAGATCCCCCACAGAAATGGCCGTTTCGATCATGTAATGAAACCATAAAGGGTAGCTCTCCGACCTGAGTCTCTTCACCTCCGACTATAAATGGATTGGTACGCGTGGCATATGCTGCCGCTGACGATAATACGAATAAAATTGTGATAATTAATTTAGAGTTCATCCTTGTTCCCCTCCCTCACGACTTAAGTCTTGAAAAAGAAAAACTGAGTTGCAAGAAATAAGAGGATCAGTTGCGCGTCATCGATAAAAAAAGGCCAAGGTTTTTTCGCCTTGGCCTGAAAATACAATCGTATTTGGTAGCAAAGATTATTTCATGTTTTCGGCGATCCAATCGATTACAGAACTGACCCGAGAGTAAACACCGAACTTATTGGGCCGAGCACAGCCTTCTCCCCAGCTAACTACGCCTACTAAAACGTGATCGCCGTTGTCTTCTTTTACAATTAAAGGTCCACCGCTATCACCTTGGCAGGCATCTTTTCCGCCTTCAGGAAAGCCGGCGCAGATCATGCGGTCTGTAACGCCATTGCGGTAGGCTTGATTACAAGTTTCTTGGTTAACCAACGGAACAGTTACTTTTTGAAGCACCTGTGACAAGTTCCAACCACCTTCTTTCGTGTATCCCCAGCCTGATGTTACAGATTCAATATTAGACCCTTCAGGGATCTCGATCGTAACGTCATTAAGAGCGATAGGCTTAAAAGAAGAGTGCCCATCCAGCTGAATCAGAGCAAAATCATAATCCAGGGTTGAGCTGCTATATCCAGAGTGGGCGATAACCTTCGCAGGCTTAAAAGATTCGGTACCGTTCAAATCTTTTTGATTGTGAAGTCCAACGACGATTTTAGCAATACTGCCCCCACGAACGCAGTGAGCTGCGGTAAGAACCCAGTCAGAAGCAATAAGAGAACCTCCGCAAAAATGCCCCCAGGAACCTTGTAAAGATACGATGTAAGGAAATTCCCCAACTTCCGCATCTGTACCGCCAACAACTTTTTGGCCGAACTTAACGCCCGCTTGTGCATTTAATGCAAAGCAAAGTGAAACAATTGATAAAGATAATAATCTAAACATGACTTCCCCTCTTGTCTGTTTTGTTTAGGACGAAAAAACGTGAATGTGATTTCCCCTCATCCAATAGCATTGCGATTTTTTACGGAGAGGGTAGTCCGAAGATAGGAAACTAGATAAAGGACGAGTCTAATTTTGGATATAAGGCTTGGTTTATTTGAGACAAACTCAAATTTAGGGAAAACATTAAGGTTTTTTTATTCCAATACCGGACTTATGGGCCTAAATAGAAATGTTCTTTTGTAAAGTTGGAGCGTGAAAATGATCAGAGTAATGCACTTAGGAACTGAAAAAACCTGGCGCGGCGGGGAAAATCAGGCTCGATTGCTAATGGAGGGGCTTGCTTCAAAAGTCGAATTTCAGGCTGCGGCCACACCACGCGACAGTATCGCTTATCGGGAAAAAAGATGGAGCTGTGAAACACTTGGTTTACCAAGCGGAAATCCATTAAATCCGTTAAACGCTTTAGCTTTGGTGCAATTTATTAAAAAGCATAGGATCAATCTTGTAGATGCCCATACGGCAAAAGCCCACTCACTGGCATTAAAGGCCTTGGCCTTTCTTCCTGATGTTAAGCTGGTGGTACACAGAAGAGTCGATAACGTACCCAAAGCAAGCCTCTGGACACGACGGAAGTATTTTCATAATCGAGTTGATCGATACACCGCCATATCCAGATTTATCGCCCAGGTCCTAGTGGACTATGGGATCAGCCCGGAAAAGATCAGAGTGGCTCGAAGTGCTGTGAGTGACCAAGTGTATCGGACCCTTGATTCCCAGGCTGAAAAGGCCCAATGGAAGCAAAAATATTCGATCCCGGATAATCATATTCTAATTGGCAATGCCTCGGCCCTTTCTCCGCAAAAGGGGTATGAAACCCTTTTAAAAGGGGCAGCGGAATTGCAAAAACGTCGTGACGACTTTACAGTCCTTATCGCAGGCGACGGTCCGTTAAAAGAATCCCTCATGCGGATGGCCCGCGATCTGAACCTACAACAGAAGATCATTTTTACGGGGTTCATCCGAAATGTACCCCAGTTTTTGACGGCCTTAGATATTTTGGCTGTACCTTCTAATAATGAAGGACTAGGAACTGTCATTTTAGACGGCTTTCTTGCAAGCTGTGCGGTTGTTGGGAGTGAGGTGGGCGGAATCCCCGAAATTGTGATTCCACGCAAAACAGGTTTACTTCAGAAGGTTGGCGATTACACCGGGTTGGCGGATAATCTCAATTTTCTGATGGACCATCCTGATAAACGAGTAGAATGGGCCGAGGCCGGCCGTCAGTATGTTAAATCAGAGTTCAGCCTGGACTCCATGGTCCAGGGAAATCTTAAAATCTACCAGGAGCTTTTTAATAACCCTTTATGAAGATCAGTGTTGTTATTTGCACTAAAAATGAAGAATGGAATATCGAAAGATGCCTTCAGGCGGTCGAGAGGATCGCGGACGAGGTGATTGTTGTCGATTCCTATAGCACGGATGCCACAGAAAAGATCTGTCGTGGATTCGCCAAGGTTCGTTTTTATCAAACGGAGTGGCAAGGCTATTCACAGACAAAAAATTATGCCAATAGCCTGGCAACAGGAGATTATATTCTTTCCTTGGATGCAGATGAGGTTCTATCAAGCGAAATCCAAAATGAAATACTACGACTGAAGCCCCAATTAAATGGGATCTACTCTATCAATCGGCTGACCAACTACTGCGGACAGTGGATTAAGTATTCGGGTTGGTTTCCTGACCGTCACAATAGGCTGTTTCCACGTGGGAGGGCCGAATGGGAAGGAGATATCCACGAAAGGCTTCGCACACAGCACTCTTTACCCGTCACCCCACTTAAGGGTCTCGTTTACCACTATTCGTATTACTCTGTTGAAGAGCACATCGAACGTATAGAGCGATACTCCTCGCTTGGGGCTCGCCAGCTGCTGAAGAAGAACAAACGATTTCTTTTACCGTCCTGTTTTATCAATCCGATTAGCCGCTTCTTGAAATGCTATATATTTAAGCTGGGTTTTTTGGATGGGAGGTACGGCTTTGTAATCGCAACACTGTCGGCCAGGGCTGTGTTTTTAAAGTATTATAAGGCATTCAGGGCGAAAGCCGCTGGACAATAAAGCCTAAATTCAGCATTCTCGAGAGCACTCGAGTTTTAAAAAGTGAGAAGTGAGATGTCTAAAAAAGATATATTTGGTGATGATGTTTCTGAAAACAAGACCGACTTCGCCGATCTATTCGAGCAGTCATTGGGAAGAGCCGGGCGCCAATTTCAAGTCGGCGACAATTTTACAGCCGAGATTCTGAGCATTGGGCAAGAAGAGGCTTTTTTATCCACAGGGGGCTCTCAAGATGCCATCATCTTGAAGTCAGACTTACTAGATGAAAACAAAAATCTGAAATACAAAGTCGGAGATTCCATTGAAGTCTCTGTGATTCGAGTGCGAGACGGCGAAGTCCGAGTGACGCGAAAAGGCTCCCGAAAAGCCGCTACCGAGTTAGACAGCTTACAGGATGCCTTCGATATGGAACTTCCCGTGGAGGGGCGAGTGCTTGAAGCCGTTAAAGGTGGATTTCGAATCGAAATTCAGGGGCGCCGAACATTTTGTCCAATTAGCCAGATAGATATAAGTTTTGTTCAATCGGGTGAAGAGTTCATCGGTAAAAAATATGAATTCCTGATCACACAGCTGGATGAGTCAGGTCGTAATATTGTGGTTTCACGTCGCAAGCTTCTCGAGCTTCAGAAAGCCGAAAGTGAAGGGGCCTGGATGCAGACTCATAAAGTCGGCGAAGTTGTGCCAGGGGTTGTCACTCGCCTCGAGAGTTTTGGTGCCTTTGTTAAGCTAGAGGACGGCGTTGAAGGACTTGTTCATATCTCAGAAATTGGATTTGTTCGCATTAAGCATCCTTCTGAAAGTTTGGCAGTGGGCGAGCATGTTCAGGTTAAAATCCTCAAAATTGAAGAACAAGACACGCGGTTGAAAATTTCATTGTCCATTAAACAAGCCGGAGGGCTGGGCGATCCATGGCTTCAAGTTCCTCAACAATTCCCTGTGGGAGCCGTCATAGACGGAACTGTCGAAAAGAAAGAAAGTTTCGGGATCTTTGTCAACCTAACTCCAGGGGTCAGTGGGCTATTACCTCGATCAAAGTGGCGTGACTCCGTGGAGGCCTCTCAATACGAGAGTAAAAAACGAGGCGACACTCTAAAAGTTCGTGTCGACCAAATCCAGTTTGAAGAAAGAAAGCTGACTCTTGGGCTTCCGACTCTGGAAGAGGATGAAAGTTGGAAGTCCCATAGCCAAGGTTCCAGCCAATTCGGAAGTTTGGCAGCAGCCTTTGAAAAAGCAAAAACTAATAAGTCCTGACCTTTGCCACTTTTAAGCAAAGCTTCCACTGCTGAAGGCCCACTTGGAACTCCTCTTGGGCTCGGCGCATCTCGGTTTTAATTTGTTCTAACTGGCTATGAGACCGTTCCGATATTTCCTTTTTCAGAACGGTATAGTCCTTCTTGAGCTTTTTAATCCTAGTTTGCGCGTTTAAAATTTGCGTACGAAGCGTTTCAATTTTTTCCTGAGAAAACAGGCCTTGTGATTTCAGCTTCGCGGATTCAATTTGCAGTCGGGCTTTCAATATTTCCGTGTCTGGAATTTTCCGAAGTCTTTGGGCGAGACCCGCTAACCACAAAAGACGGATTGTCCACTTTGTGGGATCCCAATGATACCAACGGATACCATTTCGATAATCGATTTGAAATGTATGATGAAAATTGTGATATCCTTCTCCGTGAGTTAAGAAGGCCACGAGCAAACTATCCCGGGCACTGACTTTATCAGAATAAGTTTGCCGGCCCAATGTGTGCGTAAGGGAATTTACAAGAAATGTACTTTGCTGGGTCAGAACAATTCGCAGGCATCCAGCAAAAATAAAACCACCCCAAAAAGAACCCAAAGCCCAGCCCACCAGGGCCGGAAAGATAAAACTCATAAAGATGGCCAAAGGGATATAATATCGGTGCTGGAGCAGAACGAGTTTATCTTTTTCAAGATCCGGCGCCGTAGGTTTTTGGTTGACGCTATCATCGTAGAAAAGCCATCCCATATGGGCATACCAGAAGCCCTTGGTGATGGAGTAAGGATCTTCGTCGCTGTCAACTTTCGAGTGGTGCTTGCGATGGTCGGCTGACCATTTGAGTGCAGACCCCTGCCAGGCAGAAGATCCGATCAGAAGAAATAATAACTTAGCAATAGGGCGGGCATCATAACTGCGGTGGGCGTATAATCTGTGATACCCCGCTGTTATACTAAGATTTGTTAAGAATGCAAAAATCAATGAAAACAGAACAATTTCCCAAGAGACGCCACTATTTTGATAGAGATACCACGGCACAGCTACGATGGTAACAAGAGGGGTAATGGTGAGGAATAACGTCGTGGGCCAATAAATGCGCTTTTGGGTCAAACTCATTTCTACCTACCTTTGGCAAGATTGATATTGAATTCCAAAGTTTCATGCCATGGTTTAGCATAGAGTCCCTCATATCATTATGCAATAAGGATTAAAACTCATGACTTTGCAAAAAATTGAGTTAAATTTAGTTTGATGAATCCTAAAAGAATTTTGATCGTCGATGATGAAGAAGGAATTCGCGAAAGCCTCAAGGAGTATCTGGAGCTAGAGGGCTTTGTTGTCAATACGGCTGCATGCGGCGAGGTTGCCTTGCAACTTCTCAACCAGGAAACATTTGATCTGATTCTTTCTGATGTTCGAATGCCACGCGGTGATGGGCTCTTTCTTTTAAAAGCCGTAAAAGAAAAAAATCCTCAATATCCAACGATTATCCTCATGAGCGGGTTCACAGATATGACTCTGCAGGATGCCTACCATTTTGGAGCACGTGGATTTTTAGTAAAACCTTTTAATCCACAATATCTTTTAGAGATTCTAAATTGTCTTATCAATTACGAACTCATCCGATCTACACAAGTGCAGCTTAATCGGAGGGCGCTCACGCTTGATCTGCCAGCAAAGAGTCTGGCGGAGGGACGTAAGGCCCAATTGTTTTCTATCGGTCAAGCCGGATTATTTATCAAGAGCCATCAAGAATTTCCTCTAGTCGGGGACCGGGTTGATTTTTATCTGACGGCTAGTGGGGAATCGGGCAGTGGAGTGGTGCGATGGGTGCGGCAAAACGACTCCCAAGAACGTCCCAGTGGTTATGGCATGGAATTTATCGAACTAAGTCCCAATCTGCGATCAGAACTCACAGAATTAGCGGAAAAGGAAAAAATTATTTCTATTATTCCTGCCGTTTGAGAAGTTTATCCCGACTGACTTGCTTAATACCCAATGCTAACTGCTCATTTCGAATCAGTTCAGAGTCCGGATGGGGATCTCTTTGAAGATCTGAAATATTCCTTTTATGCTGCTCGATTTGCAAAGTGGCTTCCACAATTTCTTTTAAGGTTTCAATGGAAATGGGTTTGTCGATAAAATCCACAGCGCCTAGTTTGATGGCCGATTGAACCAAGTCCTTGGTTCCATTTCCGGTCATAAAAATCAAAGGAGTGTGCACCCCCTTTAGGCGAAGCTGTCGTAGAAACTCATGTCCCGACATAACGGGCATAACTACGTCCGCTATCACCAGGTGGTAAGGCTGAGCGACCATCATCTCAAGGGCCACTTGCCCATTTTTGGCCACATCCACCCGACTGTAATCTTCTGATAAAAGGTCTTTCAGAGAATCAGCAAGATCGCTTTCATCTTCTACAATTAAAAGTCTGTAATGGTTTCGCATAAGCCCTCGTCATAAGCAGGCTATCATGGGAAAGAGCGGTTTAAAAGAACTTATAAAGGTTATTAAGTTGATAACTATCAACGGATGCGCGTAAAAAGAAAAATCCAATTCTGTTTGGATAGATTCTATCGTCCCCGTCCCTTAGGTTTCGAGGCCGATTTCTTTTTACCCTTTTTGTAAACGCGTGATTCGATAACAGTCCGGGCATCATCAAGCATGATCTCGACGAGGCGATCGCGATTGATCCTCAAAACATCGATCAGCCGTTGAAAGCTATGGCTGGGGGGGGCGCAAAGACCCCGTTCCCAATTCGAAACAAATTGACTGTTCATATTCCCAAGTGAATGGGCTAGTTCTTTTTGGGTCAAATTCGATTCGATTCTCTTTTGTTTAAGGAACGTTCCTAAGTTTGAAAATTCAGTCATAGGGTGAATCTAGACCTCGACCAAAACTAAGGCAATAAAATTCTTTTCTTGTTTACGACAAAACAATTTTGTATTGATTTATGGCAAAGATCCTGCCAGGTGGCGCCGCTGGCGGCTGGGAATGGCTAACTTCTTATTCTGGCTCTTGGGTGACAAGGCCTGATCTGCTCTCAAGAATTTAGGGATATCTCTTTTGCCGATAACGCTATAGTCTTGAGTTATTAAATTAGCAGCTTCGGCATCGGGTACTTGTAGTTTCTGAACAAGGTAGTTCCACAAGGACTCTGTTAAATTTAATAGAGCAATGCCATGGGATTGCCCATGACGTTGAGACAGAAATTCCATCAAGTCCATAAAACGCCAGAAAAACGATTCGCCTTGTTGCTCGGCAAAGCCTTTAAGATATTTAAGAGTGGTAGGGAACTGGCCACTGTTCGCGATCAAATCCCAGAATCGCGAGAATCGGGCCAAGCTTTGGAGTTCAAAGTAATTTATGTCTTTGTTTTTGATGATCTGGAAAGGGGATTCATCCGCATAAACCATTTGGAAAGTTTGATCATGGCGGCTGATCGGAGCGCCCTTTAGTTTTTTCAACAGTCCAACTTGAATTTCATCGGGCTCTAGCTGAGCCAGTTGATCAAATCCTTCTGAAAAGCTTTGCAGACTTTCTCCCGGTAACCCGCCGATCAAGTCTACATGAGTATGAACTCCAGTCATTTGGCGAAGATACCCTAAGTTCTGTTTTATTTTATTATAATCCTGCCGACGACTCACATTTGCGGCGACCTGTGGGTTCCAAGTTTGAACGCCAATTTCAAACTGCAAGGCACCCTTCGGAAATTTTTCGATAAGCACTTTAAGCTCATCCGGTAATCTGTCCGGAACCATTTCAAAGTGAAGGAAAAGTCCTTTGTCTACGTGAGACAAAAAGAAATCTAAAATCTGTGTGCTGATACGTGGGTTTAAATTAAAAGTTCGATCGACAAATTTAAAAGTTCGGGCTCCTCGATCGACCAAGCCTTGCATAGCCTCTAAAAAGGCCGGAAGGGGAATGTTTCGCACAGTCAAATCCAAAGATGACAGGCAATACTCACAACGGTAGGGACAACCGCGAGAAGCCTCGACATAGATAATTCGGTTCTGGATATCGTGGTCACTGTAAAGGTGATAGGGCAGTTTAATTTCAGAGATAAGAGGAAGCTCGCCTGTTATCAATCCTTTCGGCGGGGCCTGATCGTTAAGAAGGCTGCGGCAAAGATTATAAAAGTGGAAATCGGCCTCACCCTTAATAACATAATCAGCGATAATGAAGTGGGGCTGGCTCTCTGTCTTATGAGAGATTTCTGGCCCGCCCAGGACTATCAAAATTTCAGGAGCTACTTTTTTAAGAAGACTAATTGTCTTTAAGGTTTCGTCGGTATTCCAAATATAAACGCCGAAACCTACGATCGTGGGTGCATGGAGTAAAATTTTTTCCACGATATCTCGTGGATTTTGGGCAATTGTAAACTCCAAAAGGCAAGCCATCGGCTCTAGTTCTTTCAAGTTGGCCTTTAAATAGCGAAGGCCGAATGAGGCATGCTGGTAGCTGGAATTAAGAGTACAAAGCAGAATGCGCGAATCCATCATAACTTTCGAATATCAAAACTGGTGTGGATTTGCAAATCGTGAAAGTCTTGAGGAATAGTGCTAGCGGTGGTCTCTTGGATGCGTGCGATTTCATAAAGCTTTGGGTCTATTTTGAATTTTCTTTTGTTTGTCGAAAAGAATAAAATGCCATTTTGGGAAAGGCATTTTAAACAATTTTCAATCATTCCAAAATGATCACGTTGCGTATCAAGAGTCTCCCTCATGCGTTTTGAATTAGAAAACGTGGGTGGATCCAAAAAAATGATATCAAAGGCAGGTTTGAGAGGTATGGTTTTTAGATATTGAAGCACATCGGCCTGAATAAATTCATGTTTACCGGGGTCAAGGTCGTTAGCGGAAAAATTTCGTTTGGCCCATTCGAGGTAGGTATTTGACATATCAACGCTGGTGACAGTACCTCCTCCTAATGCCGCCGCAACGCTGACAGATCCCGTATAACAAAAGAGGTTCAAGACTTTCTGGCCAGCTGCCATTTTGTAAATCTGATGCCTTAGCGGGCGGTGGTCTAAAAACAGGCCTGTATCAAGGTAATCCCAGGGGTTCACAAGAAATTTGAACGGGTGTTCACGAATGATGAACTCTGCACCCTGATCTGACAGCTTTTGGTATTGCACGCCGTCCTGAATAAACCGTTTCTTCAGGATAATACGGCTGTCGTCAATTCCAAGCAGGGTCTTAAGGCCTTCAAGCGTCGGCGGCAGATGATTTTTATTCTGATCTTTGACGGGATCTGATTTGTCGTAAACAACCACGTAGTCTTTATAAATGTCGATTATGAAGGGATAGTCCGGAATATCACGGTCGTAAAGGCGGTAAGCCTCTATTTGATGACGTTCGCTCCACGACCGTAATTTTTTGTAGTTCTTTACAAGGCGGTTAGAGATTGGATCCAAATTATTGAGCGACAACTTCGAAATTCGAAACAGAAGGTGCGCCGCGAGTGTAGGACGGATGATTTTCAGGCTGCTGAGTGTATACACGCCAGAAATAGCGTTGATTAGGTGTCAGCTGTTTCACAGTGTACTCATGAGCGGACATCAGTGGCTGATCGACCAGCAACCATTTAAAATTAACATCTGTGGCCACTTGAAGGTGAGATAATGCGCTGGGAGCCGACTCCCACTTTAACGTCACTTCTGGGCCTGAGAGTTTTTCCATAAAACCAGGCGACACCAACTTAGCGGCTGCAGGCGGCTGAGATTTAGCAAGATTGGGCTCGGGCTGAGGATATATACGGTTCCAATCATGGTGAGTGGCTTCGCCACTTGCGGGAGCAGATTGAGCTGGGTCAGCCGACCACGCCCCATGTGAAGAAAGTAAAATAGCGAATGAAATTAAGGATTTGATAAGAGTTTTCATAATGAATCCTTTACGAGCGAGTCTTATAATAGGTTAAGTTTTAGGTTACAGTCTTAAGCTAAAAAAAGAAAAAAGAGAACAATTGTATGGCCTTGATGGCATTGGCCCGTTGTGTTATCACGTCTTTGGCAAAACAAGGTCTTCGCTGGGTATAGCTCAGAGGAAAGTCCGGACTCCAAAGGGTGCTGTAGGGGGTAACGCCCCTCCATCGTAAGGTGAGGAACAGTGGAACAGAAAGAATGTCCAGGGCTACGATCCTGAATCCGGGAACGGGAGGAATCAGGGGAGCCGCTGGAGTGAAAACAGCCAAACTCTACAGGGAGCAAGATCAAATAGGGAGGCGATTTAAGTGCGGCCCGCACGTGCCTCCGGGTCAGATCGCTTGAGGCTTGAGGTAACTCAGGCCCTAGAGAAATGAAGACCACCTAGAAAACTTTTGATTCACGGTTTTTTGGGAACAGAATCCGGCTTAATGTTTTACCAGGAGAATCTTCATGGGGCCTCTTTCAAGAGGCCCCACCTTTTTTCGCTCTGCTTTAAAAGACCCGTTCTTTTTTCTAAAAATAATCTTTACGAACTAGATTTTTATGAACTGGATGATTGGTATTTAGTCAGGCAGTATTTCCAGAAATAGTTTGAGGCTATGACAGACAAGGGGGCTGCGGTCAGGAGCCAAAGATAAACCCAGGCCTCAGGGGGATCCAACAGGGCTCTGGCCGGAACACTGGCAATCAGAGCCACCGGCAAGACTGTAAGAATCACCATCTTCAACCAAGGCATGTAGATGGAATCAGGCCTCATCCCCAGTCGATAAAGCTGGTACCAAAGGTATTGTAGATTGTCGGACTTCACGAAAATCAACGAGATGGCCACAACACAGAAGCGAATGGCGTAAAGAACTGAAAAGCCGCAAGGGATGAGAATCAAGATCCACAAAACTCTCCACCAATCAAACTCTGGCAGCTGAAAAAGGCTCCAGGTGAACCAGCCCGCCGCAATCAGGAAGTTTCCGAAACAAGCCACCGCCACTCTTTGAAAGCTGATCATGAATTGGGAATTCACGGGCTTGGTCAGAAGAAGATCAATGTCTCCTTTTCGAACTTTTTCCGCAAAACGATCCAGATTCTCCTGTAACAAGATCATGTAAAGAGCATCGACCATGAACAGTATCCCTAAAAATACACGGGTCTGTTGCAGATTCCAGGAGCCGATCAGAGGTGTATGCATAAACAGAACTTCAAAAGTGAAAATTTGAGCGATATACCAGAAAATATCGTTAATGATGCGCATGATGAAATTCAGGCGGAACTCCAGCTCGGCAATGAAGCTGGCCTTAAAAAAGGCTTTATAAATTTCGAAGTATTTTTTAAGCGCCTGTGCCCGCATAAACCTTCATTCCTTTCCGCCACAAAATCCATCCGGTGAGGGAAGTGGCAACAAGGCCTAATGTCACAGTGTAAAACCCTTGGGCCAAGCCTTCAGCCCCGATACGACCCGTGATAAAACCCACAGGAAGGTAAACTCCCGAGCTAAAGGGAAGCGTTAAAAATATATTTCTCCAATATTCAGGCATCAAATCCAGAGGGAACAGTTCTCCTGTCATCAACCATAAGATCATATTTTTAGTGACGGTAAGGGAATTGACTTTATTGAAAAAGAACGTAAGACAGGCGATGCAGAAGCTCATGCTGTAGACAAAAATAACGTAATAAAAAATCAAAGCGAAGGCCGCCGGCAGGCGCTTCCAGTCTGTCGGCAAATCAAGAATTACAATCATAATGGCGGGAAAAACCAGAGAGATCAGAGTAGTTATGAATTTATAACCCAACAACTGGCTTAGGTAATATTCGTAAAAAGTCATCGGACGAGTCAGAACGCTATTGATGGATCCCAACTCAATATCTTCGATCATGCGGAACTCATACATCCAATTGACTGTAATGCGAGCGACAAACGTGGCCCAAATAGCATAGGCCAGATAATAGCTCTGTTCAAAGCCTGCGATAACGGTGGCTTGCGCTCCAATGAAGATCGCCATCCATAGAATCATTTCAACTATGGAAGTCACCAAGGGCTGCGCGATGGCATCGACTATAAAATTCAGCCGGTATTCTAAATTTGACGTGATCGCCAGTTTAAAGAATCCCAGATTCCTTTTGAAGAAAACCATGAATGACATGCTCGAAATCCGTTTCCTCTATTTTGATATGTTCCAGGGTTCCCGCCTGCGTGAGGTTTTTCAAAAACTCGTTGAGTTCTGATTTTTTAATTTCCCTTTTTTCTTCCGCTTGAAGGGCGATTTTAAAAGTCACCACTTGAATTTCGTCGGCCTTGCTCATGAATCCAGCTACGGTGCCGTCATATACAATGGCCCCTTTGGAAATCAGTAAAAGCCGGTGAGCCAGTTTCGCGATATCGTCCATGTAGTGGGAAGTCAAAATGACGGTGGGTGCGTTTTTTTTCACATAATCGGCTAGAAATTCACGGATGATTTCCTGGGCGACAATGTCCAGTCCGATAGTGGGTTCATCCAGGAATAAAATATCCGGTGAATGAAGTAGGGCACCAATGATTTCCATCTTCATGCGCTCGCCCAGACTGAGTCGGCGAAGTTGGGTTTCCAAAACATGGGTACAATGCAGAAGTTTTGCCAACTCGTGGACTTTTTTTAGAGCGGCTTGAGAATCCAGGTCGTAGATTTTAGCCAGCAGGGAATAGCTATCAAGAGGAGTGATGTCCCACCACAGCTGGTTTTTTTGTCCCAACAAAAGAGATATTCTTCGTAAAAACTCGGATTGCCGTTTTGATGGGTCGTAACCTAAAACCTTTGCGCTCCCCGCTGTCGGGCTGATGAGGCCGGATAGAAGCTTGAGAAGTGTGGTTTTACCCGCCCCGTTGGCGCCGACCAGTCCGATGATCTGGCCAGGTTCAATTTGAAGGGTAGTTGGTTTTAACGCCACCTTTTGAACCGTTTCCCGGTTCCAGAGTCCCTTTACAGAACTCCAAAGCCCCTCAGTCTTTTTATAGGTTGAGAAACTTCGAGCCAGCCCTTCAGCTTCAATGACATATGGAGAAAAAGACGATTCAGTTTCTGGTGACATAACCCCGTAGGTTAATCACGGGTGACAAAATCAGCAAATTGATTTTCATCCACTTCAGCCTCTTGAAGATCTGTAGAAACAAAAGAACTTTCAACAATACGGCCTTCCCGGCAGGTTCGTAAGCTTTCTGGGTCTTTAAAATTGTAAAGACAATCACCTATGTACCAAGCACGTTCTGAGTAGCGAATTCCGTATCCAATGACGCGGTTCTGAGCGCGGATGATGACAACTGTATCCAACTGGACATTGCCGTCTGCGGCAAAATCGCCCTCTAAAATGGTATCACCCCAAATTTGGGCTTGATCATAAGCCAATTGTTGAAGCTTGGTTCTAAGTCCGCCGGGTATGCGCTGAAGAAGAGAATAAGGAACTTTTTCGGCGGTGATGCCAGGGCGGCGGCATTGAGTGCCCCGAACCTTGTCGCACTCCGCTCTGTAATAAACTTGAGAAACCTGGCGAGCACTTAGGTGCTGGGTCCAACCGAGCGTCGGGGATCCAATAAGCAAAAAAAGAGTACCGAAGTAAAAAAGCTTCATAATTCTTAACGAAGAACTTACTCCTATATAGGCCAGAGTCAAAATGCAGAATAAGAAGGTTGTTATGCGTAAAGAGAATATAAATAGCACCCGTGTGGTGGACAGTTTCTTAATATGCCTGGAAGTTCGGGATCTTAATGGTATGGCTTATTGCTGCAATTAAGTCGAGGATGGGCTGCTTTTTCTTGAACAGATTCTCACATTAAATTTACCCTTTTAAAGGTATGAAGTTTTCCAAACTCCTTATAATTCTTTTAGCTTTCATTTTTGTTGGTTGTGGCTTTAGTGCAGATAAGGCCATATCCGAAAGCCATGGTTCCGGTTACTCATTGGCAACCTCCTTCGGGGAGGATGGAATTTTAAGGCATTTTTTTTCTGGGGAAGGGGATTCAACTTCGGCTGTAGTTATAAAGGCCCTACCGCTGAACTCAGGGAAACTGTTGGTATTGGCTAATACGAAAAGTACTGCATTAGGCGAACGAGTTTCGGTGTCCCGATGGTCGGCTGATGGCACCAGTTTGGATGCGACATTTGCAGCTACAGAGTCAACACCTGGAATCATCGAATTTGATATTGGCACGGTAAGAACAGGCGCCGCAGATATGATTTTACAGGCTGACGGCAAAATTCTGGTTTCAGGGGGAATTAATAATTCTCTCACTAATGAGTCGAATGAAAGTTTTGTCCTGAGGCTGTCAGCAGATGGCGCGCTTGATGGGACTTTCGGCACAGCGGGTGTTTTTCGAAGTGATTTTGGAAAGGATTTTAGTCAGGCCTCATGCCTAGCAATAGATGCAAGTGGTCGCATTTTATTAACGGGATGGACAAGCGACGATCAAACCACTTTTCAAGTGGTGATTGCTCGCTTAAGTAGCGCTGGGATCTTGGACAATAGTTTTGATACGGATGGATACCGCATTATTGATTATAGTGTTAGCCCGGATCTGAATGCGGACAATGCAAATGCGATCGGCGTGGTCGAAACCGCATCAGGTACTATTCTTATCGGAGTTAGTGGATTTGAAAACAGTTCCTTTAAGAATTCAGCTATTGTAACTCGATTTAATTCAGATGGGTCATTTGATACGACCTTTGCAACTAATGGGCATATTCAGTTACACAACAATAATGTTTTGATACCGACAAGTATGTTTCTTGACGAAAGCCAACGCCTTATTTTGCTGGCAGATACAACCGATACCACTGAAATGGAAGCTTTATCCGCTGTTCTAAGAGTCTCCAGCTCGGGGGCCTTGGATACTACCTTTGGTACTGATTCAGGAATGACAATTTTAACTCCACCGTCCAACTCAAGCGCCTATGCCGGGGATATTTTGATGACCTCATCGGGGCACATAGCCGTTGCAGGATTGTACTATGGGGCGGCCGCAGGTCAGGGGCGGCTTTTTCTCCACCTATTGAGTGAAGCGGGTAAACCGATTTCTACAATTAATTCTGGGGAAAGTTATTCATTCGACACCATTTCGAATTATGATGAATTTGTTTATTCCTTGACGGAAGATGTAATAGGAAATTTATATATTACGGGCCGAGAGCAACCTGTCGGGCCGGCATCACAATCTGGTTTTATCTTAAAGCTGAACAATCTTTAACTTTGGCGGCCATTATTCAAGGACGCATGCCTGTCTGTAGTTTTGAGCTTAAGGGCAAATCGCAGGCGTCCCCGAGTAAGAGCCGAAGGTGAGGGTTCCGCAGGTAGGGTTGGTTCCACGGCGAAGTGTTCCGTTATTGGTGATATTGCCAGCGACGTTGAGATTATTTCCAGCCATATCCAGGGTTCCTGCGGTGATCGTGAGGTCCTGTCCTGCAGCGCTAAGATTAAAGGCGTTGGCCAAAGACAGTGTGCCGCCGGTCTTGTTTACAGTCCAATCGCCGGTGGGAGGATAAAGGCCCGAGATAGTTTGGTTAGCCGACCCTGAGTAGGTAAGAATGGCTGCTCCCTTGTTGGATGAGTTGAAGGCGGCGCCCCCTTGTAAGTTCCAATTTCCATTCATCGTACCGCTGGTATGGGTCAGGGTGCCAGCAACAGTAATCTGGTCGCCTGGCGCTGTAGTGTGAGATGAGGAGCCGCTGCCCGCCACCGCCACATTTGTAAGATTTAAATTGCCGTTTGTTTGTAAAGTGTAAACATTAGAGCTACCATAACTATTGAAAACCACTGTGCCACCAGAATCGATGAGAGAGGCCGGGGAAGCTAAATTAAGAACTGTTTGCGAGCCGCTAAGGAGACTGGAGCTAAAGCCCAACGTCAGAGAGCCAAGAGGGGCCGTAATGGCGCCCTGGACAACCGTTAGTTTAGAGAGTTCTACGTTGGCAGTTCCGGCAGTAAGCGTGCCGCCGATTTTATCCACGATCAGGTGTGGACCTTCGCGGCTGCCAGAATGCGAATAAGTCTGATTATTTGAACCCTTCATGGTTACAGAACCGAAGTTGCCATGAGTATTACTGCCGTTAGTAGTAAAACTGACGTTACCGAAAACTTCGATGTCACCACCGGCGCGAACCACACCAGCAAGAACCTGGAAGTCATTAAGTACTGTCACGGTTTGTCCAGATAAAACATAATGTCCACAGCCATAGCCACCAGCTCCTTGCCAAATTAAATTATAAAGTGGGAACGGATCAGCCCCAACATCCATGGCAAATATAGCACTGCCGTCCCATGTATCTTTCCCTGCGATTTTGAGGGTCCCATTGTTGTGGTTAAAGGTGGCGGTGGGAGCATTCACTTTAAAAAGCGTGCGTGAGGTAAGAGGCGTATGGAGGTTTATGCCTACCTCGAGGGTGGCCGAGGTGCTTTGAAAACTTCCTCCCGTCACCGAGAAATCGCCGATATCTCGAAAAAGGTTTAGTGTGATATTCGAATCACTGCCAATAAATGTTCCATCTGCCTGACTCCAGCCAAGGCCGTTGATAGTCATAGAGTTTCCTATCCCCTGAGTGATAGTTCCTGAGTAAGGATTTTCAAGAATAAAGCCGCCGGTTGTTATGGAGGAATCAATAAGAACGTCGCAGTTAGAGCCGCAGTAGGTGTCACTAAAAACAACAGCAGGATTGCTACTACCTGGCACGGCTCCGCCCTGCCAATTGGCAGCATTATTCCAGCTTGTATCACCACCAGCACCTGTCCAGTTGAAATCATAGGTGGCATCGCCCGGGCAGTTATAAACTCCGTTATTCACAAATGTACCAGCCGAGTAAGTTCCTCCATTGCACCTGAGTGTTGCGCCCGCTTCCACCGTAAAGATATTATCAACTGTCAATTGTTTACCATTGAGATCCAGCACGCTCCCATTTTTAACCGTCAAGCTTTGACCGGATGTATTTAGAGCAACTGCGCCTGTCATGACAACTGAGGCTCCTCCAGATTTTTCGATAGTAATATCAGATTGTAATTCTACTGCCGATGAACCTGAAGACAATGTGGTGGTTGTGGTTCCCAGTATTTTTAAGGTGGCATCCCCATTTTTGCCGTAGTCAATGAAGCTTACGTTTCCATAGGCATAAAGTGTTCCTGTATTAAGATTACCCCGAGGTGATTGGCTGGCGTCCGCAATGGTAAGAGTTCCTTTGATGTTCCAAACCCCATCAATATCATAGTTGGCTTTGCTTCCTCGCAGGGTGACACTGTTATAATCCCCAGCGCCAGGTTTTGCTGTAAAAGTCGATGTATCTCCTATGAAATTTAGAGTGGATGTCCCAGCATTAAGCGTTCCAGATGTGAATACATAGTTACTTCTCAGAGCGAGTGTGCCCGAGTAGGTTACAGTTCCTCCGGTGGAGGCTACCTCAAAATCTAAGACACGGGCGTTTGAAGTTCCCGTAACTGTTTGATCGGTTGATCCAACAACTTTAACTTTAGCTGTGCCAACCTTGCCGTAGGTCGCAAATTCCAGATTCCCATAAGCAAAGATAGTACCAGTGTTGATATAGCCAATGACGCTTGATCCATTCTCGATACGGAGAGTTCCCATTACAGTTATATCTTCAGCGAGTTCATAGTTTGAGTTCCAGCCGCCAAAGGTAACATCGTAGTAAGAGATCGGGCCAGGTGTAATCGTAGCTGTAGCTGGAGTTCCGGTGGCGTTAAAAAAGAGCTTGGAAGTTCCTGAATCTAATACACCAGATGTGTAGGTGTAATTATATCTGAAGTGTAAGATTCCTGAATAATAGACGGTCCCTCCAGTGGAGGCTACTTCAAAGGACAGAATATTCGCGTTTGAAGAGCCCGTAATGGTTTGATCGGTTGAACCAGCTATTTTAAGTAGAGCTGAACCACCTTTTCCATAGCGAGTAAAAGTGACATCACCTTTTGCGACAATTGTTCCTGAGTTGATGTAGCTCATTACGCTGGAGCCATTGTCTATGGTTAATAGATTCTCGACCGTAACTGTTCCAGTCAGATTAAAGTCTCCATCCCATCCTCCCAAAGTCAGTCTCCAAAAGCTGGCAGTTCCCACAGAGATATTGGAAGTTATTCCACTAGTAAAGCTGACAAGGCCTGAGTTGTGAGTAAAATTGGCTGTCCCAGAAACTGTAAAATCTCCAGCTATAGAGAGCGTGGCGCTGGTAGAAGTAAAACTTCCGCCGCTAGTGATAAAACTTGCTCCGTTGCTAAAGCTTATATTGGAGTTTCCTCCCGCGAAAGTTCCTGCTTCTTGAGCCCATCCAGAAGTTCCTATGGTGATAGTGCGAGTGCTCTGCTGAGTGATGGTGCCTGTGTAAGTGGATTTCATCTGAATCCCTTTTACACTGATATTAGAGGTGATATTGACGTTGCAGTTGGCACCTGAGCACTTGTCATTGAATATCGCAATATCGCTAGGACCTGGAACTGTATTGTTGGTCCAGTTGCCTGGAGTGTTCCAATCGCTATCTCCAGCTAATCCTATCCAAGTAATACCAACGGTGGGACCACAGGAGACTTCACCTAAGACGACATAGCTTGCAGCCGTGGCTGTTCCCCCGTTACAAATCAGCTTTCCATCCTCTTCAATGCGAAGCACATCTCCAACGGTTAAGTTGTAACCAGCTAAGTCCATGACTCCGTCTGTGATAGTTAGATCCTGTCCTGCATTGTCAAAATTCGCAGCTGAGGCTGTGGTCAGAGTGCCTGAGGTTTTATTGACTGTGATGTTTCCGGCAATGTTAGCTGTACCACCAGTGGCGCGGGTGTAGACTTGAGCCCCTGTACCGTTAAAGGTTATGGTGGAAGTTCCTGCCCCGATATAGCGACCTGCTGTAAAGTTGCC
>CAZETK010000026.1:0-38698 GCA_964515195.1 uncultured Pseudobdellovibrionaceae bacterium
TAAAGAACCATTATGAAGGCCAAATTTACGCCATTCAAAAGGAAAAAGATGAAATACGGTCCCGGATTATAACAACACATAGTCTGAGTCTGGAGGAGCAGCTGTTATATTATGAAAGCTGGCTACCTACAGCACTACACATGTGCACACTAGTGCCAAGCCTGCGCAATTCAGTGGAGATTAAGAATTACCTCAATGTGACCTTAGAGCAGGTAAAAGATGCGCTTGAAATCTTATTTCGGGTCGGTTTGGTAGAAAAACAAAATTCTAATTATGTCAGTACAAAGAAAAGAATTCATCTAAGCGAAAAGGGCATGAGTCTAAAAAAGCATCACACGAATTGGCGTTTGCAGGCGATCCAATCATTGGAGCGTAACCTGGAAAACGCTCTTCACTACACTTCAATCATGAGCATTTCCCAAGAAGCAATGGAAGAGATAAAAGCGATACTTCTTAAAAGTATAGAGTCCACAGAATCCGTGATCAAAAGCGCAAAAGACGAAGGTGTGTATGCATTGACTCTTGATCTTTTTGAAGTTGGTAGCCGATAGATTAAACAGAAGGTAAGCGCAAAGTCTGGCCGTCATTTTGCTCTTTTGCAGAGACTATGGCTAAAATCCATGCGGTTCTATTTGTATTGCAATTAATCGGAGCTCAGGTCTGGGCGAGTGACGAATTGTCGACTCCTGTCGCAATTGTAGAGGATGCACAAGATTCGTTAAAGGACTCGTCGGGATTGAGCCAGTCCACAGCCGAGTTGATGCCTGAAGATCTGGTATTGAGCTTGATTCTAGGTTTTTTCAAGAGAATTTCAACACTGCCTTTGACCAAGTGCCTGATGAGACCGTTAAGGTTAAGGAAGAAAAAAAGGGCTTTTACCTGCGACTGCTTGAGCGGCCTGATGCAGATAACTTTAGAGTTCTCAGGTCCATGGCTTCCTGTCTGATTCCTGGAGGCAAGGTTATCATCAACATGATTGATAGGGATTGGGTTCTTCCAATTTATCAGCCTGTCCAATGGAGGGAAGTCGATGGGCGAATGCTCATGGAAGCTTCCCAATACGATAAAAAAAATAAGCACAACGAGTCTCAAGTGGTGATCATAAACAAAAGAGTCTCCCCACCAAAGCTGGAACACTATGATTATCACCGAGTAAGGCTTTACTCAAAGCCCGAGATGATCAGCCTGATGAAGAAAGCAGGACTCACGGATATAAAAATTTACGGAGATTTTGACGGGAGGCCTTACAAAAAAGGGAAATCCACCCATCCGATTTATGTGGGTACTAAAAAGTGATGACTGAAAAAATCAACGCCCATGTGAAAGCAAGGAGCCTCAAATGAGTCATCCAGGACTTCTCCATCATATAGAAATTTATGTGAGCGAGCTTAAGAGGTCCGCCGATTTTTGGGGGTGGTTTTTGGAGTCTCTTGGATATGAGCTTTACCAAGACTGGAACGACGGCAAGAGCTGGAAATTGGGCGACACTTACATCGTTTTTGTTCAAGTAGAGGAGCGATTTAAAGAGGTTCCTTATCATCGTTGCCGTGTGGGGCTGAACCATCTGGCATTCCACGGCAAGTCCCAGCAACACATTGATGAAATTACAGAACAACTGAAACTCCGAGGAATAAAAATCCTCTATCCCGAAAAGCATCCCCAAGCTGGCGGGAACTATGCGGTTTATTTCGAAGATCCCGACAGAATTAAAGTGGAGATCGTAGTTCCAAAGGTTATCAAACACTTGTAGGCCGTATGCATTGCAGCGCATTTTATTCTCAACCGAAGTGAGTCAAAAACCTTGGATCTGGTTAAGCTCTTAAGATTAATCCAGTCTGAAGAGTGCAAATTTCAAATAGCGCAGTTCTGGCATCGCTATGGGGTAGGGATGATCTATGGGCTGAGCCCCCAAATGAATCAGAGTCGCCCGCTTGCGAGCTTTTGAGAAGGCTTCGCGAGTGATATCCAAAAATGTTTCCGTATTGATATGACTCGAACAGGAGCTGGCTGCGAATAAGCCATTCTCGCGCACCAAGCGAATGGATTGTGAAAATATTTTGGTGTAAGCCACAAGGGCCTGTGGGACCGACTTTTCGTTGGGAGCAAAGCTGGGAGGATCGGTGATGACCAAATCATAGCTTTGTTTTTGCGCGCTCTCTTGCTCGACAAAAGCGAAAGCATCCATGGCGATATCTCGATGGTCAGTGGTCAATTTGTTAATGGCGAAATTCCTTTTGACGGCTTCCACAGCCGGTTTACTAATATCCACGCTGGTGACTCGCCGAGCTCCACCCGCGGCTGCGAAAATCGAAAATCCTCCGGTATAACTAAAGAGATTCAAGACATCGGCGTCTTTTGAGTATCGGCCAATCAGCGCCCGGTGATCCCTTTGGTCCAAAAAAAATCCGGTCTTCGCGGCATCGCGGATATTAGTCGAAAATTTCAAACCGTTTTCCAGGAATTCAGTTTCCCGTGGCAGTTTTCCAAAAAGCTCGAGGCCCTTTTCTTCGCTATCATTTCGACGCTTTAAATAGATGCAGTCAATTTGTTGAAACTCTGTGCGGATCGCCTCGACAGTAGCGCCATGATCCCAGATCGCTTCCATCACCGGATGATCATACTTAATCACAGCCACCTGACCGTAAATATCGATCACCAAGCCAGGGAAGCCATCACCTTCGCCGTTGATGAGACGAAAGGAGTTCGTTGTGTCGAGGTTCAAGCTCTGCCGAACACGTAAAGCTTTTTTCCATTGGTTTTCGCTCCACAATGCAAAAGTTTTAACGGCGTTGTTTTTTCGGAAATAAGGCTCATCGCTAAGACAAAATAAACGAAATCGAAGCTGAGTGTCGGCTTGAAGAGCCCCGAAGCCTATAAGCTCCTTCTTGTAATAGAGAGCATACATACCCGAATCCAGCGTTGTTCTCTCGTCGAAACAATTGGCAAAAACCCAGCGGTGTCCCCGTTTTAAATGCTTGGTCACATCCCGAACCAGGTGCAGCGCGGGTAGAGCTTCTGAGCAGAGAACAAAATTCATAACTTCCTCAATTTTCGGTGATCAAAGTGGACGCATCGTCTTTCATATTATTTGCATCATCGTTTATCCTATACTAAAAGTGCTTATTCTGCGAACAAAGATTGCCGATCCGGCTCTCATGGCACTCAGCCATAAAGTCGCTAAGAGGATTTTATGAAATTATATTTAGTGCATTGCGGGTTTTATGACGCTGAAATCTGTGACGGGCTTTATGAGAGCCATGTAAATTTTTTTGTTTCAGCTGGCAGCTTTGAAGAGGCCAGAGCTCAGGCTAAGCTCATTCCAGAATTTCAGAGCAAGAGAATGCATATTGATGGTCTGCAAGAAATTTACTCTGTAAATGGATTTCGAGTCCACCTTGAGCACGATGCCAGTCTGGAAAGTCAGACAAGAATTATCAATTTCAAGCACCGAGATTTAGCCCCAAAGGCTCCGGCGAAAGTGGATTGATCTGATTTTATAGTGAGAAGAAGCAAATCTGGTCGATATCCCGTGTTTTTAATAAAGCATCTGTTAGTTTTGTTCAACGGATAAGGGAGGTATTATGGCAACACTTGTTTTAGTAGGTGCTACCGGCTATGTGGGTAGCCATATTTTAAAAGAGGCCGTCAAGCGTGGCCACAAAGTCATAGCCGTGGCGCGCCACATTGATAAACTAAAATCTGATGATAACGTAAAGCCTGTTGTCGGCTCAATTACAGATCGTAATGCGATCCTAGAGCTGACCCAAAGGGCAGACGTACTTATTAACGCCGTTTCACCACGGCCGGCCAGCGAAAGCCATAAACTATTGGACTCGCTCCCTGTGATGGTCGAAGCGGCCCAAAAAAACAAAGTGCGACTGGGAATCGTCGGCGGCGCGGGGAGTTTATTGATCAAAGAAGGTGGAGATCAAGTGATGTCGACGATGGAAGGTCAGGTCCCTCCCGATTTAATGGTCGAGGTCAGAACTCAGTCTGAACTTCTACGGCAACTTCAGAGCACGCCACCGGATGTAGATTGGTTTTATCTAAGCCCGCCACCAGAATTTGGATCGCATGTACCCGGAACAAAAAAGGGTCAATACCGTGTTGGCGCGGATATTATGGTCACAGACTCAGAGGGAAAATCCGCAATTAGCGGAGAAGATTACGCCATGGCGTTCTTAGATGAGATTGAGAACCCGAAGCATCATCGACGGCGATTCACAGTTGCCTACTAAAGTAGAATGAGTTTTACTGAAAGACTCATAGCAAAGGAGTCTTCAATGGAAACATCTATCTTAGATATCCCAGTGAAAAAAATCACAGGGGAAAAAACGACACTCCAAGAGTATTCCGGAAAAGTGATGCTTGTTGTAAATGTCGCGTCTGAATGCGGATTGACTCCCCAATATGAGGGGCTGGAAAAGATTTTTGAAAAATATCAAGATCGCGGTTTTGTGGTTTTAGGGTTTCCGGCGAATGAATTTGGCGCCCAAGAACCTGGAACGAACAGCGAAATTCAAGAATTTTGCCGATCCAAATTCGGTATTAAATTTCCTATGTTTGAAAAAATCATTGTGAAGGGTGATGGCCAGCATCCTCTTTATCAGCGTCTGACCCAAGCTGTTCCAGTGGCAACAGAAAAGCCAGGAGGCACTTTTAAAACCAAGCTTCAAGAACGAGGTCTTTTGGGGGCGCATCCAGAAGACATCAAGTGGAACTTTGAAAAATTCCTGATTAATCGTGCGGGCGACGTCGTAGCGCGATTTTCACCCGATATCAAACCTGATGATCCTATTATCATCGAAGCGATTGAAAACGAACTGAATCATCCTGATAAATCACAAAAGCAGCAGGGTTGAACCTACGAATTAGGGGTGTCAGTGTGGCTTAGCGCTGGCACTTCGTTTGCTTTCTTTTCCTGTAGCAATTATATCGAGGGGGGAAGAATGAGGCTTGAAAACCGGGTGCAAGCTGGAAAGCTCTTAGCCGATAAGTTATTAGAATATAAAGATTCGGATCCACTTGTTTTAGCCTTACCGCGAGGCGGAGTTCCCGTGGCGAATGAGGTGGCTCTTGCGCTAGATGCCGAGCTTGATATTATCGCCGTTCGTAAAATTGGGGCGTCGATTTCGCCAGAGCTAGCAATCGGAGCTATTTGTGAAAACGACAGGCCTCTGTTCAATGACAATATTATGAAGCAACTGCGCCTAACTCCTGAGTCGGCCAGACAGACGATTAGATCAGAACGAAATAAAATTTTGAATCAGATCGAGAAGTTCAGACTTAACAGAAAGCTCCCTGTAGTTAAGGACAGAATGATTATTCTGGTTGATGATGGATTAGCCACGGGTGCGACAATGAGGGCCGCAATTCGCCATCTCAAAAGAAAGAAAGCCAAAGAGATCCTGGTGGCTGTTCCGACAGCCGCTAAGTCCACGGCCGAAGAGTTGCGGCCACAAGTAAGCAGCTTAGTCGCTTTGATTGAAGAAGAGCGGTTTTCATCTGTTGGCGAGTGGTATAGGGATTTCTCGGAGGTAACGGATAGCGAAGTCGTTACCCTTTTAGCGGAACACAATCAGTATAAGAAGCTGCCGATTGAAAATCTGCGTCAACTTCTTTCAGAAAATATAGTGCCCTTAAATGTAGCGGATGATTTTGACGCGCTTATTAGGTCTGTCAAAGATAAGCGAGTGGTCATGCTGGGAGAGTCCACTCATGGGACTCATGAGTTTTATACTTTGCGACGGATTATTTCACAGCGCCTGATAGAAGAACATGGATTCAAGTTCATTGCGGTTGAGGGAGACTGGCCTGATGCTTTTCGACTTCACCAATATATCAACAATGATGTAGGCGAAAGTGCGCAGGAAGTTTTATTACAGAATAGCCGCTGGCCTACCTGGATGTGGGCCAATAAAGAGATTGTCGATCTTGCAGAATGGATGAAGGACCATAAAGCCGGTTTCTTCGGTTTGGATGTTTATTCGCTGTTTGACTCGATAGAAGAGGTTCTTAAGTATGTGCAGAAGTTCGAGCCTGATCTGGTCGATAAAATTAGCCAACTGTATTCTTGTTTTGACCCGTTCAACAGTAATGAGGTGGCCTATGCTAAGAGTCTCGTGCGTTACCCTGAAGGCTGTGAAAAGGAAGTAGTGGGGGCCCTGAAACATCTTCTCGAGGAAAGAGTGACTAGAACGTCTGATAGTGAAAGCCTTTTCAGCGCCCAACAAAATGCCAGAATCATAGCCGGTGCGGAAGCTTATTACCGCGCCATGATTCAGGCCGGTGAGGACTCCTGGAATATTCGTGATCGTCATATGCTCCAGACCTTAACAGAGCTTTTGGAGTACCATGGCGAAGGAGCGAAGGCCATTGTATGGGCTCACAACACTCACATCGGTGACTACCGGGCTACCGATATGCCGGAAAATGGAAATATTAATTTGGGAGGAATAGCGCGAGAAAACTATGGAGAAGACAATGTGGCCCTGGTGGGCTTCGGAACTCATCGGGGTGAGGTTTTAGCCGGTGAATTCTGGGGAGCCCCCGAACAAGTCATGACCCTTCCAGCCGCGCGCACAAATAGCTTTGAAGAGATTTTCCATCGGTTCGCTAGAAGTGAGCGCGTTTTCAGATTCCATGTGGATCTAAAAGGGCCTTTGTTTCTGCCATTATCAAAACGTTTAGATCAGCGGGCGGTGGGGGTGGTTTATAGCTCTCAGCACGAGCACAAAAGTAATTATGTCCCGACTGAACTTTCAAACCGATATGACCACTTTGTTTACCTAGATCGCACAAGCGCGCTGAGATCACTGCACACCAAAGCGCAGCCAGAAAGGCTTCCGGAAACTTGGCCATCCGGGCAATAAGGGTCTGTGGAGTTTACATAGTTGTCTATATCATCGACGGGAAAATATTTTCTAAGTGATTGAAATTAAAAGACAAAATTGGACCCCGGGGACCATTTTTGTCTTAAATAACCTATTCATTTTGAAATGGCATGCCTTCGAAGGCGGCACAATCTTTGTATTAAGGGTTTGTTTGTAAATGTCGTTGGAGGACGAATGTCGGCACGTTATTTCTGGATGATGACCCTTATTTTTTTAATCCACCTTGTGGGGTTCGCTCATGGTGATGTCTTATCCTTTCAGGATTGGAAAAGTGAAAAGATCACGAAAGGTCGGCAGCAGTACTCAACTCTTGAGAATCAGTATCTGACAAAGAAAAAATACCATCCTCAAGACCGTAACTTAAATGCGCTCTATAAGGAATTGCGAGATTCAAAACTTCAGTTGAATGAGTTTCAAGATCTAAATGTCACAGACTATTTCATTAGTTATCTGAGTCAATTTAAAGACAAAAAATCAATTTTTCAAATGGCCCTTAGCAAGCTGGAGGCGCAGGAAGTTTCGGAGCTTATGACGGCTTATGCAAACTCATTATTAAAGACAAGCGGAGAGGGCTTGTCTCATAGTGCCGAAGTGGAGCCTTTAGAGGCTAATAAATAGCTGAAAATACTAAAAAAAGGGATCGCTCGAGCTTTGCCGAACCAGAAAAAAGAATTCCTTCGATGCGCGACCTTGACATCTCACAGGGCTGATTCATATTAGGCCCGTTCCTTATATAAAATAAAACCTAGTAGGAGGTCATATTCATGGCAAAAAATATGGGTGTACGCCCTTTACACGATCGAATCTTAGTTCGCAGAATGGCTGAAGAAGAAAAAACCGCTGGTGGGCTGTTTATTCCTGATACCGCGAAGGAAAAGCCTCAAAAGGGTGAAATTGTGGCAGCAGGGAAGGGCCGTATCACTGAGGACGGAAAAGTGCTTCCTTTGGAAGTTAAGATCGGGGACAGAGTCCTTTTCAGCAAGTACGCAGGAACTGAACTGAAATTGGACGGCGAAGAGTACTTGATGATGCGTGAAGAAGACGTACTTGGAGTTTTTAACTAAGTTTTTTGAAATCATTCAATCAGTAAGGAGACATTCATGTCTAAAGAACTACGTTTTGCAGAAGAAGCGCGCGCTTACATCCTGAAGGGTGTTAACACATTAGCGAATGCGGTAAAAGTAACCCTTGGCCCTAAAGGCCGTAACGTTGTGATCGAGAAGTCCTTCGGCTCTCCGCTTATCACTAAAGATGGCGTCACTGTGGCAAAAGAAATCGAGCTTGAAAATAAGTTCGAAAATATGGGTGCCCAGATGGTTAAAGAAGTGGCTTCTAAAACCAATGATGAAGCGGGTGACGGAACAACTACAGCAACTGTTTTGGCTCAAGCGATCTATCGTGAAGGAGCTAAAATCGTAACCGCTGGCCACAATCCTATGGCAATCAAGCGTGGTATTGATAAGGCTGTTGAAATCGCCATTAGTGAATTACAGTCTATGGCGAAGCCAGTTAAGGGCTCTAATGAAGTGGCCCAGGTGGGATCCATATCTTCTAACAATGACAAAGAAATCGGCCAAATGTTGGCAGATGCTATGGACAAAGTTGGTAAAGAAGGCGTTATCACGATCGAAGAATCTAAAACCGCTAAGACAGAAGTATCAGTTGTTGAAGGTATGCAGTTTGACCGCGGTTACCTTTCTCCTTATTTTGTGACAAATGCCGAAAGAATGGAAACTGTTCTTGAAAACGCATACGTCCTTATCTACGACAAAAAGATTTCTTCCATGAAAGATATGATCGGTATTTTAGAGGGCGTTGCTAAGCAAGGCCGTCAAATGTTGATCATTGCTGAAGATGTTGATGGTGAAGCATTGGCCACCTTGGTTGTAAACAAACTTCGCGGAACGCTTCATATCGCTGCCGTTAAAGCTCCTGGCTTTGGCGACCGTCGTAAAGCTATGCTTGAAGATATTGCGATCCTCACTGGAGCGAAAGTGGTCTCTGAAGATTTGGGCCGTAAACTTGAGCAGGCGACCGTTGAAGACCTTGGTGTTGCAAAACGAATCGTAATCGACAAAGACAATACAACCATCATCGATGGTAGCGGCAAGAAAGCTGATATTCAGGCTCGCGTGGGTCAGATTAAAGCTCAGATCGAAGAAACTACTTCTGACTATGATAAAGAAAAGTTGAAAGAGCGTTTGGCTAAAATGGCTGGCGGTGTCGCCGTTATTTACGTTGGCGCCCCTTCTGAAGTCGAAATGAAAGAGAAAAAACACCGCGTGGAAGACGCTTTGAACGCGACTCGTGCGGCTGTTGAAGAAGGTATCGTTGCGGGCGGCGGAACGGCTTTAATTCGCGCAGCTCAAAAAATTGACAAGAGCAAATTCTCTGAAGAAGAGCAATGGGGCGCTCAGATTATCAAGCGCGCTTGTGAAGAGCCTATTCGACAAATCGCTTTCAACGCTGGACTTGATGGCGCGATTGTTTTGGATAAAGTTCTTCAAAACAAATCAGCTAACTTCGGTTACAACGCTTACAGCGATGAATACACTGACTTGATTAAAGATGGTGTTATTGATCCTGTTAAAGTGGTTCGTTGTGCTCTTCAAAATGCAGCTTCTGTTGCTTCTTTGATGTTAACAACTGAAACCATGATCGCCGAAGCTCCTAAGAAAGAAGAAAAGGGAGCCGGAATGCCAGCTGGAATGGGTGGCATGGGCGGAATGGGCATGGACGGCATGATGTAATATCAAGCCGCACATCGGTTTAAATTTAAAAAGCCAGCCTTATATAGGCTGGCTTTTTTTATACGCGAAAGTTGCGAGTTGTTTTTGTGCTCTCAGTGTTTAAGGCGTTTTGTTCCGCGTACTGGTTCGAAGCGTTTACCTGGAGCGCGGGACTGAGGATAAAACTTAGAAATAGTGGTTTAAGCCCACAGAAAACTCAGTTCCACTTACGGTGGTTTTATCAGCCTTTTCATAATAATAGTTGCCATCAACGCGAAGAGCGAGAACGGGCGAGAAGACAAACCATTTAATGAATCCCCCACCCCTTAAAACCATAGGGTTTGCATCGGTCGTGGTATCACCAATTTTTCTTTCACTTGTTCCCATAAGGGCCTGGCCTTGCACTCCAAATATGAAATCATGTCCTGGAATGTTGGGAAGAATATTAAACTCTGCGAATCCGCCGAACATTAAAGTTGTCTGCTCTATTCCACTGTCATAAAGGCTGATTTCAACAACGGGGCCCACTTCAAATTGTTTCAGATTCCAGCCGTATTTCCCGGATATGGATGTGGTTTTGGATTTTGCCTTTCCACTTCCAGTAGTCTTTGCCGTTAAATCGCTGTAGCCAGAACTTAAAGACACAGAATTCTTTCTTTCTAAAAGGTTACGCCCGCCTTTGACGATTCCGTATTCATTGCCTTCGGTGGATTCAATAAAGACGGGCTGCCCTACGCGGTAGGGAATATCATTTTCAAAACGGATAATTGCTTTTTTCCCCTTCATTTGTTCGATTACGCCTGATTCTTGGGCTATCGCTAAGCTACCGAGCAGGCTGAAGAGGAGTATTGTGGTTGTCTTCATGGAATCTCCTTAATGCTTAAAATGCGAATTCAATACCCAACAAGAGCAGTGTGTTTTTATGGCTGATCTCAGTGGCTGGGTCAGGTCTGCTGCCAGATCCAGAAAAGTCAGCGCTGTAGTTTTCAAACGCGAGTTGACCCATATAACTTAATCGTGTGGATTTTCGATAGCGAGTATAAAGCGAAAAATCGATGATGTTTTCAGATGACGAGCTTCCCGATGAGGGGCTTTCAGAAACGGACTTCGTAATAAAGAACTTAAACTGAGCTCCGACGTCCCAAGGCGAGCCTTCCATAATATTGGTAAAGCCGTTAAAGCCTAAATACATTCCACCGAATTTAGTTCTTGAAAAGGCAACAGTCGGTGATGATTTGGCGGGGTCAGCGGTCCACTGGTGAAGACCCAAAGAGACTTGGATCTTGGGGCCGTAAAAGTCAGGACCCAGTAACCAGTTATATCCTCCAGACAATGTGTACGAACTTAAAGTTGTACTTAAATTAGAGGGGCTATCGGCATCAATTGGATTGGAGAGCGTGAAAGCAGACTGCATAGTGCTAAACCCTAAAAACCAATCCTGGTTAATCCACAGTTCCCCATCCAATCGGATGGTGGGTGACATGGGGCTTGAACCATCAATTCCGCCTTCTGTTTGTAAGTCAGCGGTTTGGGTGTAATTGCCAAGGCCAGCCCAAATAATGGCTTTCCCAAATTGAGGATTCGAGGCTGGAATCCACTCTTTCGGCGATTGACCAAAATTTGGATCCTGTAAAAGTTCTTCCTGTGTTGGATAGTGAATCACTCGATGAGAGATCACTTTATTCTGAGGCTGAATAACGTTTGGTTCTTTTTCAAAAGAAATTCGACCAAAACTGAGGACATCATCAGCCTTTGTGATAACAACTTTTCCGATTATTGATTTTTCTGAAGAAATCATAAAATGATGTTTAGGATGGCGGTTGACCTTTAAAATCTGAATGACATCCACTTGATGACCCACTTGAAGACCATAATTTTTTCCCATACTAAGGGTAACATTTTGGCCATTGCGACTCAGGATCACGCCATCATAAGGCAAACGATTGCGGGTCATCTCGTAAAGGTTTTTGAAGTTTCGTTGGATATCTTCCAAAGAATCAGATTTGGGAATGGATCGGCTTTCCTGCACAAGGGGATAACCTTCGGGGCCGACGTACAAGGTCATTCGGTAACGGATGTCCTGCGTGCCGCGAATCACTCGAGATGTCAGAATGGCTTGGGCTTTAAAATCAGTAAGGATTTTTTGAGCTTCCTGAGGGTCTAGATAATCTGACTCTAGATTCCGAGGATATTTTAGAAGGTTCCACTGATTGTCGACTTCGATTTTTTTATGCAGCCATTCGGTTAAAGGTTTTGAGTAGACTTGATTCACATTATCCACAATCGGAATCACAACAATGCGATTAATTGTAAGTCGGGAATCATCCAGGCTGATATATTGAACTGAAGAGCCCGTTTGTCCTAGCGCTGAGTTGAGGGTAAAAAACAAAATTATAAAACTGAAGAATTTACCTAAAGCCACGATTTAATTGTTATTTTTTTTAATCACTACGTAAAGGATTCCAAGGTCCAATGGCTCTTTTGTCCAGTTTCAATCAATGAGACTGCGCTTGTTAAGAAACTCGCTCTAGAATGGATTTATGAAGTTCAGGTTCGTAATTGTGGATGATGCCACCTTTATTCGTGAGATTATCAAAAATATCGGCGAATCCCTGGGTGGAGTTTGTGTGGGTGAAGCTGAAAATGGCCGAGATGCCGTGAATTTGGTAAGGTCGACCCTACCGGACTTGTTGTTTTTAGACTTAGTCATGCCCATTCGAAACGGTCTTGAGATCATCGATGAAATCAAAGAAATTTGGCCGGATATTAAAATTGTCGTCTGTTCGACTTTGGACCAGGATGCGATGATAGAGGAAGTCCATAATAAAGGGATTCATCTTTATTTAACAAAACCATTTGGCAAAGAAGAAATTGAATCCGCTATAGACAAGTTAATTTTGACCAGAAAGGAAAGCACCCGTGTCTGAATTATTTTTTGTGCTACGGTGTTTTTTGGTAACCGTTTTTATTGCCCTCTCGATGCAGATTCGGGTATCGGGAATTCCCTTAGAGGTGAGGGCGGACCAATGGATTCGGTCGTCTGCGGTCACGGCCTATTTACAGGGTGCCGCATCTGGTGGGGCCGTAGCCCTTCAAGATATGTATACCAGTCTAAAACGACTTGTCTCTGACACAGCGTCTTCTTTTGACAAGTCTGAATCTCAAAACAAACGATAGATCAGTTAGCTCTATAACCTCTGAACACGACTCAACATTATCGTTGAGTCGAGCTTGATTGAGTCGTTTGCGTGCGCGGAGCAGGTCGCTTGGATTTAGCCTTCTTTTTGCTTGGAGGGTTGGTACTGGCGTGAATTCGTTTGGTGCTCATACTCCCACAATCTGTAGAGGCATATCCGACCTGGGACATAAACCCGATCGGCAGCAATAGGGCTATAAGGATTTTCATAGATTCCTCCATTCAGGGTATCAGTTCCCTACTTAGAGGTATTACAAGTGCGATGCCAACGGAGGTCTCGAATTGAGATGAATTTTTACCGCTAAATCAAGACCTTAAGGCTATGTCTCGGAATGAAATGTATGATTCCACAACACCACCGAGACAATATAGGGCCTGTGTTTTATTTTGAGACGAGTGACTAAAGGCTGGATTACTGCTGACCTCGGCTATCTTCACCGGTGCTGGTTTTAACAGAACCCTCACCGCTGACCACCACAGAACCATCCTCAACAGTCACGTGGATAGCGCCAGGAGTTGCACAGTTGGGACAATTGGCATTATCCCCTGCGGTCACGGCCTATTTACAGGGTGCCGCATCTGGTGGGGCCGTAGCCCTTCAAGATATGTATACCAGTCTAAAACGACTTGTCTCTGACACAGCGTCTTCTTTTGACAAGTCTGAATCTCAAAACAAACGATAGATCAGTTAGCTCTATAACCTCTGAACACGACTCAACATTATCGTTGAGTCGAGCTTGATTGAGTCGTTTGCGTGCGCGGAGCAGGTCGCTTGGATTTAGCCTTCTTTTTGCTTGGAGGGTTGGTACTGGCGTGAATTCGTTTGGTGCTCATACTCCCACAATCTGTAGAGGCATATCCGACCTGGGACATAAACCCGATCGGCAGCAATAGGGCTATAAGGATTTTCATAGATTCCTCCATTCAGGGTATCAGTTCCCTACTTAGAGGTATTACAAGTGCGATGCCAACGGAGGTCTCGAATTGAGATGAATTTTTACCGCTAAATCAAGACCTTAAGGCTATGTCTCGGAATGAAATGTATGATTCCACAACACCACCGAGACAATATAGGGCCTGTGTTTTATTTTGAGACGAGTGACTAAAGGCTGGATTACTGCTGACCTCGGCTATCTTCACCGGTGCTGGTTTTAACAGAACCCTCACCGCTGACCACCACAGAACCATCCTCAACAGTCACGTGGATAGCGCCAGGAGTTGCACAGTTGGGACAATTGGCATTATCCCCTTTTCCATAATAAGCGCTGGCGGCTTGGTGGGCCTTGGTGATATCGTTCACGCTCGCTTCTGTTTGGTTTCCATTGTTAAGGCCGATATTCATATTGGGATCGTCTGACGGGGACTGGGACCACGCCATAAGCCCAGTTGAGAGAATAGCGACAATGAAAAATTTGTTCATGAAAGCTCCTTAAAACCTTTATAAATAGATATCCGCCGTAGCGGGAGCGATAATATCCAGCATATTGTTAAACGTAGAGGCTACTTGCAAAGCCACCTGAGGGCCGTCCTTACTGT
Organism: uncultured Pseudobdellovibrionaceae bacterium; assembly: GCA_964515195.1. Taxonomy (GTDB): domain Bacteria; phylum Bdellovibrionota; class Bdellovibrionia; order Bdellovibrionales; family Bdellovibrionaceae. The sequence goes on from CAZETK010000026.1 coordinate 14,355, forward strand.
CCACTCGCTCAATTTCTCCATTTGACTTATATTTCACCTTAATCGTTCCTAGACCAGGCCTCGTTACCACAGTTGGCTTTCCATGGCGCTCCTCATACTGAATTTTGACAAGTTTCTTGGCCTGATCGGTTATTGAAGAGATTCGACCCTTATTATCATAGGTCATATTGACCTTCTGACCATCTGAGTTTTGAGCGTAGATCAAATTACCCTTACTGTCGTGCTTAAAGGTCGTAGTTCGGGTCGATACTTTCTTTCCCTTAGCATCGTAATATTCCACAATAACTTGGGCGATTTTATTTAGCTTATTGTCATATTTAAAAATCTGACGGCTATTAGGCCCGGCTTTCGTCTTTACCAGGCCGTTAGGATAGTATTCAAAGGCAAGCCGCTCTTTATTTCGACGAATAGCTGTGGGCTTTCCAGTGTGTTCATCATAGGTGATATCTGTGACGTTACCCGCAACGTCCGACTGCACGCGAGTTAAAATCCATTCGCCGTCATCACGTTGTGAGTACCAAAACTCGTAGCGGTTATCAGCCACAACTTTTTTATTACAAACTTTTTTAACCGTTGCCCAATAATGTCCTTTAGGGTTCGTTTTAGACATTTCATAAGCATAAGATTCTTGACACTTATTGCGGTCCGTAAATCCAATCACCCAATCCTTTTGCGTATCATACTTAAGAGAAATAGATGTCTTATCGGGCCAATTAGCCTGTGTCATATTATGAAGCTCATCGTATTTATAGGTGAAAACATTGTTCCAACCATTTTTCACATAGACGAGATCTTCCATGTTTTCATATTTGTATTCCGCTTTAAGGCTATTGGGCCCAGTTACTTCCTTAACTTTGCTATTGTTATAATATTTGAAATTGAGTTTCCGTGAGTTATTGTCTGTCACCATGACCATTCGGTCGCCTGAATAATCAAATTTCAGAAAATTTCCATTCTTATCATACATGTGGGTTAAGCGGCCTTTAGTATCAAATCGCTGACTGGAGCCATCCTGAAGTCGGCGCGTGTAATGAGTTTTTTCGAAAACAACATGCTCAACTTCGCGTCCGTTGGCATAGAATTTAGTGCCTGATTTAATCGAAACAAGGACATTGTATTTTCGAGCATAGGCGGCGCGTTTAACATCTTGTTCAAGTAATTCGTCTGAAAGTTTTTTATAGAAGGCTTCGTTGCGCCCAACAGCCTTTTCAGCCTTCATTTTTTGTACAATTTTACTAATGGTTTGAGCGACCTCTTTACGAGAAACCTCTCGAGGTGAATAGAACATCTCTTGGCCGGCGCCACATTCAGTGATTTTTAAATTTCCTTCAGCCGTGATGGTCATCTTGGTTTCAAAATCAGAACACCAGCCAAAGCCAAAAATGCCATTAAACAACGACCGGCTGTTATAAGTTCTTTGAATTCGGATATCATAACCAGATCCGGGGACTTCCATGTCGATCCAACTCTGACTATAGTTGGCGTTTTTCATATCGACGACAGCGTAAGAATAGGATGATAAAAGCACACTTAGTGCCAGGAGCCACATTTTCATTGATTTCACCTCGTCCTTGAAGCGATTAACTACACTTTTATTGTAACAATCTTACGGATTAAGAATCCACCAATAACTTGAAGTGTGATCATGACGCCTATTAGAAACAAGCCCAAAGGCGTGGTGAACATGGGAATGATGGAAGGTGGATCAAAAATGAATAGGGCTACGCAAATTACGAGAGGCATTAAGGTAATCAGAAGACCTTGAAACCGTCCCATCGCTGTCAAGGCTTCGATTTTCTTTTCAAGCTTTTGGCGCTCACGAATAGTGTAGACGATACTATCAAAAGTTTGGCTCAAGTCTCCGCCCGTTTCTCGCAAAATATTGATGGCGGTGACAAGCATTTGAACGTCAGGCTTTGGAATTCGCTGCCCAAGATCGAGTAAAGCATCTTCAAAACTTTGGCCCAATTGGTGTTGACTTAAAACCTGTTGAAATTCAGACCGTAGGGGGTTGCCCATGATTTCGATGGCTCGCTCCATAGTCTGGGCGACGTTAGTCTGACTTTTTATCCCGTTCGACATGATTGTAAGTCCGTCCACCAGCTGATCCACAAAGCGATTGCAGCGCTTTTCATAAAGGGATTTTACGATAATCAAAGGTAAGGACCACCCGAGCATGGTGACGAGAGAAGCAAAGATAAGCCCAAGGATAAACTTGGGCCAGAATAAGATAAAAAACAAGATGCCCAGACCGAAGCTCATCAAGAGCATCATAAGAGTCACTTTCTTTTCATCTACATCGCTGGACATTAGTTTCAAATATTTTAAGACTTCATCTTTTTTTCCAAGGCTTCGCGAGCTGAGATAATCAATGACAGGATCTGCAAATCGATAAACGAAAAGCATTGTGCAGACAGACATTAAGGGGATAAAGATGAGATCATGAAATATAAATGACATCCTTCACCTCATCCTGATTTTTTAAGCGTCGGCACGGTTGGAATTTTAGGTTTAGAAGGAACGACGCCGGCGGCACCCTGGGGCCTCACTTCATTAGAGAAAAGCTCGCGGGGAATAACAACGCCTTTGTCATTTAGTTTTTGAATAAAGGAAGGAATGTACCCGAGGGCTTGAAACTGACCTTGAATTTTTCGATTCTTATCTTGGCCTGTTTCTTTAAACCGGAAAATTTCTCCTAAGGTAATGCCTTCGCCTTGAAGGCCTGTGACCTCGGTGATACTTAAAATACGACGACTCCCATCGGGTAGACGAGAAACCTGTACAATTAAATTAACAGCGCTGGCAATTTGCTCGCGGATCGCTTTTACAGGTAAATCCATTCCTGCCATCATACAAAGAGTTTCGATCCTTGAGATACATTCGCGAGGAGAGTTAGCGTGCGTTGTGGTCATGGATCCGTCATGTCCCGTGTTCATGGCTTGCAACATATCTAGGGCTGCCCCATCGCGACACTCACCCACTACAATCCGATCGGGACGCATTCGAAGGGCATTGCGGATTAAATCACGAATGGAAATTGAGTGTGATCCATCTCCCGCGCCGGGACGTGTTTCAAGGCGTACCACGTGTTCTTGTTGCAACTGCAGCTCCGCCGCATCCTCGACCGTGATAATTCGTTCGTTGGCGGGAATAAAAGAAGAAAGCATGTTTAAAAGAGTTGTTTTACCGGATCCGGTGCCACCGCTGATAACAATATTAAGTCCGTTTTCGACGCAGATTTTGAGGAACTGAACCATCTGCGGACTCATGGATCCATAGTTGATGTACTGCTCTGGGCTCACGCCCCCCTTTTTAAATTTTCGAATGGTCAAAGCGGGCCCATCAATGGCAAGTGGCTCGATGACGGCGTTCACGCGACTGCCATCTTTCAAACGAGCATCCACGTAGGGAATCATGTTATTAATTTGCCTTCCCAAGGGGATTACAATTCGCTCGATAATACGTCGTAGATGGTCATTGGAGGTGAAGGTTGTCGGCGCCATTTGAACCTTCCCGGCCTTCTCAATGAAAATTTTCTTCGCGCCATTAACCATGATTTCTGTAACGGCCGGATCTTCTAAAAGATCTTCTAAAGGCCCTAAGCCCAGAGACTCTTCTAAGACTTCTTTGATAAGACGAGAGCGCTCATCACGCATTAAGCCAGGTACTTCGCGATCTACAATTTGAGTGATGTCGCGTTTTACCTTTTCTCGGATCTCGGCTTGCTTGGATTCGTCGGCTTTTGCTTCGGCCAGAAGCTTGTTGATATCGGATGTTCGAATCAATTCATTGTGAACTCTTAATTTTAACTGAGTCTGGGGATCTAAGGTAGAATCGCTATCAGAGCGCGCCTTTTGAGAGCTTTGGCCTGAAGGTGAAGAAATGTGACTGGGTTTGGGGCGACTCAAACTTTTTAGGCGCTGTAAAATTCCACCTGTGAGTTTCCTGACAATGTCAGTGTAAGCTGCCGAGATCGGGGCTTTGGGAGCGCTTAGAACAAAAGGTGTTAATCTTTGCAATGAACCCATCGCGGTGACATCATCCTGGGGGATGGCGCCAATCAGAGGCATCTGCAATTGCGTTGAAATCGCCTGCGGAGAAACGCCCGTGTTCGCCATTTTATTTAACACCAGCTGAAACATGTCTTTAGGAAATGTGGCGGACATCATTTCATTCATTATTCTTTGAGTCTGGGTCACAACTAGAATTTCAGGAGTCGTGATCATCATGCAGGCCGTAGCTTGTTGCAAAAACTCCATTTGTAGTGGACCCACGTCATTTCCTAAGTCAACGATGATAAATTGGAAATGGCGAGAGATAAAATCTATTGTTTTGAGCAAGTTTTCCGCGGGGATATCCAGGCGTTCTTCGGGCCCCCGGACGGCACCGATATAACTGAGGCCAGAGGGATGTTGGGTCACAAACTGCTGGATGGGAGCTTGAGACAATGATCCCGAGTAATTGGCGAGGTCTTTCAATATCTTTTGCGGCTTGAGACCCATAATGACGTTTTGGTCGCCTACAGACTTGGAGTCGGCATCTATCAAAAGGACTTTGGCGCGCATCTCTGTCATGAAGGCGCAGGCCAGGTTAGCGGCAAAGACGCTTTTACCAACGCCGCCCTTTCCGCCTAAAACACCGATCAAAGTACAGTTAGGATGCAAAGCCATTTACACTCTCCCGAATGACCTATCGGAAGAATTTTACTTTATGTCGATAGGTCAAAAGTCTTAACTATTCGCGAAGGCGGAATTTTTTCTTAATTTGTTCAGAACCCTGGCTTGCGGATGTTTTGATAATAGGGGTAACGAACACAACAAACTGGCTTTGGTCTCTTTGGAAATCTTTTGAGGCGTATAGACTGACAATGGGATTGGCCGCGCCACCTGGATTCCGGTTGAATCCAGTCGAGCTGGAGTTTTTGATCAAGCCGCCTACAGCGGCGCTTTGACGATCCCGCACCGTTATCTGAGATTGAATGACGTTTTCAGAAGTGATGGGGGCGCCATTGGCCACAGTCCCCAGCATATTGGAAATGGAAAACTGCATATCCATATGAACAGAGCCTGACTTATCACCCATGATCGTCGGTGTGATTGTGGCTGAAATTCCCACATCGGCAAAGGCTGTTCCCTGAGTCCCTTCTTTTCCGATTACGGAATAGGGCTGTTTCGTTAGCTGTTTGATTTCACCTTTTTTAGCATCTTGAACAATTAAACTTGTACTTTCAAGGACACGAGCATAACCGTGTTGCTTGGCCCAGTTAAGTTTAGGAATTAAATTATTAATTGTCCCAGTAATGGCAGTAACGATGGAGCTAGTTTTTTCACCGGTTGTGAAATTAACACCGCTGCCATCTGAAATTCCAGGCCTCCATTCAAAGCGGAAAGATTTCGAGTAATCTTTCTTTAACTCAACGTAGTGAACCACTAGCTGAACCATTTTAGGTGGGGGCGCCGAAGGAGCCTCCTTAACCGTGATAAGGTTAATCACACCATCATTGGCAGGCTTACGCTTTTTAATGACCCCTTTTTCCTCGGCGGCCTCAACGAAGAGATCCGGCATATAGGTTTTTGCGATAATTTCGGCTCGGACTTTTTCTTCTTCATTATTGGCATAGCCCTGAAGAATAATTTTATCGTTTATCGCTCGAATCTCAATTTCAGGATTGTTGATATCGCGAGCGATATACTCTGTAATTTTTTTTAAGGCTAGCGGGCTTAAGGTCACCAATGATGACGCCTGTTCGCCAAATTGTTGGACCACATTATAGATACGACTTAAATCTTTCGGCAGAAGGACCTGCCCATCTACGACTACCCGGTTGTTGACCACCTTAATGGTGATGCCTTCGACGTCTCCTAGAAGGGCACGAATTTCATTGGCAACCCCATCAAGCCGACTTTTCTTAATAGCGATGTTATACTCGGCAACAACACGTTTGGTTTTATTGTCAATAATCGTAAGAACCGTACTGCCTTCTTTTTTAGGGGAAATGCGAAGCACATTGAGTTCACGAGAAATCGAAGCATTCGAGAAGCTTCTGAAGGTGCCACCAAATTTTACATCAGGGGGCAAAGGTGGAAGTTTAATGTCCTGATCAATTCCAACGGTTAAATTTAAAAACTGGCGAGATCGGAAATTATCACCGTCCGCGATTTCTTGCAGATCATTAGGTTCGGGAATCTGGGAATTTTGGGCAAAACCGGGGCTTTGAATTAGTAAAACTACTAAAATGTAGGAATAGAACGTCTTCATTATTCCCCCTAGCCCTCGACTTCCCCAAATCATAGCGACCTAAACCCCGATCGTGGTGCTTGCCGCGGTTGCTGCTGGCGTCCAGGTGTATTTTGGAAACCAGGCACTGCGGATGGGCTCATCCCACCACGATTCACGAGCGACTCCGCCGTTGAGCTCGGTAGACGGAGCTGCGTCTTACGATCGTTCCGGTTGCGTAAAGTGAAGAAAATGTTACCGGGCGATGTCGACAGCAAATAAATAAGGTCTTGGGCCTCTTTCGGAGAAGCCTCTATTGTCACTGTACTATATTTCGTATCACCCGTGAGGGATGTCTGGGTTATATTTTTCCCGGTGGCATCCATTTCAAGTAGACGGGGAATATTGTTTACAACTGAGACACCGGTTGCCAGGATCGGAACATCTTCCATCAAGATTGTGACTTCACGATGCTGATTTTGTCCTTTACCGACATCGACGGCGGCTACAATATCGACACGGTCACCAGGGCGGATCAGTTTTGAAACTCCGCGAACTTCATCAATGGGGATGGAAAGAGCTCTTTTGTTGGGCGCCACCTGAATAGAAATTCCAGTATCAGGCCCAGGAGTGAAGAGCATATTCTTCATGACCGCTTGTCCTTTTTTAAGGGGAACAGCTGTGACATGGCCGATAATTTCATCAGGAAGGGTTACCGTGTCCGGGTCGACATAATTGGCTGGAACCTCGACAGTTTCTAACATGGTGTCGTAGATTGTGGACATTTCAGGGATGTCCTCTTTCGCTTTGACCACTGTTTTTTTAGCCCCAAACATCTTGTCATACTCGGCCTTTTTTTCCTGAGAATAGGAATGGATTAAGAAAACAGCGAGAAGAGCTGCCCCTATACTTAACCATAAATTTCTGGTTTCATTCCCCATACGAACTCCCTTTTCTAATCACCGCACTGAGCATTTAAACAAATGCCATAAACAGTTTTTAACCAGATTGTATGTATACCTATTTTATCATTTCGAGCGGCTTCATTCATGGCTGGAATATCTTGGTTGTGAGCTGTCGCCTCAGAAGGCAAACTTTGTCGCCCGGCCACATCGCGAGCTGCCAGTGTGTAACCTTCCCTATCTCGACCAGCAAAAGAGGACGTGAATGCAATGGGCCGCTGGGTGGCATACCAGCCGTCTATGGTAGATAGGTGATCGCTTACGATTCCGGAGACACGTTGCCCTTTATTTGCAAAATGATTATCTGGCTCTGCCAAGACATTATTGCGAAAATGGTAGTTTAGATTTGAGCGGTGGAACATGGTCTCAAAGGTATAATTTCGTGCGGCAATACTGTGAAGAATACCAGAATGAATGGCCCCAAAGAAACCAAGACTGAAGTTGATAAGTAAAACGAATACAAAAACGATGGGAAGTAACTCAATGGCCGCTATTCCCTTTTCATTATTGATTTGAGAGTAACGACGTCGTCTTAACATCCGTTATCCTCCATTGGCACGTAATCACTTGCATATTGGGAGGCCAAGGAAGCATAACCCTGATCTAGGTTCAAAACTTGATTATAACGAGCCGCTATTGAACTTTGACATTCAGCTTGAGAGGGTTCGCGGAATAAGAGAGTGGCGATTGTAAGATTAAAACCATCCCCTTCTTCGCTTTCAATATTACCCAAGGGGCCCAGGCGTAATTCCAAAATTTTTGCCTTAAGATTCAATCGAAAGCCAGATGCGGGAACAAAGAACTCGCCCCCCGCTTTGCCTTTGAGGGGAGATGAGGGTTGATAGTCCTCATTATAATAGTCTGAACTGTTCTGACCTAATCGTATATCGCGTAGGCTTAGTTCGAACCAGCCATTTGATATAAGGGGTAAGATTTCCGGATGGCCTAAGAGGGCATTAAGTTTGGCCTCGCCCCTTTGCCTTTGATCGTCGTAACTTTTATGGGCCACGATGGCGGCGCGTGTGGCTGAAAATGAAATGTACTGTCCGATTTCAATCACGGTAAATGTAAAGCACATTGCAAATAAAAGTGCGCTTAACATCGTGGCCACCAAAAAAGCGAATGTAAATTCGACAGTGATGAAGCCGGCGTTATTAGAATAAGGTTTACGTTTAACTTTTTTCATTTTAATCACTAGTCGGGTCTATAATCCTGACCTTATCATGATCATTCGGATGAATAGGGGGTTGGGCTGTAGGCCAGGTTCCATATTCTGCCATTTCGGCGACTCCAGCCCAGATGGCGTTGGTGATCTTGGCCAAAGCCCGGCTTTCCTTAAAATAATTTAGGGTTGTCATCAGCAACCCTAAAGAAACAATCATGATTAAAAGCGTTTCGATCATAATCTGGCCGTTTTGACCAGATCTCGAGGAATCTTTTTTAACGATGGTCTTTCCATTCGACATTCTTAAATCCCGTCCCAGTGGCGATTTGCTTTTCAACCCGGGCCCCTAAACGTGGCGCGGATTCTTTAAATGCCGTCATGGGCGCTGAAACAAAGACTTTCACCGCCATCATGAGGACCACGACAAGAAGAAGGATATACTCGATGGTCATCTAAGTTAGTTTCCAAGAATCCCTTGGATGGAGCTTCCAATTTGACCTTTAATACTATCCACCTGTTCTGTAAAAAAAGGCTTCAGGGCAAAGATCGCAATGACTATAATCGCTACGATCAAAATGTATTCAATCATCCCTTGCCCCAGCTCGTTGGAGAGTGGCTTGGCAAGTTTAGATCGCTTCACAATGGCGGAAAGCTTTTGTATAAGCTTTTTCATATCCGACTCCTCCTCTTACAAGCTTTTTCGGTAAGTCCAGTATAGAACTTCACTGGGCTATATACGAAATTGATCTAAAGTCCTGTTTCAAAACGAGACAAAAATATATCGATTGAGGGGTTGACGGCTTTTTTGACAGGCCCTAATCTGGACTAGAGGGAATTGTTCAATGTCTAAACAGTTTATTATCTTGTACGCCGCTTGTGTGATGGTCTATTTTTTAGTCAACGTAATTGTAAGCTAGCGCGGATTCCAAGGGCCTCATTCGATTGAGGCTTGAGCAGATTCTTAGTTTTTTAAATTGTAAATATCTGGGTAGTTTCGGCCTAACTCTTCAGTGTCCATTCCGTAACCGACCACATAACGATCATCAATAGTTTTACCAATATAATCAGCTCGGATAGGAAGCTCACGACGGGCTGGCTTGTCCAGCAAAGTAACAATTCGCAGGCTGGCTGGTTGAGAAGCATAAAGGCGATTTCTCAAGAAGCTAAGTTTGCGGCCAGCATCGATGATTTCTTCAACGATTAACACATGCTTGCCAGCGATGTTCACGGAAATGTCTTTGATAATTTTAATGGCGCCGCCCTTTTCAGTGGATGTCACATACACAAAGTCGACCTGTTGGGGCAGATGAATTTCGCGCATTAAGTCGGCTACAAAGTGAAAAGAACCTTTAAGCGGGCTGATCAAAATGATTTCCTGTCCCTGATAATCGGACTCGATTTCTCGGGCGAGCTTTTTGATCAGCTCTTGGATTTCGTCTTGTGTGATAAAGGGAACCATTCTGTCTCGGATCATACCCATAAACTACCTCATCAAGGCCTGTCCATATAGCGCCACTTAGACTTCTTGTGCTTCAGCAAGTTATCTTTGGCTTCCCTATTGTTGGGCTCTTTCAAAAGAACAGCTTCCCATTGATCAATCGCTTCGGCAATACGATTATTATGGGCATAGAGTTCTGCCAGTTTCAAACGGGCCATGGTATGGTCGGAATCAATAAAAAGCACTTCTTTGAGCTCACGAATCGCCTTTTGGGATTCACCGATTCGACTATAGGAATCCGCAATTTTAACCCCTAAGTCCCGCCGACGTTGAGGCATCAATTTTTGGGCCTTTAAAAGATTCTCTAAACTTTCGGCCCATTGGCGGGATTGAGCGTAAAGATCAGCCAGCTCCTCATGCTTTTTCGAGATGCTTTCATCCAAAAAGCCCAAGGAAGGCTTCTTTTTTTCATCCAGAATTTGGCGGGCCTCTTGAAAGACTTTGCGACCCTCTTCATATCGACCCAAATCGTTCAGAATAATCGAAAGTCCAACGCTTGCGTCCGTATAGCCTGGATCTATTTCTAAAGCCCGCTTGAAGGTCTTAATAGCTTTATTGAACTGGCCTCGGTCGTAGTAAAGGGTGGCCAACATCTGGTGAATTTCTGGATTCCGTAGATTTTGAAGTAAGAGCTGCTCTAAAAGGGGCTCGGCCAGCTTGTACTTGCCTTCGATAAAATACTGTCGGGCTTCTTTAAGCATTTCATCGGACAAACTGGACATTAACGAATCTCCCGAAGGATTTGTTTAGTTTCGTCGGACTTGCTCTTGTAAGAGCGAACGCGGTCGGCATACTGCCGCGATTTTTTGATTTCACCGACCTTGTGGGCGGCGTAAGCCGCGCGGGCCAAGGCTTTTTCGTCAAAGCCCAGATTGGAATATTCCTTTAAGACATATTCATAGCGGGCGAGCGCGGATTCATAATATTTTTTCTTGTAATAGAAGTCCGCCACGTAAATTTCTTTTTCCGCCATTTTCCGAATTAACTCTGTCCGCTTTTCTTTCGCTTCAGAGGCATACTCGGATTCTGGAAATTTATTAACCACATCATTGAAGGCCATAATGGTCTCGGGCGCTAATGATAAATCTCGATCCACGGTAGTCGGGATCTGATGATAAAGGCTCATGGCGTAACGGTAAGACACATAAGGCAGTTTCGGATGTCGCGGTCTTAAATCACGAAATGTTTGATAGGCAATTTGGGCTTCTGGGTAAGACTCTTGCTTATAGTAAACGTCCGCAACGGCTAGTTCCGCTTCGACAGCTTGAGGGCTGTAGGGAAATTTAGATCTGACTTCCTGATAGCGGCGAATTGCCTCTTCGAAGCGGTCATCGTTTTCATACTCTTGTGCGCGCTTAAGCATAGCCTCGGGCGTGTCACCTTTTTTGTCAGAGGTGGAACAGCCAAGAAGAAAACAGAATGAGATTAAAAGACATATGACTCGGGGCATCTTATGGGGCTCATTAAATCAAGTGGCCTCACTAAAAGTCAACACGCTAAAGTTCCACAATACTGTCTTTTTGAAGCCAGCCGGAGTAGGACCCTGGGTACTGAACCTGAATCCACCCATCTTGCTTTCGAAGAATACGGACTTCTAATCCTCCATTGAGCTCCAGCAAAGCGGGCCCCCCCATTGACGGGGCGCTTCGTATGACCACGGTGTCGTCCTTTACCAAACCTCTCTGGAGGGAGCGGTCATAAGAGTGAAACAGGGACCAAGAAAGGCTTGCGATAAAAAAGAAGGCCAAGGCGAAATTTAGCAGACCGAAGCTCGGTTTATCCTCTCCTGATAAGTAAGCTTGGCGTCGACGGCTCAAATAGCGAATGCCACGATAGCCAACAGCGATAAAAAGAACCCAGCTAAGCGCAAAAGGGACGTGTCCCGAAATCGGGGTTACCAAGAGGCTGCGCGCCTTCTCATAAAACTCGATTTGATGGGGAATATCGCGAACTTGAACTTGAGATTGAAGAAACTCAAACCCTTGTTGGGCCTGTAAATTATCGGGCGCGACATGCAGGGCCTTTTTAAAATACACATAGGCTGGGATTTTTTGATCCAATTCATAATGGCTAAGGGCCAGATTCGTCAAAACCGAAGGATCATCTGGCCGCAGCGTAAGGGCTTGGGAAAAATAATCGGTGGCTTTGGCAAAATCCTTCCCCTGGAAGCTTTTGACGCCGGCTTCAAATATCTGCTCAAACGACATGCTTTCCAGACTACTGTCCGCGTCTCACCTTGTCTTGGTGTTATGCGGAGAGTAATCTGGGTGAAATCAAAGCAATACCACCCAACTTCGTTAACTCGGGAGAAAGTCATGTCCTCACTTTTTGGCGAGCAAATCCAGCAGTCTGAAAAAATTAAAAAACTCATAAATGATCTGGTTAGTGAGGTTCAGAACATCAATTCTGGCATCAAGACCACGCAACCTCCGCAATCGCCCCTTAAGGAGCAAGGTCAAACATGGGTGGACCGAGCCGGGCAATTTCGTGGACGTCCCTTGGCGTATCCCTATGTGGGATCCGGCGCGGGTCGCGGACCCTATGTAGAACTCGAGGACGGAAGCATTAAGTTGGACCTTATCAACGGAATCGGAATTCACCTGTTTGGGCACAGCCATCCGAAGGTCACTGAAGCGGCCATACGCGGAGCCCTATCCGATATCGTCATGCAAGGAAATCTTCAGCCCAATAAAGAGTACGTTCAATTTTCCGAAAAACTGGTAAAACTGGCCTCTCGCAACAGCCGCTTAAAATACGCTTGGTTTTCCAGTTGCGGAACCATGGCTAACGAAAATGCCCTGAAAATGGCTAGACAAAAGCACTCACCCGCCAAATTTATTTTAGCCTTTAAAGACGCCTTCGCGGGTCGGTCTACGATGATGGCGGAGCTTACCGATAACCCTGCTTACAAACAGGGGCTGCCAGAGTACCATGAGATTCTAAGATTGCCTTGGTACAATAAAAGAGATTCTCAAACTATAGAAAAAACTTTAAACGTCATGAAGGAACACGTCTCCAAACATGAAGGTGAAATCTGCTGTTTGAGTTTTGAGCCGATGTTGGGAGAGGGTGGCTATATGCCAGCGCCTCGTGAGTTCTTCCTTCCGCTTGTTGAGTTCTGTAAACAAAAAAATATTGCGGTGTGGCTGGATGAGGTGCAGACCTTCACGCGCACGGGTGAGTTATTTGCTTTTGAAACATTAGGTTTGGGTCAATATGTTGACATTGTGACGATCGCCAAGACGGCTCAAGTTGGAGCCACACTTTACACAGAGGACTACAATCCAAAGCCTGGCCTAGTGGCTGGCACTTTTTCGGGCGCAACAGTTTCTATGGCCACTGGAATGGCGATGGTGGATATGCTGGTCCATGATGGTTATTTAGGTAAAGATGGAAGAATCGCTCAAATTCATGAACGATTCGTTGGTGGCCTAAACAGCCTTGGCGAAAGCAGATGTAAAGGCAAAATCGCGGATGCGGGCGGTTTAGGGCTGATGATTGCCTTCACGCCATTTGAAGGCAAAAAAGACCAGGTCAATGCTTTCTTGAAGAACCTGTTTAATAATGGGGTTATGGCTTTTCCTTGCGGTAAAGATCCGGTCCGCGCCCGTTTTCTCGTACCGGCCATTATCCAAAATGAAGATATTGATCTGGCCTTACAGATTATTGAGAAAACAATTCTAGAAGGTGTGTGATTGGACTTGATTGAACAATGCAGGGCTATAGTTGGATTTGATACCTCTCCTGGACAGTCAAACTTCCCGCTTATCCAGTGGGTTCGCAAGCAAGCCGAAGACTGTGGTCTTTATGTCCAGGTTCAAGAAAGCCTACTGTTAGGCATCAAGCAGGCTAATATTATTATTCGAACCCAAGAGACCCGCCCTGATTCAGAACTCTTGCTTCAAACACACTTGGATACGGTGGATCCTGGGCCCTTCCAGGCTTGGAATCGCAACGGGTTTAATCCCTTTGATGCCACGATATTGGAAGACAGCATTTATGGACTCGGAGTGGCGGATGCTAAACTGGATTTTCTTTGCAAGCTTCAAGCGTTAACAGAGTACAAAGGGAAAAGGGACTGGACACTGGCTCCTGTGTTGGTGGGGACCTTTGGTGAGCATACAGGTATGGCTGGGGCAATGAATCTAATTCGAAAGAATACAGTGTCGCCACGGTATGCCTTGATCGGGGAGCCGACAAATCTTCAATTGGTCTATGGAACAACGGGCTTCGCTAAAGTAGAAATTCGAATTCCATTTTCGGATGAAGAAATTAACTACCGCTACGAGCATAATCTTAAAGAAAGTATTTCGACGCAAAGTCAAATTTTTAATGGCAGATCGGGCCACTCGGGAGATCCAGAATCAAGCGACAGTGCCATTCTAAAAATGTTAAACTATCTTAAGCAGATGCCAGACAAAGTGGCTATCATGGAAGTGGATGGCGGCTTTAATTTTAATACGGTACCATCGAACGCCCTTCTAGAGTTAGATGTTTATCCGCTACTGGATCCGATGGCGGTTAAAATCAAACGAGCCTACGACTTGGTACGCGAAATTGAGACTGATTTTAAAAAATTCAACGATCAGGAGTTTACACCACCGCACCCCACTCTCAATATTGGCGTTATCCGAACCCGAGAAGATCATGTGTTGATTATGGGAAATTGTCGGATACCGCCGCTTATTACTCAGGATGTTTATCTAAATTGGATGAAAAAACTAAAGCATGAATGTGAAAAGTTTGGAGCTCAATTTCAAGTAAGTGACTATAAAAGGCCATTTAAAACATCCCTCGACTCAATTTTTTTAAAGGGCGGGCTCGACATTCTGCGTTCAATGGATTTGCCAAACCAGGCTGTGACACAACCGTCCACCAATGAATCCAGTTTATTTGCTAGATTGGGAGTGGACTGTTTATGTTTCGGCCCAGGGGTACGGGAAGGCAATGTGCATACTTCCAATGAAAGTGTTAAGATCGAGGATCTTAAGCTGGCGATTCGGTTCTACAGCCAGATGATTGAAAGGTTTTCTGTATGAGTTTTATAGTCAGGTCAGTTACATTTGATGATTTAGGTCAGCTGTTAGACTTGGCCAAGCAATTTAATTTATTAAACCTGCCTGGAGACAAAAAAGTTTTAAGTGAAAAAATTGAGCGAAGCGTTCAGTCTTTCACTGGTGATTTGCCCATTGAAAAGGCGGAATATCTTTTTGTTCTTGAAGATGTGGAAGAGGGTTTAGTTGTTGGAAGCTCATTGATTCTGGCTAAACATGGCACTAAAGATGTTCCCCATAGCTACTTTCGAGTTCTCAAAAAAGATCATTTCAGCGAAGCCTTAGGGATTGGATTTATCCATCAGGTATTACGTTTCCAAATGGACACCGACGGCCCATCTGAAATTGGGGGGCTGTTAGTGGATAAAATTTATCGCCGACGCCCTGAAAAACTTGGAAAACAAATTTCCTTAAGTCGTTTTATGTATATGGCGCTGCATCCAGATCGATTTGAGGAAAGAATTTTGTGTGAGTTAACTCCTCCGTTTACGGAAGATAATCGAAGTGAGTTTTGGGAAGCTTTGGGCCGAAGATTTACCGGCCTCAATTACAATGAGGCTGACCTTCTTAGCCAGTCCAATAAAGAGTTTATTGAAAGCCTTTTTCCTCAAGAAGACATTTATCTTTGTTTGTTAGACTCAAAGGCGCGGGTTGTGATGGGCCGGGTAGGAGAGTCGACTAAGCCAGCTCAGCATTTATTAGAAAGCATCGGATTTGAATATCTGGATGAAGTAGACCCCTTTGACGGCGGGCCTCATTATGGTTGTGAAACCAAAGAAATTTTGCCGATTAAAATGGGCCGTCGAGTGAAAGTGAGCTCGGGTCGCGAGGCCCAGTTCACCCAGCGATTCTTAATCGCGAACACAAGTGAAGAATTTAAGGTTGTCGTCGCGGCCAGTGATGTTCGCGATGATGAGATCATGATGCCATCGAAACAAAAAGAACTATTAGGCGTAGAAGACGGTGATGAGGTCTTTGTGTCGCCCTTCGATTACTCTATGAAAAAGGAGAAATCCGTATGAAAACTGAAAATTTCAAATTTCGTGGGGACTTCATTAAAGGCCACTTCCGTCATGTCGAGCGCCCCACTCAGTTGATTAAAGATATCAGTCCGGCGGACCTAAGTGATGTGATAGGCGAGTTCCCAGTGGTACACTCTCATGTGGAAGAGGCTTGCGAGGCGGCTAAGGAAGCCTATTTGCCTTGGGCCTCATTAGATATCGAAGAACGAAAAAAATACCTTCTCCGACTGCGGGAATTGTTTGTGGCCCATGAGGGCGAAATCGCTGAAATGATTTCTCGTGAAACAGGCAAAGCCTTGTGGGACGCCACGGGCGAAGCAAAAAATATGGCCAATAAAATTGATATCACGCTTAACTACTCTCTGAACCTTATCAAAGAAGAAAGGGTTGAAAATGCCAACCCCAATGTGCCCGGTGTAATTCGTCACAAGCCTCGTGGTGTAATGGCAGTTTTGGGCCCTTTTAATTTTCCAGCGCATCTGCCAAACGGTCATATCGTTCCGGCGCTGCTGGCCGGGAATACAATTGTATTTAAACCTTCCGAGCAAACTCCAGCCGTCGGGCAGCTTTATGCCGAGCTTGTAGAGAAAGCTCAATTCCCCCCTGGAGTTTTTAATTTGGTTCAGGGGGATGCAGAAACAGGACGTCGGTTAACGGTCAATGAAAGCGTCGACGGAATCCTATTTACTGGTTCCTATGAAGTTGGCTTAAAAATCAAACAAGAAACATTAACCCATTACTGGAAAATCATCGCTCTTGAAATGGGGGGTAAAAATGCCACCGTCGTATGGGATGATGCTGACTACAGTAAAGCTCTTTATGAAACTTTAGTCGGTGCCTATCTCAGCTCGGGGCAAAGATGTTCTTGTACAAGCCGAATAATTCTTCATGAAAAAATTGCGGATCGCTTCATCGAAGATTTTTATCAGGCGGCAAAACGCCTCTCAATTGGGCATTGGTCAGAAAATCCCTTTATGGGCCCTTTAATCAACGCCGGTGCTGTTGAGAAATATATCCGATTCCAAGAAATCGCCAATCGAGAGAATTGTGAAAGTCTGATGCGCGGCAAGGCTATGGATTTAAAATATAAGGGATACTATGTTACGCCCAGCATCCATCTGGTGAAAAAATTCGATCCCCAATCCGTATATCAGAAAAGCGAAATCTTTGGTCCGAACGTGGCTGTTTACACAGTTAAAGATTTTGATGAGGCCTTAAAGATCGTAAACTCCACTGGCTATGGCCTTGTGATGGCTCTTTTCACAAAAAATCAAGACTTATATAAACGAGCTTTACTCGAGGCTCGCGTCGGGCTGTTGAACTACAACCGCACGACTAATGGGGCCAGTTCGAAGCTGCCATTTGGAGGTATGGGTAAATCAGGAAATGATAGGCCCTCCGCCCATTATGCGATACAGTATTGCACAGTTCCGGTGGCCTCTTTAGAAGACCCAACTGGGTTTGACGGAACAAAAGCGTTTCCGGGGATGAATTTAGATTGGTCTAAGTGGTGAAAAGAAAGATTTTAGTTTTTTTAACCTCTATCGTTTTCTTATCAGCGGTCCTAGGTGGAGTGTTTTACATTCTGACAAAGCAATTCCTATTCGAGGGCGCCGAAAAAGTCGGCCGCGAAGTGATTTATGAAGTCCAAATCGGGCAATCCTTCAACTCAATTGCGCGTGATTTACAGGAGCGAGGGGTTTTAAAAAATGCGGAAGCTTTTGCTCTTTATGGCAAATTCACCCGGCAGATTCCGCGGGTAAAAGCCGCAGAGTATCGGTTTGAAACCTCTATGACGCCTCCGCAGGTTATGAGCGTGTTGGTATCAGGTCGATCAGTGGCTCGGGCAATTACGATTCCTGAAGGCTACAGTATTTTCGAAATCGCCGATCTTATTGAGGCCAGAGGATTTGCCAAGCGCGAAGAAATCATAAAGCTCGCCTTTGATCGGGGTTTTGTTAAGCAAGTGCTAGGTGAAGAGCAGGCTAGTCTTGAGGGTTATTTGTACCCAGATACTTATCACTTTACAAAGTACATGACGGCAGAAAAAATATTGACTCAAATGGTGAAAATGTTTGAGGCCAACTTTGAAAAAGTTCCGAAGCCTTATCCCTTTAACTGGACTCGTCATCAGGTCGTCACCATGGCCAGCTTAATTGAAAAAGAAACCGGAGCCCCTCATGAAAGGCCGATCATTTCTTCTGTCTTTAGTAATCGTATCAGGAAAAACATGCGACTGCAGACGGACCCTACGATCATCTACGCTAAAGCCTTGAAGTCCGGAAAGCTTGTTATCGACATTCGCAAAGTTGACCTTACGATGAGTCACCCCTACAACACGTATGTTCGTTCCGGGCTTCCTCCTGGACCCATAGCCAATCCAGGCATTGAGGCCTTAAGTGCGGCTGTCAACCCCGCCACAACTCAGTATTTATTTTTTGTCAGCCAGAATGATGGCACTCATATTTTTTCAGAAAGTTATGATCAACATTCAAAAGCTGTTCGCAAGCACCAGGTAGACCCTAAGGCCCGAGAGGGCAAGTCTTGGCGTGATCTAAAAAAGAAAGCTGTAAACTAAGAATCAATCTTGTAATGGCTCTCACATTTGGATGAGCGTTTACTGTGTTCGTTAAGGGCTGTCTTAACTCCTCACTCGCTTGTAATCTTTTCGAAGGACTCAATGGCTTCGTTATACTGAAAGATCAGCAGTCTGGGAGTGGCGTTTTTATCATACATGGGGACGATGATTTCATACCGATCATCGATATCAATATCGGCCATAGCCAAATTGGTGTAACGGCCTTGAAAATGAAAGCGCCCATCGAGGGGTTCTTCTAAAGCGATTCTTTGCACCAATTGTGGGGCTTCAGTGTTTTTATAAATTTCGATGAAATATTGGTCGCGAGTCTTAATCTTGAGGATAATCAAGTGGGGTCCCTGCCGGGATACAGATCCATTGATTTTAGCAATAACTTCGCGTTGATCGGGACTAATGGTGTTCCGAACGGTCTGCCGCCATTGTGGAATAGCCGCAACCACGATTAGCCCGAAGGCAAAGAAAGTTAAAACGTACGTCAAAGGGCGCATTGTCATTGAAAATAGAATGCCATAGGATGACCCTTATGAACAAAGAGGATTTTTACCAGTTGCTGGAGTCTAGAAAATCAATTCGAAAGTATAAGCCGACTCCTGTTCCTCGTGAAACGTTAGAGCGTATACTGAGCGCTGGGTTCCAGGCTCCTTCAGGAAAGAACAAGCAAAACTGGCGCTTTTACGTCGTTCAAGGGAAAAAAAGGGATGAGTACCTTAAATACTCTCAAAAATCATGGCTTGGAATAAAGGATATCCTTCAAAAAAGCCTTAAGCCTTCGTTGTACGAGTTCACAGAACGATTTTTTTTCACTCTCGGAGACGCGCCTGTTCTGATTTTCTGCTACTCGTTGAATTCACCCGAAGAAAGACATTACACCAGCATAGGCTCTGTTTACATGGCGGTAGAGAACATGAACCTTGCCTGCTTGGTGGAAGGTCTTGGTTGTTGCACGATGGGCGCGCCCCTTGAGATTAAAGATGAAGTAAATCAGTTTCTTGGGGTCACGGACGATGAAGAGTTCAAAAAAGGGAATTTAGAACTTCTATGTGGCATGACGATCGGGTTTCCAGACCACCAGCCACCCAAAGCGCCACGAAAGATTGATGGCCGCGTAGTTTGGTTGGATTAAAAGTATGGGTCAGTTTACTTCCTTAAAGTGTTAAATTCGGACTAAAATTCGCAATTGGGTCTATTGCGGAGCCAACCTTCTGATTAATTTTTCAGTAGATAACATATTTCTTGCTTTCAAGGTAATAAGTGGTTGAAAACATTGATTCTTATGAGTCCTCAGCGAAATCATCCCCTTCAGGCTTTAAAGGAAAATCCATTTGTGCTGGCACCGATGGCCGGTATTACGGACCATGCCTTTCGCTCTTTTATGAAGTCACTCCACGCTGGTGTTGTTATTACCGAGTTAGTGAGCTCCCATGGGATTGAGTACAGCTCTGAACGCACTTTCAGATTAATGAGCTTTGATGACACTCAAAGGCCCATTGGCATTCAACTTTTTGGCGAAGAGCCTGAAGTGGTCGCCAGAGCGGCACAAGTTGCGCAAGAAAAAGGCGCTGACTTTATCGATTTGAACTTTGGTTGTCCCGTCCCCAAGGTGGTCAAAAAGGGGGCTGGATCCGCAATGTTGAAGGATCTTCCCAATATGAAGAAAATGCTTTCGGCGGTGGTCAAAGCTGTGGAAATTCCCGTCACGATAAAAATTCGGACTGGATGGGACGCTTCTTTGCGCAACGCCCTCGACGTCTGTCAGCTTGCGAATGATGAGGGCATAACCTGGGTCGCCATTCATGGCAGAACGCGGGCGCAAGGATATTCAGGGAAGGCGGATTGGGACTATATCAGCGAAGTGAAAGCGCGCTCGCCTATTCCTATATTGGGAAATGGGGATATCCATTCTCCTCAGCAGGCTGTTGAGCGGTTACAAAATTCGGGATGTGACGGGGTGATGATCGGGCGAGGCTGTTTGAAGAACCCTTATATTTTCTTAGATGCTTATCATCTGTGGAAAGGTGAACCGCCCATTTCTAAAGACGAGCGGCGTTTTAATGTGATAATTCGTAAACTGTTTGAATTCTTAAGTTGTCACTGTGAGCCGCATCTAGTCGGAATTCAGCTTAAGAAATTTGCGGCCTGGTATTCATCGGGTTATCCAGGGGCTTCTCAATTCAGAAAAGAGATTTTTCAAACAAAAGAATTGCAATTAAGTCTTGAAAAAATCTTGTCATTCTTTGATTCTATCTCCCTGTACGATCAAGAAGACACAAGCCATGAAGACTTTTTGATGGGCGGCCACGGGTAAGGGCTCATTGGAACAACCGAACAGGCTGGTAACAAGTCATCAACAGACAATAAATGCTCCGATTGATACGTAAACTTGGAACGTAAAAGGAAAAGTGAACCATATGACAGTAGATCCTAAAATGATTCGAAATATCGCCATCATCGCCCACGTTGACCATGGCAAGACCACGCTGGTGGATCATCTTATTAAGCAGGCGGGTACGTTTCGCGAAAACCAGCAAGTCGAAGAGCGGATGATGGACTCTATGGATCTTGAAAGAGAGCGTGGAATTACGATCGCGGCTAAAAACGCTTCCTTCCAGTATAAAGGATATAAAATCAATATCGTGGATACGCCGGGCCACTCGGACTTTGGCGGAGAAGTCGAGCGTATTTTGAACATGGTGGATGGAGCCATTCTTCTATGTGATGCCTCGGAAGGCCCCCTGCCCCAAACGCGCTTTGTATTAAAGAAAGCTCTTGAACAAAACTTGAAGGTTATCGTTTGCATCAATAAAATCGACCGCGCAGATGCCCGTATTCAAGAAGTGCACAATGAGATTTTTGATCTGTTCATTGATCTCGATGCGACTGAAGAGCAGTGTGACTTCAAAACCATTTACGCTATTGCCCGCGAAGGGATGGCGACCCTGGACCCCGACAAAAAAACACAGAGTCTAGAGGTTTTGTATGATGCTATTGTCGATTTAGTTCCACCACCGCAGGTTGAAGAAAATCACCCTCTTCAGATTATGGTTTCAAACATCGGCTACAACGAGTATGTCGGGCGCTTGGCGATTGGCCGCGTGCGAGCGGGAAAAATTCGTTTAGGCGATGATGTTCTTTGCATCCAAGAAAATGCGCAAAAAAAGGTGAAGGTTTCGGCGCTCTTTCAATACCATGTAAACTCTCAGATCCCAGTTGAAGAAGCCGCCGCAGGCGATATCGCGATTGTGGCAGGGATGGAAGATTTCACGATTGGTGACACGATTACATCGGCAACAGATCCTCGGCCCTTGCCACGGATTCGCGTTGAAGAGCCTACTGTTGGGATGGTATTTTCTGTTAACAACGGGCCATTTGCCGGCATGGATGGAAAAAATGTAACTTCTCGAAAAATTTTAGAACGGCTTGAGAAGGAACTTCTACATAACGTCGCTTTGCGCGTCGAGCCCACCAGTAGCACGGATGCCTTTAAAGTCGTGGGTCGTGGTGAGTTGCAATTGGCCGTTCTTATTGAGCAAATGAGACGAGAAGGCTTTGAGTTGTTAGTTTCCAAGCCGCAGGTTATCTTTAAACAGGAAGATGGCCGAAAGCTCGAACCCATGGAAATCGCTGTAATCGATATTGAGGACGCCTATGTGGGCGCCGTAACTGAAAAAATGGGTCTTCGAAAGGGTGTGATGACGAACATGGTTCAAAAGGGGACAGGTCGAACACGTTTAGAGTTTCGAATTCCCTCTCGGGGCTTGATTGGATACCGGTCCGAATTCTTAACGGATACTCGAGGAACAGGATTATTAAACACTCAATTTGATGGCTGGGACGATTACCGAGGAGAAATTTCCAGTCGGATGACAGGCTCGATGATTTCTGACCGTAAAGGAATGGCCACAGCCTATGCTATCTGGAACTTACAAGAACGTGGTCAGATGATGGTCACTCACGGTCAGGAAGTCTATGAAGGCATGATTGTGGGAGAGCACGCCAAAGAAAATAATCTAGAAGTGAATATCACGCGCGAGAAAAAACTTACGAATGTGCGAGCCTCTGGTAGCGATGAGGCGATTCGTCTTGTCCCGGTCAAGCCAATGACCTTAGAAAAAGCCATGGAGTGGATCAAAGATGATGAACTAATTGAGGTCACGCCCAAGGCGATCCGCTTGCGTTGTCGGGAATTAGACCCTCACAAGCGCAGCCGGGCATCAAAGGACGTCGAATCATGAGTCTTAACACCGTTGTTCAGATCAAGAACATGGTGAAAAAGTACGGAGATTTCACGGCTGTTGCTGGCATTTCATTAGATATTTTAAAGGGCGAATGCTTTGGTATACTGGGGCCCAATGGCGCTGGAAAGTCTTCGCTTCTTCGCATTCTTTACGGCTCATCTCAACTCACTAGCGGAGATGTCTTTATACTGGGCCTTAATGTGAATAATCACATGACCGAAATTAAATCCCGTATAGGCGTGGTTCCTCAGGATGACGGTCTGGATACGGATCTCACTGTCATCGAGAATTTAAAGATTTTTGGTCACTTTTATGACTTGGATGATCAGGTCGTTTCAGAGCGTTCAGAACAACTGTTGCGACTGATGAAAATGGAAGATCGCGCGGATCGTGCCGTCGAAACCTTAAGCGGAGGACTTAAGCGTCGGTTGGCGATTTCACGGGGATTGATTAATAACCCAGAAGTTATCTTTTTAGATGAGCCGACAACAGGTCTTGATCCGCAAGCTCGCCGCTGGATTTGGGATTTTTTCAAGTCTCTTAAGGATCAGCGATCTACTATTATATTAACGACTCATTATATGGAAGAAGCGGAATATCTTTGCGACCGTATTGCTATTGTTGATCATGGTCAGATATTGGCTTTGGGTACGCCAGCAGATCTGGTACGTCAACACATAGGAAATGAAGTCGTCGAGTTTGATGCGAAAGCGGAAGATATTAATTATTATATTCAGCGCCTAAAGAGCCATGGTTTTGACTATCAAGTCTACCATCAGACCGTCCATATTTTTGTAAAAGCCCATCAGTCCGCAAAGGATGTCATCCAGTTTTTTTCTAGCGATAGAATCATGATCCGCAAATCCACTCTTAATGACGTTTTTTTACGCCTCTCAGGCGCCCAGTTGAGGAATGAGGCATGAAGCGCGGTTATTTTAAAGTTTGGTCCCGCAATTTTTACTATTTTCGAAAAACGTGGTTGGTAACAGCCTTTTGGACTGTTCTTGAGCCTCTTATGTATTTAGCCGCATTCGGGTATGGAGTCGGATCCTTCATCAACCAAATGGAGGGAACTTCTTACGTTGATTTTTTCTTTCCGGGCTTGGTTTGTTCAACAGCTCTTATGGTGGGATTTTTTGAATCGACCTATAGCAACTACACAAAGTTAACCCACCAAAAGCTATACTCGACCTGGCTTCTGACGCCGTTGACGACAAAAGATATTATTTATGGAGAAATTTTGTGGGGGGCCACAAAGGGATTTATCGGGGCGCTAGGGGTATTGATTGTCGCGGCCCTGCTTGGTCTTGTGAATAGCTATCTGGTTATTCCAGCGCTCTTAGTTATATTTGCCATTGCATTTTTGTTTTCTTGTGTGGGAATGATTTTTACCTCCTACGCTCGAAACTATGATTCTTTTATTTTTTCGACTTCGGGTTTTTTAGTCCCCTTGACTCTAATCTCGGGAATTTACTTCCCGCTAAAATACCTGGGATTGCCGCTTGAAATTATCGCCTATATTTTACCCCTATCTCATGCAGTCGATATCGTACGTGGGCTTATGCTGGGGAATTTTTCTGCCATCTTTTTAAT
>CAZETK010000026.1:38708-42641 GCA_964515195.1 uncultured Pseudobdellovibrionaceae bacterium
ATGAAGTGGGCTACCCGGAGAATAGAGAAAAAACTAATATCCTAATTCGACGACCCTCAGCAGGACCTAGATTCAGTTTTCGAAATACTTGTATAGAAAGTTCTAATTTATCCGATAATATTTCGTCATATCACCCTAAACAAAAAGGAGTTAAACGATGACGAAATTTAGAACTTATAAGTATGGGCCCTATACCTTCAAATCCTATATGAAGCCCGCCGGACATGGCTATGAAGTCGGTTTTATTTACCGTGGCCGAACTTACTTTATGAGCAACTTTATTCACAAGGCAGAGGCCACAAAGTGGTGGGCTCGATTCAATAAAGAAATCATGACATTTTCTAAAAAGTTCTATATGTCCCAGAAGATGCCATTCACATGGTACTGCAACTTTTTAGCAAACCATCTTTATACATGTTACTATAACTGGCTTGAGCAAGTCTTCACAAAGCATGAAACATCATTTAAGCGCGCTTTTACAAAAGACTACAAGAAATATACTATGATGAAAAAGCAGATGAATCCGAAACGGAATTACGCCTACACAATCAAAGTGGCCTAACAGCTGGTGAATTAGAATCGGTCCTCTTCAGTGGCTTCTTGCTCGAGATGCTCGAGAGTTAAATCGAAGTCGGAAGAGGACTCTTCCCCGTCGGGAGTCCCAAAAAAGTCCAGGGGCCTAAAGAACGTATCAAGTTCAAAAAGAGCCTGATAATACTCGGTTTCAGTAATTCGATTGTATTGGTGCAAATTGTCGATAATTTGCTGTATACGCTTCTGTGCAAAAGGCGTTAACTCTTTTTTATAAAATGAGACTGAATACTTCTTAGGGTTCGGTAAGACCATGGCCAGAAATGACGACTCCACAATGGTTAAGTCGCGCGGAGACTTTCTAAAATAATGTTGGGCTGCGGCCTTGATACCGTAGACGCCATTTCCAAATTCAATGACATTCAAATAACGTTCTAAAATTTCTTTTTTACCAAGAGCTCTTTCGATTTTTAAGGTGATAAGAGCTTCAAGTCCCTTTCGGGTTAAGGTCTTTTCCGAGGTCAAAAACATATTTTTTGCTAGCTGCTGAGTAATGGTTGATCCGCCTCGCTTATACTTCCCTAGTTTTTTATTAAGTTCATAATTCTCTTTAATGGACTGCCAATCAAAGCCCCCATGCTGCCAGAAGGAAGAATCTTCCGTCAGCACCACAGTTTTTACCAGGTACGGAGAAATGTCTTTAAGCCTGACGTACTTCTTTCCTCCGGGACATAAATCTACTTTGAACATCTTGGTAACAATGCACCCCTTAATTTGAGCGTCAGATGGGATTTGCTTCCATAGCAGTGCCCCCAATATCAAGGGAGTCACTAAAAAAATAATAACAGCTATGATGAGGAACTTTTTCATGAGTCTAAAATTTTTTGATCCTTCATCCACTTTACACTTTTATGGATAGCTAAACGGGCAGGCCCCGGATTAAACCCAAGCTCTTCTTTTGCCTTTGTATTATCAAACCAGTGATACATAGTGGAAGTCCAAGCATTTTCCCGGGAAATACCTCCCTTAAGTCCGAATCGCGCAAGAGTATCGCCTGCGAATCCCAAAGCGTGAAGGACAAAGTTAGGCAGGTGAAAACGAGGCGCAGACACACCGGCTTCTTCTGCAATAGCCGTAAAAAGTTCGCGTATGGTCCAATTTTCCCCTGATAAGATGTATCGTTCTCCTGAGCGCCCCTTTTCCCAAGCTTTGAGGATTCCATCGATGACATCCTCTACACCGACGATACTGACGCCACCTGTAGTATAAAAAGGGAATTTGCCCTGGGCGACTTTAACTTGAATAGAGCGGCTTCCCTTTTTAGCGTCGGCAGGTCCGTAGATGGTACTGGGGTTGACCATGACGGCATTAAGCTCACCCGACTGAGCCTTCGCCATGACCAGTTGTTCAGCGGCCCGCTTGGTTTCAAAGTATCCAAGGTTAAGATCACCAATTGTATAGGGTGAACTTTCATTTAAGATATGGTCCGGCGAAAAGCTAGCCCCCACGGCGACAACTGACGAGAGATGCAGAAATCGTTTTACTTTAGCTTTGATTGCAGCCTCTAAAACATTCCGAGTGCCGATGACGTTCACTTGTTCCATTTTAGCTCGATCCTGCTTCTTATAAGCAATGACCCCTGCTAAATGAAAGACGCCCTCGACACCCTCCTGAAAGGCCTTCTCAAGGGACTCAGGATCTGTCACGTCTCCGAGAGTGGTAGAATATTTTAATCCCGCCAGTTCTGAGACATCACTATGGGGTCGCAAAAGAATCTTAACATCGTGCCCTTGATTGATAAGGGCCCTTGTCAGCCAGCTTCCCAAAAAACCATTGGCTCCCGTGACCAGTAACTTCATTTTGGCGACTCCGGTGAGTGCGTTTTAAAAATTTGCGCTTCAAGCTTGCGGGCTATTCTTAGCATCAAATAGCTGATGAGCAATCCCCAAAGGGCTCCGGCCACCACATCTATGGGAAAATGCACACCGTTATAAACTCGACTGTAAGCCACGAGGGCAGCAAAGGTGAATAAAATGACTTTAGATCGTGGAAAGTAAGAAGAGTGAAATAGGGCCAGGCCGAAGGTGTTTGTAGCGTGGTTTGAGACAAAACTTGACCCATGCGCCCGGGACCGAAGAACGGATTCCACATGTTCCACTTTAAAGGGGCGGCGACGTTCAAAGTTCTTTTTAATTAAATAGGTGGCAGACGCATCCGTCAGGGCTACGGATAAAAGACTCATGAGAAAGTAGTAAAGACCCCTTTTTTTATACTTATAAAAGTAAGCCCCAAAGCCAAGGCCTAAGTAAATAAGGGCGAAGCCCGATGTTTTATGGAGGTCTGTTATAAAAACAAAAAAAGAATCAAGCCAGGGGTGGGTGAACTTGGCGTTGATCCAATGAAAGAGGGTATAATCCAGCTCTAGCAAAAAACTCATTTAGATAGACTAGATCCCCTTTTAAAAAGACTCAACCACAGCACTCCAGAAAGTTTAATTCATAACGGAGCGCTAGGGTTGATAATTTAGATGCTAAGATAAAAACTATTTGCGTCTTACAGATTTAATGACAACAGGTTTTACGGGGACGTCATCATGCATGCCATGACTACCCGTGGGAACGACCCGAATTTTCTCGACCACATCCATGCCATTGGTGACCTTGCCGAACACGGCATAACCCCATGTTCTTGGGCTCGAGGGGCTGGTGTGATCCAAGCCTGCATTATCGACAACATTAATAAAGAATTGAGCTGTAGCGCTGTTTGGGTCCATGGTTCGCGCCATCGCGATCGTGCCTTTTTTATTAGAAAGACCATTGGTGCCCTCATTTTTAATGGGTGCGCGCGTTTTCTTTTCATCCATCTTTTCAGTCATGCCGCCACCTTGGATCATAAAATTAGGAATCACGCGGTGAAAAATGGTTCCATCGTAAAACTTATCATCTACGTATTGAAGAAAGTTTTTAGTCGTTTCGGGAGCCTTTTCGCCATCCAATTCAATTTCAATATTTCCCATGGAGGTTTCCATTACCACTGTTGTCATTTTGTTTCCCTTCGTCCCCTTCTTGCTATCAGTTTTGTTTTGAGCATCAGCTTGAAAGCTGAAAGCCATTAGTAATGCTGCGGCCAAATAGATCCATGCGGCCTTCTTCACAGAGGTCTTTGTCACTTTGATCTCCTTACCCTGTATGGGCAGGAAAATATGTCGGAGAAGTTCCCTCTGTCATGACGCGAGCCCGCCTTTGCGCACAAAATAGCCCTAAAAAGAGGCGATTTTTTGTCGCACTTGCTAGGGCCTTTAATTGTGAACTTTCTATAGACAAGGTGGGCCTTTAAAGGTTCCGGCTCCACTTAGGCTTGTAATAATTATGGCTGTCATGAGTGATTTTTCGCTCTTCAGCG
>CAZETK010000027.1:0-40829 GCA_964515195.1 uncultured Pseudobdellovibrionaceae bacterium
CTATAAAGTTTAACGAAAAAGTATGAGACGAAATGGTAAGTCGCGACGACAAAATCCATGAGGTCAGTTTTGGAGTACCACTCAAGGAACTTAATGACGACCACCAACAACAAGCTGCAAATCATGGCGAATAACGTAACCACGAATACGAGCGTGGCGACCAGGTAGGACAAGTCAGGTGGCTTTTTGTTGAGAAATACGTACTCGAATAATCCGCGATTTAATTGTGTTTCCGAAATGAATTTGATGTAAGCGTCCGAAATCTTAAAACCAAGAGATGCAACTGTATGAAACGCACCTGCGACGATAGGTTGGGCAAAGTCGCTATCGAACACATAAATGATTATCGTAGATAAAATGAATGAGGCCAGCACCTGAAATGTTCTTCCGCCATAGGATCTGGAAGTAGAGAAGCAAAATTTAGCTAGGATTTGAATGAAGATGAAGCCTGGCAAGCCGAACAGTGCAGCCAGAAGTAAATTTCCTGCTTTTAATTCATCCACTTAGGTTATTTTGCGGGAGCGCGCTTCGGAGTCTTCGGAGCAACTATATTCCAGTTGCCCTTAAGTTGACCGAGGTGGGTTGTGCTATATCCACTATCAACATCCGGATCAACGACTCGTCGGCTGCGAAACAAGTCCCCCACGTCAGTTGTGGCTACGGCGATAACCTCTGACGCTTTCTCAAGAACGCGGGTGTAAATTGAAGTAGTTTTGTTGTTTTCCAGTTTTTCAGTTTGCATTACGGTCTGTTTTTCATCACGTTTTTTCATGTTTGTCACCCGCTTCCTAGATAGACATCCATACTGTTCTTTTCGGTATAAAGCCTTACCGTCACGACTAGAAATCTGCAAATTTCTAGCCATTGGCCTATGCCTTTATTTAGGCATAGCTTATGCCGATAGTGTATCAATGGCTGAGGAAAGTTCAAATAAAATACGAATTATCAATAGTTTATTGGCTTATATTAAGTCAGAAAGCCTAGATTCAGACGGCATAATCCTCGTCAAAGAAGGCATAATTCGGCAGATTCTCGACAGAATCCCTGATGATGCAATAGGAAAAGTTGACTTGTCTGGTAGTGATTCGGCCCCAGATATTGATGACCCCAAGTTTAAGGGGTGGATGATTCAGCAACGCGAAGCGAGAGGCTGGGGCCAATCGGAACTCGCGCGCCAGGCTGGCATCCGCCCGGAACAGATAAATCGGTACGAAAAGAATCAGAAGCCACTAAATGCTCAACATCGTACGAAAATCAGAACACTCTTTTTAGGTAATACTGATGGAGAGTAACGGAAGTAGCTGTTCTTTCACTTTTCATCCCGCAGCTCATCTACTAACTCATCAACGCTATTCATTGCCTGTGCGAGCAAAGCCTTGATTTCCAGCGCGTACTCCTCTGGCTCCCGCAATTCAACTTCTTCAGACTTATGGGGCGTGTAGTTTCCTGCGGAAAGGTTGCAACCAGATGCGAGGATCTTATCAACAGATGCGACCCAGCTTCGCTCAGTTTCCGACCGCTTCTTAAATAACTTAAGCAGCTCATCAAAATGCTGCTCACTGATTCCAGACTTCTTTGTTAAACGCTTTGATTCTTCTAACGGAACCTCATAGAACCAGACATCTTTGGTCCTCTTCGTCTTATCAAAAAAGATGACTGATGTTTTCACCGCGCTGTATGGCAAGAATACGCCAGGCGGTAGGCTGACCACTGTGTGTAGGTTACAGTCAGTTATCAACTTTTTCTTTACTTCCTGATAAGCCGAATTGGTTTGAAATA
The DNA here is from genome assembly GCA_964515195.1 of uncultured Pseudobdellovibrionaceae bacterium. GTDB lineage: Bacteria > Bdellovibrionota > Bdellovibrionia > Bdellovibrionales > Bdellovibrionaceae. Next base: position 1,780 of record CAZETK010000027.1, read on the forward strand.
GAACTCCTTCGGGGACAATCAATGCTGCACGGCCACCACTTTTCAACGTCTTTTCGATGTGCTGGAGGAATAGAAGTTCTGTAGCTCCTGATTCAACTGGAAAGTTTTTTTGAATCAGAGTCTGTTCTTTGCCGCCAAAGGGTGGATTCGCCAGGATAATGTCATACTTGTCACGATCATCAATTTGCCGGATGTCGTCTTGTAGCGTGTTCTTTTTTTCAATTCGGGGATAATCAAGACCATGAAGTGTGAGGTTCATCAAGCAAAGTACAAACGGAAGTGGGGTCTTTTCCTTGCCATAAAAGGTTCTGTTATTCAGAATTTTTCGGCTTTCAGTCGTCTTTGCCTTTGGCTCAAGATACAGGTGTGCTTGAGCTAGAAAGCCTCCAGTGCCACAGGCGGGGTCATAGATGGTCTCTCCAATTTTGGGATCAATCATCTTCACCATCGTCTTAATTAACGGGCGAGGAGTGTAGTACTCACCAGCATTACCGCCACCCTCACCCATATTTCGTAGTAGGTCTTCATAGATATGCGACAGTGCAAAGGCTTCCTCGCCGACATTGAAGTGGATGTTCTGAATCTTTTCAATTACGTCCCTCAACAGAAAACCTGAGTTCACTCGGTTTTGAGTATTCTTGAAGATTGCAGAGATGATGTCTCTTGGATCTCCTTCCTTACTGCCCTTTAGTTCTGCCAAATATGGGATCAACTCTTCATTGATCCACTTAGTAAGTTCTTTTCCAGTTTTACCCTTCTTTGTGTCCGTCCATACGGCCCATTGAAACTCCTTTTTTATAAGAGGGTGGTATTCGTCACCCTGTAACTTTGCCTGTGATGCACGTTCTATTTCTTTGTCGTCGAAGAACTTGAGGTACAGCAGCCAAGATAATGCTTCGGTGTATTGCCAAGCACCTGTAATTCCGTCGTCAGTTCTTAGAATGTCGCAGCACTGATTGATAATGTTGGTTAGCTGGGACTTTGAAGTCATTTTTTCTTCCTGTGACCGGATCTTATTTTCGGTTGTTCACCATTCTGAGCTTTAGCAAAATCAATAATCTGCCTTACCAAGTCGTGACCAGTGCCTTCAGATTCATCTTGGGGTGAAAGTTTGCCAGTAAAAGCCCGTGAAAGGATGCTGGAGGACAAAATGCTTTTCAGATGAAGTATTTTTTGTAACGTCAATTTATTTTGATCGATTTGAGTAAGCAATTGATCAAGCAGTTTAGCTATTCGCAATTGTTCTTCTTTGGGTGGTATTGGAACTGCGAAAGACTTTAACCTGTCAAAATCAATGCTTTCAACTGTTGCTCCTTTTTTCGAACAGGTTCGCAGTATTTCAAACTCAAAGGCCTTAAAGAAATAAAAAAAGTATCTAGGTTCAAGCTCAGGCCCTGGGACTACCACCTTAATATCCTGATTAACCGTTGATGGTTCAGCCAGACTTGCAACTGGTAACGAATGTCTTAAGATGCCACTCCTTGTGACTAGCAAAATTGCGTGCGGAGGATAAAGTTTAATGTTGGAAGCGTCGAGTGCCGTTTTTGTGATCTTGTCTTCAGAGGTGACGAGAATATCAGTCTTGACATCTTTTGGGCTAATCCAATTGATTGCACCATCCCTCCAAAATTTGACATTTGCTTTGCTCGGCGTAATACCACCACCCCATTCGCCAATTTCTGCTAACGTAACCCACTCCCATGAGTTGGGAGTTTCGTAGGGTTGCTCAGGAGGGGATTTAATTGCCCCTTTCTTTTTACCTTTGGTTGGTTCATTTCGTTCGACTTTAATTCGCTTGAGAAGTTCAGATGCGGGTTCATCGTGGGGATCTTGCGTTACGAGCTGACCTCTGAAGGCCTTTCGCAAAAGTGCCGCCCTATACTTGCTAATAAGACACTCGGCCTTGCTCACGCGATCATCAATAATTTGTATCTTTGATTGTATGCTCTCAATTTTCGTTACGATTCGAGCTTGCTCTACCAAGGGTGGCAAAGGGATCTTGATATTTTTCAAAGTCTCGGAATTTACGTTTGGCTGTGCTGCGCCTTTTGCTCCCTCTCGGATCATTTTCCAATAAGCTGACGATTTCAAAAATAGTTCAACGTAGCGAGACGATCTAATCAATTCGTTTGGACAAAGGCGAATTAAATAGCTAGCGAAAATTGTGTTCTCCGGTGGATCTATAACTCGAAAGGACTTGCCGACTGTGCCACCTGTTCTTGCGATTAAAATATCGCCATCTTGTAAAATGTATTTGTTTCCCTCGTTAATAGATAAATTGCAGAAGGGAACATCATCCCAATTAACACCTGAATCGGTAATGTCAGTAATTCTTAATAACCTAAGTTTTCCCGATTTTTTTGCTGAGGCCGTTGCGCCGTACTGAACTTTATCCACAATATCGCCCAACGTAGATGATGCCCAACTCTCAGGGATCTGCTTCTTAGACATCAAGCCCTCGTAAATCTGAACTGCCAAAGCCAACTTCTATCAATGCTGTTACATCGTCAGAATGATCAATTTGCTCTTTCTCGCAGTATTCCTTGATGAAACTGAGATCAATACCATCAATGACCATGTCCTTCGCTGCTTGCTCTCTGCGCTTGGGTGAGGAAAAGGCTATTCGTAACTCTTCTGGAGATTGAAAGAGATCGCGGATTTTTTGCTTCTGTTGGTTTATCAATAACGTCGCACTGACTTGATCTTCTTCGCCGTAGATGTCCTCGAACTCAACACCTGCTAATTTCGCCTTGCCAATCGCTATGGTCTCTTCGTCCAACTCCAATATCTCATCTGGGTGAGGTTTTATTTCTACAGTAGGTACTGATGTTTGGATGTGAACAACTTTGTTCTTATCTTTCTCAATACTCATGCAACGACCCTCACGTCATAAAGGGCGTTTTGAATGTCGGTGACTATTTTTTGAAGGGCATCTGAACCGCCAGCCGCTTTCTGAATATCAGAAAAACTTCCGTGCTCTCGCATTGTAGCGGTTTGCCAGAACTCCTTGGTGACAGAGAACGAGTCAAAGCCAGAGTCTTGATAGACTTTGAGCATGGAGTTTATAAGTTTCCCTTGTTGTTCGTTGGCTCCTCGGAATACATCTGGTCGAACAGACTTCGCCTTTTCAGTTCGGTCGAACTTGGTAAGGAATCTTGAACCATAGACCATATTTGCAAGAACGTCGTATAGATCGACTTCTGAAATTTGATACTTAGAAGAAAATATGTTTTCTAGGGCATGGATTTGCAGACCAAGTTCGGAGGCTTCGGATTCAAGAAATTGTCTTCGTTGTTTAATATCGCGCCAAACCTGATTGAAAGTTTCAATGTCTTTGAACTTCTGCAAGAACAGCTCAGATTGAAAGATTGTGAACTTTTCTGCTGATAAGGGTTTGCCATCTGGACCAGTGTAGCTGACAGATTCAGCCGCCATATTAACTTGGCCGCGTAGAAATTCCTCACTCATGCGATAGCGCATCTGCCGAACTCTTTCTTCGTCGTCCTCGTCAAAGATACCATTTGAAGCATCTACTTCTTCATTGCTGGCGACTGGAACATGATCGTCCGGCTGAATAGCTTCTTGAGATTCGGCATCTTGCGATTCAACATCGGAAGGTGAGTCAACGTCGATACCACCCTCATCAATGACTTCCACAGGATCGTCGTCCCACTGAGGATCATAGAACAGTTGAGTAGAATGGTTTGCGTATTCAAGAATAAAGAAGCCGAGTTTCTCTTTGGCCTTGTTAGGATGTGGATAAACTCTAGTTCCGCGTCCGATGATTTGCTTGAACTCAACAATGGAGCCTACGTTACGAAAGATAACAACATTCTTGATGTTCTGAATGTCCACGCCCGTCGTCAGTAGCTTGGAAGTCGTGACCACTATCGGGTGTTGAGATTCGAGGTTTTTGAAGTCTTCAAGATGAGGGTACTTGCCGCTATTGTCTTTGTCGTTCCCAGTAATCCGAACAGCAAAAGGTCGATTAAACTCCAGCTTGTACTTTTCATTATATTTATTGAAGGCTTCTTGAGTAAATTTAGCCATGTCAGCCGCGTGTTTTTGATCAACACAGAAGACAATGGTTTTGCCCGTAATATCTGTTTCCCACAAATGTCGAAGCAGATGGTAGGCGAAGGCTCTGGTTCTCTGGGGGATTGAGAGTTCGCGCTCGAAGTCTGGTGTTAGATAGTCTTTCACTTCAAGGTTGCGACCAGTCACATCTTGAATACCAGTATGTTCGGGTCGGTATCCAAGCGCATCTATGTTGGAAGTCACACGCTTGATTATGTATGGACTTAGAAAACCATCTTCAATCCCATCTCGAAGCGAGTAATTTACAATGGGGTCGCCAAAATACGCATAGGTGTCGTGGCTTTCACCTCTCTTAGGTGTGGCCGTCAGGCCAACTTGAACCGCCTTCTTAAAGTATTCAAGAAGTCTGAACCATGAACCCTGTTGGTTTGCTGCCCCTCTGTGTGCTTCATCAATCACAATCAAATCGAAAAAGTCAGGATCAAACTCTTTGTAACGATCTGGGCGACCGGATTCATTTCCTTCGTCGTCCACTCCAACGAGAGACTGGTAGATACCAAAGTACACAGCTCGTCCTTGAGGGAAGGACTCGTCGTTAGGAGACATTCTGTAGCAAGAGTCTTTGTCAAAGGCGTTATCGAAATCCTTGTAAGCTTGATCGGCCAATAGATTTCTATCGACGATGAAGAGTATTCGCTTTGAGATACCTGACTTCCAAAGTTTGTAAACGAGTTGCAGTGAAGTAAAGGTCTTTCCCGTACCAGTTGCTTGCGTGATCAGGATGCGTCTTTTGTTTTTAACAATTGCATCAACAGCTCGATTGACAGCAGTCTCTTGATAGTAACGTGGCTTTCTTCTTTTGCCGATCTGAGATTCATCATAGAAGTCCTGAAGAAGTGCTGACACCTTTTCCTTAGTTGGTTGAATGTTGGAGTGGTCAAGCCACATCTTCCACAGTTCGTCCGGCGAATGAAACCGATCTACGGACATTTGAGTGTTCTTCTTGAGATCAAAGAACTCTATTTCATGTCCATTGGTAGCATAGGCAAACCAGAGGCCAAGTTTTTGTGCATATTCTTTAGCTTGGGCTGCGCCTTCCAGATGACTGTCCGACTCTTTTTTTGCTTCTACGACAGCAATAGCCTTTGCTGGTCGATAGCGAAGTAGGTAGTCGGCCTTCTTAGGAGTTCCACGCCTTCCGACTCGTCCGTCGAAGTGGATCCGGCCGTCCGTGATTTGGTACTCCCATTCCACCTGCCATTCGTGATCGTCCCATCCAGCATCTTTAAGTTTAGGGTCGATGAGTTCTTTTCTGGTGCGAGCTTCACTTCTTGACATTATTTGCCTCGCTTCGGTTGCTGGAATGACTGACTGTAATCATCAAGAATTGCGGCTGACAGCGTGGAGACTGTCACCTTTCGAGCTTTGGCTTCTTTTTCAAGAAAGAGTTTTGTCTCTTTTTTTACCCTTGTGGAAAGGGGGACTCGCTCATTGGCATCGCCAACAAGTTGATCCAAAGACTTGTACGAGGCTTTCTTCATGCTGTGTTACCTTGATGTTGTTACTTCATTTAATGGTACTGATAAATGTCTGCAATGCAAATACATAACGTATACATTTTGCATTTTAATTGTATTGAATTGGTATTTACTGCCCAATTTATGAGCGTGGCGAAAAACTTGACATGTCTGATGCCAAGTTCTCAGCTCACCGATAATACTTGACCCGCCCTTGCTCTGGACCAATATCCACCTCAATCATTTTCGAGAAGTCGAAAGGGTATAGGGAAAAATACTGTGAAAGTTACGCGATCAGGTAAAAGCTATTCGAGAAGTAGGAAATCTATAGAGCGCGTTATTTGTTTTCCCGAAATAGATTTGGATGAAGTTAGGCGCGATTATAGAAGCTCAATGCGACAGGAAGGGTTGGTCCCTCAGTCGTTTGGCAAAAGAATCTAAGGTTCCAGTTACGACCCTGCACGGTTGGGTCAGTGGCCGTTCACGCCCAGACATCAAGCAACTCAAGAAAGTTTCAGAGGCACTCAAGGTTTCTATTCATCAGCTTTGCTTTGGCGAGCCAGATCCCCATGAACCACTTGGCGAAGAAATCCTGAAGGAACTATTTTCTGGCGATCTCCGAGTAACAATCCATAAAATCGAACGAAGCCGGAAGTAGATATGTCTGGTGAATTGAAACGCAAAGGTACGCCTACGCCGTTGCAGTCACAGTTTGATCGTATCCTTGCTGAAGCAGCTACAGCTTTTGCGAAGCGGTGCCAGGAGGGATCCGCCAGGTCAGTGCCATTAGCTGATTGGGAAATCCGCGAATTGCTCAACGGAGTACAAAGCGGCGTAGTTCAGATTCAAGGGTGTGAGTTTCTGATTGATGGACAACCCTCTCCGTACTCGATGTTTACGTTCAACAGGGAATACTTCACCCATTTTGCTGCCTACGTTGAGGCCCTCGGTTGGGATGTCCCAGACAAGCGAGTAGTTCTTGAATACCAAAGGCTGGACATCGTTGTTTTTTCTGGCGAGCAACCCGTCATTGGGATCGAGGTAAAAAACTCGGAACGAAATGGGGCTGATTTGATTCAGAAAATGGAGAAATACTTGTCTAATCCACCAATGGATATTGCCGAGCGAGGGAACGATGCCCTTGTGAAGGTGAAAAGACTTCTGGAGATTCGCCCACAGCAATTTATGGTCATAACACCCGAAAGACGATGGCACTTCAGGGTCGAGTTTGTAGGCAGTGGAATCCGTCTTGATCCGCTTCCCAAATCAAAATTAAGAGCTGCATAGATAGACATAACCCTTCTTATATTTCCGACAGATCGAATCTTTCGATACCTCTTTACACAAGTCGCAAGGGGGTTACTTTATTTTATTAACCTTTCATACAGACTTTGGTCGGGTAGGTTCTCAATGGAGAAAGATAAGAAGAAATCGAATTTTGAAGTTAAAACCAGATCAGGAATGAGGTTGGACGAGTGCGTGTCGTGGCTCCAGAAAACTTTGCGTCGTGGGCAAGAGGAGGAAGCTCTTTGGATTGCTGAGGAGCTGTTTCAAAGTGGATTTGAAAGGTATCTACTTTATCGCCTCTGGGTGATCGCTTACGAAGATGTCGGAGCAGCAAACTTACCGCTAGTACAGCTCGCCTCCACTACCTATCAGACATGGTTGGCTCACAAGCGCGAACGCGGAAAAGAGTTCACCCATTCTGGAGAAAACAGAGTTTTTAATGGCCTTCTCGTTTGTTTAATCGCTCGAAGTCCTAAATCTCGAATGGCCGACGATTCGACACAGGTTACGCTCGCCAAGCGCAATAGTGGGTGGCGACCTGAAATGAATGAGTTGGCTGTAATTGATGAACACGTTGCGCGGGGCAAAGCACTCGGACGAAAGTTTCGCCACTGGGTTGAGATTGGGAGCAAGTGCGGGAAACTTGCTGGAGAAGCCGAGATTGGTGGGCCGAATTATAAGAGTGAAGCCGAAACTATGTGGCTTGATTTGGCGGATAAAAATGGGGAACCACCTTTACCTCACGACCCTGAGATTGATACGCTAGGGCTTAAATGAAACGAGTAGCACTTTATTGTCGAGTATCAACCAACGATCAGAACTGTCAGCTTCAGCGTGATGACATCACTCGCTTTGTTAAAGCACGGCAATGGTCCATTCAAGGTGTGTACGAAGATCAAGCCACTGGCCGAACTACTATGCGCCCTCAATTTCAGAAAGCACTGGGGGCCGCACGCCGAAGAGAGATTGATGTACTTGTGGTATGGCGACTCGATAGAGCCTTCAGGTCAATGCGGGATATGGTGTTGATCTTGGGAGAACTCAAGGAACTTGGAGTAGAGTTCGTGAGCCTTCAGGATAACTTGGATTTCACAACCTCAACCGGCAAGCTGATGGCGAACATCATTGGATCGTTTGCCGAATACGAGTCGAATATAATTCGGGAAAGAGTTCGCGCCGGACTGGCTGCTGCAAAACGCCGTGGTGTTCAACTCGGTCGCCCCAAGACAGTCGATATTGTGGCCGTGCAGAATCTCCGGCAACAAGGGCAAAGCATGAGACAGATTGCTAAGGCTCTCGGTGTGGGACTTGGAAGCGTTTCGGCCGCATTGCGTGCGATCTCTGTCGGCGATGTTCAATAAACCCCTTCAGAATCATTCCATAAAACTACCTTGATCTATCGTTAAACGGCTTCTTAGGCCCACCGAAAATCGTTCGGAATACTTCACTTAACTGAACACTTCCGAAAATCAGAGGAACTGCATTTCCTTAGCTGAACGGTACAAAATAGCTGGGTTATCGTTGTGGTCAGGTACAAGATAGCGAAATACGGGAGTGTGGTTCACCCGCAACGAGTTTCCTTGAGTTGCCAGCTTAGGTTGATCGACAGTGTAAAGGTGATTCGACTGTCATTCAGTTACTGCTCTGACAAGATTACCGAGAATTTGTAATGGGGCCTGACAAGAAGACCTCATTTACAGTTGGACATGTCGTAAAGAGTACATAATTACAGGGACAATCGGCAGTAACGGGTACATAGTTACAAATGTCTGTCTGTCGCCCTACCGGACAAAAGTTTCCCTAAGTTTCCCGATTTAATATCTTGTGGATCGCACCTACACTGACTGAAATCTCTTTACGGGCGAGGACTTCTCGAATACCACGAATGGTCCTCCCATGATTTCTCTGGATGTAAATAAGGCTCTGAATTTTCTTTGGCAATGTTTTAGGATGTGTTTTTGGAATAGGCTTTCCATATTGAAGTGCTTTTATATGGCATCCGCCAGCCACAAAATGATTTAGTAGCTCGTGTAAGGCCCGTCTGCTTGTTCCGATACGCCAAAACCTCTTTTTTATCCGCTTGGATCGAGCAACAACAGAAATTTCACCGGCACGAATCAACTCAACCAACAGCAAATATCTTAAGTAGGGTCTATCTTCATAGAAGTTGAGGTGCCGTTCAGCTTGCTTGTGGATTTTTTCAATCAATGCCTCTCGCTTACTGGGACTCAACGCGAGGACTTTATTCTTTGATTTTGCCATATGCGGCAATCAAATATCATTGTTACGAAAGATCGTGAACAAAAAATGCAGTGATTCGTAACTATTGGAAATCCCTTGATTCAGGTTCCCAAAAAAAAGTTGACATATCTGATAAGCTCAATGATTTCAATGGTTTACGATAATTTTCATTTGACCCAGCATTTGCTCTGGGTTATTCCATTCACAATCACCCTGGAGGAATCGTGAATACCAAACTGATAAGTGAGATAGACAGCCGTGGACTAAAACACCATTGGGTTGCGCGAAAAATTGGCGTAACACCGTCTCGACTCTCACTTATCGTTCGAGGTCGAAGCGAACCTTCATTGGATGAAAAAAGGCAGCTCGCAAAGTTGCTTGATAAAAATATGAACGAGATTTTTCCAGAAAGTAGTGACGAGAGCGAAACCGCCTGAACAACGAATCGCGCTCCCGACACGATGACCGCCTGGAAGTTCCAGACGAGCTAAGATTGGTTTACCCCACTTCATAGCTCCGAATCAAGGAACTCCTACGCCATTTGAATACTTCTGGTCTGAACTCATCCGAGTTGGGTGGTGCATTTTACACCTCAACGACGGCAGGTTTTTGCCCAAGGGGCAGATGGAGGAGTGTATCTTTATGGAGAAGTTTCCTGACTTTCGAGTTCGATTTATCTACAGAAAAGGAGATCCACGCTATTGGAAATGGACTCCTTTGGCAGTCACTCCTGAAGTTTATCGGGAACTTGCAAAGTTGACTGATGTTTATTGGTCGATAGCTCGTTTTACGGAAGACGCTCTTCATGCCTCTGAAGAGGAATTGCGAGAGCTGGAATATGTGCTTCCACTTTTCTTCGATGTTGACTGTCACGATGCTGCGATCACTCTCCACAGGGCAAGTCAGAAAACATGGGAGCTATTCAACTGGATTAAGCGGCTACTGCATCTCAAAGAAGATCAGATAGTTGCATGGATGTCCGGTCGTGGGTTCCACTTAGGCGTTTCCGCAGAAATTGTACTCGATCATCCTGTGACAAGCTCTGATTACAGAGAGCGGGACTTCAGGAAGCTAGCAGCTTTGGCTATTCGTGAAGTTCCTATGGAACTGCCTGTTCGTTCTTGGTCAGAGAATGGGTCGCACATTCTGAACAGGCCGATTCTTGACCTTAGCATATACGGGTTCAAAAAACTGATTAGGGTACCTGGTTCCCGACATTCTCACCCCAGAATTAAAGCCGCCAATCGTAAGATTCGGCTTAGTTCTCAGCACCTAAAAGTTCTCGCTTCAAAAAGCAGTACGCATGAGTTCAACAAGTCCTTGGCTCTGTTATCAGCACAGCCATTCCTACAACCTGGAGAAAATCTATGATCTCAACGGCCGAAATCATTCAGGCGAAAATATCGAACATTGATGATCCGTTTCCAGAAGTACCTGCTACTGGAACAGTTGGATGGCGACATATTGATCAGCCAAGGCCCTGCGTTGAAAACATTAGAAATGCTCAACGTATTTTGCATGGACGCAACAACTTGCTCTATGCCACTGCTGATGAGTTGTATCGTAGAGGATGGGACTTTGAGCATGTCCTTAAAGAATGTAAGGCAATCAACGAAAAGGTATTCTTGCGCTCATTAAAAGCATCTTCCGTTCTCAGCACCGTGAAGTCTGCAATAAAACGTAATTATGCACACCATTGCGAGTCTGAGGCTCTTCAACGCTTTTGCATTGGCGCAGACAGGTGCGCGTGGATTAAGGCCGCTCGGCGAGAAAGTAAATATAAGCAGTATAACGACGAAATGTTCGACAAGAACTGGTATTCGATTTTGCGCCAACCCGTCAGAGAGGTTTACTTGCTACTCATTAAAATTGAAAAAAACTTAGGAATCCAGCCAGGAGCCACAATCACGCGAAGTCAGCGACAGTTAGCCCAGGATCTGCGAGTTCGAGACAAGGGTACAGTCAGCCGAGCCATGAAGACTCTTGCAAACCACGGCCTGATTGAAATTTTTCCGCCAACCGAACTCAGATCAGTCAACGAGCAGTTTGGCTTTGCTACTAGGTACAGAAGAATGATCCCAATACCAATGCCAGGTGAAAACCAGAGGAGAAAGAAATGAGCCACATGGAATTTTTGAAACTACGAAAACACTTTGCCCCAAAAGATTTGGCCTACATGGCTGGCGTTTCTGTGAAGACAATCTACAACTGGATCCACCTGGGAAAACTTCGCGTAATAAAAATTAACGGATCAAAACATGGCCGCATCAGGATACCGATAGAGGAAGTTGAAAGAATCCTATCGGGGCGGCCGGATAGGAGAAAAAATGAAACGAATAAGGAAGAGGAAGAACGGGAACTACGACGTAAGGTTGTGTCGCAGAATAGGAAAGGTGCCAATGTATTGGAAGAAGACGAATCTATGTACACTTGGAGAGGCTAAGATGTTTGAGAAACAGTTTTTAAGAGAAGCTGAAGAGTTAAAGGCGAAAGCGCGAATCGGCATAACGACCTGGGCAGAAGCCTTGTTGGATTTTGAATTGCACTCAAAATCGAATCACACCGTTTCGACAATGTACACACAGTTGACCACATTAAAAGAATACACCTCAGCCTGGAACTCTCTTGATATACGTCAACTTAACCGCGATCAAATTCGCAATCACATTGAGTCAGTGCTGGCAGGTAAGGCGTTGGCAACTTTGAATAACCTAGCAAAGTACATTCGTAACGTCCTACATATACAAGAATCTAAGGGCCGTATCCAACACAATCCAGCGAAGGGGGTCAGTTTTGGAAAAACCAAGTTTCGCAAACTGACGGCGATGAGCAGAAGTGAGATAGAGCTGCTTTTGAGCGCGACAAAAAGGGAGAACTCACCGTGGTATCCGGTGTATCGCACAGTTTACGAATTGGGACTGCGCTCTGGGGAGGGTTACGCACTACGCTGGTCAGAAGTTGACTTTGAAAATAGCAGAGTAGCTGTTGAAAATTCCTACTGCTCCAAGTCGCATAAAATCAAACGTCCCAAGAACGGCACTCGCAGGGTTGTACCAATGAACGAATCATTTAAGAAGTTTCTACTACAACTTCGGGAAGAGCATCCCGACGCTGAGTTCGTGCTACCTAGAATCCCTGGATGGAAGCATGGCGATGCGGCTGCGATACTTCGTTCATATCAGAGAAAGCTCGGAATTACGGAGACGAACTTCCATTCGCTTCGGGCCAGCTTTATTACCCATTTACTTAAAAACAAAGAGTCTTTGGCAACAATCCAGGCAATGGTCGGTCATGCAGATTTATCAAGTACACAAGATTACATCCGACTTACTGGGTCTGACTTAGTGGGGGCCACTGATTCACTTTCCTTAGACGATGACTCCGAATGATCAGTAGTCATCGTCTTTTGCCAACTGCTCAACCAGGAGCTTGATAATCTTCAGGTTCCTTGGTTTTAGCTTCGGCAGGGTTTCTTGAATAATCTCGATATCAGTTTTTTCGTGCTTCCATTCTCTGACAAGTTCACCAAAGTATTTGGCCGAGATACCACCATAAAGGCGCAAGAACCTCGCCAGGGCTTCCCCTTTTGGAGCATTGGCCCTGCCATTTTCGATTTGTGAAATATAGGAATCAGAGCATCCAAGCCGTGCTCCGGCCTCACGCATAGATAGGCCGTGTTTGAGTCTAAGCTCTCGTAAAACTCGACACTCAGGCGTTAGAATAACTTTGGAAGTGCGACCCTTTGTCATTTGATTGGCTTATCGGATGGCTGCTTAAAAAACTACATGCTTACTTTGTATGTAGCTTGGCATCAAGTGAGACATCAAAATGGCATCAGAAAGATTGAAAAATTGGAGTCAGTAGATGGATTCGCGGGAAGGTCAGTTGTTGTGTTAAGAGTTGAAATTACAGAGGGAAAATCGTTTTCTTGGGGCATCAGGGAAAGTCGATGTAAAAAAAGGTAACGTGTTGATTTCACGTTACCGGAAAATGGTGGAGGTGGCGGGAGTCGAACCCGCGTCCGCAAGAGTTCCACGAAAAGGCGCTACATTCTTAGTCGTTGTTCAATTTCATTCTAAGCTAGTACAGCGACAAACTTACTTAGAACAATCCCCCAGAAACATATTAAGCCGCAAGCCCGGAGAAACCACTTGCGACCGAGATCCCTAATCGACGGTCTTGAAAGGCCGGGATCGTTCCCCCCAAGACCGTGCAGTCAATTAAGCTGCAAATGCGTAGTCGTTGTTAGCAACTAACTAGTGCATGTTTTTACGAGGTCCTCATGCTCCCCGGAATGCTCCCTTTGCTTCACGTCCCACGTCGAAACCGTGACACCCCCTAATTAAAATTCCTTACAATTTTGAGAACATCGAATTATACCACAGTTCGAGTTTTAATGCGCAATACCTTCGCAAAAACTTAGATCGCTAAACAAGCTTTTGTGTGTGGTATCACAAAGTTCCTACAAACATGGCATTCTTTCTCTTTTTAAGAATATCACTGAGTTATCAACCGTCTCCACAGAGTTTTCCACATGACTGCCCATTTTTTGGGGCCTTTATGATACCAATTTTAAGATTCTGTAACAAAAACTCGACTTAAGTTTAACATTTGCGTGCTTACATAACGAACAGTTCTAAAATTGCGAGAAGTTATCAAAATTATTTTCTGCACCCAGACTCTGTCTTCTCATGAAATTTTAGTCTGAACGCAGCAAACCCCTTCACGCTTAAATCTTGATGAAAAGAGAGGCTCCAAAACCACTCATTCCATCAGAATTCGAAAAAAGAAAAAGGACTATACGTTGCTATTTTCGGCTTGAGTCACAAGGCTTTGAAGAAGGCTTTTCATTTTGTCTTCCTTCTTGGCCTTCGTGTCTTCCACCGCCTTCGTGACAGGGAATAGCTGTATGTTCAGCTGATAAATGCGCTCACCCGGCCCTTGAGTGCGATTGATCGAGTTGTCTTTCGTTAGCTGCTTTCGCATCTGGCGTAACTTGAATTTGATTTCTTCAAACTCGGCGGCCGTTAAGGCCAAAGTAACTGTTCCGAATTCGCGCTCCAGGGGATCGTCTTGGAACAAAGATTCCATTCCCAAATAAAGAAGTTCGCCTTGCAGCTTTCGCACAAGAGCTACCGGGATATTGTCAGCGCTTTCCATCAAAGGACGTGCTTTTTTAATTTGCCCGCTTGTTTCATCCCGAGTCAGCTCACCGGACTCGAGAAGCTTATTCAAAGAGGCCTGGATTTCTTCAAGAGTCGCTTTCTCGCCCAAGAGTTGCTTCAACTGAGAGGGCTCGAAGTTAACGTCTTGCTGGTCGGCCATAGCGTATAGGATCCATGTGACCCAGCCAGGAATCTTTTCAAAAGTTTTCGAGTCAATTTCGCCGGATTTGATTTTTTGACTGACCCGCTTTTCCATCAAGCTTTTCAAAAAGCGGTTACGTTCGCCGGGTTCAGTGGCCTGGGTGTAAAGCACCAAGGCTTTGAACTCATCTGTGGCCTCTTTATGAAGCCCCAAGGCCCTTGCAAACTTCAACACCATATCTTCGGAAAGATTTCTTTTTCCTTCGATAATCAGGCGCAGGTATTGGGGTGACTTGATATTCGCTGCGGCTGAAAACATTTGATAGCTATAGGGACGTAAATCTTTTTTGGTCTGCTCTCGCTTAAAGGCGTAAAAATCAGCCAAATACTTACGGTAATCCATGTACGAGCTTAAATCTGGCGCATGCATCACTTCCCCCCTCACTCAATTCCATCAAAGCTTCAATCGCTTCTTCAAGTAGAATATTCCAAAGAAATAAAAAAGGGGCCGTGTAGGCCCCCTTTTCGCTCTGGGATCTATCGGCGAAGAATTAACCTCACCGACCTGATGTTAGAGTCGCCGCGCGGCAAGAGCACTAGGCTTCCAAAGCTGCTACCAAGTACGAGTCTTTGTCGCAAATTCACACGTTGAGCTGATGAGTAGCGGTTCAAAGTCAGCGTTCCTTCATTGAAGCTATTCACAAGTACATCCAACAAAGCGGCGTTATGGCGCGCATTGGCTGTGATCTCAACACCCACCAAAGTCATTCCACGGTAGCGGTTGACGTCAATGTAAGGAGTTAAATCCAACCGCGAGCTGGGAGCCATGTAACCAGGAAGAGGAAGCTGAACAATCTGCTCTCCATAGGCGGGAGGATTGGGCTGATGGCCACCACCACCGGGATAACCGTCGCGCACTAAATCCACGATAATGCGATCAATGTAGATTTCACCATTGACTCGAAGACGAAGTGAGTTGGTATCAGTTCCCAATTCTGAAAATCCCCGAGGATAAAGGACAATATAATTTTCATTGTAAACACTGCGCTCGTCTTCAACTCGGTTGCGCACTAAAAGTTGTAAGTTAGCGTTTCCGTACCGGCTTGGTCGCATCTGTACAGAGACTGATTGAACTCGGAAATCACGAAAGTTCATATCGATGTCGGCCAAGCGGCGTAAATTTAAAACTTCACCGCGAATTAGCCGGTGAACACGGGCCTCCTTTTGAAAGTGAGCACCTTGATCGGGATAAGGCTGTGCAGGATGACCGGGTTGATTAGGATGCCCCGGGTAACCGGGATGGCCTGGATTTCCAGGGTAACCAGGCTCGGGACCGTAACCAGGCTGAGGACCATAATCAGGACCAATTCCTCCGATGGGTCCGTAGCTATCGCCACTTCCTGAGCGTGGCGGTACTACATAAGCTTGAGCGGCAGTGGCTAAGCTTAAAAGTCCCACAATTAAATAATTAGATAGTGTCATTATGTCCCCCTTTACGTGGTTTCATTCCCCGTCATGCTGTAAAAGCAATCCCTATGCCTAGCCTCGGTGGGAACCATGTGGCCCTGTTGACCCGCGCCCCCACTTTCGAGCATCATCACATGAATGCTCAACAATTGGATCTTTGCAAATACTTCTCGTTTTTGGCGAATCTGGCTAGTAGTTCTTTCGGTGGCCCTGATTCTCGCTGGCTTATCAGCTTATTTTGTCGATCAAAAATTTGCTCAGTATTTTGGCTCACCCGAGATGGTGCAGGTCTGGTTATTTCATCGTAAAATCACAGAGATAGGGGCCGCAGAGGTTTATATTATTCTGGGCCTGGTTGGCCTTGTGTGGAAAAAACTACGCCGCAAATCCGCGTATCTATTGGCCTGCATGCTGACATCCGGCATTGTTGTTCATCTATTTAAGTTTCTACTGGGACGACAGCGCCCCCATAAGGCACCGGATAACGATCCATTTATTTTTGATTTCTTCAATGTCCATCACCATTGGCAAAGCTTTCCTTCGGGTCACAGCCAAACACTGTTTTCGGTTGCCACTGTTGTGGCTTATGTTTTTCCAAAGTCCGCACCCTATATTTTTACATTAGCACTGTATTTGGCCTTTACCCGAGCCGTCACCTTGGCCCATTTTGTAAGTGACGTGTGGATAGGCTCTGCGATCGGAGTCCTGATATCCGTTTTAACTTTACGAATATTGGTTCGAAAATATGGCCCATGATTTTTTTGACCTTCAACCCGAGCTTGTGATGGACGCCACAGAAGAGGCGGGCTTTCAACCCACAGGTGAGTTTTTGCAACTGAACTCCTACGAAAATCGCGTCTTTCGAATCAAGCTCGAAGACAAATCCCAGATCGTCGCCAAATTTTATCGACCAGGCCGATGGAGCCGCGAACAAATTCTAGAAGAGCATGAATTTTTATGGGAGCTAGGGTCTGAAGACATTGAGGTCAATCAGCCTGCTAAGCTTAAAAATGGATCCACCATTCTTGAGTTCAAAGATATGTGGGTTTCATTTTTTCCGCTTTTCCTAGGCCGCTCTGTAACAGAAATTCTGGATTTTGATTGGCCCCGGATTGGGCGCCTGCTCGCCCGCATTCACAATGTAGGCGAAAGAAAAAAAGCCCGCTACCGGTTGTCGATGACCACCGAAAGCCACCCCTCAGGCTGGGAGGCTCTTCATGAGTTGCAAGAATGGATCGACCCTGCTTTACGACAACGCTACACACTGGCGGCGGAAGAGCTTCTTCGTCGTTACGAGGAAACCATCAAGCCTTCCGAGTTCATCCGTATTCACGGGGACCTTCACAAAGGCAACCTGCTAGAGCGAGATCAAAACTTTTTCCTAGTGGATTTTGATGACCATGTGATGGGCCCTGCGGTTCAGGATTTTTGGATGCTGTTTTCGGATGAGGCTGAGTTTACTTTCGAGCGGGACCACCTTTTGGAAGGCTATGAAGAGCTGCGCCACTTTCCGTGGCACCAGTTTGAATGGATTCCTTTACTGCGCGGCTTTCGAATCTTGGGTTATGCAGCTTGGATTGCCAAGCGCTGGAATGATCCCAGTTTTCCAAGGCTATTTCCGGACTTTAACACATTCAATTATTGGGCCTCTGAAACGGAAGCTCTTGAAAAGTGCCTGGAGCGGCAGAGCCCCTTGTAACTTTATTCCAACTATTGTATCTATCCACAGATTCTACTCTCAAAGGATTATAAAAGCATGACAAAAATCAAAGTTGCCAATCCCGTTGTTGAGCTTGATGGCGATGAAATGACTCGCATCATTTGGGCCTTCATTAAAAATAAACTGATCCTTCCCTACTTGGAGTTGGACATCAAGTACTACGACTTGGGCATGGAGAGCCGTGATAAAACCGAAGACCGCATCACTGTAGAGGCCGCCGAAGCGATTAAAAAATACAATGTCGGCATCAAGTGCGCCACCATCACGCCCGATGAGGCCCGCGTAAAGGAGTTCAACTTAAAGCAGATGTGGAAATCACCTAACGGCACCATCCGAAATATTCTGGATGGAACTGTATTTCGTGAGCCCATTATATGTGAAAACGTGCCTAGGCTTGTTCCCAATTGGACCGCTCCGATCTGTATTGGTCGTCATGCCTTTGGTGATCAATACCGTGCCACTGATTTTGTAACCAAGGGCAAAGGAAAGCTGACCATCACTTTTGAAGGTGAGAATGGCGAAAAGATCTCTCACGAAGTTTACAACTTCAAAGGGGATGGCGTCGCCCTTGCTATGTACAACACCGAAGAAAGCATACGTGGTTTTGCCCGTTCGTGCTTCAACATGGCTCTCACTAAGAAGTGGCCTCTGTACTTTTCGACAAAGAACACAATTTTAAAAAAATACGATGGTTTCTTTAAGGATATCTTCCAAGAGCTCTATGAAAAAGAGTTTAAAGGCAAATTCCAAGAGGCTGGCATCACCTACGAACATCGCCTGATAGACGACATGGTGGCCAGTGCTTTAAAGTGGAATGGCAACTTTGTATGGGCCTGTAAGAACTACGACGGAGACGTCCAGTCCGACACAGTGGCACAAGGTTTTGGATCTTTGGGCCTGATGACTTCCGTGTTGATCACACCTGATGGAAAAACTTTAGAGGCAGAAGCGGCTCATGGAACTGTGACTCGCCACTACCGCCAGCACCAGCAGGGCAAACCCACTTCCACAAATCCGATCGCGTCTATCTTTGCCTGGACCCGTGGACTTGAGCACCGCGGAAAATTGGATAACAACCAAGATCTGATTCGATTTGCGCAAACCCTTGAAAAAGTTTGTGTCGAGACGGTGGAGGCCGGTTTCATGACGAAGGATTTGGCTGTTTGTATCCACGGAGACAAAGTCACTCCTGATAAATACATGAACACAGAGCCCTTCTTGGAAAAGCTGGACGAGAATCTTAAAAAGGCCTTAACTCACTAAGGTTAAGAGCCTAGCTGCCTTATATATCTTAAGGCGCTCTTTTTTACAGAGCGCCTTAACATAGGTTCTTAGTAAAATCGTCTTGATGGATATTCGAACTCCTTCTATAAGACTTCGATGCTACGAAGGTTACTAAGCCTGTTGCTTCTGACAATTTCGCTAATCACAACTTCTTGTGATTCCGGGCGTGTTATCGATGAAGATGAACGCCGGCGTGTTTTAAGTAAACATGGTCAGACCGAAACTCAAACGGACTGGGACGCCGATTTCGCCCTGATTAGAGACAGTTTTACCAGTCAAAGTGAATACCACTATTTCGCCTATTACATTCCCTCTGATTGGAGCTACGTGGGACAGCTCAAGGTTGAATCTTTGATTCGGCTGGACGGTCGGCGCAATCCTATCGTGTCCTCGGGGTTGATGCAGTTTGAAATTCCCTGTAATGACCACCGAGCCGATAACAACCATTGTGCCGGTTGGTCCCGTACCTTTAAAGCTAAAGAACTCTTCTACAATGTTCCGGATTTTGATCTGACCTTGTCATTTCTTCCGAGCTATCAGTACGTCCTACACCTGCGCACAGGCGAAAGGTTACAGACGCTAGCCGAGTATCAAATATTCAAAATGTTTCTCTCAAGCGGTCAGCATCACGTTCGCGAATTTCTAGTGAAGCAGAAGTTTTATAACTCCCACAATTTGATTCCTGGCTTGGGGCGAACTGTTTTTTCGTCAGATGCCGTGAGTGCACAGGATTTACCCTTTTTAGATTTGATTTATTTTAACCACCCCTACTTCCCCAGCCCACGAACTGAGCTTAGTCTGATTCATTTCGAAAAGGTGCAACAAGGGGCTCAAGTGCTAGAGCTTAAAGGTCACTTTCATAATCACCTCACCGACGAGGCCGAAGATTACACCTTTATTGTCGAGATGCTATGAAGGCCCCTCTTAAACTTTTTTTCCTGATTCTCGCTTTTTGGCATTTCGCCTCCGCAGCTTGGGCCGAGTCCGTAGTTTTTGGGCACAATCTTGCCGTGACGACAGAGACACCCAAAAAAGGCACGTGGAGTTTGGGAAGCTATTTGGCGAGCTACTCTCCGACGGATCATTTTATTATAGGCACCAGCACATGGATGATGTGGGGTTATAACTCGAACAATATCTTTCTTCGTCAGCGCTGGGATCGTGAAAATAAGTTGATTCAAAACGTATCGGTCCAACTAGCCTATTTGAAAAGCGATCACTATGGTGATGATTACTATCGCCAGGAAGTCGGCATTCTTTGGCTAACTGGCAAAGTGGAAGTCAATCCTTACTATCGTCTTTATCTGACCGGAAATTACATGTACTTTTGGGATGAAACCATTCCGTTTTCTTTGCGTCGCGAGCCCTTCAATGATGAAAAGTATCAATTGTCGATTTCGACCTTACACTCTTTGAGCTTTACAGAAAGATGGTCGGTTAATTTGGAGTTTGGGGTGTTGGGACTTAAAGCTCGCTATCCTCAGATTCATTCGGGTTTCAGTGTGGCCTATAAAAAGGCCTCGTATTTAATTCAAGGTGGATTTTCTGTCACATCGACGCCCTATAATCTTGAAAGACTTTTTGAAAGCTCGACTTCGGCTCGTCCTCAGAATGATTATTATGATTCGTCGGTTCATCCCGAAGTTCAGCTGCAATGGTTTTTCTAAGAGCAATAATTTAAGAAAAGTGTGGTATTTTAAGGACCTTATAAGAGGGTATTTCCTGGATAATTACGCATTGCGCGAAGCATTAGGGACTGCCTAAAGGGCTCGCGTCATGTACACCGTCTATGGCTGGGTCCTCTGCGAGATCACTCTGAATAATCCCGCTAGGTCCGAAAGGAAGCAACGGTACCTCGGAGAGTCTGCGACAGGGTGGCCCGGCCACTTTTCGGCTTTATTGGCTGGGTCGCTTTTCGGTTTTATCGGCTTAGCCACTTTATCTTTTAAGGATTGCAGTGTCTTACCAAGTCATCGCCCGAAAATTCCGACCTCAAATATTTGGCGATGTTGTCGGACAGACCCATGTTACTCAGACATTGCAAAACGCTCTTCGTAATAATCGCTTACCTCACGCTTTACTTTTTACTGGCCCTCGCGGAACTGGAAAAACATCTTCGGCCCGCATCTTGGCGAAGGCCTTGCGGTGCGAGAACCCCCAGGACTTTGTGCCCTGTGGAGTTTGCGAGTCCTGCGTGGAAATTTCGGAAGGCCGCGCCGTTGATGTGATCGAAATCGATGGAGCTTCCAATAACGGCGTCGATGCCATTCGTGAACTTCGAGATGGCGTTTCTTACCGACCCAGCAAGGGTCAGTACAAAATTTATATCATCGACGAGGTGCACATGCTGTCCACCTCGGCCTTCAATGCCCTTTTGAAAACCCTGGAAGAACCACCTAGCCATGTGATTTTCATTATGGCGACAACGGAAGTTCATAAAATTCCGCAAACGATTTTATCTCGCTGTCAGCGTTTTGATTTTCGCCGCATTTCCACACGTCAGATTATGGATCACATCAAGACGATCTGTGATCAGGAAAATGTAGAATTTGAAGAAGACGCCCTTTGGCTTGTGGCCCGTCAGGGCGATGGGAGCATGCGCGATGCTCAGACACTATTGGATCAAGTCATTAGCTTTGCTCACGGCCCGCTGACATCGGCCAAGGTTTCTGAAATTTTAGGCCTGACGGATCGCTCGCTCTTATTGGAAACTTTAAGGTCTTTATTAGACTCGGACACCCAAACTCTTGTGGAAATTTTAAAAAAGCTGAATTTTTCGGGGATCTACCCGGAGCTGTTCGCTCGCGACCTTGTCGAGTCTATTCGCACTTTGACCTTGGTGAAAGTAGCGGGTGCGCAGTTCGAAATCATTGATCGGCCCGATTCGGAAATCAATGTTCTGGTGGAATTAGCAACTCATACGACCGAAGACAACCTACACTTCCTTTTTGATATGGCCCTGAAGACGGCTCAAGATGTGGCTCGCGCTTCGGACCCGCAGATTGTGCTTGAGATGGGGCTTTTGCGCATGGCTCAGGCCCCACGCCTGGTGGATCTTCAAAAACTCTTAGCTGGCGAAGTCAGCGAGACGGCAGAGGGCAAATCAGCTCTGTCTTCACCGCCAAGCCCTGGTAACTCTAAAAAATTGACTTCGCGAAGCATGGCTTCTGCCACTCCAAGCGCTAAAGGTTTTGTTTCCTCGACAGGAGCCGGTGCGACCAAGGCTCAAGCGGCGGCTCCGCAAAAAGCTTTTCTAAAGGCCGCCACTCCAGCTGAGAAATGGCTGCTTTTTGTGAACGATATTCGCAGTAAGGATCCGATTTTCACTGCTAAAATTGAAAGTCTTCTGTTTGTTTCTGAAGAGGGGCGCATTATTCGTTTGGCTGTTCCTGAAAAGCTGATCTTCTTGCTAGAAACTTTTAAAGACGAAGACAGCCGCAATAAGCTTCAGGGCTTTATTGATACGCTTTGGGGTGAAAACTATAGCTTTCAATTGGTCTCGGCCCGTAAGGTGGCCGGGGGTGAATCCGCTCACAAAATGATGGCCCGCAAGACAGCGGCCCAAGAAAAAGAGATTGAAGAAAAACTTAAAAACCACCCGACTGTGCAAGCGGCTCAGCGGATTTTTAAAGGTGAAATTAAAACGGTCCCTCGGGGATCAAAATAGACATTAAAGGAGACTCTTATGTTTGGAAAAGGCGGAGGAATGCCCGGTGGCATGGCTCAATTGATGAAACAGGCCAACCAAATGCAGATGAAGATGAAGAAAGCTCAAGAGGAGCTGGCAAAGCGCGAATATGAAGGCACCGCCGGTGGTGGCGCTGTTAAGGCTATCGTGACCGGCGAGCATTTGATCGCCACGCTGACGATCGACACCGAAGTGATGAAGGCGGGAGATGCTGAAATGCTTCAAGACATGATCAAGGCCGCCGTTAACGACGCCGTCCAAAAAGCGAAGAAAACCTCCCAAGAGGAAATGGAGAAAATTACGGGTGGACTTGGTGTCCCGGGCTTGTTTTAATTAAACTATGTTACAAATTCCCGCTCTCGAAAAACTTGTTCATGAGCTCTCGAAGCTCCCGGGTATTGGGCCCAAGACAGCACAACGTCTGGCCTATTACATTTTGAAGAACAAGGAAGAGTACCCTGATCGTTTGAAAGAGGGGCTTGAGCGGGTTCAAGCTGAAATTCACGAGTGTCCTAATTGCTTCAACTTCACGGACACGGATTTATGTATTTACTGCTCAGACCCTAAACGCCGCGATGATCTTCTGTGCGTGGTTGAGGAGCCCTCTGACATCGACCGAATTGAATCTTCCCGAGCCTTCAACGGACGCTACCATGTGCTTCACGGCGCTTTATCTCCCCTAGAAGGCATTGGACCTGAACAATTGAAAATTGCCGAACTGATCAAGCGTGTTGAAAGTTCCAATATTAAGGAAATCATCCTGGCCTTGGATTCCGACCTAGAAGGCGACACCACGGTTCTATACATCAGCCGCCTTCTACAAGGTAAGGGCGTGCGCATGAGTCGAATTGCTCAAGGGATCCCGATTGGAAGTGATATTGATTACATCGATGAAAGAACCATGGGACGTGCTCTTCAAAACAGGGTTGAGATTTAAATATGTCGTTCATTAACTACAACGCAAAAGAGATCCACTGTAAGATTGTTTATTACGGGCCTTCTTTGGGCGGTAAAACCACCAATATGCAATGGGTCTATTCCCAAACCAATCCCGATCAGAAATCCCGCCTTGTTAATCTCAACACTGAAACCGAACGCACTTTGTTTTTTGACTTTCTTCCGCTGGAGTTAGGGGAAATCCGTGGTTTCAAAACCCGATTTCATCTTTACACCGTTCCAGGCCAAGTGGTTTACGATGCCTCTCGAAAGTTGATCCTCAAGGGCTTGGATGGTGTTATTTTCGTGGCCGACAGCCAAAAAGAGCGAATGGAAGAAAATATCGAAGCCTTGAACAATCTCAAAACCAATCTCGAACAACAGGGCTATGATATTCGCGAAGTTCCATTGATTATTCAGTACAACAAGCGGGACTTGCCAAATGCCTCAAGCCTAAAGGAATTGCGCACGGCCCTGAACCCCTACAACGCCCCCGAGTTTGAAGCCCGTGCCCATGAAGGCGTTGGAGTATTTGAATCATTGAAGAGTGTCTCAAAATCGATTATTAACGTTCTCAAAGGCGGAGCCACTCTGTAATTCCAGCTCTTCGCCTCGAACTTGCTGAGGCCTCGTACTCAAGTCGAAAGCCCCAGTACTTCCACGCGAGGCCTACTATGCAAGACATTGTCGCTGATATTGAAAGGCTTAAAAAAGAGAAGAATGCCGTTATTCTGGCCCACTATTATGAAGAGGGCGATATTCAGGATGTGGCGGACCATGTGGGGGATAGTTTTCGTCTGGCCAAAATGGGTCAAACCACAAAAGCGGATGTTATTTTATTGGCAGGCGTGGTCTTTATGGCCGAAAGCGTGAAGATTCTCAATCCCTCTAAGAAAGTTTTAGTTCCGGATCTTGAGGCCAGCTGCTCGCTGGTAAAGGGCGCTCCATTTAACGAATACAAAGCCTGGCGCGAGAAAAATCCCCATGGTGTAGCTGTGACTTACATCAATTCTTCCGCCGAGGTTAAAGCCATTTCGGATGTGATTGTCACCTCTTCAAATGCTGCACAAGTGTTAGAAAGCATTCCTAAAGATCGAAAAGTTTTGTTTGGTCCCGATCAACACCTAGGAAAGTTTTTGGCCAAAAAATACAATCGCACTATGGAGTTTTGGCCAGGGGCTTGTGAGGTCCATGTTCTGTTTAACGCCAAAAAACTTTATGAGCTGATGCTGCAACACCCCGATGCCATTGTGATTGCCCATCCCGAGTGCGAGGAAGCCGTATTGCAGTACGCTGAAGTTGTAGGTTCTACTTCTCGTCTCTTGGAAGAAGTGAATAAAAATCCTTCGAAAAAGTTTATTGTGGCTACAGAGGCCGGGATTTTCCATCAAATGAAAAAGGCCCGTCCTGATGTGGAGCTGATTCAAGCCCCCGTTGAGGATGGTTCATGCAACTGCAACAACTGCCCTTACATGAAGCTCAACAATCTAGAAAAGATCCGTATGGCCTTAACCACTTTGCAGCCCGAGATCCACTTGCCTGAATCTGTTCGCATAAAAGCTCAAGTTTCCTTGGATCGCATGATGGCCATCACCAACGGTGAAAAAGTCCAATGGCCTGAACGGTTTGAGTTCGTTGGACTCTAAGGGATGGTGACGCTTCTTCAGGATTTTTTTGATCACGTGGCCACAACTCTTGACGGAGAAGCCCTTGCCTTCCGCTTTCAAAAAAGCTGGGGCAGCCAGAGCCCCGCACATAGAATAAAAATCCGCGAAGCGCTTTTAGATTACTTAAAACGAAATCACTCTGATGAGGTGAATGATTCTGTTCTAGATTTAGAAGCACTTCCCACTTTGCACAGACTGTTCGTCTCGATCAGCCATTGTAGCGATATGGGCGGCTATGTTGTTTGCTCGCAACCCGTGGGGTTTGATATTGAAAACACATCTCGGTTAAACCCAAAAGTTGTCGGACGCGTTTCGACTTCTGAAGAGCGATCGGTCGCTCCTGGGCATGAAGCTTTGTGGGTCGCCAAGGAAGCTGTTTATAAGTGTGATAATAGCTTTAAGACCATCTCTCAAATTTCCCTGAGCGACTGGGATTTGGTTCAAGATGAGACATATCGTTTTCGTATTGGTGATATAACAGGCTGGTCCCAAAAGAGACTGGACTTTTCTTACGCGATTGCGATCAAAAAAAGTTAAACTTTGGTCCAGTCATGGCCGATGAGTCATTAAGTAGATTCTGAAGGACATGATTATGAGAGTAAAACACGCTAGTAAAAACCCTGTGAAACCCAAAAAGGTCGTTCGCCAAAAAGAGCGCTCCGCTCCACGAAAGACTCTTGCTCCTGTTAATGTTTCCTATATCGCCTCTTTGTCTGATTTTTCAAAACTGACTCGTGAAGCCAAAATTATTCAAGCATCTGCCACAGGTCTTTTGATTTTAGTTCATCGTAATGATTTGATTGCTCCCAAGCTTCGACAAAATTTAAGCATCGACTCGCTTGTGGGCGAACGTATCTATATTCGTCTTGACGATATGAATCTAGAGCTATCAGGTATCGTCGCAAGAACGCAATTTTTAGGAAAAGACGGCTTTCATATTGCCATTAACTATGCAGATGAGGCACCTGAGTACTGGCGGGAATGTCTGATGGATTTATTGCCAGCTCCGGGCGAACTTGACTAAACAGTTTCTAGATTAGATCGCCACAAAGGCCGGTAATCCTTTTTCACTTGTTAGAAGAACGGAGTAGTGGGTTGGCAAAAACCAACTGATGGCCTCTGCGATTCCAGCCCGCTCTTGCTCGGGCGGATTTCCTAATGACTCTAGTGAAAAAGCCAAATCATAATGTTTTCGATCCTGGCTTACCATCAGGATCCTGACTTGTAATAAGCCCTGATCACGGAAAAACTGTTTTAAAAGATTCCGAACATAATCCGGAAGATATTCAGAGGTGGGAGGACCTGCGTGCAGACCTACGCTTGATTGCAACTCCACCTTTCCTTCCATGATAGGAGGTGCGGCGAAGCGAAACAATCCTGTCTCGCGAAAATTCCAGATCATGCCCCAAGGGAATACATAATCGGGATAGGGTTTATGGGGATTGACAACTAAGCCGATGCCTTTGTCGGAAAGCCATTTCACAATATTGATAAGGGGCTCATCAGCGCCCTCTCCCGTTTCCACGAGAAGATAGGGCCAATTATCAGGGCCCACTTGAGGCCCCTCATCTAGAAGCTTGACCTTTGATTTCAGAAGCTCATCAAAAAAATGGCTTTCCCAATTAAAATCACGCTTGGACTCAGGGTACTGAAGCAACTCTGTTAGGTTCATGAGGGTGATTTACGTGATCCCCTATCGCCTGGCAAGCCCAAGTCGCCCAACCTCTGGCGAACGGGAAGTGATTTCAAAAGGTTCTATGAAGCCCAGGGTTTCTCGCAAGATTAACGCTTAAAGACAGAGCTAGGCACCGAGGGACCCTTGAATTATCGCTTTTCTATGACAAATGCCTTCTCTATTTTGATCGAATCCCTCAAGGATCTTCTTCGGCCCCGAATTTTAGCTGTTATGATCGTGCCCTTTTTAGGGTCCTTTGCCATTTGGTTTATCATCACCATGCTGATGTGGGATTGGATTATGGGACTGGGGATTCAGTTCTATAGTTGGACCCTTGTGCAAAAATTGGTCGAAATGCTCTCACCTTTGTTTGTCATCACAGAAGATCCTATTTCTTCCGTGATTGTGGCGGCCTTTATTCTGGTTGTGATTTTACCCGCCGCCTTGATTACGGCCATGTTTATCACCTCATTGCTTTTGGTTCCCATTATGGTGAAGGATCTTCGCCAACGGGAATATCCTCAGCTAAAAGCCCATACCAATTCTATTTTTACAGGCGTGGGGACCTCTTTACTTTATTCATTCAAATATTTTGTCGCCTGGATCGTCACTCTACCTCTGTGGCTGATTATTCCCGGCGGAGCCGTCATTATTCCTTATTTATTGATTTCATGGCTGAACTCTCGCCTTTTCCCCTGGGAGATTATGGTGGAAATCGCTGATGGAAAGGAGATTCAACCCTTTGTCAGTCGAAACTCGAAACCCCTTTTAGGATGGGGTCTTATAACGGGCCTGATCTATTATGTACCTATCGTGAACCTGATCGCACCGGTCATTACCACAGCTGTATTTGCACGATATTGCCTCCAACAATATTCAACTAGGTGCCAGGCCGTGTTTCCGGACGCGCCAAGCCACAATGGACAGAAGTGACAGTAGCCTGCGGCCTCTATTTCACCTCAAAAAAATCCAAATTAAAACAAGCCAATTTTTCTGAGGGGGATTCTTTTACTGTTTCCGAAACCTCTTGAATCAGGGCCAGCATTTTTTCTTTCAGTTGCGAAAAGTCCTGTTCGCTCAGTGTGAGAGGGCTTGTGAACATTAACTCGTGGGATTTCAGATTCTGTGAGCGCTCGGTGGCTCGGATTCGCCAATTGGTATGGTGTCGTGATACAAAAGGCGAATCCTTTGCAACATGAGTTCGTGAAGGCCCCATCACGTACAGTGAGTTTTTTATCCCGATCAGGCGCGCGCGTAGTAAAAATTGAATAATGTGAATGGCGCGGTCCCGCTCGAGGTGAAATTCCCGGCATATTTCTTCCAGACTGACGCCGTGAGGGCTCATCCCACTAAAAAGTCGAACCGCTGAATACACCCAGGAGGAGTAGAACTCGGCCTGGTCAGCTTCGGTCAGGGTGGCCTCATACTCTAGACGGGTGGAAAGATTTTGTGTTTTCTCGCGAATCTGTTCGAGCTTTTTTTTGAGGTGTTCCTTGTAACCGTAATGGGACGCCCGTGAAATTTGGACCAAAGTAATAAAGTAGTCCCTTTGGTGGCCTGTAAACTCCATGTAATCACACAGCAAATAGGCATGATCTTCGGAAAGCTCACGGGCGCCCGACAGAATTTGTGAAAAGACGGGGCTTGGGACCCCGATCTTTTCGGCCATGGCCTTTAGCTCACCACGGCCCCGGTTGGGCCGCTCGGCCACCCACTTACGAAGGGCCGAGCGGTAATCATTTTCGCCAAAAGGGAGGGACGACATATTTAATCTTTTCAGCGCCTTAGCACTTCAGTTATCATATTTGATAATTTATAGTTATCAAATTTATAAATTAGTTATTTAATATTTTGATGCGCAGCGATATTCTCCCGTGTAGCAAAAATAGGAATCAATTTTGAATCGTTTAACAAGAGGAGAATTAAAATGATCACTCGGATAATTAGAGCCTGCGTAGGCATGTCGGTTTGTTTACTAAGTTCACAGGGTTTCGCCCAAAACGTTACTTCCCAGCTGCGTTTCGATACGGACTTGAAATCGTATCAAATCGGGACAACGAATGTTGCTACGATCAAAGCTCCTACCATCAAGCTTCCACCTTCGATCAAGTGGCTAGAAAAACAGCCCACTCCAGAATTACGAAATCAGGGCTTAAAAAATATCTATGAGAGCACCTATAATTCTCTGAAATTCTTTAACGGGATTAAACCCCTAGGTGGGGCAGACGGCGGTGGCGGTAGCGCCTTGATCTGTGAGCGTAATGGTCATTACACGGTTGAACTCCTGGATCTTTGGGAAGCACGTGCCAATCGTGTCCCTCTGGATTTTGGCCCCGGTAAAACCTTTAATGAAAAAATCGATTACGTCTTAAACCGCCTAGCTAAGATCAGCCCCACACGGGCCCATGTTTACAAGGCCATGCTAAATGATCTCCTCAATAATGACACATTGTGGGTGAGTAATGCCGAGATGCCCATCGTCAATGATACGAAACTGACAATCTATCCAAAGGGATGTTTGCTGGCACAAGCCGCTGTACAAAATCCCATTGAGAATAGACACCTTCCCAACAACAAAACATACATAATCAATACCGACCTGCTTTCTTTGATGAATGACGACTCTATTGCCGCTCTCTTCCTTCATGAAATTTTTTATCGAGAAGCAAGGTTTAGCGACATTCAAAATTCTCTTTTTGTAAGAAGCCTTATCGGCTTACTGGCTGGTCCCGCCGTCGAGCGATACAACCTAAGAAAATTAAACGAACTCTATGAAAATAATGGAGTAAGATGCCTGGAAAGTTTGGATTTTCCGGTTCTGTTTCAAGTTGGCAAGGGCGATAAAAATTATGGTTCTTGCAGTTATATGGAGTATGTGGACAAAGCGCAGGGTGAGTTTAAAAAAAGTTTTTTTAATTTCACTCCCGATCCTTCAAGCGGGATTCATAGCTCTGTTCAAGCCTCATTAACTTATGAAGGAAGGTCTTTGCTCTTCGATAGCAGCGATTACTATAGCTTCAGTGGTTATCCTACAGCTTGGCTTACGGTATTTTTAGATGGTAGACTTAATTACCGCCTTCAAGATAAAAATGATTCTTCAATTAACTTGCCGATAGAACTCGAACGAGGTGGATTTCAATTTTTTACTGACTCAAATCCTCCAACGGATAGTATAAGAAATGAAATTGCGAAAAGGAAAAGTGATTGGTTACAGGGCCGCTTTTTTGAAAAAATAAAATATTTAAGATATGGGTATTCAAGCGACCCGAATTTTATTTCTCCGTCAATGATCATAATGGGGAAAAGTATTCGTATAGATACCCCTTTTCTGAAATTTAATTCTAAATGTGAAGAATCAGACGAAGGTTGCTATATAAATTTCATCATTGCTGTTTCTGAGAAAACTGGAGTTATTCGATTGATTGATAATTCTGATTTCAGTAAGGAGTACTCAAACGCCCATTCAAGCTTTTTGGTATATGTCGGGGAAAATGCCAAGATTGCCACAAAAAATGGATGGATAAGAACTTCTTCAATTCGCATTAAAGATGGTAAGATTCTTAGGGTTTCTGTCCGCAACTCTGCACCGGAAAAAGGTCTAAGTGATACTAAACAAATTTTTTATAACCTCGAGACGCAGGAACTAGAGGACTTGTCCTCTGAAACTTTTGAATAGCGACTATTCTAAACTTTTCTTTCCAACCCTCTTCTCAATCCAACAGCCAGGCATTGACTGGCTGTTGTGCTAAAAATCAGGCCCTTCTGGGCTTTTGATGAGGCTGGAGTCGGCCAAAATGCTATTCAAGCTATTTGAAATTCGATAAGTTATTAAGAGTGAAACTTACTTTCCTAACTTCGATTATCTTGGCTTCTTTAAGTTTTATAGCGCCTGGTTTTGGAGCTGAGGACATCTTGTATCCATCCAGTATCGTCGGTGAAATTGACTTTGTCGGTGTGGATGAAAGTATCAATAATGTTCCTCTTAAGTTTTACGACATCGTAAAATCCATTGGTCGTATCTCTATGGGTTGCACAGCCACCCATATCGGGAGCGGCTACGTGGTGAGTGCCGGGCATTGTTTCAAGGCCACAGAAACAGTCCAATACAATAAGAAGTGTGAGGACATCCGCGTACGATGGGGGTATCGGGGCGGACAGGCTCAATCTTTAGAGTCCCAGTGCCAACGGATACTTGTTATGCAAAATCGGCCTGGTCGGGATTATGTTTTGTTTCATGTAGACCCCTATCCCGAAGCCTTTGTACCCTTGGCTACTCAGAAAACCAATTACGATAATTCTCTCATTACTTTATTTTCTCATCCGAAGGGGTTGCCTCTTCAGTGGTCCCAATACTGCTATGGTCGCAAACTCGATGCGCCTCCCCGTTCACCGGAATTTCTATATCATCAATGTGACACACAACCGGGAAGTAGTGGAGCTGGCGTCATCCAAGATCGTAATTTACGGCTCATTGGAATTCATAAGGGCGGATTGGATTTTGATTCCCTTGGAACTTGGAACTTCGCCACTCTTATCTACAACACTCCGATTCCCAAAGTGCTAAAAACTATCTCTGCGACCCAGGATTTTTAGCGGGATAAATCACACTCACGTGATTGGCCATAGTTCGTATCCAATCAAACTCACGAAGCACAATGCGTTTTGAATACGGTCTATTTGCGGCCGGATTTGTGGGATCATAAATGTAAATCTCTTCCGAAGGATCCGAGTACTGGGAGTCCCGCACATAGAACATTCCCTTGGGCTGACAGCCTCCGCCCTTTGCAAGCGCCTTAGTAAGCTCTCTTTTGTAACGCTCAAATCGACGTCCACGAGATTCATCTCCTTCAGCATAAGATAAATCCGCTTCCTTCTGAAAGGCTGCCAAGGAATCTGTTGTAAAAGGACATCCATGGGAGGACATGCTCTCGTCATAACCAATCACATATACAGCGTGCCAGTATCCTTCATGGTTATAGATCACCTGAATCGGTGACTTGTACTGATTGAAAGCATCAATGACTTTCTGAACAATATTTTTCGGAGCCTTGCCGATAGCCCAGGGGTTTTCGTTGCGATCTTTGAAGAGGACTTTTCGTCCCAAGGGGGGCAGCTCCACTAAGGGCGCTCTGACCTTGTCGGTATCGTCAATCCAGTTGTAGCGGGCTCCGTAGGTGGCCCCTTCCTCGAAGCGATCCACAGCCCATATGTCGTCGTCAGTTTCTTTATACCAACTCTTGGCAAAGGGATAATCACGGTTCAAAGCCGCCGCGGACGTGTTGTACAAATAAACAGCATCGGTGAACCAATAGTTAATATCTTCAGTCTTGTCCCACTGGTTAGAAAGATTCATCCACCATCTTTCACTTAAATCCAGGGGGCCATTCTGAACAAAGTGAGTGGTGTCGGTCAGCCGGTGAAGCCACCACTCCGCCACCCCAGTCAAAGACATCAACATACAGGAATTCGCATCTTCTTGGTCTGGCGCCGGTGTTACAAATGGCAGGAGCTCATTGAAACCGCCCAACTCGGAAAGATCCCGGGGACTAAGGGCTTTGGAGTAAAGCGGCCGAATTCCCTCTTCCAATGAGTTCGGATATTTTACCCCGTGAACATAAGTCAGTTGTGGTGATGGTGCCAGAGAAGTGATCCCGCTGGCTTCACAGAAAGAACTGATGACAAGCGCCAAAAGCACACGATGAAAAATCCCAACTGTCATTTTTGTAATTCCCCCGTAGATTCTTCTTGTAAAACCCTAATCAACAGAATTCGACGGGTCAATCCTCTGGGGAAAATTGCTTTTAAAAGTTCAGAGGGATTTCGCGGGTAAGTAGTCTTGATAAATTTGATAATCCACTTTTCGGGACTCGCTGGTGACTCGGTTCATGTAGCTGTCCCAAATAAGAGACTGAAATTCCTGCGGATCAAGACCCAACTCTTTGAGATGATTTTCTGCATCTTGCTTCCAAAGCTTTGGATTTTTCTTCCATCTCTCAATGTGCTTCGCGTTAAAGCGCGGCTTCAGCTCAAGGGGTTCAGAGGAGTTAAAGCTTTTGTTTAACAGCGCTCGTAAATATTTAATATGAAGCGCTGCCATCACTTCATCTGTTGGGGCATCAAAGAATCGAGCTTCGCCACGTCCATATACTTTGTTAAAATTCGGAAACCAAGCTTGCAGGGAATTTTTGATGTCTAACGTACGCTCATAATAAATCTCAGGTAAAATCGGAGTCATCAATGACGTTAAATTCAGAGGAACATACTTAGGCTTTCGATTCACATACGTATTGAAGTATCGAATCTCATACAAAAGGCGACCCAAATCGTTCCAATCACCGTTAAAGTTTTTAATCTTTTCGGCCATTTCAGGCGCGCGCACTACGGGATGAGCCGCGTGAATACGCTTCGGATGCTGCCACAGAAATAAAATCACTTCTTGATTTGACTCAAAGTAGCTGATCAGGTTCAGGACAGCCCTCGTTCCCACTTCCACAGGATACTTTTTCAAGAACGAAAGATCGAAATTTCCATGGGCACCGCCCGCATTCCGACGAGGCAACAATCCCCGCGCCCGACCTTCTTGGTAAAGAGTGGCAATCGGGCCCTGGATCGATTGGGGTGAAAACTTAGGCGTGACTATTTCAATATGGCCATCATAGGCCTGAATGATCTCACCAGCTTCATTGTATTTACGTTGAATTCCATCCCATTCAAACCGCCATTCATTCTGTTGAGGATCTTTTACCGTGTATTTGACAGAGATGCCGTGACCGTGACCATCATTTCCATAGAGAACTGGAGACTCAAAATTTGTTCTACTGGCAAAGGCCTTGGCAAAGCCTAGAATTCCCGTGTGGGCTTCCTCCGATTGAAATTTCATATTATCAGGAAGGCGAACTGAGTATTCGATTCCAAGATCGACTCGGTTGGCATCGATGGGGCCTGTTAAATTCACGTTAATAGACGGAATTTGAAATGATACCGGACGTGGTTTCAAGTACAACTCACCGTCTAAGTCCAATCTTACTGTACCTGCGAATTTTCTAAGTGCTCGCTTGATACGCGTTAAAGCGCGCTTTCTTTCTTCCAGCTTTTGAGCACGTGTTGATTCTGCGTTTTGAACCACCCTCAAGTAGTCCCGGCCGATATCAACTAATGATCGAGCATAAAGCGCTTGTGCCTCTTTATACTTTTCCCATTTATAACTAAGATCAAAACGATTTTCCCAGGGCAGGAGCGGTGCAATGATTTTGGTGCGGTAATTGTTTTTAGCATTAGCAGCCTTACCCCAAGTTAACATCGGGAATGACTCTTCAAATCTTTCCAACACACTAACTTCGCCTCGGCTAAGGTAGCTGCGAGTTAGCGAGTGCAGGCTGGCATTAGTATCAAACTGGTAGCTTCCGAAAGCCTTAATCCCTTGGTAATCACCGGTTACCAATCGGGATTCAAGGGCGGCTTCGACAAACTCCCGCATAACCCCTTTATTCCCAGAGCGAATTTCCCAATCTGGTACGAAACCTGTCTGAGCCGGAATATCGGGACTTGCTGGAAAATTTCGAGCTCCTACCAACCGGTACTTATCATGAAACGCTTCCGCCCGATTCAATGAAACAACATCTATTAATTCCGCCAATGAATTCGTGGAATAAACGCCGAGGTAGGGGTGATCCACAACTGTTCGTCCCGATAAGTCCGTATCGGTACGTTTCATTTGCCGCCAATAAAGATACCAAGTGGCGGTATCCATAATCTCTATATAATGAGGGGCCATCTCTTGTCGTGCGAGATTGTCTTTGGGCCACGCATGAAATAGATGTTGGTGACCGATTTTCTGATCCAAGAACTTTTCCACTTGAGCACGAAGAGCCATAAAAGCGGCTCGATTGACCTGCCCGCCATCCGAGCGCACTTCCCAACTGCCTAAATCATCACCAACAGTGATTCCATGAGGAGCCTTTTTGTTAACGGTAATGTCATCATACGTTACCAGACGAGATTCAAATAAAAAATCCGCCTGACTAGAAGTCAAAAGCTGCAAAGGGTTTTCGACGGACAAAAAGTAATCAAAACGTTCTTTGAGGGTCATGGCTCCCCAGTCAATCATGTCATCGATTAACCGATCGGATCTGAGCTTAAGTTGGCTCAACCAGTTGATAAGTATAGGCTTGGTTTCAGGATTATTTATTTCTTTTTCAAATCTTTCACGGATTTTGTTTTTAAAGCTGGGACGAATTTCACTGAACCACCGTCGAATGTTGGCAAAATCAGAGCCTTCTGCCTCGAAACTATGGACAATCGGAACATCCGTTCCATAGGCTCGCTCGACGAGTTCTTTGTTGGATTTTAGAAGTGTCGCTTCTCGGTTGCCCTTGATAATTTGTTCGAATTTATTGAAGGCAGATGGAACAGCGCCTACGCGAAATAATCCTACACAATTGCGAGTCTGTGCCTGCGCAAAAGATAGCGCAAGAAAGCACGACACGATAAAGACGCGAGCTAACAACATACGATCTGCCTCCGCATGGCAATCGGAATGCAACCCTTATGCCTTGGAGGTTATTTTTGTAATGTGCTTAGATTTCAACGATTTAATGACAATCCGGTGGGGCCGATCAGGCTTATGAACTGTATAATTATTAGTGAACGCCGCGCTTATGGTTCACACACACGAATTGAATCATATTAAAAGACGACCTTATCGGTAGAAAACTTAAGGACATCGGCTGATGTCTGAATCTTTGACAGTCAAAAAATGCCGGTCGAAATCAGGGACCTGAAACTGTAGAAATCGGTGCTGCTAAGAAAGGGGCATCCACGGCGCTTCCATCAATAAAGACCGCTTTCAAAACGGCACAACGGAAAGCATTCGAGGCAACATCACAGGTCATCGCAAAGTCTAACAGATCTCGTTGGGGTACGCGCTTAGCGGAATTTGGCAATGCCATGTTTGATACAAATGCCGGAACATTTGGTAACTCCATAACCTTAACTTCATCTTCGTGGCAACCGCGGCAGCTTGTTCCTCCGTCAGCGGCTGCAATCTTTAAGTATGGCTCTTCTGATAAAACTTCCCCCATAACTGGGAATTGAATTTCTGCTTTGATGGATCTAAAAACGTCGGTGACTAAGCTCATCTCGAGGAGATCTCGGCCAAGGCCATCAGGAACCACGCTGAGTATAAGATTTTTATTAAAAATAAAAATCCGCGGACTTTCATAACCGGCAGCTGGCTGGACGCTGGCCGCATTGTTGACGGCGTAAATCTGAAATGGCTTAGGTAAAAACGATAAAAAGCAGGGAATTGTCACAGGTTTTTGAATTTGATTAATAAGCTGAACTGTTTGTTCGATGGTGGTGGGCTCGATGGGCGCCTCTTCATTTATCAATTTACATTCGGCTGTAGATTGAAAATTTGAAATCCCGTCAGCGGCTCCGACTTGCTTTCGAAATTGGCCACTACAGTTATTATAGGCAATAAGTAAAAAGGTCGCCATAACCATAGTTGTTACTATTCGAAAGGTGTGCATAGCTTTAGTATAGATGACAAATATGTCGTTTATGAACCATTGTTTTCACAATGACTGTATATAGAGACTATTGTTTCACTTTGAGATCAGCATTAGAAAAAACCCAGACGTTAGTGATCCATGCTTAGGCGTGGGCGTTCTACTCGAAATATAATATTACAATAACCCAACCAAATCAGCACCGCCATCATCTGATGGAAAACCGCCAAGTGTATGGGGGCGTGTAAAAGCAAAGTTGAAATCCCTAAGACGATTTGAATCAAAACCACACTGACCAAATGCAGAGTCAGCCTTTTGAATAAAGGGCTTTCGCGCTTGACTAAGTACGCGCTCGTAACCAATACGAAGGTACCAGTTATGATACCCAACCACCTGTGAATCCATTGCACTGTGATTGGATTTTCAAATAAATTGCGAAAGGCCGGCTTAAAGTGCAACCCATCGGGCGGCCAAAAGCTATCACCCATCAATGGAAACGTGTTGAACACCTGACCCGCTCGCAGTCCACTTGTAAAACACCCATAGATAATCTGAAGTACTATAAGAACTCCCATGAGTACAATCATAGAGTAGCCCTGGCGAGAGAGCTGAACCGGAATCGATTTTTTCATTTTTGCTAACGGATAGTAAACAGTCGTCATAGTTATCAGGGCCAATAAAAAGTGAACAGTCAGCATAAAATGGCTGACTGATGGCCGATGATTAAGTCCCGTTCTGACCATAAGCCAGCCGATAAGACCCTGAAAAGTGATCAGTGCCGGCAAAAATAAAGCGTAACGTCCAGTCGCGACTCCCTTTTTCCAGAACAAAAAACCCATGGCTGCGGCCACAAAGAAAATTACCCGCCCCAATACTCGATGGATATACTCCCACCAAAAAATTCCCTTATAGTCCTCAAGCTCAAAGTGAGCATTATGCTGTTGGAACTCTGGAGAGTTTTGATAAAGTGTGAATTCTTTTTGCCAGGCTTCTTCTGTCAACGGCGGTAAAATTCCGGTAACAGGCCGCCACTCTGTGATTGAGAGCCCGGACTTCGTGAGTCGTGTGATACCGCCGACGGATATCATCATGAGTAATAAAACTAGAAGGCTAACTAGCCATGCGATCCTTTGATGTTTAGACATTTTTTTTCACTTTCAAACTTCAAATTGAGGCCATTACCCGCTTTTCCAGCTTGGCCTCGCAGCGACCTTGTCACTCCCAAGTGGGGAACGATAGCAATCGCAAAAAGGATTCCACCAATCAAAGCCAGGATTCCACCGATAGCCATCACACCAATCCCTAAACTCTGGCCCCAGTGAGTGAATTGATGCTCGCTTCCGTAGGTCTTTCGAGCCATTCCAAACGCTCCCGCCATAAACATCCCGCCCGCAAAGACAGCCTGGCCAATCCCATACCACCATACGGAACGATTCACCCATCGGCCTTCGACGCTGGCGAGAGCTGAATAACCCAATGCCATCAAGGCCAACGTCACTGCGCCAATGCTCGCGTGGTAGTGACCGGGGACCCTCATGTCGGCGCCTCTGATAAAGCCACCAAAAATAAATCCCATGATCAAAAGCAAGGCACTCATAACAAAAGCCATAACTTCATAGTTTTTCAAATCTGAACGACGGAATGAAAACCGTCGAAGCGCAAAAACCAGAAAAAGAAGAATGGGCGGAGCAATTCCCCACTGCATCAGAAAAGTAAAACCCTCACGATACTCAGAGCTTGTCACATCGAAGTACAGAATTACGGGGACTAAAAATATAGGAAGCCCCATCCACGCGAAAATACCAAAAAGACTGGACCGATTTAAAATCGGACGTCCGTGCCGTCTTGAAAGAAAAATAACCCAGCAGCAAACGGTAAACACGGCGGCCGCGTGCTGAATCATATGGCCGCCACCCCACATACCAAGCTCAAAAAATCGGATCTCAGAAATCATTTGAATCTTGGAAAGATGATAAAACGAGAGTCCTAAAGCCACCGCTGCCAGCATCAAAAATGCGGAACCCACTATAAGCCCAAAACGGATCTCAAACAAACCAGGCCACTTTTCCCGTAATTTGGCGTCATCCACAAAAATCTTCGGCGACAAGATACCGATAACGATTCCCAAAAGGTAGATCGCAAGTCCCCAATAATAACGCTCATGACTCAGAATCGGTATATAATTGGAAAGAATCGCACGAACTCCATCCTGCGGCGGAACACTGAACAGCAACAAGGCTCCGACCATCGAAAGCGCAAACCCAATCCAGGACATTCGCGTCGATAAGGCATTCCGCGATTTTGTCGCAAAATATAAAAGTCCCATCGGAAGTGCCGTGAACCATACAAGCGTTGAAAGGTTCACATGAACAACCAGGCACCATCGGATGAATTCAATATCAACTAATTGCTTAATTCCCGGCATTTTGGCGCCAGAAACCAGAACCGCCAGCAGACCGCTCGCCAAGAGAGCTGCGATTCCTAGAATGTTCCAGGCTCTTGTCAAAGAACTATTCATGGTGAGCCTCCTTCAAAACCGCTTTTTTCTCATTAGGCGAGTAATGAATCAAGGCCACACGCCCTGGCTTAAACTCAACGCGCTTTCGAAGATCCAGCCTTACAACTTCAGGGTTGGTTGACTCTAACGGCTCCAAAGAAAATCCAATCTCGTGCTCACCGGCTTCGATTTCAATTTCGCGGCTGACGTAAATAGGG
>CAZETK010000028.1:0-40301 GCA_964515195.1 uncultured Pseudobdellovibrionaceae bacterium
ATATACCCTTCATCATGATCCTCTTACTTAGGTTTGTTTTTGGCCGTTACTTTTTCAATCCACTTATTGTTGTTGAGATACCACTCGATAGTCGCCCGCAAGCCCTGCTCAAACTGTTCATAGGTGCGAGAAAAGTTAAGCTCTTTTTGTGCTTTACTGTCGTCAATAGCATAGCGCCAATCATGTCCCTTGCGGTCTTCAACAAATTGGATTTGTTGTTTATAGCTTTGCTTATCTGGGCGCGGACGAATCTCATCTAAAATTTTACAGATGGATTCAACGACATCCAGATTGGTTCGTTCGGAATTGCCACCGAAGCAATAGGTTTCGCCAGGTGTTCCCTTTGTCAGGGCTAGGTAAACCCCGTGGGCATGATCTTCAACATGAATCCAGTCGCGAACATTTTTTCCATTCCCATAAACAGGTAGGTGTTTTCCGCTCAAGGCGTTAGTGATCATTGTGGGAATCAGCTTTTCTGGGTATTGGCGTGGACCATAGTTGTTCGAACAGTTGGTGGTGACCGTTGGAAGCTTATAGGTGTGATGCCACGCCCGCACCAAGTGATCACTGCCGGCTTTGCTGGCCGAGTAGGGCGAGTTAGGACGATAGGGTAATTCTTCGGTGAACTTTCCGGTGTCACCTAAGGAGCCATAAACTTCATCGGTCGAGACATGCAGAAAGCGAAAGTTCTTCTTTTTGGTGGAAGGAAGACTGTCCCAATAGCCGCGTGCGGCCTCGAGCAGGGTAAAGGTGCCAAAAACATTGGTTTTTATAAACTCACCTGGCGAATGAATCGAGTTGTCCACATGGGATTCAGCTGCGAAATTCACAAGATAGTCGATATTATGTTGATTCAAAAGTTTTTCAGCCAGGGGCTGGTCGGTAATGCAGCCTTGAACGAAATGGCATTTGTCGTTGTCTAGAACCTCTTCAAGATTTTCGATATGGCCCGCATAGGTTAATTTGTCTAAAACGATAACTTTGTGGTTTTGACTAAGTGCTGTTCGCACAAAAGTACTTCCGATGAAACCCGCAGCCCCAGTGACTAAGATGTTCAAATTCAACTCCTGAAAAGACCCCCTAGAGTGATCCGCTGCTTAAAATCAGTCAAGACTTGGCACGGATAGTAGGGTAGTCGGATAGAGGCTGCCACGCGCCGCAGCGCACGCGTGTGATTTTTTATTCAGTTCGAACTGTGCCTAACCGAGAGTTTTTCGGTCGTTTAGCTGGCGTCGGATAGGCCTCTGTAGGAATTCCCTTAATATTCTTTACTTTAATGGGAAGGCCCATCTGTTTGGCCTCTTGAACAATGTCCAAAGCGAACTGGTGCCAGGTCGTGTAGTCCGCAAATCTCCAATGGTAGATTCCATATTCTGGTGGATTTCCACTTTGGTATTTTTCAACAATCCTGGCGGTTTCTTTGGCGATATCTTCAGCCTTCGTCGGGGCTCCCCATTGGTCATTTACGATCTGCAATTCTTCACGTTCTAGAGCCAGGCGAAGGATGGTCTTTTTAAAATTCTGTCCCCATGGGCTGTAGACCCAAGAAACGCGGAAGATATAGTGGGGGCAACCACTTTTCTGAATGGCCTTTTCGCCTTCCCACTTCGAGTGGCCGTAATAGTTAACAGGATCGGGGATATCTGTTTCCACCCATGGACGATCGCCACTGCCATTGAAAACATAATCAGTGGAATAGTGGATCAGCAAGGCCTTGCTCCGTTTGCACCATTGCGCGATGACTTCAGGTGTTTTGGCATTGATCTGGAGGGCTTCCTTCTTTTCGGACTCGGCTTTATCAACTTGAGTATAGGCAGCGGCATTAATAACAATGCGGGGCTGGTGATGATCCAGAATTTTTTCAATAGCGGCCGAATCTAAGAAGTTGGCTTTATCATGACCTAAAAAAAGAGCATTTGGAAAGTGCTGTTGAAGGGCTGTGGCCACTTGTCCATTTTTTCCGAAAACCAAAATCATAATTTGACCTGCGCCCCTTCGCGTTTTCGTGACCATACTAGTGAGAACTACTTAAAACCAATTTCTAATTGAATCTTTTGGCTAAGTTCTTTTCCATAGCACCGCTGGATCACGGCTAAGAAATTTAAATCAATTTTACGCTTATCTCCGATGACTGAGCCGAGTTCTTGCTTGAATATTTTTACTAACTCATTAGCCTTTACATTTTCATTTTTGACCATTTCTTCTATAGCATTAAGGTCGTGTTCATAGCCGCGTAACATCTTCATTAAAATTAAATCTACGACATTAGGAATATAGACTTTTAGCTTTTTAAATTTGTTTAGTTTGTATTGAATAAGCCGATTTTCAAAATTATGAGGGGCGTCTGCTACAGAAGTCTGATTCATAGGAATTTCTAGTTTCGTTTTTTTAATAGCCTTTTTGTAGGCATCTTCAAGGCCTTTAATTGAGTTCCATGTATCAATGTCTTGTGTGCTCAGCGAGACCTTGTATGCGAGCGCAGCGGCAGTTCCGCCGATAATTATAATCTCAGTTTCTCTTATTAAGAGGCTCTCAATTGCGATAAGAAATTCTTCAAGCTCTTTTGCTGTAAATTTTCTCAAGAAAACTTCCTATAGTGGGACTTAAACGAGTCTAGTCCCATATTCATTTTTAGAAACCATTTTTTTGCAAGAGCTGGTGTATTTTCCTCAACCAGCATGGCCTGAAAGCTATCAAGGTTATTTTCACTATCCAGGAACGCTTCTGATTTTGTCCAACGCTTATCCATCAGCTTTTTTGCTAAGGAGAAAAGTTTTCGATCTTTGGAGAGTTCTCCTGTTAGATCTAAAACGAAACCGAGCTCTTTATTCACCCCATGCCTTTTTGACCAATATATAAGTTCGTGAAAGTTAAGCTTAGGACTTAGCCGCTTGGCCAAGAGGGGCAAGACACGAAGAAGGGTAGGGTTCTTTTTGGAGAGAGCCACCACCTTTACAAGCATTTCTTCAACACTTTGGGCTTTTTCTTTTTGAAGTTCGGGAAGCTCGCCAACGACAGGTAGGTCTAATTCTTCAAAATCTACTAATGGCCTTCTTTTGAACTCGGTCAGACCTAATAATGCCTTAAATTTTTTAAGCTCTTCAGAGGCTAAATCTGATGAGAATAGCGTGGCGCGGCCTTTAGTGGATTTATTAACTAAGCCCAACTTCATCATTTTATGTAAGAGTTCGTAGGCTGTTGCATAGGGAAGGCCTGACATTAAAGCTAACTCGCGCACAGATGCAGTAAGACCTTCAACCCAAAGGAGTTCTGCAAGTCGTTGGTGTTTTTTAGTTTTAAAAAGAATGCCAGCCAATCCCATATAGATAATATTATCGAAAATCCGATGATAAAGCAAAAAAGAATATTAAATTAAAATAAACAAGCAAAATCAGTGACTTGCAACGATGGGCGATGGAATCAGAATATAGCAGCTGTGAGTATATGTTTATCTAAAACATTGCTTAGGCTCTGCTGTCGAATTTCCTTCATGTTGTGCCACGTCATGGGTGAGAGAAGCGAGTGGTGAGCGTGGCGAAAAAGCGCCCTGACTGGCATTGTCGGCGAATTGCCTATCACCTTGAGAGAACAGCCAAGGCTTTCATTGGGAAAACCAAGGTGGCTGAGATCATGAAAGCCCACGGATTAAACCACGCCTTTGAGCGTAAGCCCGTGACCCCGCAAATTATCCCTGACGATATGTTACTTCATGAGCCC
Source organism: uncultured Pseudobdellovibrionaceae bacterium (assembly GCA_964515195.1). GTDB lineage: Bacteria > Bdellovibrionota > Bdellovibrionia > Bdellovibrionales > Bdellovibrionaceae. The sequence goes on from CAZETK010000028.1 coordinate 3,718, forward strand.
TGGCGCAAGAACTATGTCTGGGGCATGGACTGGAGGTGGGTGAACGTCAACGGGAAGTTCATGTTTTTGCTGGTGCTGCTGGATTGGTACTCGCGAAAGATATTGTCGTGGGGACTGTACCATCAGATTACCCAGATCGAAGTTGTCGGCGTTGTCACGGATGCCGTTGCGGCTGAGCGGATTGATCTGCTGCCTCCGACATCACTGCGGCCGATTGTTGTAGCAGACCACGGCAGTGCCAACATTGCGAAGTACACCAAGGAAAATATTGAGATCCAGGGTTTAAAACTATGGCTCAGTGGCATCGGCAGACCAACGGGCAACGCCCGCACAGAGCGAGTCATTGGCACCTTAAAAAGAGAGGAAATAAATTTGCAGGAGCAGTACGCAAATGAAGCTGAAGCCAAAGGTTGCATTGGTACGACAATCTGGGATTACAACTCTAACCGCCCCAACCAAGGAAACGGAGTGTTCGCTCCGAACTCAGTTCATCACGCGGGACGTGCTGCACTGACACAGCGAAGAGACAGAGCTAGACAGCAAGCTGAAATACTGAGAAGAAAACACTGGGAACAGGAGACGTCACCTTCAGCCAGCTCTTTGACTTAAACTCCAGCCCATTTTGTGCGGGGGTTGCTCGGACAGGACACCCTTAAAACCTCATAAAATCGTTCTAAAAATATCCCTTGCTTTTGTTGTAGTTTATATGCTACATATTGAAATGTGGAAGTTAAACCTCGGCGTATTCGCATCTATGAAACTGAAAACGGTAAAAGGCCCTTTGAAGAATGGGTCAAAGACCTAAGAGACCCATCAACGGCCCGCAGGATACAGGCCCGCCTTGCGGGTGTGAGTGCTGGAAATCTTGGTGATATTAAACCCGTTGGTGAAGGTGTGAATGAGTTGAGATTGGCTTTCGGTGCTGGCTATCGGATTTATTTCGGTTCAGTCGGTGATGAACTGATTATCCTACTGTGTGGTGGTGATAAAAGTTCGCAAGATAGAGATATAAAAAAGGCCAAAGAGTTTTGGTCTGATTACAGGAGCAAGAACCATGAATGAAAAAGCAAGTCGTTCTTATGATGAGTGGGTCATTGAATCATTGAAAGATGATGAAAAAGCCCAAGCGGAGTATGTTCAGACTACGATTGAGGACAATCAAGGTTTTCCCAAAGCAATTCTGGTTGCCCTTCGCCATGTGGCTGAGGCTCGTGGTTTTAAACATTTCGCAGAAGAAACAAACCTCAACCGTGAAACACTTTACAAAACTTTATCTGAAGATGGGAACCCCACTTTGGAGAGTCTTACAAAGATGCTTGATGTTTTGGGGCTTGATATTTCGGTGAAACCTAAAAAAGCCCGTTAAAAAAAGGGGCTAAAAATAGCCCCATGATTCACGATGATTTTTTGAAAAAGTCGTCTTCAGCATCATCAAGATTTTTATAGATATTGATGACCTTTTCGGCTTGGTCTTCATAATTTGAATATGAAGCCGATTTCCCCTCACGGGTGAATTTGATTTCACTCTTTTTTGCCACAGTGATTTTATACAAAAAATACTGAGTCAAAAAAAGTTTTAACAATCCAACCACTGAGACCAAAATAGCCGAGTGCCAAATCACATTAGATAAATTTTCAACCACAAATTTAAAATCCATAACCACCTCCAAAGGGGAAAAGGGCCCTTAGGCCCCTTCCTTTTGATATTTGCGATTGATAACCGCATCTAAGAATTTAGTAGAGAACATCATCACCGTTTTTTGATTTAGAAAAACCATGACGGTATCTCCTTTGCGACTGAGACGAACTTTCATCGGTTCTCTGCTGTGATATCGTTCAATAAGAACGAAAGCAGCAGCTGAAATCCCAATACTAGGGATAAGACCCCGATCAGAAAAGAACTTAAGCTGTCGAGAAGGGGATTTTGCTTGTTTCGGCACATTATAAGAAGTTTTAAAATATGATATTTACGGAGCTGCATGTTGTATGGTGGCCTCCCTAATATCTCTTGTAAGGCGCTTCGTTTCGGTGACAGTTAGTGCTGGTAACTCAGCAGCCTGCTCCAAGAAAACAAGATACTCCCTGATCTGTGCATCGTGCTTTGCCAGTAGCGACAGATTTTTAATAAGTTGATCTACAGTGTATTTATTAATTTTGTAATTTGTTATCTCTGAAAGTCTCTGAATCGGAATATCTATCATTTTCGCCACGTCTTTAAGCTTTAACTTCTTGCTGTTTGCAAATCGGACAAAGTGTTTACAAAGGCTTAGCTTCATTTTGTCTTCAGTCGATAGTTTGGACTTATCAGTTATGTGAGTGAGTTCTTTTTTTTGTCGCTTGGACTTTTCAATATCAGATACGCTGAAATTCGTCCTTTTCTTCGGATTTAATTTGCCAGTCTTTTTATTAAGGCCATGGTTGATATGATCAATCTCTGGCCTTCTTGTTGCCATTATAATCCGTACCTCGCCAAGGGGCGAATCTCGGCGGCTCTTGAATTTAGTATCCTAATTGCTGCCTTTTCGCCTTCCCACTTCGAATAGCCGGAATAGTTAATCGATTTTCAAGAGTTTGCCTTGATTTCAAAGCTGTATTCAGTGTGAAATTCCTGTACAAGGCCAAATTGAAAACAACAGAATCGGGAGTTCCATGACCTGGCTGCAAAGCTTCGAGCGCCATTTGTATAATCAAAAATTTGAGCGAAAAGTGATGAGTATTATCCTGCTGCTGGGTTTTATGATTCGACTGGCTTTTTTCTTTTTAGTTAAAACCGATTTTCCAGACACGAAGACATACTACGAAGCTGGCCAAAGCTTATTTCAGACTGGCTTTATGCAATCTGATATTACGATGCCACTTTATCCGATTTGGAGCTATTTACTAGGTGGCGGCCGCATTCAGAAGTTTATTGAAGTTCTTGTTTCAGTCATGACCATTTGGGTCTTGGCTCGGGTCAGTTTTGAGATTTTTAAATCAAAATTGGTTCAAGTTCTGACAGCCTTGATTATGGCGGGATATCCCTATTTGGCTTATTATTCAGTGACTCAATTGACGGAAACTCTGTTTATCTTTTTAATGGCCATCAGTTATCTACTTTTTTACCGTCAGCGCTGTGGCCTTGCGATTTTCGTGTTGGTGTTTACAATTCTATTGCGACCGACTTTTGATTTTGTGGGTCCATTAGTTGTATTGGCATTTGCGGCCGTTGTTCATCATCAGCGGGGTCGAAGTCTACTAAAAAGCTTTTGTCATTATATCGTCCTTTATTTGTTGGTGATGGCGCCTTGGTGGATTCATAACTATTCCAAGTATGATCGCTTCGTCCGTCTGAACTTAGCGGAAGGCTATGTGTGGATTTCAGGCCATAACCCTTTGAATCAAAGTGGGGGAGGCATCCAATACGAAGAGGGCAAGGGGGGAGATGTTGATCTAAGGCCCTACTTTGAAAACTACTCAGATCCATACGAACGCAACCAGGCTATGAAAAAAGACGCCTTTGATTATATCAAATCGGATATTCCTCATTTTTTAAAAATGACTGGCGTGAAGTTTTTAAGGTTTTGGCGTCTCTATCCCTATGCTTCGGAGTTTTCATCACCCGTGTATGTGATTGTTTCGCTCTTTAGTTTTGCTCCGATTTTGATACTGGCTTTGATTTCAATGGCCTTTTACACAAAGGACGTTTGGCTGCGTATGGCGCCCGTATTTTTATTTATTGCTTATTTAACTTTCGTGCATTCCGTAACCATTGCATCTTTGCGATACCGACTACCCCTAGAGCCCTTCCTGATTATGATGGCGGCCTTTGCGTTGAAAAACATTATTTCACGCTTAGCAGCCATGCGCGGTTGAAATTATTCGCCTTGATTTAGAACGCTTAAAAATCTTTCGCCACCGCTGGGCCATTGCTTTTCAGGTCTCAGCATTACGAGTCATTGCTGCTTTTTTGTTTTTCGTAATGTCTTCCTGTTCTTTGACTTTTCTTAAAGCATTGATCAATTTTTGCGATGGTTTCTGCCGACACAGTTTTTTGAGCACTTCAGCTACTCGCTGAACGCCATCTTCTTTTCCCATCTTTAAATTACAAGTGTCCATGACCTAGATTCCTTTTTTATTTAGATTCAAGAAATATAACACGGCTTTATTTGACTGCAAGATATTGGAATTACTGGATTTTATTTATAGGCGTAATAACAAATGTTTTATACCCGTAAAGATATATTTCAATTCTATATTTTACGCAGTATAGGTCGTACTTTATACTACTAACGATATATTAACTTGTCGCCGTTACCGATAAGGGGATTCAATATGACTCTCCTGTATGATATCCTGTCGGCGCAACCTCTTATTGACGAGGATACTTTCCATCCACAAAAGATCAAATTGGCGATGGCGTTCGGCGACAACCGACATTACAAAATCCAAGAAATCCATAAGAGACATTTTCTTCAAGCCGCAAAGTCAAGCAGGCTGAGTGCAGATCAGGCCGAAGAAATTATCCAGGAAGTTCTGACTAATGTGGACAAAGTTATAAATCGAGTCTCCTCTACGCTCTATTCAGACTTTCCCAAAGCTGTAGCTGACTCAATTTTCTCTGGAATGAAAAAGCGAGCCAAAATATTCAGATAAGCAGATCAGATCGAATTTGATCTGAAGGCTGCTTAATTTCTAAGACCGCTCGCTCTTAGTCAGTCAGCCGGTGATAATGCTGTTGGAGCATTGATTCGCTCCGAGGGCTTTCCCTTTGTTCCTGTCCAATGAGTGCTCAGATAATTTATGTGTGTGGCTTAAACCACAGCGTAAAACTTGTTCCCAGCTAGAACCTGAATGAGGTTCGCGAGTTCGAGACCGCGCTTACCAAATCTGTTTGCAATCTTATAGATTATGGTCGGTTCATACCTGTAGTGAGTGAGATAATTATGAATAACTTCTGTGGTAAGGTGGCCAGGTTTTTTTTCAAAATACAAAACTTCAAACAATGCGCGCTCTACAGTGTAGCATTTGAGTTTTACAGAATTTATTTTTAAGGCAATGGTATTGAAAATTTTATTAGTACGGTGAACGCTTATAAGGTCTGTGCTCTTGCGAAGCTTCGAATTTGTATCCACGTCAATATCGATGACGGATGGTTGATCTGTAGTTAATTTATAATGATATAGCAGCGTCTTTTTTGAGATTATCGCACTTGGGTAGAACTTTTTAATGATCGAAAAAAAGGCCTGGTTGACTGGAACATCAGGAGTGGCATAGAAAGCCCGGCTTATTTTATCGATAGTGCCCGCTTCTACTGCTCGCTTAACAGCCATCTTTGAGCCAAAGATTCTTTCTAGCTCGGAATGTTTATAGATCCCTGTAGGGAGTTTGATTCCTCTAACTTTTCTCACCATATTACTATTATTGCTAAAAATACCTTATTTAGCAATAATAGTAATATTTGTAAGATATTCATTAGTAATATCAAATAGTTGTGACAGATCGCCGGGGAGGCCAGTAGAGCCTTTATTGACCTTTTTCTGGGTATATTCTGACCAAGCCTCTTCTATTCGTTCGTTGATTCATTTGGGATCCAAGCAAAGAGTCACATTTCTTTCTGCTGCGATTTTTTGAATTAGCTTAGCATCTACTTTTTGGTTGGCTCTTGTAATCCGATATAGATCATCAAAATCCTTCATTCGTGTATTTCCACCAGCAAAGCGATGGCAGGCCGCAACTTTGTCAACAATGATATTTTCAAGACTTGCTGCTGTTACCTGAGAATTGGCGAGTTTTATCTTCTTACTATGAGTTTTAACCGCGAACATCACGTCGATTCCAAAGGGGTTAGTTGAACCTTCTTCAGTTAGAAACTCCATCTGCACGGCGAGGCCTGATTTTTCATGTGTTTCAACGGCATGATGAGATTTGACCAAGAATGTACAGCCTTTTGTTTGAACGCTTGAAAAATCCCTTAAGACTTGTCCAATCTCAATCTTTATATCCGTAGCAAAATCGACGTCCACGGTAGATCTTGGTGTATTGATGTAGTGCCAGAGAAGATTTCCGCCTTTAAAAATATATCGATCTGGCGCAACAGATTGAAGGCCCTCTACGAATTGAATGATTACGAAACGAGTCATGGCTCTTGGGCCGTTCTCACCAGTTTCTATTTTCCATTTCGCGAAATTCTTTTTAAATGTTCCCATTATAGCCCTAGCCTCTTTGCGACTTCCGCAAGCTCCAGGCCCGCAATGCTTACGACTTTTTGCCTCTGAGTCTGGCCGCGTACGATTTCTAACGACCTTTTATTGGTTCCTAATTTTTTAGCCAGAAATTCGATCAGAGCTTCGTTGGCTTTGCCTTCGACGGGGGGTGCTTTTATTCGGATCTTGAGGGCGTCTCCATGGGGTCCCACGATTTCAGATTTAGAGGCGCCGGGTTGACAGTAGACGGACAGCCAAAGCGTTCCATCTTTTTGTTCCGTGATCATGATTCTTTCTTATTAAAGATGACTTTCTTCATCCCGATCGTAACCATTTTCGGAAGTCAAAGAGCTGGGTACGGCGGGGTTCTGAACAAGGCGGCTGTTCTGATTCATCAACTCCAGATGGGATTGAACCAAGGCTTTCAGCTGCGTTTCAAACTGAATTCGTTGTTTCTTTAAGTCTGTGATCTCTTCATAGGTGCGCCCTAAAGAGTCCCGCGCATCACGCGTGATCAACTCGGCCCGGGTCTTGGCATCGGTGATCACCATCTTGGCTTCGCGCTCGGCGTCCACGCGGATTTTTTCGGCCATTTGCCCTGCGGTGGCAATGGTGTCTTTAAGAATTTTGTCACGCTCTTTGTATTCAAAAAGTTGATACTCTTTTTCTTTCAAGGCTTCACGAAGTTTATTGCGTTCAGCGATCAGTTCTTCAACTTGCGCGGACAACATATAAAGGAAGTCGGTGACCTCTTGCAGGTCATATCCCATCATGCGCTTGGTAAAAAGTTTTTGGGAAATCTCCAGCGGAGTCAGGTGCATCGATTCCTCCTTGAATCGGGGTCCAGCCTTCATTCTATGGGCCGGACTCGACTTCGATCAAGTGGATTTCATTTGCCTGTTGATTTCCTTGTTCCTGAGATCGGCTTTCTCAAAACTAATCCGTAAAGCTCGCTCAACCTCGAGCTCTCGCATGGACTCAAGTCCAGCGGCGGTGACTCCTTTTTTAGAAGTCACTTTGCCTTGCAGCTCTTCTAGACTTTGGTCAGCATGCTGGCTGGCCATCAAAACCGCGCCCAGAAAGATTTCCTGAGTCAGGCGCCTGGCACTGGTCGAATCAAAACCATGTTCTTCAATCCAATCTTGCCAGTACATCATCAACTCATACACAAAGCCCGTTCCTGAAGAAGAGGCGATCATAAAGGACTCAAACTGTTCTTCGGTGTCGATATGATAAATGGAACCTAAACAAGAGAAAAAATCATCGACAAGATCTCGTAAGCCCACGTCCTTGGGGTCGTTGACCAGACAACCCAGAGATCCCTTTTGAATCAAAGTAGGAGTGTTAGGCATTAAGCGAATAAGTCGGCTTTGTGGTAAGAGCTTGCTAAGAGTTTCCATTCGGATTCCCGCTGCCAGGCTGATTACAATCTGTCGATCGGTAAAGAGGCTTGCGATCGGCTCGACGGCGGCTGCCATGTCTTGAGGTTTAACCGCTAAGACTACGATATTACAATTTTCAACAAGGTCTTCGTTATTAGAACAGACTTGAATATGAAAAAGATCACGAAGTTTTTGAGGTTTTTGACTAGTGCGAGAGCTGACAAAGATTCGGCTGGGCGAAATTTTCCCGGATTGCACCATGCCTTTAATCATAGCTTGAGCCATATTGCCGGCCCCGATAAATCCGATTTTCAAATGAGGCTGTAGTGTCACCATCAGTAATTCCTTTCACCGAATACCGCTGTTCCCACTCGGATCATGGTGGCGCCACAAGCGATGGCGTCTTCCCAATCCGAAGTGGTTCCCATGGACAATTCCTTAAGTCCCAACTCGCGAGCCAAATCTCGCAGCTGTTCAAAATAAATTTTTGAATTTCCCAAGGGCGGAAGCGTCATTAGCCCTTGAATGTCGACGTGCTTCAGTTCCTGATAGCTTTTCCAGTTACTTCGAAGTTCCTCAGCGGATTGCCCCGACTTCGTGAGTTCGTGTGATAAATTAAGCTGCAACAAAATGGGTTGAGTTTTGTTAAGCTTGGCGGCTCTTTTGTCGATGTCCTGAGCTGTTTTCAAAGAGTCGACAGAGTGAATCAAGGCAAAGGCGCCCAGAATTTTATTGATCTTATTGGTTTGAACCGGGCCTATTAAATGCCATCTGATATCCGGGAATTGCAGGGCGGATTGTTTTTCTAAAGCTTCTTGAACGTAATTTTCTCCGAAGTCCAATTGCCCTTGGCGATGGGCTTCGTGAATTTTAGCAAGAGGTTGCTTTTTAGACACGGCAATCAGTTTGACCGAAGCGGGATCCCGGTCATACCGAAGACAGACTTTTTGCATTCGTTTTAAAAATTCGTCCAGTTGAAGGCTCATGGGTGGACCTTCCAGCCTTTGGCTTTGAAGGTTTCCACAACTTTTTCAACAGGCAGTCCCACGACATTGGTCCAGGAGCCCGATGTCCTGCGCACAAGTTTAGAACCTAGACCTTGGATTGCGTAGCCACCGGCTTTATCGAAGGGTTCTCCAGTTTTCACATAGTCCAGAATTTGCTGGTCTGTGAGTTCGTAAAACTCAATTAGAGTTGTCTCAAGTAGAGACACGCTTTCTTGTTTTGTGGATTCAATGATGTGAACCGCCGTCTTCACCTCATGAAAACAGCCTGATAAAAGTTTAAGAAATGCAATGGCTTGCCTCTCATCAGCGGGTTTTCCCAAGGCTTCTCCGTGAACGATGACTTCAGTGTCGGCTCCTAAGACGATGAATGGGTCTTTATGAATCTTGATATAATCCTGGTAAACAGCCTCGGCCTTTCGTCGAGCCAGATCACGAAGTTGATCATCAATATTCAATTTTTCCTGAAGTTTTTCCGATATTTGAGAGGGGTGAACCAAGCAGGAAAATCCCGCATCTTTGAGAAGTTGGCGACGACGAGGAGAAGCTGAAGCAAGCACCAATTGGTACATAACTCCAATTGAACATAAAGAGGGGCGAATGGGAAGCGCAGAATGGATTCTAATTTTAGGTTTGGTCTTTGCGGGCCTTGCGGTCTATTTGTTTTTAAGTGCCATCCTGGCCGGTAATGCCGATAAACAACAATTAAGCTGGGCCAACAGCTCTGAGCCGACTCGCTCGAATAATGGAATCATTAATTTTTCCAGGCCCTTAATTCACCAATTCACTTTGCAGCACGCCATGCGTATTCACAGTGAAGGTTATCGAAAAAAAATCAGTCACAGGATCAAAACTGCTGGTCTTTCCAAAGAGCTGAATGTGGATGAGTTTATCGGAATGCAAATTTTGTGGGCGATTTTCTTTCCGGCCTTCTTTGCCGTTATGAATTTCGCACTGGAAATGGGCATTCCTTACTTCATCCTCGTCTTGATTATGCCAGCTGGTTACTATTTGCCGATCATGCATGCATCAGCCATGAAGAAAAAGCGAGAACTCAGTGTTCGTTCGGATATGCCGTTTTATATCGATCTCTTGGCCCTTTCGGTGGAAGCCGGTCTGGACTTGTTTCAGGCGATTCAAAAAATCGTGGATAAAGCGGAAGGTACCGACAGCGTCTTGGCCGACGAGCTTAGCATTGTGTTGAAAGATGTGCAGATCGGCTCCTCGAAAGAGCAAGCGTTGAAGGAGCTGGCCGAGCGACTGGATATGTCGGAAATGACAAGCTTTGTAGCGGTTTTGATTGATGCGGGAAAGTCGGGAGCGCCGATATCGAAGGTTCTTCAAGATCAAAGCAATCAGATGCGTCTTGAGCGTTTTGTCAGAGCCGAAAAAGCGGGGGCAAAAGCGTCCCAGGCCATGCTGATTCCGATGGTGCTACTGATCGTGCCAGCGGTTTTGATCATGGTTCTAAGTCCGGTGATTTTAAGTTTTTATTACGGGAACAAGTGATGACATTGAAGAAAGCGGGAGTGGGTACAGTTTTATTTTCCAATCTTGAAAAGGCCGATAGCTTTTTTCCACGCTTGATTGGATTGATCAAATATCCCAGCCTGGGGGAAGACCAGGCTTTGTGGATCACTCGGGCTAACTCCATTCACACTTTTTTTATGAGATTTGCGATTGATTGCGTTTTTGTGGATTCCAAAGGCCAAGTGAAGAAAATTTATCATCATGTACAGCCTTGGAGATGCACCATGCCGGTGTGGGGAGCCCGCGATGTTATTGAAATGGCAGCCGGGCAGGCCCGAAGAAAAGAAATTGCCGAAGGGGATATTCTAGAATGTGGGCTTTAAGAGCGCTCAATGGAGCCTTAGCTGGAAAGGTTTTTAACCTGAAGAGTGGAAAGAACCTCTTGGGGCGATCTGCACATTGCGATATTCAAATCGCCAGCAACGGGATTTCAAAAGAGCATTGTGAAGTCCACGTTTATCCGGACAAGATTCTTTTAGTGGATCTTAAGTCGAGCAATGGCACTTACTTGAATGGTGTTAAAATTCAAAATGCGACTATGCGAATGGGCGACAAGATGAATGCCCATGATATTATCTTTGATTTGGTGCCAGCCCAAGAAAAAAGAATCGTTCAAAAAATGGTTCAAGTTCCCGTTCCTATGGGGGCAGCCGCTCCAGCTATGCAGCCGGGGGATTTTGCCGCAGAAGGAATGGCTTTTCAGACGACGGGTACCCCAGTGAAGCCAACACCGATGGTTCAACAAAATGCGATTGAACGATTATGGGTTCAAGCCCAAGACTTCATCGAAAGGGTGGCTCTGCCGGGTGTTTACAAGCTGCCAGAGTGGTTTGAGTTCCGTTGGGTCCTGGGTGGCTTTGTCATATTATTTGTTTTTGTGGTGACACTTCTGGCGATGATCCCCACTTTCCAAAGCGCAAAAGAAAGTGTCATGGGCGAAAGCCGTCGAAGGGCCCTATCAACAGCTCGTCATCTGGCCGAGCTCAACCAAAAAGTTCTGCTCGAGGGGCAGTTTGGAGCCCTCAGCACCCATTCAGCCGAACTCGAAGAAGGCATTAAGGATGTTTTCATTATTCAGAAATCCGATGGAATGATTTTGGCGCCTCCTTCAAGGGCAGGGCGTACCTCTGATGTTCCGTTTGTTCACAAAGTGCGAACCGAAGATCGTCCGATTTCGGCAGAGTTGAGTGGAAGTCAGGTCGGGGCCAGTGCGCCCATTGGGCAATTTGATCCGGCCACGGGACTTCCCAGTGTGAAAGCCTATGCCGTCGTGATTTATGATGTCAGCGACATGATATTGGGTAGCAATCGTGCGATCAGTCTATTTATGCAAATTCTTGTCATTGCTGCCGGCGTGGGGGCCCTGCTTTTCTTCTTCTTGGTGAAAGTCGTTGAAAAGCCTGTGCGAGAGCTGAATGAGCATCTCGACAATGCCATGCGAGAGCGACGTGATAATATCACCATGAAATACCTTTATCCTGATCTTCAGGCCCTTGTCGGAAATATTAACTCGCTGTTGTCCCGATCTTTGAGTCCCGAAATGACAGAAATGCCCATGACATCCGCGCCGGATCGACAACAGGAAGCGCAGAATCTAGTTTCTATGGCGGGAATTCCAGCCTTAACAATTGGGTCAGATCAAGTGATCTGGAATATGAATGAAGCTTTTCAAAGATTAATGGGGCAAGATGTGACCGGACAGAGTTATAAAATGATTCCAGATACATCGCTTCAGCAAAATATTGATGGCTTGATCGAGAAGGCCCAGCAACATCCCTATTCCACCCACTTTGATACTTTGGAGTTTTCTGGACATCCCTGTCATGTGCAGCTTTTGGCTTTTCACACGCAAGGACATATTGATTACTACTTTGTCAGCATTACGCCTGTGGGGGGTGACGATTGACCGCAGCCCCCGCCATAAAAGCCAGATTGAAACTTAAGCTAAAAGTTGTGGCGGGGCCCCATCTGCATGAACTGTATGGCCTTGATCAAGACCAAACTCGGATCGGACGCGGCGAAGACAATCAAATCCGGTTGGTTCAAGATAGCCGGGTCAGTCGTAATCATGTCTTGATTTCATGGACGGGTACGACTTATCGATTCAAAAATCTTTCGCAAAAAAACTTTATCATGCTTGACGGCCAAGTTTTGGAAGAGGGCGACTTAAAACCTGGCGACAAACTTCAAATCGGTGAAACGCTTATTGAGGTTTTTGAAGAAGGACCGATTCTTGTACCGCAAGAGGCGAAACCCTCGGTGCCGCCTTCGCCCTTGAAGCCCGTCCCTCATGCCGGTGGCGCTCTTAAAAAAATAGCTTCTGCGCCAGCGGCACGAGTGCAATCAGCGCCACTGCAACAACCGCAAGGGGCTAGAGTCCCCCCGCAGCGGCCCGTCGCCGCTAAGTCCTATCGCTCACCCCAGGACAAATCCCGCGCCAATTTTTATATTATATTGGGATTGATTCTTTTAGGTTTGGTGTGGCTGGTTGTAAAGGGCAATAAGCCTAAAGAGATTAAAACCTTTAGAAATTCCCAGCAGATTGAGTATGATCTTTTGCAGTCGGAAGCCGAAAGAAAACGGCTGGAAGAAAAAATCCAGTCTCAAAAAACAGAAGTGGCTAAGCGGGCTCAGGAAAATCTTATCAAGGGCTTTCGTGATTATCAACAAGGCAACTTTGCCCGTGCACGGGACAATTTTCAGGTTGTTTTAAACTTAGATCCTGACAACGAAGTGGCAAAACGATATTATCATCTGTCTCGGATAAAGTTCGATGAGATGCTTCAGTTTCACATGCTGCAAGGTTTACGTTACCGAGATAAAAGAAATTTTCGTATGTGCCGATCAAACTTTCAATCGGCTTTGATTATGATCCAGAATAATAGTAACCACCCCAAGTATCGCGAAATCAAAAATTTCTTTGATGAGTGTAACTTGGCTATTGAAGGTCGATTCTAATGTCGAAGTTGGTCGTAAAGAAGAAAGGACAGATAGTCACAGAGATCCCTCTGGACGCTTCACGCGAGTGGATCGCGGGTCGTCGGCCTGATTGCGATATCGTATTAGATCCAGAGAAAGGAATTTCTCGAGAGCATTTTAAAATTTTCTGCGAGTCCGGCCGGTGGAAGCTGCAAAATCTTAGTAAGCTGAATAATCTGTACTTAAACGGCGCTATCGTCGACCTTGTCGAACTGATGCCCGGTATGAGTTTTTCGGTTCTTCCCTATGAATTTGATTTTTTCGAGGATTTTGTCAGCCAAAATCCACCAAGTGAAAATTCTGACAGCTTTGATGACCGTACAGTGGTTCACACTGTTAATTTGGCAGCCTATATCAAGATTCTGAATCCAGAAGGGGACCTCATTCAAAAGATTAAATTGGATGGTGGCGACACCTGGGTGGCTGGGCGTGATGTTACAGCTCAAATCTTGATTTCCGATCACCGAGTGAGCCGAAATCAGTTTGAAATTCGAAAAACAGGAATTGGTTACGAAATTGTCGATCTGGGAAGTGTCAACGGGACATTCGTGAATGAAAAGATCCTTGAAGGCCATGAGTCAGTCTATTTAAAAAGTGGCGATATCATTCGTGTTCTCGATCATAATTTGGTTTTTGAAATCCATGATCCAAATTTTTTCGATAAAGTCGAGAATCTTCCCGTTCCCGAGTATCAACCCGAAGTTGTAGAAGAAGTCCTGGTTCCGATAGAATACATCCAACAGCAGGGGCCTCCTCCCACAACTGAGATGCCAAATATCCAGATAGAAGTCGATCCCGCGGCGGCCAGAACAAAAAAAATCCGTTTAGTGCTATTGGGAGCTATTATCGTTCTGGGGTTGGTTTACGTGATCGGGCAGCAAAGCCAAAACTCAAATTCGACGGAAGTGATTTCGGGGCAGGTGCCTATAGCAGGAAATCCCTTGGCGGGTTTAACTCCGCAGCAACGAACCGAATATAAGCAATCTCTAGAGCTTGCAAAGCGCTACTACATGGAAGGAAACTACAGCCTGTCGTTATCCGAGACGGAAGAATTGATGAAGATCTTCAACGTGAACGATCCTGAACTGGAAAAGCTTAAGAATACGGCACTGACTGCCATTGAAACGCAAAAGCAACTTTTAAAACAAGAGCGCGAAGAAAAAGAGCGCCAGATTATGGAATCCAAGATCGCTGTAACGGTGGAAAACTGCACAAAACGGTTGAATCAGTTTAATAGCGAAGACGAATTGGATAACTGCCTTGTCGAGGCACTGCAGTTAAATCCCGCCCACTCCCTGGTATTAGCTTTAAAATCACAACTACAAAGTATTTTAGCAGAACGCGAAGCTCGACGCTTGCAGCGGGCCGAGTACGAAAAGCGGGTTGCGCAACTTCGCTCTGTGTATAACAAGGCCAAGGCTTCCGAGAAGAAAGAAGATTATATGGGCATCATCGCGGCCTACAAGCGGGTGATCAGCTCATCACTACCGGATCCCAGTGGCTATAAGAAAAAATCTGAAAGCCGTTTGGCAGAGCTGAAGACAGAAATGGCCAATAAAATCGCAGATTATGAAAAAAAGGCCGAAGATCTTAGACAGCGACAGGATTTGAAAAACGCTGTTCTTACGCTAAGGGCTGCCGTAAAAATTGATCCGACACGCCAGGACCTAAAGGACAAGGCGGACGACATGAAAAATGAGCTTCGAAAACAAATGATGGTTTACTATCAAGAGGGCGTTTTAGAAGAAAGCTTTGGCAACGTCGAAGGCGGAGACAATCGCCCCGGCGCCAAAGAGAAGTGGAAAAAGATTATCGAGACCGATCTTGAAGATGGTGAGTATTACAAAAAAGCTTACATCAAGTTAAAAAAATACGGGGCTCAATAAATGCGGCTGACGGAAAGATCCTTTAACACCAAACTAATGCGCCCCAAGCCTATGATTTATCAAGATGAAGGCGGAGATTTCATCTTGATAATGACACCGTGGGGGTCTGCGGAAGATTGTCAAAAGGTGATGGACTATGTCGTGCAATTTCTTTTGACGGCCAAGCAAGATGCAGAACTCACCACTCCCTTTCAAAACATCTTGAATCTTTCTGACGAGGCAAATGACCTGCGTGTGGCCACTTTGATGGCCAATGACTATGTGTTTCGCAATACGAATCAGGGGGGTTACAACCTTATTGTGGAAACCCTGTTTCTTAGCCAACATCAAAATCATGTGGCTTGGTGCCAGATGGGATGCCCCCATCTTATCGTCAAGAAGAATCAAGGTCTGGCCCAACCGATTTCACTGTTCCCCGAATTTAATTCTGATCTATTGAACTTTCCGTTGCCGCAACAATTCGTCGGATCAGAGCCAACGATTGCACCTCGCTGTGGGGATCTTTACTTGGACAAGCAAGACGAGATTATCTTGCTGTCCTCTTCGGTAGTTCCCCAGGAACTTTGGAACCTGGATTCATCAAACGGGCTAGAGGATTGGACACAACAAATGGTTCAAAAAGATGGATCACAGCCCTTCTGGTTGGGTCGTCTCGAGCTCGATTGAGCGCAGTCGGTGTTGAACACTTCGTAGTTGATTTCGATAGTCAGGCGACCAAAAAAAGAGCTCCGTTAAAGACAAAATACTTTCGAAACTTTCCGGGACGTCCCAAGCCATTCCCAGGGCACGATTCATTCGTAACACAGAAGTTAAAATCAATTTTTCTTCGAGAATTTTTTCCCACCGTCTGGATTTCGAGTCAGAGTGGAGGCTGTTGATCACTTCCAGAAAATGGGAATCAGAGCATTTTTTGCTGTCTTCACCAGAAATGACATTTGAAAAAGCCAGATTCAGACAGCCGTCGGTTTTGACTTCTAGAAGCCCCAAGTGACGATGGGCTAACCATAATAAGCGATCATTTTTCCAGCTTTCGGCTGCTGACTTAAGCCCTCGCCAGTCAGAAGACTCAATTAGTGCGCGAGCTAGCCATGGCTGCATTTCGGGCTTAACTTTACCCCAAGGCACTGTTGAGTAGGCGTTTTTAATGTTTTCCAGTCTGGGCGAGAGCCAGTCCCAGTAGGAAAATCCCCAAATATCCGGCATGGCAAGAATCGGTTCTAGGTAAGGGCTCAACTCGAGTTCGTCTGCGGTTTTTTCAAACAGCTGAAAAGTTTCTCGGGTGCTGGAATCTGAAAAAATAGGATTGATTTCTAAACGATCTGAAAGTGTTCGGTAGACGACAGGGCGGATTTTATGAAAAAAAAGCTCATCGTCTAAGATCAGTGCGGACTGAATCGAGGTGCCGAGCCGCCATTCTGCCCAGGCCGACTCGACTAAGTGAAAACGTGAAGAGCGAAAAGCCGATTCAGGCTTTGTCAGGCTGATCGCCAATGATCCGCCTTCCAGCTTTCCCTGCCTTGTCTTTTGCCCTAGTAAATCAAAAAATGTATTTCCCACATCCGCTAACGAAACATTGCGATCCATGGTCCAAGTGACCGGAGCATCCCGTTTTGTCTGCGCGGGCTTCCAGAGAAAAGCCACATGGGTCGATTCACTGTGAAGATTGGCGTGCGAGCTGATTTGACGGCGGTCATACAGATTGCGACCCTGCAGCCCCACTAGAATAAAGTGAGTATTGTCCCAGCGTTTTGCTTTCTTCAGGTATTGGATCAGCTCAAACAAGACAGAGTCGAACTCTTCCAATTGGCTTTCGAAACTTTTGTTTCGTGGGTCTCCTTCCAGATTGGTCGTGCTTCGGTGAATAAAGCGAAGATCCGGCACATAGAAGACAGCAAAAATGGGTTGCTCGTTAAAATCATCCACCCAATTCACGAAAGTTTTTTTATGAGTCCGGAACGGTTTCAGCCAAGGCGTTTCCAATAGGTTCACAGAGTCATCGAAGCTTTCAAAACCCTTCCCCAAACCTGATTTTTTTAATACGGGAGGGCCACCGGAAAAAAATATCGTTCGATAGTGATTCATATAGGCGACTTGCCCTATATTTTGAAATGACGGCGACAAGTGGTGGCCATTATGGCGGTACCCTGTATCGATAGGATGTAGCCCTGTTAAGAGACTGCTTAAAGCGGGGCCACTTAGGACGCTGGTGGTATAGGCATGGGTCCAGCGGACAGACTCATTACACAGAATCCCCATACCTGAGCTAACGTCCGTTAAATCGCGATTGCATTTCACGTCTGAAAAGCCCAACTGGTCAACAGCAACAAGTATATAGCTGGGCTTATGGCTTCGAGTGCAACCACTCAATGCTCCTAAGACCAAAAATGACAGTAATAATATGAGCAGGCGAGACGCGGAATGTTGCTGCAAATGGATGATCCCTTCCTTGACCCTAAGGTTTCCACTTAAGCATAATACTATTACTTAGACAAGAAGGGGCCAAGTTTCATGATAACAGAAAAAATCATCGCGGTTGCGCACTACATGGATAACGTCGTTTTGTGGATCTTAATCGTACTGAGTGTTTTAAGCGTCGGTATGATTCTCGAGCGATTTTTCGCCCTCACTAAAATATCCTCAGAATCACAGAAAGTCCGTACCCGCATTCGAGTGGCATTGCAGGCGAACTCGGTCGATGATTTCGAGCTGATTGCCAAAGATATGACTTCACTTGAAGGACGATCGGCCAGCTACGCCCTTCGTCACATGAAGGAGTCTGGAACAAAAGGGCTTGAAGAGGTTTTCAATACCTTCGCGTTGACAGAAAGACCCGAACTTGAGCGATTCCTTAACTTTTTAGCGACCATCGGTTCGAATGCACCCTACATTGGTCTGTTCGGAACCGTTTTGGGGATCATGAAAGCCTTCAATGATTTAGCTCAGGCAACAGATGCGGGTCAGCAGACAGTCATGGCCGGAATCGCCCTCGCTCTAGTGGCGACGGCCGCAGGACTGTTCGTGGCAATTCCCGCTGTTATTTTCTACAACTATTTCAATAAGAAGGTAAAAGGCATTTACCAAAGCTTAGAGTCTGTGAAAGAGCTGGGAATGGCGTACGCCAAAAAGAAAGGCTTCTAAAAATGGCTGGTAAATTTGATCATGATGAAGGTGCGATTGCGGATATCAATGTCGTACCCCTCGTGGATATCATTCTAGTTGTCTTGATTATTTTCATGGTGACGGCTCCGATGATTATGAAGCCCTCCATCAAGGTGAATCTGCCCAAGGCGGCCTCAGGTGAGCAGACAGTTGAAACTCAGCTCAATGTTACTATTGCCGCTGATGGAACTTTCTCACTGAACGGCAAGACGGCTGATACCAATGCCATTTCGGCAGGGGCGGCGGAAGCCCTACAAAAGAATCCTGATATTCAAGCGATTATTGCCGCAGATCGAGACGTCCCTCACGGAACTGTGGTTCAGATTCTCGATTTGATCAAGAGTGTTGGGATTAAGAAATTCGCTATCAGTATCGACAAAAAATAATTTCGATCTTTTGCCAAAATATTTTCCAATTTCTCATTCTGAAACGGGGTTGGACCTTAATTTCTGACCTCGACTTCCGATAAGTCAATTAAATGGCAGTACGTTTAATTGTCTTCACAGTCGTCGCATTAAGCCTTGTTAATGCTTACTCGTTTGTAAAACTTTATTCGTCCACTTTTGTGGCGGATAAGAGCTTGACCGTTCGCGGGCCAGCTTCTGAAGTTTCTGAATCTTTTACTCCAGAAAATTTTAAAGTGGACCTGGCACTTGACCTGAACTGTGGCCAATTTAAAAGGGATCCTTTTAAGGCGAGTGGGCAGTGGGCCCAGCTTAAAGGCAAGGTTTGCAAACCTAAAAAAGGTTCTCTTGTTATCGAGATCACAAATATGAATAATGGCTTCACAGCATCCGTGTTTGATCTGGGAGCTGAAAAGTATCAAACAGATCTTATCCAATTAGACAAAGGCGCGAATAAAATTCGCGTGCGATTCGTATCTCCGCTGGGGTCCATCGAAGAGCAGACCTTAACCATCGAAAATGGGTATATCTAAGCGGATTGATTTAATATAATTCATTGCGCAATAATTCTCGATTTCGGCTTGCTCTGACGCTGGGCTCTTCTGTAGTTTCGGTGCATGGCGGAACCTGCTTTGGAATGGCGTGATTTTAAAAAACGCAGTGATATTCATTGGGCACGTAAAATCTGGCACATGATCACTGTATTCAGTATTTTTTTGACCTATCAGCTTGTCAGTTATGACACAGCTGTGATCATCGCAATTGTCGCCGTCGTCTTGCTGATCCCCTTTGATTTTTTGCGTCTTCGCTATGAAAAGCTGAATCAAATTGCTTGTGCAATCATGGGCCCTTTGATGCGAAACCATGAAGTCAAATCCGCAGCTGGGACTTCTTATTTGATTGCAGGTGTTTCACTGATTATCATTGTTTTCCCCAAACCTATCGCCGCCTTAGCGATTTTGTTTTTAGCTTTTGCGGATCCATTGGCGAGCTACGTTGGCATTCGTTACGGTCGTGACCGAATTCTTGGGAATAAAACCATTCAGGGATTCCTGGCAGCCTTTGCCATTTGCACTCTTTTAACTTTTGCTTATTTGTGGTCTTTGGATGTCGGTTTGAGTCGACGTTTGGTTGTTTCTTTCCTGGCGGGCTTTGTGGGCGCCATGGCCGAGCTTTTGCCCGTGGGAAAGCTTGATGATAACCTTACTATGCCAATATTGTCAGCGACAGGTCTCTGGCTCGTGTTCAATATCTTTGGATTGACCTTTATGACCACATCTGCTGGTTTTTAACCTGGAGTTAGATATGGCTGATGTCACAACAATGGATTCGGGCGAAACAATGGAGAACGGCCGGCGTGTCGGCATGTACATTTATATTCTTCCCAACTTGATGACCACCTGTAATCTTTTTGCGGGATTCTATTCTGTGATTCAAGCTTTGCGGGGAAATTTTCTTTGGGCGGCCTATGCCATCGTTGTGGCCGCGATCTTTGATCAATTGGATGGCCGATTGGCGCGACTGACTCGTTCTACCTCAAAGTTTGGGGCTGAGTATGACTCGATATGCGATGTGATTTCTTTTGGTATGGCCCCCGCAATCCTCTTATTTTTATGGGCTTTGGAACCCTTTGGCCGCGTGGGCTGGGTCGCTTGCTTCTTGTTTGTTGCCTGTGGAGCTTTAAGACTTGCACGCTTTAACGTGCAAGCCACTATTGTTGAAAAAAACTATTTTCAAGGACTTCCCATTCCCATGGCGGCCGGCATTGTTGCCTCGGCCGTACTGGCATTCACGGATTTAGGTTGGGAAGCCTTGGGCAGCCGGCTTTTGTTGTTTATGACAATCCTGTTGGCGTTTGTTATGGTGAGCACTTTTCGCTACCGTTCGTTTAAAGATATCGATTTAAAAGAAAGAATGCCCTTCCAATATTTGATTTTGGGTGTCGGTATTATAGTTGTTGTCGCACTTCGACCTGAAGTGATGCTGTTTGTGCTGTTTATGAGTTATGCGGTTCTGGGTGCGATATTTGGGATTTTCAAACTGGGTAAGAATGTGAAGAAGGTCCGCAGCAGTGTTTATGCTCCCGCCAATACTCACGAACAAGACCTGAGAGAAGAAGAAGACGACGACCATGAAAACTCGTAAATTAAATGTTGGAGTCGTAGGGGCCACAGGTCTTGTGGGCCAAACTTTTCTGCGACTCATGGATGAACGAAGCTTCCCCGTTGAAAAATTAGTTCCCTTCGCCAGTGAAAATTCGCAAGGCAAGCAGGTCCTATGTCGAGGACAAAGTTGGACAGTGCAAACTTTAAAGCCAGATTGCTTTACGGGGTTGGATTTGGTTTTTATCGCCACCGGAGATGATTTAAGTCGGGAATGGTCTCCTCAAGCCGTCAAAGCGGGGGCCTTTGTGGTGGATAACTCGGCGGCTTTTCGTATGGATCCTGCCGTTCACTTGGTCGTGCCTGAAATCA
Organism: uncultured Pseudobdellovibrionaceae bacterium; assembly: GCA_964515195.1. Lineage (GTDB taxonomy): Bacteria > Bdellovibrionota > Bdellovibrionia > Bdellovibrionales > Bdellovibrionaceae. The sequence continues at coordinate 24,718 of CAZETK010000028.1, forward strand.
ACCTTGGGAAAATTGATAAATCCAAACCTCAGATTGTGGCTAATCCCAACTGTACTACAGTCCAGCTAGTTATGGCTTTGAAGCCGCTACAGGATCAGTTTGGAATTAGTGATGTAAAAGTAAGCTCTTATCAAGCCGCATCTGGCGCCGGGTCACCGGGCCAGGAAGAATTGCTCGAGCAAACTGCAAACGCCAGTCGAGATAAGCATCCCACAAAAACTTTTCCCCACCCATTGCTATTCAATGCGATTCCCCAAATTGGCTCTTTCAATGAAGAGGGATTTTGCAGTGAAGAGGTTAAGGTGATGAATGAGACTCGTAAGATCCTGGATCAGGCGGATTTGCCGGTGTCGGCCTTTACGGTGCGAGTGCCTGTTCTTAATGGTCACTCCGAGGCTGTGTGGGTGACATTAAAGTCAAAGGCCGAAAGAGAACAAATCATCGAGGCTCTGGACCAATTTCCAGGTGTTCGGGTGATCGATAATCCTAAAAAATCAGAGTACCCATTAGCCCGGAACGCTTCAGGGAATGATGAGGTGTTTGTGGGTCGTATTCATCGTGATCCTCACAACCCCAGTACCTGGTTGATGTGGGTTGTGTCTGATAATCTTAAAAAAGGGGCCGCGCTTAACGGCCTTCAGATCGCCGAAGGAATTTTTAATATAGCGCCGTCTTTGTAACTGATACCGTTCAGGCCGCGCTGGGTTTTCGCCAAGCTTGGCCCTTGTTGGCTGCCGTTATCAACGGATCATAGAGCTGTGCCAATAATGCCGATCAGAATTCTTTTCCAAAAGGTTGTTTTTTGTTTTTCCGTTAAGAGTTTGGATTCTGTTTTGTACTGCTCAAAAATAGTGTCGATTTTACGATTGAACCCCGGACCGTAGACAAGTGTCGCATTTTCAATATCATGAAAAAAACTTCTAAGATTAAGATTCACAGAGCCCATCATGACGAACTTATTATCAATTAAGAATAATTTCGAATGTAGAATCTTTCCTTGAGTGGTGTACTCATAGATCTTGATTTTATCTATCAGTTTATTCACTGACTTCTTATTGACATCGCTTAAAACAATATCCGCAGTATCGCCATCCAAGTCCAACCTCGTGATGAGCTGAATATCGACTCCTCGATCAGAGGCGCGGCTGAAAGCCTGTAAAAGACCTTCAGTCAAATTAAAGTAAGGAGTTGAAACCTTAATGACCTTTTGTGCGGAGTCGATCATGTTTATAAAAGTTTTTTCAAGCAGGTGGTTGTCTTTAAAGGGAACCGACACCAGTGAACGCAGATAAATTTCGTTATCTTTCAGATTAAGATAAGCTGGATTCAGCGGGCTTTGAGTTTCAACGCTCTCGCTGTAACTACGTATATGTACGGTGGCATAGTCGGCGTGCAACACCGAGAAGAATTGTCCCATGATGGTTTTAACCAAGCTTGTTGAGGTAAATAAAGTTTCGAAATCCTCCCATCGAGCCCAGGACTCATCCCCGTTTGGACTGTAATCCACAACAGTCGGGTAAATGTAATTGGATGAAGGCTGATCAAAAACGAAACCATCGTGAATGTTTCTGCCCCCTAAGATGACTTTGTTAGCCCGGGGTTGAGATTGTGAATAGGTTAAGAACAATTTAATGTGATTGGTTCTGTGGAAGGAAGAAAACCAATCCTTAACACCCTTCCCCTGTGGCTTGTATTTGTAAAGAAGCAGCTTTACGTTTGGAAACTCAGATTGAAAATCAAGAAGCATCTGCCGATCTTTTCTCAAGGTGATGACATCGGATAACGCAATCCGTATCAAGGTTCCTTTCTCGGCATGGTGACGGAGCGCACGCATAATGGTGTTTCCGCCAAAGTCGGCGCGAAAGACGAGGTAGCTGATAAGAATGGCATCAAGCTTTGGCGCCTGACTGAAGTCCATGGGCGCGAAAGGATCTCCTTTTTTCATGAACTCATCAGTCAAGTTTTTACCAGTCAAAGCGCGAATCTTAGCATTAATGCCTTCTGTTGATTCTTCAAGGGTCTGGACGTCATCGACTTTAATCGGACACGTGAGATAGGGAATTTTAGGGCTTAGGAAAAACTGATCCATGGGATCCAGATGATCTGTTTTCGGAAGATAACAAACTTCGCTCTCCAGTTGAGGGCTGCCGATGCGGGTAAGCTCGACGGCTTCTGGGATAAGGCGGATTCCATATTGACCTGGTTTTTCTGGATCTGAAAATTTAAAATCACATGTCGTTTCAGGGTTAGTGATTTCAATATAAGGCCTTTGAGCGTTGAATTTTGTGTCATACCAACGGAACGTCTTCGCTTCTCCGGCTGGCGCCTTAATCTTGGAAGGCCAGGCATGGATAACGGCATCATGATTACAGCTCAGCTCCGCTACTAAAAATGGAGTTTTTGGTTTGCCAGGTAATTCATGGGGGCTTTCAGGCGTTGGCTTCCAGCTAAACACAAAATTAGTAAGCTGAAGGTAGAAGGATTTTGTCGCGTCTGTTGAAAGAAACATCTTTTTGACAGGCTGGTTATTTTTCAACGCGAACGGAGCTAAATCATGAAGAATGATTTCATCATGATGTCGGCGCCACGCCTCGGAATAGGGGATTTTGACGGAAACAGGCACGTTAGAATTAAGCTGAGCCGCAACTTTCGGGTATAAGTCGGCCACCTGGGCTTGAAGTTGCGTGCGCTGGTTTATCAGGTTCTGGGCCTGTTCATATTCTGGTTGCCCCATTTTTGGGTAGCCGCCTGATTCTGCACTGGTATTTTTAGAAGTACGATGGAGGTCGGCAATACGGTCCATGACCTGGTCCAATTGGACTCTTTTTTCATAGTAATCCACCAGGAGCTGATGATCTTGAATCGATGAAGGTATCCGTCCCGTTCGACTTGATTGACAGGCAACCAAACCCACGGTGATCAGGGCTAGCAATAACGTTTGTCTTTTCATTCTTAACCTCACTAACAGAACTTCCATTTTATTGGAGAAAGTGAGCGCCCCTCAAAGTAAATATTTTAGAACGAGGATTAAGGTCTTAAGGGTTTTAAACTGGACCATCATAATAAGGTTTTAACTTTGGCGAAGTGTAAAGCACTTCCAGCCTAAAGACCAACCATAAAGCTAAAAAGGAGCGGCTTATAACAACTGTTGGATCCATGAAGGAATTTTTGACATAGCGCCAGCCCTATGATGCGATCTAAGAGTGAAAGTGCTTTTATTTCTAGTCCTTTTTCAAGGTCTATCTTTTGCTCAAACTACTGTGACAACGGGGATTCAATTGATCTCGGGGGCGTCCCGAACCGAGTTGGATCAAGATGGCGTGACCTGGACCGTGTATGGTGGAATTCAGCGGGGCGGAATTATGGGAAGCTATGGCTGCCAAGCCAACCAGCCTTGTGACACTTGCGTTGGAGGGAGTGATGCTGGGGGGGATTTCCCATGCAATTTAAGTGGTGTTTTTGCTGACACCCAACTTCAGATCCATGCTGTTACAAATGCTGAAGTTACATCCACTACGGATTGGTGGCTTTGCAATGGGACCAATACCGTGGCCACAGGGGATATTGAACTGCCCCTTAGCTTAACTTGGTCGCAAGTTTGCGCAGGCGGCGGCTCTGGGGGGGGCTCGGACTGTAGTAGCAATGTGAACATGACACTTCAGTTTGGTCCGGGTACAAGCTGTTCAGGGCTAGCTGGAAGTATCAATATTAAGTTCATTACAAAATCTGTGGATGTGACGGTCGGCTCCACCTACGCTGTAAGTGAAACCACTTGCCCATCAGGAGCTTGTTTTTTCAAATTCTATCCTGGCGATAAGAAGCTTTATTTTGATCCTGATCGGACGCCGGTGATTTCGTCCAGTTTCTCATCAAATTACAAAGGTTATGTTTTCTTTCATAAAGAGACTGGGACTCTGCCGGACATAAATGCAAATGATCTTGCGACTTTCCAGAGCATTCGCACGGCTGACAAGATTATCACCATGGACGCTACCTCTGAGGGGGATCCCGCTGGATCTTTTATCGAGGGGAGTCTTAGCAACGGCGTTCGTTATTGTTTTAAAATGGGAGTGCAAGATGTTGCTGGCAATATCGAAAAGATTTCTAGCGGTGATTGCACTGCCAATGGGGGAGACTGTGAAAATGTTTGCGTCGCCCCTTCAGAAGTGGTTGGGCTGTTAAGTGATAAGAATTGTTTTATTGCAACGGCCGCCTTTGGTTCTGGACTGCATCCCCATGTGAACAGCTTACGCCAGTTCCGGAATCAATTTTTGGTGCCTTATAAATGGGGTCGAAAATTTATAAAGACTTATTATAAATTCAGCCCTCCCATGGCGAAGTGGATTTCTCAGCATGAACAGGCCAAGATAGTTGTCCAGGGGCTGCTGTGGCCCATTTTAGGTTGGGTCTACTTGTCCTTAGCCTTTGGATGGTGGGGAGTGTTGGCACCTGTGGCCGCATTTGCAGGGGGCGCCACTCTTATCATCAGGAGACGACGATTGTGAAATCATCGGGACGGCTGATTCTGCTTTTATCGGTTTTAATAATGACGATCGCCACTTATGCGGCGGATGAAGCTCCAGATGGGAAATCGCTTCTTCGAACAAAAAAAATCAGTCACCCCGGTGCGCGAGAAGGATTGTACCTTATCGATGAAGATGGAGTTTATCATTACAGAGCCGAAGTAAAATCAAGTAGCGACAACTCTATGCATATCCGGTTTGTGTCTGTTACCACTCCTGAGATCACCGCCAATGTGGGGGGAGATGAATTAGTTTTTAATGATTTTTACAGTGATACGCAATTGACTGGTTTAGATTTCGTATACGAATGGCAGCCCTGGAAAAGATTTGGTAAATTGGGTCTGCAATTGGGAGCCGGACTCACATTCACTCAAGGTAAAGGCCAGTTCGTAGATCCTCCCAGTAGCGGAGTTGAGCCTCTTGAAAGTTACACGCTTTTTACAATCCCTGTTTCAGCGGGTGTGATCTATCGCTTTGAATACACGGATCGCCAATGGTTTGTTCCTTATATTTCAGGAGGACTGACCTACTATGGGCTTGTAGAATATCGAGAAGACGGCGATGTGACGGCCGTGGGTTCTCCGGCTGGTTATGGCGCTGGTGGTTTGATGATTAATCTGACAGCCTTTAACAGAGATCTGGCTTTTACCATGGATCGGGAGTATGGTTTCAGCAATTTATGGTTTTCTGCAGAATACAGGTACAATCAATCCTTCAACGAAGATTTGGATGTCACTTCCGATCAAATCAGTGTTGGGATTGGCGTCGATTACTAATTGCGGCTTTTGCCTTTTTTCTGATTTCTTGCACTCGCAACGATGAATTGGGATCGCCACGGAACCCCATCAAATTTTACCTGGTTCCCGGCCAAGAGATTCAAGTTTTAAAAGAGACTTCAAAATCACTTAAAAAATTCTTAGAGGCCGAAATCGGAAAAAGCTTTGATGTGCAAGTCCCAGTCAGTTACATCGCTTTAGTAGAAGCCTTTGGAACAAAACGGGCTGATATGGGGATCGTTAATACCTTTGGTTATATTCTGGCCCATGAAAAATTTGGAGTTACGGCCAAACTTCGGATTATCAGCTTTGGTCGAAACCAATACTTCGGCCAAATCATCGCCCATAAGGATGGGCCTAAATCGATTGAAGAATTAAAGGGTAAAAAGTTTGCTTTCGTAGATCCAGCGTCAAGCTCGGGATATCTTCTTCCGGCCAAACTTTTTAAAGATCGAAACATCAAGCTTAAAGATTTTGTCTTTGCCGGTCGCCATGACTCTGTTGTTAGCATGGTCTATCAAAAGCAAGTCGATGCCGGTGCCACCTTCCACGTTCCCGAGCTCAATGAAAAAGGCGAACCCATGGATGCACGCCGTCTGGTGAGAGCCCAGTATCCAGACGTGGACGAAAAAGTGGTTATCCTGGAGAAGACGGGTCCTGTGCCCAACGATCCTGTTATTTTCAGACAAAATTTTCCGCCAGAGCTGGCCGAAAAAATCACATTGGCCCTTCAGAAATTCGTTCGCTCTGAAGAAGGATTAAAAACATTTAAAGCCCTTTTCAATGTGACAGATTTTGAACCGGCTCAAGACTCAGATTACGATCCTGTCCGCAAAATTCTGAAAGACCTGGGAAAAGACGCTCAGGACTTTCTGTAACTATTTTCGCTGTGATTATCGCAGGCTTAGCTAATCTGGCCCGCGTTGTGATAATTTACTTTCGATTCACGACAGGTTTAGCAAACCTGGCCCGCGTTTGTGATTATCTTGGGCCTACCACAAGCTCGGCAAATCCGGTCGAGGGATCGTGCTTTCGGGTAAAACTAAAGTCAGAAAGCTCCACTAATAAAATTTCGGCGGTTGTATAAATCTGACAACCGTCCATCAAATGACCGCCCCAGCAGGTTCCCTTTTCATCCGCGACTGACATATGGAGGTGCAGTCCGTTTAACGAGAGACTTCCCTGTAGGCTTAGGATCTCAAAACCTTCACTTTTTTCGAAATAGGAAGTGGAGTTTGCTAATCGAATCTTTAACTGTTTTAAGCTTCCTGTGCAGCTGATAATGAAACCCGCTCTGATCGAGAGTTGGTTGCAATAAGCCTGGAGTTCTGATTTCAAATCCTGGCCGGGTTGCAATCGCAGAACATGGGGCTTTAACGGAAGGGATGAGTTTTTTAATAATTCCATGGAGGCAATCCCTTTTAGTAGTTCACGTATAGGCCTTCTTCTTACCTTCAATGGGGGTGGGAGGTGAAGAGATCCTGTAATAAAGTTTCTTCCCGGAAAGATGAGATCCAAACTCCCGCCTTGACACGCCGTTACGCAAATTGTACCTCTCCCTTATGAAACCTCGGATGAGCCTATGAAGATTCGGATGTTAGTTTCTTATGATGGAACTGACTTTTGTGGCTGGCAAAAGCAGAACCATGGACCTCTTAAAAGTGTGGGACACACCCTCCAGGACGCTTTGGAGACACTTTTTCAGCAAAAAATTGCTCTCTACGCTTCTGGCCGCACTGATGCCGGGGTCCATGCTCTGGGACAAAACTGTCACTTTGACGTTAATCGGGATGAAAAAAGTTTTCAAAATTGGGATCTGGCCTGGGCCCTAAAGTCTCAACTGCCCCCCTCGATTTCCGTCCGGAAGGTCTGGGCGGCGCCTAAGGAATTTCACTCAACCCTTTCTTCCACCCATAAGACCTACCGCTACTATATCTACAATCATCCTCGCAGAAGCCCTTTCCTTCACCGCTATGCCGATTGGATTCGCCACCCTTTGGACGTGGAGCACTTAAATGCCTGTGCCCAACAAATTGTGGGGGCTCATGATTTCAAGTCATTTCAATCGGTTGGCACCCCAGTCCCCCACACCCGGCGCAATATTTACAAAGCTCGCTGGGAGTGGAAAAACCCCCATGTCTTGCAATTCACTGTAACGGGAAGTGGATTTCTGAAGCAGATGGTCAGAAACCTGGTGGGAACCATGACAATGCTCGAGAGGCGGGATCAGGACCCCTCTGAAATGAAAAGAATTCTTATGGCCCACGACCGACGTCTAGCTGGGCCTCCAGCGCCGCCTCAAGGCCTGTTTTTATTGAAAGTTTATTATCCCGCAGAACTTGACAAGAAGTGCCGCCAACTTTAAAACGTGTGGTCTTGTCATTGGAGTACAGTATCATGAAAACTTGGAATGCGAATCCTGAAGAACCATCACAAAAGTGGCATATTATTGATGCCGCTGGCCACCGTGTGGGCCGTGTTGCCACCCATATTGCCAACATTTTGCGTGGTAAAAACAAGCCTCAATTCACTCCTCATGTGGATGCTGGGGATTTCGTAGTTGTTATTAACACTGATAAAATGGAATTAACTGGGAACAAGCTTCAAGCTAAAAAGTACTTTTCCCATTCTCGATTCTTTGGTTCACTTAAAGAAAAAACAGCTGAGCAAATGATGGCTGATGATTCTACATTTGTCCTAACAGAAGCCGTTCGCGGAATGCTTCCGACAAACAAGATGTCTCGTCATTTGATCAAAAAACTTAATGCATATCGTGGTGCTGAACATCCTCATGCCGCTCAAAAGCCCGAGGTTTACAGTGTTCCCGCTCACAAAGGTCTTAAGAAGTAGGTAAAAGATGGCAGCAGCAAAAGCTAAAGAACAATACATTTTGGCAACTGGTCGTAGAAAAACTAGCGCAGCCCGCGTTTTTTTAAAGCCCGGCAAAGGGACCGTCACTATCAATGGCAAGAAGCCTGAGGACTACCTTACACGGCTTCAATCTCAGATGGTGATTATGCAACCTATCGAGCTTTTAGATCAGACTGGTAAGTTTGACTTGAAGGTCACTGTTACAGGTGGTGGTGAATCAGGACAAGCTGGCGCCATTCGTCACGCTGTCACTCGAGCTTTGGTGGCTTTCAATCCTGAGTGGAAGCTTCAGTTGAAGAAAGCTGGATACGTTATGCGCGATCCTCGTATGGTTGAGCGTAAAAAATACGGCTTGGCCGGTGCACGAAGACGTTACCAGTACTCTAAGCGATAATTGTATTATCAATAGAATTAAAGAGAACTTAACAAAAAACCCCGGAGAAGATCCGGGTTTTTTTTAGGGTGCCAGGCCCTGTTTCCTGGAAAGGTGTATCATGAAACAAGGCATGGAAACCTTAACTCATTGACCCTTTTGCGGCGCCTCGCTAGTCTCCGGATTCTTAAAACAATTAACCTTAAATAAGGGGAAAAAATGAAAACCGTTTTATTTGCATTGTTGGTTTCTGTCGCTGGATTTGCGCAGGTAGATGATTCTGCGACAACTCGTTTGAATTGCCATGTTCCAATCGAAGGCAAAACTCCTGTCATCAACGTGACCATTGAAGCCGTTGAAGAGACTCAAGGCGATTTCTTGACTGTAGTTTTTGCTGAGCCTGCAAAGCAATTAACCTACTATAACCAGTTGGAAAAAGGCGCCGTAAAAGAGGGTTTGGCTCAAGGGCAATTGGTGACTTTGATCATCAATGAAAATGCAGCTATGGACAATGGTGCAATTCGTGGCGCTGGAATCTTGGTGATTTCTCGAGATGCTTCTGGCTTTTCTGGTTTTGCGTCTTTGAATGATTCTTTCTATCCATTGGCTTGTAACTAAGCTGGAAGGGTAGATCTGTCTCAACTTGAGACAAAATCGAACCTATGATTTTGAAAAAGCCTCTCAGATTGAGAGGCTTTTTTGTTTCGGTCGCAATTTTTCCCCAAGGCCGAGAAAATAAGTTAAGGGGAAAATTCATGAAAAAGCTTCTGTCCGTAATCGCTGGCTTTAGTGTGCTGGTCTTTGGGTTCCAAAACTGTAGTCAACAAGGATCCAGTCCAGATGAAAGTTTAATTCCAAGTTCCACCGTTCAATCAAAAATTGAAGATCCTGATTTGAAAGAGGCACAAGTCATTGAGATTTTCACTTTATCTCCCCAGGAAAAAATCAGTTTGAACCTTGGCAGCGGTCAATTGATTCAAACCTCACCGGCAGGATCGGTAGAGAAGTGTTTGTCTGAACCCATGAGAGCTGCGGTTTTGGAGCTGCTTAACTCCTCCAGTCTATGTGAATTTCAACCTGCGGAAGACGCGTTGTGCGCCCATGTTTACAGCTATCCCTACGCGGAAATTCACTGGAGCCAAAAGAGCGTTAAGGTTGGAGAGCGAGTTTCCAGCTGCCATAAAGGCCCGGATCTTTGCGGCCAAGACGGAAACATCCTGCGTGGCCTTCTAGCTAATATCATCAGTCGTTGGGATCAGTGGTCCTGCGACTTCGAAGCGCTTTAAATTTTTTGCCATTCAGATTTTAAGTTAAGGCGCTCAACCCACTCGTTGATATAGGTGTCGTCGATTTCAACGTTCATCATGATGTCACGGATGTCATTTCGAGTGGTTTCAATTCTTATTTTACAAGCTCTTTTAAGCGGGCCTGGGCTTCGTTCCAGGCCTGAGGGTTGGGAACGGCACCTTGGGCAAAATCCGGTCGGCCTCCGCCTTTACCACCCATCACTTGAGCCATTTCTTTGAGAATCTCACCCGCTTTGATTTTCGGGATAAGATCCTTGCTGACGCTGACTAAAAGAGGATGGGTTTTATCACCCTTACCGAGCAAAATAACAATTCCGCTTTGAAGCTTGGCCTTCACCTGATCTGAAACCTGAGCCAGAACATCACGGTCTTCCAGATCCAGCTGAACCGCTATAACTTTCGTGCCTCCTAGTTTTTTAGCACCTTGTACTAAATCATCCACAGAGACGGAAGATCCCTTCAGCTTTTTAACTTCTTTTTCAAGCTCTTTAATCTGGTGAATTTTCCCGCCAATCCATTGTGACAGCTGACCGCTATGGTCTTGTGAATAAGCGGCCCAGGGTGTGGCAAGACCCGCTTCATGAGTCGCCATGGCCATTTCCGAAATATTGTACTGAGCAAAGGCTGTGGCCTTATCAGCCGTAATAGCTTCAATTCGTCGAACTCCCGCACTCACGCCACCCTCCGAGACGATTTTAAACAGGCGAATCTGGGCGGTATTCTTCACATGGGTTCCACCGCATAACTCGCAGGAAAAATCTCCCATTCGGAGGACTCGAACCTGCTCTCCGTACTTTTCACCGAAAAGAGCCAAGGCACCTGCTTTGACAGCGTCTTCGGGTTTCATGACTTGAATGTTCACATCCCGTGAGGCACTGATTTCTTCATTCACGAGGCTTTCGATTTTTTGAATCTCTTCCGGCGACAGCGGCTGGTTGTGAGTGAAGTCAAAACGTAAACGCTCTGGCTCAACCAATGAGCCGGCCTGAGTGACGTGAGTTCCTAAAACCATGCGAAGGGCCGCGTGAAGAAGGTGAGTGGCCGAGTGATGAGCCGCTGTATTCCGGCGGGATTTTGCATTCACGGTCGCTGTGACGACATCACCCACTTTAATCGTGCCGCTTTTCACTAAAATAAAGTGAAGGTGCACTTCGTTTTTCTTGATACAATTAGTGACTTCGATTTCAGCATTTTGGGTTCTGAAAGTTCCCACATCCCCGACTTGGCCGCCGCCCTCTGCATAGAAAGGTGTGGAGTTCAGAATGGCCAATCCGCTTTGTCCCTCTTTCAGCTCTGTAACGGACTTATCTCCATCTGACAGAGCGATTGTTTTCGAAGTGGATTGAAGATTCTCATAGCCGACAAACTGAGTGGGCTGAGTCGCTTTCATCACCTCCTGGGACCAGGAAATCAGATGAGCCTCGGAGGCCTCTAATCCCTTTCCCTTCCAAGATGCCTGGGAGCGAGAGCGAGCCTTTTCCATTTCGGCCTCAAAGGAATTGTGGTCGACGATGAAGCCCTTCTCGCGGGCCATGACTTCCGTCAAATCCACAGGAAATCCGTAAGTGTCATAAAGCTTAAAGACAACTTCCCCGGGAAGCTCTTTTTTCCCTTTTTGGGTTAGATGCCCTAATTCGTGTTCAAGAATATCAGTTCCTTGATCAAGAGTTTGAAGGAAACGCGTTTCTTCTTCTTTGATGGTTTTAAGAATATGCGCTTCACGTTGTTTTAGCTCAGGGTAGGTGCCACCCATTTCTCGAATTAAAGTTTCCACCATTGCAGGAAGGATGGATTTGTCAGGCGATAGTTTGCGACCAAAGCGAATGGCTCGTCTCATGATTCGGCGAAGAACGTAGCCACGGCCCTCATTAGAGGGAAGGGCTCCGTCCGCAATCAGGAAACCAGCGCTTCGAGAGTGGTCGGCCATCACGCGAAGGGCGGCTGTAATTTGAGCGATCTCCAGATTGGTCTCGAGTTTTTTGGGATCGATAATATACTCCCGTCCGGAAATCTTGCAGGCCGTCTCAATCAGCCCTGTAAACAAATCAGTGTTGTAGTTATTATGGCGTCCTTGAATGGCGGCCACCATACGCTCGAGTCCCGATCCTGTATCCACAGAGGGCTTGGCGAGTGGAACCATTTGCCCAGGGGATTTTTCATCAAACTGCATGAACACAAGATTCCAGATCTCGATAAAGCGATCTTCACCGGCTGCAATACCCTGATAAGGATCTGAAATCTTTCCGTACTGAGGGCCATGATCGAAAAAGATTTCAGTACAGGGCCCGCAGGGTCCCACGTCTCCCATGCGCCAGAAATTATCTTGATCAAATCGAAAGATGCGGTCTTGTGGTATGCCTTCTTGTTGGTGCCAGATGTCGGCGGCCTCATCATCGGTCAAATGGACCGTAACATAGAGTTTCGATTTCGGGATTTGGAACTCCTTGGTTAGGAGCTCCCAGGCAAAATGAATCGCTTCCTTTTTAAAGTAGTCGCCGAATGAAAAGTTTCCCAGCATTTCAAAGAAGGTATGGTGACGGGCGGTAAAGCCGACGTTTTCCAGATCATTGTGTTTTCCGCCAGCTCGAACGCATTTTTGTGAGCTGACAGCGCGGGCGTAATCCCTTTTTTCCAGTCCTAAAAAAGTGTTTTTGAATTGGTTCATTCCCGCATTGGTGAAAAGAAGAGTGGGGTCATTTTCGGGGATCAAAGAGCTGGAGGGGACATGGGTATGCCCTTGGCGTTTAAAATAATCGATAAACGCATTTCGTATTTCAGAACTCTTCTTCATTCTTTAGCACCTTTCGGATTGTCGAGGAGTCAAACCCACGGGAAGTTAAAAATCGAGCCACCTTCGCCTTTTCATCCCGGGTGTAGTCATTGAAGCCGGCGTACTTAGTTTTAACAAGGCTTTTGGCTTTTTCAAGCTCCAAACTTTCATCTCGCGTGACGGAGGGAAGACCCTTCTCGGCTAGGGTGGCATTGATAAAGTGAATACCTTTATTCTTACGATGAAGTTGCTCGGCAAAGCGTTCGGCAATCTCGTGGGGCGCCCCCAGCCAGCGCCCCTCTTTGGCCTTCTCTAAGGCCGTTTGAATTTCGTCATCCGAAAACTCGCGCTTTCGTAACTTCTGCCGAAGTTCTTTTTCGGAATGCTCACGCCGGGACAGTAAGTCCATCACGGTATTCTGAGCTGTTCGAGGAATCGAGGGCCGCCTTCGCATAGGGAGGCAGTATACAGCAGGACTTAAGGCTAGTCACTGCTCAAAAGTTTAGCGAAATTCCTGTTATTTTACGGAACTCAGCTGGCTGCTGAAAGGCCAGCTAGACGGAGGTCCTATGAATTTTGGCAGAACCATTCTGATTTGTTTAGGGTTTACGACACTCATCTCCTGGCCCGTTTATGGGAATCACTACGGTTTATGGGCTGATAGGGGTGTTTCCGGAAGCGATGTATATGAAAACATGACTCTGCGCCTATCCTTGGCCTCGCAGCTTTCTCTTGGCTTTACTTGAGGGGGCCGATCCAAGTTTCGTTTCGTTCTTTATCGAGAATTTCTAGGCCAGACAGCCCTTCGATTTTAATATTGAATTTGGGATCAGAGTAACGCCTGAATGACATTCCTTGAGGAATTGATTTTGAATTGATACTGGAATTTATCTCAACAAGGCCCCCTGGCTGCGCCTTCACTTCGACTTTCAGATTAACAAGAGGGGACTTGAGTGTATAGACGGCATCCGCTTTTCCGATTGTATCGCAAATATCAGCATAAACCTTTTTATTGGAATAAGCTTCTTTTAGTTGAATGCGGGTGCAAGTGGAATCTTTTTGATCCAAAATTCTTGCGATATCTTCCACGTTGAAGATCTTCGGAAAAGGAGCCTCAGAGGTTCTTCTGATCTGCTGTTGATTCATATCAAAATAGAATCCCTCTATATTGGAAGGGCCTTTTTTGAAAGATTCGCGGACGGTCTTGCTTATGGGGTCTCCTTCAACCCACTTTTCTCCAATGGATAACCATTCATGGTTATTTTTGTTTCCAAAAATAATGGCCGAATTTTGCGATGACTGTTGTGGGCTGCCGACAGCAGGTCTCCCTGTACCGACTCCTCCAAAAGAGCTTAATCCAACCGAGTTGAAAGTATCGATGGGACGTTTAATATACACATTGAGGTATCGGTTGAAAATACCGCCGAGTGCGGAAATCTGACTTTCTTTAGATCCTCTTCCTTGATAATATCGGTCGAGGCTTGAATGCACCCAATCCCGAATCGTGGTACTCGGAATAATTGCAACACGATTATGTATTGGCTCAGCTGCGGTTACCATTCCAAGAATAAACCGCCTATTGTTTTTCAAAGGCTCGCCCCCAAGAAACGATCGAGAGATTTTATCGAAGCTGGGGGCATCCTCAGCAATGGGACCTGCTTCAGGATAATAGAGCACAAGGCCACCTGAAAACCCAGGCCTTGCTTTAAAGAGTGCCATTAGCAAGGGGCCCGTATCATCGCGGCCTGGTAGTCCGGATTGAACGCTAGAGACGACAGGTGTTATCACCCGTTCCGTGCGTAAAGCATCCAACTGGGAATCATATCCTTCGATATCGAGCGGATAGTAATCTATTGGGCCGTCGACCGCCAGAATATCGAAAGCTTCACGAAACTGAGTGTCCTCACTCATAAGAAGAGGAGGAAAAGAGTAACAAGGAAGCATGAGATCAACATAAGTGGTAGGCGCTTGCAATAAGGCCAAGTCCATTTCAGAATTAACAGCTATTTTTTCGAGTTCGCGGCCTGCGCCCCGGGATGTGGGGCTACCAGTAATTTTTTTAACCCCCTCAACTACATGAGCGGGAGTTAAGAAGTAGAGAGATGTTTGATTTAAGCCAACGCAAATGTGGGAAGCGGTTCCGATGATCGACCCAGATTCTGCGTCTCGTAATATTAAGGAGCTTAGGTAAGGTTGATTTCCACTAGCCAACATATTCTTAGCATCAGCCGAAATAAATCCAAAATAAATGGCAGTTATAAATAGGAACCTAATCATGCTTCTGACTCCTCACGAATTCACAGCAGACTTCAAGCTCATTTTCCCCAGTGAATCGACAAACCTTAATATTGAGGTCATTCTGAATCTTTGCACTTAAACGTTGAACAAGCTTGAAAATCCGTGTGTCGTGTAAATCAGGACGGTATCGGTTATGGGTCAGGACCTTGTGAATTTCTTCTTTGCTCAGACGATTAGCGCTTTGTAAAGCCAAAATGAGCTTCCAGGTTGTGGGACTTTTTTTGAAATTCGAAATCTTATCATTGAAAATTAAACTTTTGGTTTCATTAATAATTTGAATTTTAACCTTAGACTCATCCAAGCCATAGAGTTTGGTTGTTATTTGTCGCTCCCAGGCCGAATGGGGGTTTTTGCAAGCAGAGATAGATGGAATCAGTGGAGAGTGGTAAGATCCACTTTTCATGCAAGGAATTAGCTCATCAAAGTAAATTTTTTGGGCTTGCTTGATAGACTCAGAATTTTTTTTCTGGGTCAGAATCAAAACTTTAATAAATAGATAGTCAATTAAATCCCGATCTTCTAGGGATATGGAGTGATCTGCGTCTTCTAGTAAAGCTACTAAGCATCCAACGAGTGTGGAGCGAGTATTATGAATAATATCTTGATAGAATAATGATTTCTGTAAGGTTTTAATATCTTGAGCCCCTCCATAGACGAGATAGGCCT
>CAZETK010000029.1:0-38742 GCA_964515195.1 uncultured Pseudobdellovibrionaceae bacterium
CTGGCAGACATCGCAGACACCCTCTTTTTGAGGAGGCTTTGACTCGATGTGATATACCGCCCCACAAGATTTACAAACCCTTCGACCTGTTAATCTTGAAGAAAGAATCTCGTAGGGGACTTCTAAAAAGATCGCTTTATCGATCTTGAGATTCAGTTTGTGTAAAAGTTTCTCGAGCGCCTCAGCTTGAGGCACTGTTCTTGGAAACCCATCCAAAATAAACGAAGAGTTCCCTTTTGAAAGAACCTCTTCAACCATACTAATAACAATTTCATCAGGGACCAATTCACCTTTATCCATAAAGGCCTGAGCTCTTCTTCCCAGCTCAGTTTGATTTTTGATGGCGGCCCGAAAAAGATCTCCTGTGCTGATTTGAGTCATGTTGTCATTTTCAATCAGCAAGGATGACTGGGTTCCTTTCCCAGCTCCAGGTGCCCCAAAAAGGATAATGTTCAAAACTGAACCCTCCTACTGCGAATTTTAGCACCCTTCATGAAGCTCTCATATTTAGTCGTAAGAAGATGCGTTTGGATCTGCTGAGCCGTATCAAGAGCCACACCCACAAGAATCAAAAGGCTTGTTCCACCAAAGTAGAACGGCAGCTGGAAATAGCTAGCCAATAAGACTGGCATCACGCACACCACGCAAAGATAAGTACATCCCAAAACGTTCACGCGCTCCAGCACTCGCTGTAAGTAATCAGCCGTGCTTGCACCAGCTCGAATACCGGGAATAAATCCACCGTACTTTTTCAAGTTCTCAGCGACATCCTTCACGTTGAAAACAACTTCTGTATAGAAGAAGCTGAAGAAAATAATTAAACCAACGAACAGAATATTGAAGATAACTCCATCAGGATTCAATGACTGCTGAAGATCAGCCAACCAACGAATCTCTGTAAACTGCGCCATGGTTGCCGGAAACATCAGGAGAGAACTCGCAAAAATAGGAGGAATAACGCCCGGGAAATTCACCTTAATGGGAAGATGGCTAACCGGTGCGCTCATAGATTGTGGGCCAGACTGGCCACGCTGTGAATACTGAATTGTCACTCGGCGTTGCGCCACTTCCATGTAAATTACGCCGGCCACAATGGCGACCATGAACAACAGAATCAATAAGGCAATTAATCCCTTCATCTCTCCGTTAGCCACCAGCTCAAACATTCGTTGAGCTCCACTTGGAATAGCAGCTGCAATTCCCACAAAGATGATAAGTGATGATCCATTTCCGATTCCGCGGTCCGTAATCTGCTCACCCAGCCACATCACGAAGCAGGCACCTGCCGTCAAGGTAATAATTGTCATGACTTTAAAGGGAAGAATTCCAACCAGAGGCGCAACAACAAGCTTCGATCCCTCGAAGTCAGAGTTCATAAGCATTGTGCTAATTCCGTACCCTTGAATGATCGCCAACAAAATGGTCGCATAGCGCGTGTATTGCTGAATTTTTTTCTGCCCCGAAGGACCCTCTTTTTTTAGAGCTTCAAGAGAGGGAATAGCTGAAGTCAAAAGCTGAAAGATAATCGAAGCCGAGATATAAGGCATGATTCCCAACGCAAAAACGCTGAACTGCTCAAGAGCACCACCCGTAAATGTGTTGAAAAGACCAAAGATCCCCTGACTTTGAGACTGGAAAAATCCCATCACAGCGTTTCCATCCACCCCTGGAGTTGGAACGTGCACACCAAATCTATAAATGGCCAGCATACCCAAAGTGAAGAGTATTCGTCTCATCAGATCTGCATTTTTGTTGCTATTCATGTTGTTAATAGCCATGCCACCCAATCCTTCGCAGTTGATTAATCCTTAAAAACTTATGCTTGCAAACTCAAGACTTCAGCTTTGCCACCCGCCTTTTCGATGGCGGCCTTAGCCTTTTCGCTGAACTTATGAGCCTTCACTGTAACTGCAGATTTAATCTCGCCGTTACCCAAAACCTTAACCAAAGAACCCTTTTTAACAAGACCAGCTTGCGAAAGAGTCACGGGGTTGATTTCAGAACCTAATTTTTCAAGTTGAGAAAGATTAACAATCTCGAAACGAGTTTGGAATGCCACGTTGCTAAATCCAAATTTAGGAAGGCGACGATGAAGCGGAGTTTGTCCACCCTCAAAACCACGGCGAATACTGCCGCCAGATCTCTGAGTCTGACCTTTTCCCCCTTTACCAGAGAAGCCACCTAAGCCAGAACCGATTCCTCGGCCCACTCTTTTGGGGTAGTGAGTCGACCCTTCGGCTGGAGATAATTTAGAAAGAAGTCCCATGTTTTACTCCTACTTAACAACTTCAACGTTCAACAAATGTTGAACCTTAAGAATTTGGCCCCGGTTTGCGGGAGTGTCCGTTACTTCAACTGTTTGGAGTCGTTTTTTAAGCCCCAAACAACGAACGGCATCGCGCTGACTCTGAGTGCAACCAATTAATGATCTTTCTAGTGTGACTTTAAACACTTTAGCCATGAGTCACTCCTCTACTTTAGATTTTTGAGCTGTTTCAGCCCGTCCAATGTAGCTCGAACCGCATTATGAGGGTTTCGAGTGCCTACACACTTTGTTAAAATATCTTTTACACCGACTGATTCCAAAACGGCGCGAACAGCACCACCCGCAATCACACCAGTTCCAGGAGCCGCAGGACGCATGATAACTTTCGCGGCCCCAAAGATTCCAATTACTTCGTGAGGGATTGTACGGCCCTCTTGCAGCTCAACCGATTTAGAATTCTTCCTAGCGGCACGAGATGCTTTACCAATGGCCTCGGGAACTTCGCCGGCTTTTCCGGAACCGAAACCAATCTGACCATTCTTGTCACCAATTACAACCAAGGCGGCAAAAGAGAAGCGGCGACCGCCCTTAACAACTTTTGTTACTCGATTGATCGCAACTACGCGCTCTTCAAATTCAGTTGCTACTTTGTTTTCCACGCATATCTCCTTAGAAGTTTAATCCACCTTCACGAGCGCCATCGGCCAAAGCCTTTACGCGACCATGGTAAATGAAGCCGTTGCGATCAAAAACGACGTCTTTAATGTTCTTAGCAGTAGCTGCTTTCGCGACCGCCATGCCAACTTGTTTTGCCAATTCAACACCTGATTCCTTGAAATCACCTTTCAAAGAAGAAGCTGCCACCAGAGTGTGCCCGCTCACATCATTAATGATTTGAGCGTACATGTGATGTGCGCTTCTGAAAACGACCAAGCGAGGACGTTCCTCAGTGCCCTTAACAGTCTTTCGAATACGAATCTTCTTTTTAAGACGATTCGTTTTTCTCTCTGCTGTGTGCTTACGAACTTTAAGTTTCATCATAAGTCACCCCTCTTATTTACCAGCCGACTTACCGGCTTTGCGGCGGATGGTTTCACCTTGATAACGAACCCCTTTTCCGAGATAGGGCTCAGGTGGTCGATAAGAACGAAGTTTTGCGGCAACTTGGCCCACCAATTCACGGCTTGCACCAGAAATAGTAACCTGAGTTTGCTTGTCCACTTTCACTTCAATTCCTTCAGGAATTTCAAAAACGACTGGGTGAGAGAAGCCTAAAGAAAGCTCCAACTTCTTCCCCGAAACACTTGCACGATATCCTACACCGTGAAGCTCCAATACTCTTGTGAAGCCCTTGCTAACACCTGTTACGGCGTTTTGGATCAAAGCACGATAGAGTCCATGAAGGGCACGAGCTTCTTTGGTCTCCTTGTTACGGATAAGGTTAATTTCCTTACCTTCAACTTTCGCACTGATTTCAGGCTTCAATGAAATGTTCAAGCTTTGCTTTGCTCCCTTAACGACAACCTCGTTTGCAGGAGTTACAGTCACTTGAACTTTGTCGTCAAAACTGACGGGTGCCTTACCTATACGAGACATATTTCACCACCTACCAAACGGTACACAAAAGTTCGCCACCAACATTCTCTTTAGCCGCAGTAGAGCCAGTCATGATGCCTCTGCTTGTGCTCAAGATGCAGATTCCCATACCGGAACGCACACTTGGAATCTCGGTTGCATGAACATACACTCGACGACCTGGAGTACTAACGCTGCTAATAGCTGTAATCGCAGATTGTCCTTTTTCATCATATTTTAAATAAACACGCATAACGCCTTGTTTAGAATCCTTCGCCACTTTGTAAGAGCGAATGTATCCACTTTGCTCCAGAATATTCGCAAGACCTACACGTATGCGAGATGCTGGAACATCGACTTTGTCATGTTTTGCCAGAGACGCATTACGAATTTGAGTTAAAAATTGTCCAACTTTATCCATGATACACCTCTTACCAACTAGCCTTTGTTACGCCAGGAAGTTTTCCCACAAGGGCCAACTGTCTGAATGCAATACGGGACAATCCAAATTTGCGGTAGTTCCCACGAGGACGACCCGATACCTGGCATCGAGTAATAACGCGATTTGGATTCGTATCTCGAGGCAGTTTCTGCAACTTTAAGAAAGCCGCTTGTCTTTCCTCGTCACTCAACTTGGAATCCAAAGATTGAGCTCGAAGCTCTTTTCGATGCTTATAGTATCGAGAAGATTTATCTTTTCTCTTATTGTTTTTTTCAATTGACGCTAAACGAGCCAAATTTCACCTCATTACTTTCTAAAAGGCATTCCGAGAGCTTCCAACAGCGCACGACCTTCGGAATCTGTCTTAGCTGTTGTACAAATCGTAATATTCATACCGCGGACTTTTTCTACTTTATCGTAGTTAATCTCGGGGAACACGATTTGTTCTTTTAAGCCCATATTATAGTTACCGCGCCCGTCGAATCCCTTTCCTGGAAGTCCACGAAAGTCACGAACACGAGGTAAGGCCAAGTTGTTTAACCGATCTAAGAAATACCACATTCTCTCGCGGCGCAAAGTAACTCTCACGCCGATCGCAAGACCTTTTCTCAACTTGAAGTTCGAGATGGCCTTTTTAGACTTTGTCATCACGGCTTTTTGACCCGCAATGGCTGTGATCTCATCGACAACGCTGTTAAGAACTTTCGGATTCTGAACGGCCTCACCAGTGCAAACGCTGATAATAATTTTTTCCAAGCGAGGAACTTGCATGCTACTTTTGTAGTTCTGCTTTTTCATCAACTCAGGAACGATTTCTGTTTGATATTTATCTTTTAACCGACTCATGTCTTTACCTCTTAAAGTACTTCCGGAGCCAGGGACACAATCTTTACGAACTGCTTCGCACGAAGTTCACGGGCAACAGGTCCGAAAATACGAGTTCCAATAGGTTCCTTGGATGCGTTAATCAGGACTGCGGAATTATCATCAAAACGAATATAGGATCCATCAGGACGACGTAATTTGTGAATAGTTCTTACCACCACAGCTTTTGCTACATCACCCTTCTTAACTTTAGAGTTAGGAAGAGCCTCCTTGATTGAAACCACGATTATATCACCGATAGAGGCTGTTCGGCGCTTAGAACCGCCCAAAACCTTAATACACTGAACCTCTTTGGCTCCTGAGTTGTCGGCAACGTTGAGTCGAGTTTGCATTTGAATCATAACAACCCCTGTCCTTATTTAGCCTGTTCCACGATTTCAGACAGAGCCCAACGCTTCGTCTTACTCATAGGTCTAGTTTCGTGAATGCGAACGATATCACCCACTTTCGCCTGACCCTTTTCATCATGTGCCTTAAACACAGATGTTTTCTTAAGAAATTTTCCATACTTCTTATGACGAACCATTCTGTAAACCAGAACGGAAATCGTCTTTTGCATCTTATTGCTGATCACTTCACCCACAACTTCAATCTTGCGTCCGCGAGAATCCTGTTGTGTCGTTTCAACTGCATTTTTCTTAGCCATAACTACCTCAGCCTGCCTTATTTTTTGCCAACGATCGCAGTGTTAATGCGAGCGATATCACGGCGTAGCTGACGAATATGAAGAGGATTCGACAACTGGCCGATTGAGTTTTTCATGCGTGCTTCAAAAAGCTGCTCACTTAAAACAGCTCGCTTTTTTCTAAGTTCAGGCAAAGACATATCTTTGATCTCTGTAAATTTCATCGATTACTCCCGCACCAAAAAACGGGTCTTAAAAGGCAACTTGTGGGCTGCTCTTTTGAAAGCTTCTTCAGCTTGCTCCCGAGTTACACCGTTCATTTCAAATAGGACTTTGCCAGGGAGAATATTAGCCACCCAGTATTCAGGGTTGCCTTTACCACTTCCCATCCGTGTTTCAGCGGCCTTCTTAGTCACAGGTACATTCGGAAACACTCGAACCCAAATCTTACCGCCACGCTTAACTGATCGAGAGATCGCTATACGACCAGCCTCTAGTTGGCGAGCCGTCATTTTCCCGCTTTCAATGGCCTGTAGACCAAAATCACCAAAATCCAAATTAGACCCGCGATTCGCAAAGCCTCGCAATCGCCCTACAAACTGCTTACGCCATTTAACTCTCTTAGGACTTAACACGGCCAGCCTCCTCTACTTCACGGGCAGACATGATATCACCCTTATAGATCCATACTTTCAAACCAATGATGCCGTAAGCAGTTGAAGCTTCGGCAGTTCCGTAGTCAATATCAGCTCGAAGAGTGTGAAGAGGCACGCTCTTCTCGTTGTACCACTCAGAACGAGCAATCTCGGCTCCATCTAAGCGACCTGAAACTCGAACCTTAATTCCGCGAACGCCACCCTTAATAGCAGCTGCGATGGCCTTTTTCAACGCCCGGCGCCAAGATACGCGCTTTTCCAATTGCTGGGCAATATTTTCAGCCACCCATTGGGCATCAACATCAGGTTTTCGGACTTCTTGAACACTCAAATGAACTTCATTAGTTGTCAGCTTTTGAACGTCAGCCTTCAAAGAGTCCATTCCGCTGCCCTTTTTCCCAATCACAACACCAGGTCGGGCTGTTGAAATGATAAGCTTTACTTTTTTAGCCGCCCTTTCCACTTCAATTTTTGTAACACCGGCATGCTTTAACCTGGATTTAATAAAGTTACGTAAGCGGATGTCTTCATGGAGATTCTCGTAATAAGTTGCACCTTTTGCATACCAACGGGAATCCCAAGTTCTGACAACACCAAGTCTTAGACCAATTGGATTAACCTTTTGTCCCACGCTTATTTCTCCTCAAGTACGACGTTGATATGGCTGGTCTGCTTGCGAACTCCGTAGGCGCGACCTTGGGCGCGGGGGCGGAATCTCTTAAGAACAGGGCCCTTATCTACGTAAATTGTCTTTACGTAGAGTTTGTCCAAATCCATAGTCTTTTTATAATCAGCGTTTGCAACGGCTGATTCGATTAGTTTTTTGATCATCACAGCTGATTTCTTATTCATATAGGTCAAGGCTTTCAAAGCTGTTCCTACATCTTTGCCTCTAACTACATCAGCCACGAGACGAGCCTTTTGAGCTCCGACTCTTGCAAATCTGAGAGTTGCTTTTGCTTCCATCTCTCACCTCTCCCTATTTTTTAGCTCCGGCACCAGCCGCAGCTTTCTTTTCCGCGTGACCATGGAATGTACGAGTGGGAGCAAATTCTCCCAACTTGTGGCCAATCATGTTCTCTGTCACGTACACGGGAACAAACTTACGACCATTATGAACCGCTAAAGTTAACCCGATAAACTCAGGCAACACAGTGGAGCGACGTGACCAAGTCTTGATCACCTTCTTGTCGTTCTTCTGAATCGCCGTCTCAATCTTCTTTGCTAAGTGGTGGTCTACAAATGGACCTTTTTTAACTGAACGAGACACAGTTCACTCCTACTTTCTTCTCTTCACGATGCTAGAGTCAGTACGTTTATTGTGACGAGTTTTATAACCCTTTGATGGCTGTCCCCAAGGTGTAACAGGATGATGTCCTTTACCCACACCTTCACCACCACCCAATGGGTGATCTACAGGGTTCATTGCCATACCACGAACTGAAGGCTTAATGCCTTTCCAGCGAGAACGTCCGGCTTTACCTAAAGAGATGTTTTCATTATCAGTATTTCCAACCTGGCCAATAGAAGCTTTGCAAACCGCCAAGACCTTTTTGATTTCACCGGAAGGCAAGCGCACCAATGCGTGAGTTCCTTCTTTACCGAGAAGAACTGCGCTGGAACCAGCTCCACGACAGATCTGCCCACCCTTACCAGGGCGAAGCTCTACGTTGTGGATTGTTGTACCTACTGGAATCGCATGCAAAGGCAAGCAGTTACCAGGCTTAATGTCGGCCTTTTCAGAACAAAGAACAGTATCGCCAACGTTTAAACCAACGGGGGCGAGAATATAAGCCTTAGCACCGTCTACATAATGAAGAAGGGCGATACGGCTAGTTCTGTTTGGATCATACTCAATAGCGGCAACTTTTGCTGGCACATCCAACTTCGCCCGCTTGAAATCAATCAAACGATAGCGACGTTTATGACCACCACCAATGTGGCGCATGGTGATTTGACCCGTATTGTTACGAGCCGCTGTTCTTTTAAGAGAGGTTGTTAATGACTTTTCAGGAGTTGATTTTGTAATCTCTGAAAAGTCGAAACCCGTTCTTCCTCGCAGGCCGCCTGATGAGCGGGGGCTGAATGTCTTAATTCCCATGATTAGGCTCCCTCAAATACAGCGATCTTCTCACCAGCCGCCAGCTTAACAAAAGCCTTTTTCCAGTGAGGCGTTTTAGCCATTCCAAAGCGAGTTTGTTTTGCGCGACCACGAGCATTCGCAGTCCTAACTCCCTCGACCTTTACCTTAAATCTCTTTTCAACAGCTTGCTTAATGTCTGTCTTAGTGGCCTCACGAACCACCTCGAACACATACACTCCAGCTGCCTGATGAAGAGTGTTTTTTTCCGTTATAAGCGGGGCTTTGATGATTGTTTTCATCGTTTCACCTCTGTTGAGCACTTGCCCACAATACTTTCCACTGAATCTTTAGTGATAACAGCGGCGTCATATTTAAGAAGGTCATACACGTTCAAACCCTCTACGCCGTAATACTTGTACTTTGCCAAGTTGCGAGAAGCGCGCTTCATCAACTCATCCGTTGTAGCACCGACAAGAACGGCTTTTTTCAATCCAAAACCCTCAAGGTTCTTATTCAAGCCCTTGGTCTTACCATCGGACTCAAGCTTATCGATCACGAATAGACGTCCCTCTTTCAATAAGTGAGAAAGAGCCATCTTTAGACCCAAGCGACGAACTTTCTTTGGCAATGTAAACTCATAGCTGCGTGGCTCTGGTCCAAAAGTTGTACCTCCGCCAGGCATCAAGGGAGATCGAGAAGAACCCTGACGAGCATTACCCGTTCCCTTTTGCTTAAAGGGCTTTTTACCCCCACCGCTCACGAGACCTTTTGTCTTAGTGGCGGCTGTTCCTTGACGACGAGAATCCAGTTGCCACTTCACAACAGAGTGAAGAACGGCTGGCTTAACTTCCACTTCAAAAGTAGCAGGATCAAGATCGATCTGTCCTACTTTTTCTTTCTTCCAATTTAATACTTCTGCCTTAGCCATGTCTTACTCCTTCACCAGCTTTACAAGCGTATTACGAGCACCTGGCACAGGACCTCGAACCATCACAACATTTTCAGATGGAATTACATCCACGATCTCAATGTTACGAACAGTCACAGTCTCATCACCCAAATGGCCAGGAAACTTTTTGCCTGGCATTACTCGACCTGGCCAAGTTCTGTTACCGCTTGAACCAGGTGAACGATGGAAGTGTGATCCGTGGGTAGCGGGCCCACCACCGAAATTCCAACGCTTCATGGAACCCTGAAAGCCCTTACCTTTAGAACGAGACGTCATCTTCACGATGTCGCCTTTCGTGAGACTTTCAATGGAAACTGCCGCGCCAACAGCCGCACCCTCAGGAGGAGATTGACGCAACTCTTTCACAAAACGCGCCCCGCCTTCAAAGCCAGCTTTGGTAAGATGGCCTTTTTCGGCTTTATTGCTGTTTTTAACTTTTTTAGGACTGCAAGCCAATTGAAGGGCCTCGTAGCCATCCTGATCTTTTGTTTTAACTTGTGACACAACCCAAGGCTCATATCGAAGAACTGTTACAGGAACAGCTTCCCCTCGGTCATTGTAAACTGTGGACATGCCTTCTTTGAATGCAAAGAGTCCGTTCAGCTTGATTTCTTGAGATTTTGCTTCACTCACGGTTGGCTCCTTGTCTTACATTGCGGAAAGTTTGATTTCCACGTCAACACCAGCCGAAAGGTCCAATTTCATCAATTGATCAATCGTTTGTTGAGTGGGCTCGAGGATATCAAGCATTCGTTTGTGAGTTCTAATTTCAAACTGCTCACGGGATTTTTTGTCAACGTGAGGCGAACGTAAAACTGTAAAGCGATTAATACGTGTAGGAAGAGGAATCGGTCCTGCTACACGCGCACCAGTACGTCGAGCTGTTTCGACGATTTCTTTGGTCGATTGATCCAATAACTTATGATCAAACGCCTTTAATCGGATTCTGATCTTCTGACTTTGCATATACCACTCTTTGTTTAAGTGTGCGTTTTTGTTATGTACTGCTACTGTACGTTTTTCGTTTCTTAACGGTCCTTGATTTCCCCATCGAAAGCTGATCCCTGAACGACCTGACGGCCAGAAAAAACCTGGGAGGCTTTTTGTAAGAAAAAAAGTCGCGAGTGCCGAAATATGCCCCGTCGACCTCAGCGTGTCAAAGGAAAATATTGACTGATCTATAAGAAATTTCGATCCCAGATCCGATCGATCAATGCGGCGTGTAGAAATTGCAAATGGCTCGGATTCTAGCGGCCCATCCGCTGAAGAATCTCCGTCCGAGCCCTTGAAGGAACAGCTGCGTACTCGGAAAATTCCATACTGAAAGCAGCTCGCCCTTGGCTTAAGCTTCGAATATCAGTGGCATAACCAAATAGCGTGGCCAATGGTGCCTCTGCAGAGATGACTTGCCCCCCACCCGGCTTCACATTCATAGAAAGGATTTTACCTCGGCGAGAGTTAAGGTCCCCCACGACATTTCCCACAAAGTCATCTGGAGTGGTTACCTCAAGCTTCATGATGGGTTCCAGCAAATCAGCCTTAACATCGCGAAGGTGCTGTCGAAAGCCGATAGAGGCTGCCGCCTTGAAGGCCATTTCATTGGATTCCTGCGGGCGAGTCTCGACCTCAAGCAGTGTTCCCTTTAGACCAATCATGGAGGAGCTGGCTAACGGTCCCACTTCAGCGGCCTCTCGGAAGCCCTGCTCGATGGCTTTCAAAAAAGCCAGATTGAACTGCTGCGTAGGTTGCACATTGGAGCTGAACTGAACCCCCTCATTCACTGAAATGGGATCCACTTTCATGCGAACCCGGGCAAAGTGCTTATCGCCACCGATTTCTCTTTCATAAACAAAGTTAAATTCAAATGATTCCTTGAGCGTTTCACGATAACTGACCTGAGGCTTACCCACATTGGCTTGAATTTTATGCTCACGAAAAAGTCGGTCAACAAGGATATCCAAGTGGAGCTCTCCCATCCCCGACAGAAGCGTTTGTCCTGTTTCTGGATCTTGGCGAAGGCGACATGATGGATCTTCCTTTTGAAGCTTCTCAAGACCTTGAAGCATTTTTTCTTGATCGCCCGAAGACTTAGCTTCAATTGCAACATCGATAACAGGCTCGGGAAATTTAATTGTTTCTAAGACAACCGGATGAGCCGTTGGACAAAGCGTGTCTCCGGTGCCTGTAAACTTTAGACCTATAACTGCAGCAATATCTCCAGCTTTGACCTGTTGAATTTCTTCACGGGAATTGGCGTGCATCTTAACGAGCTTTTGAATACGCTCTTTCTTTTCCGTTCGTGGATTATAAAGCTGCTCACCCACTTTGATAGTTCCGGAGTAGACACGAATATAGGTGAGAGTACCGGCAAAAGGATCATTCGCGACTTTGAAAGCTAAGGCGGCGGCGGGTGCGTCAAAATTTGTTGGGCACTGGACTTTCTTGTCTTCCCGGTCTGGATGAAAGCCTTCAATGGCGGGAATGTCCAGCGGTGAGGGCAAGTAATCAATAACGGCATCCAACAGCGGCTGCACACCTTTATTCTTAAAAGCCGCACCACAAAGAACCGGGAAAGCTTTTAGACTTAATGTTCCTTTACGAAGCGCTGCCTTTAATTCGGCGATAGATATGGCATCACCGTTTAAATACTTATCAAGAAGACTATCATCAAACTCAACTATTTTTTCGATAACCTGTGTTCGGTATTTTTCAACCTCATCGAGTATTTCAGATGGCACATCCGTCACTTTGAAGGCTTCACCTTTGCCGGTCCCTTCCCAAATATAGGCTTTGTTTTCGAGAAGATCGACGCAGCCTTGGAACTGATCCTCTGCACCGATCGGAAGCTGAATAGGAACAGGCTCGGCATGCAGCTTTTCTTTAACGGAATTAACCGACATCACAAAGTCTGCACCCACTCGGTCCATTTTATTTACAAAACAAATGCGAGGCACACCATACTTATCGGCCTGTCGCCATACAGTTTCTGTTTGTGGCTCGACACCATTTACAGCGTCAAAAACTGTGATGGCCCCATCTAGGACTCGTAAAGAGCGTTCTACTTCAATCGTAAAGTCAACATGGCCGGGAGTATCGATTAGATTTATGCGATGATCTTTCCAGGCAATCATTGGCGCTGCCGACGAAATTGTGATTCCCCGTTCCTGCTCTTGCACCATGAAGTCCATGGTGGCGTCACCGTCATGGACTTCACCCAATTTATGGCTCTTGCCTGTGTAGTAGAGAATTCTCTCTGAAGTCGTAGTTTTACCAGCGTCAATATGAGCCATCACTCCAATATTGCGAGTGAATTTTAGGTCATCTACATTCTTAGGCTCCATTATGGCCATATTGACGGGGCTCCTTCATCCGAAAAAATCATGACTATTGGATTATTAAAATGCAAAAAAAATCCCTTGGTTCTATTAGAAACCAAGGGATTCCCTTAAATGTCAAATTTAAATTACCAATTGTAGTGTGAGAAAGCCTTATTAGCTTCAGCCATTCTGTGCACGTCTTCTTTCTTCTTGATGGCGTTGCCTCTATTGTTGAAGGCATCAATAATTTCACCAGCCAGGCGCTTGGAGAAGTCTTTTTCGCCACGTGCGCGGGAATATTCAATCAACCAACGCATAGCTAATGAAAGTCGACGAGAAGGACGAACATCGGTGGGAACTTGGTAAGTTGCTCCCCCGACACGGCGAGACCGAACTTCTATAGAAGGTTTCGCGTTTTCAAGAGCTTTTTTCAAAACTGTCATAGGCTCTTCAGTAGTGACTTTGGTTTTAATTTCTTCCAAAGCACCGTAAAAAAGCTTTTGGGCCGTCGCTTTTTTACCTTGAATCATCATCTTGTTAACAAACTTTGCAATAACAAGATCTTTGTAAACTGGATCTGGAATAACTTCTCTTTTATATGTGCGTTTACGACGAGACATTGAAACTTATCCTTTATTATTTCTTAGGTTTTTTAGCACCGTATTTAGAGCGCGCACGAAGACGTCCGTTCACACCTTGTAAATCCAATACACCACGAACAATATGATAGCGAACACCAGGAAGATCCTTCACACGACCACCACGGATCAGAACGACAGAGTGCTCTTGTAGATTATGACCAATGCCTGGAATATAAGAAATCACTTCAAAACCATTGGAGAGACGAACCTTCGCGACTTTTCGCAGAGCTGAGTTCGGCTTCTTAGGAGTTGTCGTGTACACACGAGTACAAACCCCACGGCGTTGTGGACACTTTTCCAAAGCTGGAGACTTTGTTGAAGATTTTTGAATTGAACGCTCTTTTCGAATGAGCTGATTAATTGTAGGCACAGTAATGTTCCTTTCACACCCTTGATCAGACCCAAAGCAGGGCGATCAATGCCATCTCTATTGACCAGACGCAGGAATCTAAACAAGTTCCCGCATCTGGTCAAGTTTTTATCCAATTACCCTTGAGGCTGAGCCGATAACCCGGGAAGGGCCACTGCAACTTCCTGTTCGTCTTCCTTAGTGATAACTTTCCAGCGTTTATAGCTAGTTAGCCCTGTACCGGCAGGAATCAACCGGCCCATAATGATGTTTTCCTTAAGGCCGCGGAGATGATCCGTACGACTATTAATAGCCGCTTCGGTCAGAACCTTCGTCGTTTCTTGGAAAGACGCCGCTGAAATCCAGCTGTCAGTGCTCAAGCTGACCTTCGTGATACCTAACAAGAGAGGTTTTGCCGTTGCGATCTGGCCTCCCTCTTTTGTAACCTTTTCATTTTCTTCCATGAAGCCGTATTTCTCGACCTGCTCACCGGCTAAGAAACGGGTATCGCCTGGATCAACAATTTCCACCTTACGTAACATCTGCCGAACAATAACTTCGATGTGCTTATCGTTAATAGATACACCTTGAAGACGATAAACTTCTTGAATTTCATTCGCCAAGTAAGCTGCCAATTGTTTTTCACCCAGTACCGCTAAAATATCATGCGGATTAGTAGGTCCGTCCATCAAAGCATCACCTGCGCGAACGTATTCACCTTCACGTACTGTAACGGCTTTACCTTTAGGGATAAGATACTCACGCTGCTCGCCGACTTCAGGTGTTACAATAACCCTTTGTTTACCCTTCACATCTTTACCGAAAGTCACATAACCATCAATTTCAGAAACGATAGCCGCTTCTTTAGGTTTACGAGCTTCGAATAGCTCGGCCACGCGAGGAAGACCACCCGTGATATCCCTGGTCTTAGAAGCCTCACGAGACATTTTAGCAATGATGTCACCGGCATGAACTTCTTGACCTTCTTGCACAAGAAGTTGAGCTCCTACAGGTAACATATAGCGCGCAGGTAATTCACGGCCAGGAAGGTTTAAAACCTTACCTGTCGGATCCACCATGTAAACCGCAGGTTTCACTTCTGTTGACTTAGTCTCAGTGATCACCTTAGTCGCGAAACCAGTGACAGGATCCACATGCTCTTGCATGGTCACGCCTTCTTCGATGTCTTGATACTGAACAGAACCACTGACTTCCGCGATTATAGGGTTTGAGTAAGGATCCCATTCCGCAACAGCTGCCCCTTTTGGTACCTTTTCACCCTCTTTAAAATTCAAAACAGTACCGTAAACCAACTTGAAGCGCTCTCGCTCACGACCCGTTTCATCAATGACAAGTGCCTCACTATTACGATTCATCACCGTCAGTTTTCCGTGGCGGTTCGTAACAACTTGAACACCATCAAGCTTCAGAGTTCCATCATGACGAGATGTATGAACAGATTGTTCAACTGATTTAGAGGCCGCTCCACCCAAGTGGAAGGTTCTCATAGTCAACTGCGTACCAGGCTCACCGATGGACTGAGCGGCAATAATTCCGACTGTTTCACCGAGGTTGACAGTCGCACCGCGAGCCAGATCTCGGCCATAACACTTCACACAAACACCGCGCTTCGACTGACAAGTTAGACCAGATCGAATTTGGACTTTATCAACTCCAGCCTGATCAATGGCCCTTGCTTGGTCTTCACTGAT
Source organism: uncultured Pseudobdellovibrionaceae bacterium (assembly GCA_964515195.1). Taxonomy (GTDB): domain Bacteria; phylum Bdellovibrionota; class Bdellovibrionia; order Bdellovibrionales; family Bdellovibrionaceae. The sequence continues at coordinate 15,501 of CAZETK010000029.1, forward strand.
TTCGCTGCCGGCAGTTACAAGAACGTTTTGAGTTACAGGATCGACGATGTCGGTAATAGCCGTACGGCCTAAGATCCGCTCACCGATCGCTTGAATGATATCACCGCCTTCGTAAAGTGGTGTGACTTCAAGTCCATCATCTGTACCACAATCAAATTCGGTCACGACAACATCCTGGGCAACATCCACCAGACGACGAGTTAGGTAACCCGAGTTGGCTGTCTTAAGAGCTGTATCCGCAAGACCCTTACGAGCACCGTGCGTGGAAATGAAGTATTCAATCACTGTCAGACCCTCACGGAAGTTAGCCGTGATCGGGGTTTCAATGATTTCACCTGATGGTTTCGCCATCAAACCACGCATAGCTCCCAACTGACGAATCTGGTTTGCAGATCCCCGCGCACCAGAGTCTGCCATGATGAAAATCGGATTGAAAGATGGTGAGACAATTTCTTTTCCATCAACCACGAACTTTGTCTTTTCGATTTGGTTCATCATCTCTTTAGCCAGCTTATCCGCAGTTTGCGCCCAGATATCAACAACCTTATTGTAGCGCTCACCGTCTGTGATTAAGCCTTCATCATACTGTTGTTGGATTTCCTGAACTTGTTTATCCGCATCGTTAATCAACGTGGACTTACTTTCAGGAATAATCATGTCATCGATACAAATCGACATACCCGCTAAGGTTGAGTACTTAAAGCCCAATTGCATAATTGAGTCCGCAAGAATACAAGTCGCTTTTGCTCCCGCCACGCGGAATGTTTTATCAATCAAGGCGGCAATGGCTTTTTTATTCATCACCACGTTAACTTCACTGAATGGGACTTCACGAGGTACAACATCCGCGAGAATGGCACGACCTACTGATGCCTCTTGTAACTTTCCGTTAATACGCACCTTACAAGCGGCTTGAAGGTCAACAAGACCAGTCTCATAAGCATAGAGAGCCTCCTGAACACTGGTGAAAACCTTTCCAGTTCCCTTAGCGCCAGGGCGAACTCGTGTTAACCAATAAAGTCCCAAAACCACGTCCTGAGAAGGATTGATAATGGGTTTACCATGAGCTGGCGAAAGAATGTTGTTAGTAGACATCATCAAGACGCGGGCTTCAACCTGAGCCTCGATGGATAGCGGAACGTGAACCGCCATTTGGTCACCGTCAAAGTCAGCATTGAACGCCGTACACACAAGAGGATGAAGCTGAATGGCCTTACCTTCGTGAAGAACAGGTTCAAAAGCCTGAATTCCTAATCTGTGAAGAGTCGGTGCACGGTTCAAAAGCACAGGATGCTCTTTCACCACGTCAGCTAGGATATCCCAAACTTCGGTGACTTCCTGATCTACTAAGCGCTTCGCTTGCTTAATCGTTGTGGCAAGACCCTTCTCTTCCAACTTGTTATAAACAAAAGGCTTAAAGAGTTCGAGAGCCATCTTTTTAGGAAGACCACACGGATGAAGTTTAAAATTAGGACCCACCCCAAAAACAGAACGACAGGAATAGTCCACACGCTTACCAAGCAGGTTCTGACGGAAGCGGCCCTGCTTACCTTTCAACATATCACTCAGAGATCGAAGCGGACGTTTGTTAGGTCCTGTGAATGTCTTTCCGCGGCGACCATTATCCAAAAGCGCATCTACAGCTTCTTGCAACATACGCTTTTCGTTACGGATAATGATATCAGGAGCATTCAACTCTTGAAGTCTCTTAAGACGATTGTTGCGGTTGATGACTCGGCGATAAAGATCATTCAGATCTGAAGTCGCGAACCGACCGCCATCCAAAGGCACCAAGGGACGAAGATCTGGCGGGAGCACTGGAAGAGTTTCCAACATCATCCACTCAGGTTTATTTGTCGAGTTCTTAAAAGCTTCGACTACCTTCAGACGCTTCGAAAGCTTTTTGATCTGAGCTTCCGACTTCGTCTCTTTAATCTCCATCCTAAGTTTCTTTGACAAGTACTCGACGTCAATTTTGCGAAGCAGGTCACGGACAGACTCACCTCCCATGCCAGCACGGAAGTTGGGACCGTACTCATTTAGAGCGGCTTGGTAAGCTTCTTCAGAAAGAACTTGCCCTTCTAAAAGAGCCGTCTCCATTGGGTCAATGACAACATAGGCTTCACAATAAAGAACTTTTTCGACGTCTTTCAGTGAAAGATTCAAAAGGTTTCCGATTCGTGAAGGCAATGAGCGAAGGAACCAAATGTGAGCTACTGGAGTAGCCAATTCAATATTTCCGAGGCGCTCACGACGGACTTTGGACTGCGTGACTTCAACGCCACACTTTTCACAAATTACGCCGCGATACTTCATTCGCTTATACTTACCGCACAAACATTCGTAGTCCTTAATAGGACCGAAAATTTTGGCGCAGAACAAGCCGTCACGCTCGGGCTTGAATGTTCTGTAATTAATGGTTTCAGGTTTCTTTACTTCGCCGTAAGACCACTCACGAATCATTTCGGGGCTGGCCAAAGAAATTCGGACAGCATCGAATGAAAGTGGATCTTTTGGCTTATCAAAAAAGTTTAATAAATCTCTCAAGGGCTACCTCTTTCTTAAATCCTAGTGAGTGGGTTGTTGTTGAGTGGTTTCTTGAGCTTCTGCTGGCTCTTCACCTTCCAATGGTTCTTCATCGGAATCAGTCAAGATATCAGACTCAATCAACTCAACATTCAGAGCTAACGACTGCAGTTCCTTCACAAGTACGTTGAAGGATTCTGGCAACCCTGGCTCAAGGACGTTTTCACCTTTAACAATGCTTTCATACATGCGAGTTCTGCCTGCGACGTCATCCGACTTAACGGTGAGAAACTCTTGCAATGAATAGGCAGCACCGTAAGCCTCAATGGCCCAAACCTCCATCTCTCCCAGACGCTGACCACCGAATTGGGCTTTACCACCCAGAGGCTGCTGAGAAACGAGAGAATAGGGTCCGATTGAACGGGCGTGAATCTTTTCTTCCACCAAGTGATGCAACTTCAGCATGTACATAATACCGACAGTTACAGGATTCGTGAAGGGCTCTCCGGAACGTCCATCAAAGAGAACTGTCTGTCCTGTTAAGGGAAGATTGGCTCTCGACAAAAGATCCTTCACGTCTTTTTCGCGGGCTCCTTCAAAAACAGGAGTTCCTACGTGAACGCCATCTTTCATGGTGGTAACAATTTTCTTAAGAGAGGCCTCGTCCGCCGACTCTACTTTTTGTGAAATTTCAGCGTCGTTGAAAATATGTTTCAGATCCTGGCGAGCCTGCTCACCGTTCCACTTGTCCAAGTAGGTGGAGAGTTGCTTACCAAGATTGTGAGCGGCCCAGCCCAAGTGCACTTCCAGAATTTGCCCGATATTCATACGGGATGGAACGCCCAATGGATTCAAGACCATGTCGACAGGAGTCCCGTCAGCCAAGTAAGGCATATCTTCAACTGGAAGAACTCTGGAAACAACACCCTTGTTTCCGTGACGGCCGGCGAACTTGTCACCGATCTGAAGTTTACGCTTAATCGCGACATAAACCTTCACCATTTTGATCACGCCAGGAGGGAGTTCATCACCCTTCTTCAGTCGCTCGATCTTTTCTTGAAAAACCATTTGTACGGCTTCCAACTGATTTCGAGCGCCGCTGATGATCTTATTCACCTGGAACTCAAGCTCTTGCTCGAGAGGAATATAAGGCAAGAGTTCAAATGGAATAGTTTCAAGATCCGCCAATGTGATTTCTTGGCCCTTATCCAAAAGTTGTTGAGTTCCATCTTCACTCAAGAAAATGTCGGTGGTTTTTTTACCGATCAAAATCTCGCGAAGTTTGGAAATCGCATTGTTTCGGATAACGTTTTGCTCAACCGCAAAGTCTTTTTCCAGTTTGCGTTTTTTCTCTTCAATGATAGAGGCTAAACGCTCGTCACGCTCAGAGCCTTCTCGACTGTAAACCTGAGCATCGATCACTGTTCCGTACACTCCGGACGGAGCGCGAAGCGATGTATCACGAACGTCGCCGGCCTTTTCACCAAAGATGGCCCGCAAAAGTTTCTCTTCAGGCGAAAGTTGAGTTTCGCCTTTTGGAGTCACTTTACCGACCAAGATTGTGCCCGGTCGAACTTCAGCGCCAATTCGGACGATACCTGAGTTATCGAGGTCTTTTAGCGCCTCTTCGCCCACGTTGGCGATATCACGAGTGATCTCTTCTTTTCCAAGTTTGGTGTCGCGAGCCACGCACTCAAACTCTTCAATGTGAACAGAAGTGTACGTGTCTTCTTTTAAAAGACGCTCAGATACTAGAATGGAGTCCTCGAAGTTGTAGCCCATCCAAGGCGTGAAAGCGACCAGGATATTTTGTCCCAATGCCAACTCACCCAATTCAGTTGAAGGGCCGTCTGCAATGATATCGGTCTTAGAAACGCGATCACCTACTTTTACGATAGGCTTCTGATTGAAACAGGTGTTTTGATTTGTTCGTTGATACTTTGTTAGGTTGTAGATATCGACGTTCGCGCCCAACTCGCCGCCTTTAGCGAAACGACGAATCACAATACGAGAGGCATCAACCTCTTCAACGATCCCATCGTTCTGAGCCACAACAGATGTACCCGAGTCGCGGGCCACTAAACGCTCTACGCCAGTACCCACTAGCGGTGCTCTTGAGCGAAGGAGGGGAACAGCTTGCCGTTGCATGTTTGAACCCATTAAAGCTCGGTTCGCATCGTCATGCTCTAGGAAAGGAATCAGAGAAGCGGCGATAGACACCAACTGAGATGGCGATACGTCCATCAAAGAAACTTTATCTTTGTCGACCAACTCATACTCACCATCCCGTCGGATAGTCAGTGTGTTTTGTGTAATCGTGTCGGCGGCGCCATCATCACGATTAGCCTGGGCAATGAAGTGCCCCTGCTCCTCAAGTGCGGACATATAAGTGATATCATGAGAAACCCTACCTTCTTCAACTTTGCGGTAAGGCGTCTCGATAAATCCATAATGGTTGATTCGGGCGTAAGTTGCCAAAGAGGCGATCAAACCAATGTTCGGTCCCTCTGGAGTTTCGATAGGACATATCCGTCCGTAGTGAGTCGGATGGACGTCTCGCACTTCGAAACCGGCGCGATCACGAGTTAAACCTCCAGGCCCAAGAGCCGACAGGCGGCGTTTGTGCGTGATTTCGGAAAGTGGATTCGTTTGATCCATAAACTGTGAAAGCTGAGAAGATCCGAAAAATTCCTTAACAACCGCGTTCACGGGTTTTGCATTCACAAGATCGTGAGGCATCATCGTTTCGACGTCCTGAAGACTCATGCGCTCACGAATAGCGCGCTCCATACGAACCAGGCCGATGCGATATTGATTTTCTAGCAGTTCACCTACGGATCGGACACGTCGATTGCCTAAGTGGTCAATATCATCCACCACGCCCTTACCGTTCTTAAGATCGATAAGCGTTTTGACTGTAGAGATGATGTCCTTTTCCGTCAATGTTCGGAATGTAGGTGGACACTCCTCCATTGAAATTCCAAATTTATGATTGATTTTGATACGACCGACCTCAGAAAGGTCATAAGATTCTGGATCAAAGAACAACCGTTGAAAGAAGGCGGTTGAGGCCTCGAGCGTCGGAGGCTCACCAGGGCGTAGACGCTTGTAGATTTCAATCAGCGCTTCATCCTTGCTGTTAACTTTATCAATCAACAAGGTATTTCGAAGAAATGGCCCAACTGTTAAGCCATCAAAGAAAATCAGCTTGAATTCGGTGATTCCAACAGACAACGCTTTTTTGATTAATGCAGAAGAAAGTTCAGCGTTGGCGTCTGCAATGATTTCGCCTGTTGACTCATCGATAAGGGGCTTGGCCAAAACTTTTCCATCAAGATCTTCAGGCTGAACCTCAACCTCAGTCAGGTTGATATCTTTCATCTTTTTGACAATCGCGCGAGTAACCCGGCGACCGGCCTTAACAAGAACTTCACCTGACTTTGGATCTACGAGGTCAGAAACGGCACGCTGGCCAGCCATTCTGTCGATATCCAGTTTTCTGAAAAGTTGCTTACCTTTCAAATAAACTTCGTCGATATCATAGAATTGCTCAAGCAAGCTTTCAGTATTGTACCCCAAAGCTTTCAAAAGAATCGTTGCGGGAAATTTACGGCGACGATCAATGCGGGCGTGAATCAAATCTTTTTGGTCAAATTCATAATCAAGCCAAGAACCACGGTATGGTATCACTCTAGCTGAGTAGATAAGCTTTCCAGAGGCATTGTTTTTACCACCGTCGTGATCAAAGAAAACACCAGGAGAGCGGTGTAACTGAGACACTACCACGCGCTCAGTGCCGTTGATAATGAAAGAACCGTTAGCTGTCATAAGAGGGATTTCCCCCATGTACACTTCTTGTTCTTTTACATCACGAATACTACGAGCTTCAGTCTCTTCATCAACGTCAAACACGATTAAACGCATTGTAACCTTGATGGGGGCCGCATAGGTCATTCCCCGCTGGCGACACTCTTCCACATCATACTTCGGAGTTTCAAGCGTGTAGCTGACATACTCTAAGCTAGCTGTATTATTGAAATCTGAGATGGGAAAAACAGACTTAAAAACGCCATTTAATCCTGTATCGGGGCGGCGATCGGGATCCATTTCTTTCTGCAAGAAAGCTTCGTAGGAGCGCTTTTGCAATTCAATTAGATTGGGGATCTCGATGACTTGTTTGTTGTTTGTGAATGATTTTCTTATGCGAAGATTGGAAGCCGTGACCGGTATTTGATCCATTCTTTCTCCTGATAGATATCCTGTATCGCCGGAAACGGCGGAGTCTCCAATTCGGGGAGGAATCTCGGGCCCACACTTAATCTTAAAACCCTATTACAAATCACATATTTAAATTTGAAGTAGGGTGATTCTAACCATAACGCGTTACTAATGGAAACCATTTGTTTATTATTTTAGCTCGCATTTTTATGCGCCCCTAAAACGGCAGAAGGGAAAGAGGCCTTTAGGGCCACTCTCCCTCTGACTTTTTCGATGAAAATATTACTTAATAGTAACTTTTGCGCCTGCGGCTTCAAGCTGCTTCTTGATTTTTTCAGCGTCTTCTTTAGTGGCGCCTTCCTTAACAGCTTTGTTACCAGCTTCAACAAGGCCTTTTGCTTCCGCAAGACCCAGGCTCGTGATCGCACGAACTTCCTTAATAACGTTAATTTTGTTAGGACCAGCCTCAACCAAGATAACGTCGAAAGCAGTCTTTTCTTCAGCAGCAGGTCCAGCCGCACCACCGCCTGCCATTACAACAGGAGCAGCAGCGGAAACGCCCCACTTTTCTTCCAAAAGTTTTACTAACTCAGCAATTTCTAAAACCGTTTTTTTAGAAAGCTCTTCTACTAATTGATCATTTGTTAAAGACATAAAAATCTCCTCAATTTTTTTAATTCTTAAGCTTGTGGAGCTGGAGCTTCGGCAGAAGCTTCACCACCCTCTTGCATTTTTTTAACATACTCGTTTAAGCAACGAGCCAGCTTGCTACCTGGGGCATTCAACACGCCCAAGAACATAGCGCGAACTTGGTCTTTACCCGGTAAGGATGCCAAGAATTTAATCTTGTTTTCATCCAATGGGTTGCCATCCATCATACCTGTCTTAATTTGCAGGACTTCAACGTCCTTAGCAAAGTCAGCCAGGGTCTTGGCTGCTGCATTGACTTCTCCGTAAGAGAACACGATGGCGTTTGTGCCAGTCATGCTGCCTCCGAGAGCCGCATCAACAGCTGGATGGTCCTTGTACGCGAGTTTAGCAAGAGTGTTCCGGACGACCTTCATCTCCGCTTCGGCCTGGATGAGTTGTTTACGAAGATTCGTAACCTGCTCAACCTTCATGCCCTTGAAATCGACGATGAAAGCCCCTTTCGCTTTTGTGAACTTGTCTTTAAGCGTCTGAACTTCTTGCTCTTTTTTAGCTCGAGTCATCATAAAGAGGACCTCCTTTCATAGAATTTTCGACTGGCCATGAGGCGTTTAACGGCGTCGCTAACCAGTCTTGTTTATCATCGATACAGTCTTCGGAGGTTCAGCCTCGTCTGATCTCGGTAGGCTTGTCTTTTTAAAAAACTTCAAACTGAAATTTTGCCTACTGTCTCTGATCGATGAGTTAAAAATTAAAACAGAATCTCAATATTCTTAAGATCCAGCGACTGCAAATGTGTCCATCTTCACGCCAGGCCCCATTGTGGAGGAGACCGTGATACTACGAAGATAGATACCTTTTGAAGTGGGAGGCTTGGCTTTCAAAACTGCGCCCATCAATGTATTGAAGTTATCGCGCAATTTTTCTTCACCCATGGACTTCTTACCGATACCGGCGTGCAATACACCCGCTTTATCAACACGGAAATCCAACTTCCCTTTTTTCTCGGCCGCAACAGCGTCGCCCACATTCATGGTCACAGTTCCCACTTTTGGATTCGGCATAAGACCTCGAGGTCCCAGAACCTTAGCCACTTTGGAAACAGTTGCCATCATGTCAGGTGTTGCAATGGCCTTGTCAAAGTCCAACCAACCATCTTGAATCTTTTGGACCAAGTCGTCAGCACCGACAAAGTCAGCACCCGCGTTTTTGGCGTCAATTTCTTTTGGCCCTTTTGCGAATACAATGACTCGTACTTGCTTACCCAATCCATGCGGAAGGGCGATAGCACCGCGTACTTGCTGATCTGATTGTTTTGGATCCACACCTAAACGGATCGCCACCTCGACGGTTTCGTCGAATTTTGCAGGGGCCGCTTCAATTACTAATTTTAAAGCTTCTTCAACATTGTACTTCTTAGAGCGATCGATCAGTTGACGAGCCTTTTCATATTTTTTTCCAGACATCGTTCACTCCTATTCCTGTACTTCAACGCCCATGCTTTTGGCTGTTCCGATAACTTGAGACATAGCGGACTCAACCTTCAAGCAGTTCAAGTCGGGCAATTTTGCTGTTGCAATCGCCTTAACTTGATCAAGTTTAATGTTTCCGACCTTTTCTTTTTGAGGCATTTTTGAGCCCGATTCGAGCTTAATCGCCTTCTTAATAAGATTCGGTACAGGCGGCGTCTTGGTGATGAAAGTGAATGAACGGTCCTGATAAACAGTAATGATCACGGGGATCACATTATCGCCGTCTTTTTGGGTACGAGCGTTAAACTGTTTACAGAATTCCATAATATTCACCCCATGCTGACCGAGTGCCGGTCCAACGGGAGGCGCTGGGTTCGCCTTACCTGCCGGGATCTGGAGTTTAATCATTCCAGTGACTTTTTTAGCCATTTCCCACTCCTTCTTTGAGCTTAGGGTTTTTTGTTTTCTCTAAGTTTGAACCTTTCAAACTTAAAATATTAATTTTTTTCAACTTGTATGTAGTCCAACTCCACTGGAGTAGGACGACCAAAGATACTGACAAGAACTTTCACCTTGCCTTTATCTTCATTTATTTCCTCAACAGTTCCGTTGAAGTTGCTGAAGGGGCCATCTATGACAGTGACGTTTTCACCCACTGAAAATTTGACCTTTGGTTTTGGCTTTTCGCCAATTCCAGCCATCGCCTGTGTCACTCGAAGAACTTCGGCTTCAGGCACTTCTGGCGGTCGAGTCTTACCTCCCCCAACAAAGCCCGTTACTTTAGACGAATTTTTAACCAAATGCCAAGTTTCCTCTGTTAAAAACATCTGAATGAACATGTAACCCGGGAAAAATTTACGTGATCTTTCTTTCTTTTGGCCTTTAACGAGTTCCACGACACTCTCGGAAGGTATGAGAATATCTCCGAAGTACTTTTCCATCTTCTGTGAGCGAATCCGTTCTTCGATAGCCGCTTTGGCCGTCTGTTCAGAACCCGTTGCCGTGTGGACAATATACCACTTTTTTTCCATAGAAGGCCCCTAGCTTAATAAAGTAAAGAGTTAACGGAAATCCCAGATAGCCAATCCATCGCCATAATGATGAGTGAAGAAACGAGCACCATGATAATCACGGAAATCGTCATAGCAATGGTGTCTTTCCGAGTCGGAAAAACAACTTTACGAACTTCAATAACAACTTCTTCAGCCCAGGCTTTGAATTTCGCATTCAATTGACATGAGAAAAAGAAAATGGCCGCCATAAGAATGGGAAAACCGTGGCGAACAAGATCTGATCCTATCATTCGAGCCACAACCCCAAAGGCTCCAGCCAAGGATTGTAGCAAAAGATGGATGGTCACCCCTATGAGAACCGAGGTCACCAAAAGGCTCGCTGTGATGATCTTAGAGTTTGTATTTTCCATTCAATTCCTTTCAAACTCTGTAAGTTGGCAGGGGCGGAGGGATTCGAACCCACGACCTAACGATTTGGAGTCGTTCGCTCTACCGCTGGAGCTACACCCCTACAGATGAAATTCCCGTAAAAAACTAACATCTTATAAAGTATTAAGGGGACACCTATCAAGACGTCCCCTTAACGCGAACTGTTAAAAACGACGATTACTCGACAATCTCAGTAACAACGCCGGCGCCAACAGTACGGCCACCCTCACGGATAGCGAAACGCAATTCTTTTTCCATCGCGATCGGAGCGATAAGCTCAACAGCCATTTCTTCCACGCGATCACCAGGCATAATCATCTCAGTGCCAGCTTTCAAAGTTACAACGCCAGTCACGTCAGTTGTGCGGAAGTAGAACTGAGGACGATATCCGTTGAAGAATGGAGTATGACGTCCACCCTCTTCTTTAGTGAGGATATAGGCAGAAGCTTTGAATTTCTTGTGAGGTTTAACTGTTCCAGGCTTAGCCAAGACTTGACCACGCTCAACGTCTTCTTTCTTAGTACCACGGAGTAAGCAACCGCAGTTGTCACCCGCTTGACCTTCATCAAGAAGCTTACGGAACATTTCGATACCAGTCACAGTTGTCTTGGTTGTGGGACGGATACCGACGATTTCAACTTCATCGTTCACTTTGATGATACCACGCTCGATACGACCGGTAACAACGGTACCACGACCTGAAATGGAGAAAACGTCTTCCACAGGCATCAAGAAAGTCTTGTCAGTGGCACGAACAGGCTCAGGGATGTAAGCGTCACAAGCGTCCATCAACTTCATGATCGCAGGACGGCCCAATTCAGATTGGTCACCTTCCAAACCAAGCTTCGCGGAACCCTTTACGATTGGAATCTGATCACCAGGGAATTCGTACTTAGAAAGAAGCTCGCGGATTTCCATCTCAACCAGCTCTAGAAGGTCTTTGTCATCAACCATGTCGCACTTATTCATGAATACAACAAGGGCCGGTACACCCACCTGGCGAGCCAATAGGATGTGCTCACGAGTTTGAGGCATAGGACCGTCAGCGGCAGACACAACCAAGATTGCGCCATCCATCTGAGCGGCACCGGTGATCATGTTCTTCACGTAGTCAGCGTGGCCTGGACAGTCAACGTGAGCATAGTGACGTTTGTCAGTTTCGTACTCAACGTGAGTTGTGGAAATTGTGATACCGCGCTCTTTTTCTTCAGGAGACTTATCGATTTGATCGTAAGACATCGCCTGAGCTTTACCAGCAGCCGCCAAAGTTGTTGTGATAGCAGCTGTCAAAGTTGTTTTACCATGGTCAACGTGACCGATAGTGCCGATGTTTACGTGCGGCTTTGAACGGGTGAATTTTTCTTTAGACATTGTTCCTCCTGAAGAGTGTTAGTTTTTATTTCAAAAGTCTTTTCTTCATTTATTCCTGTTAAATTAAAGGCCCTCTCAGACCCTTAAACTTTTATCAACCCCGCCTGCCAGTCTAAACATCCTTACGTTTAAACTGGAGCCCGTGATCGGAGCCGAACCGACGACCTCACCCTTACCAAGGGTGCGCTCTACCACTGAGCTACACGGGCCACACGCACATACTTGATACGGTTAGCTCGCTTTCGTCGAAGTCAAAACAGCTTTGACTTACAACGGGTGAATTTGGAGCGGGAGACGGGTCTCGAACCCGCAACCCTCTGCTTGGAAGGCAGATACTCTAGCCAATTGAGCTACTCCCGCTCTAAGCTTTCTCTTCTCGTAAATCCATTCACTTACACTCTCTCTTCAACTTCCTCCTGAGTGACTCAAGAAGAAATTTCGGAACCCTTTCTCAGTCACCATTTCCCAGCGAAAGAGAAATGTTCGAGAGAAATGGTGGACAGGGAAGGATTCGAACCTTCGTAGACCGAAGTCAGCAGATTTACAGTCTGCCCCCTTTAGCCACTCGGGCACCTGTCCCCAAGAGGAAATTGAATGGAGCTGGTTATGGGACTCGAACCCGCAACCTGCTGATTACAAATCAGCTGCTCTACCAATTGAGCTAAACCAGCCCTTGCAAAACCCAAAACTTATCTTTCAGCAACAAAGGAGCCTGAAAAGCCGCCTTTCCTGCGAAAAACAAGACTTGTGTTTTGTAACCGGATTTTTTTACGGAAAAAGCTATAGAGAGTCAAAAGGTTTTGTGGGCCCGCAGGACCGGATTGTTAGGGGCTCTTAATTTCGGCTGCCCCACCGCTGTCGAACCGACTCGCCCAAGGCTAATGCCGTAGCAACTGACGCATTGTAGCTGGCCTCTTCACTGAGCTGAGGAAGCTTTACGATTTCATCACAAAGCCGCTCGGAAGTGCTACGAAGGCCCTTATCTTCAGCTCCCACCATCCATACCATCTTTTCTGGAAACTTTAGATTATATAGTATTTTCGTAGACTTATGAGAAAGCCCAAAAATCCAATAGCCCATTTCTTTCAACTTTTCGACGGAAGGCTGGAAATTGGGAACAATCTCCACTGGCACATGCTCCACGCCCCCACAGGCCACTTTGTGGACTGTGGCGGTCAAGTGAACAGAGCGGTCCTGGGGTATGAACAGAGCGTCAACGCCCATGAGCCAAGCCGTCCGTAAAATGGCTCCTAAATTATGAGGGTCTTCAATTCCATCCAAGAAAAGGACAAGGCTTTCGGACTTTTCAGCCAAAGTACTCCAGTCCAATCGCGGCCGCCCTTCCACAAAGGCGACAGCACCCTGGTGAGAGGGAAACTCCTTTTGCAATTGCTCCTTCGATCGAAGCTCGAGAGGGATTTTATGTTTTTTACACTGGTCTTCCAACTCCCGAAGCTCTTCCGAAGATTCAAAACCCCGCTGAAGCCATACAGCCGTGACTTTTGAAAGATGAGTCTTCAGCAGTTCATGAATCGCATGGTGGCCGATCACCACACGGGAATTTTTGAAATCAATAATGCGAGATGAGTCGGCAGAATGAGTGCTACGGGGAGGTCCTCCACCCTTCTGCCGAAAAACAGGTGACTTGGCCGTTTCCCGCTGGGAATCGCGACGGCTGGTTCGTGAAGAGGGCGGTGAATGACGATTTCGACTCATGGTCATCTTATAGTTTCAATTAGGATCAAAAGCGACGACTTTCTAAATCAAAGGCAGAATGGCCCTGTGGCCCTGAAAGAATGTCATAAATCTTCGCGGCCCTTAGGGGCTCTTTCAAAATGGGCTCAGTCAACGCTTGGCCTGGCAACGAAGAGTCGGCTGGGTTCGAAAACCTTAGGGGAGTGTCGCCATTACATAGTCTAGGGCCGCTTCTCGTGGGTGAGGGGCTTCCACGATCGGGCGGCCGACGACTAGGGCTGTGGCCCCTAACTCGAGGGCCTGTTTCGGGTTCATCACGCGTTTTTGATCTTGATGGGACTCTAAGTCCATTCTGATCCCCGGCACCACCTTAAACATTTTTTTGTTTTTTAGAAGTTTTAACTCGTGACCCGAGCAGACAACGCCTGTAAGGCCCGCTTGCTCGGCCAAGCTGGCTAGATCTTCAACATGGGATGAGATCGGTTTTGGAATCAAATTGACCGGCAGACTGGATTGGTCCCAACTGGTCAAAATCGTCACGGCTAAAATTTTAAAAGGTCTTACAGAATTCAATTTCATCTCGAGTTTAGCGCATTCTTGTAGCGCCTCGAGCCCAGCAAGGGCATGAACGGTGACAAGGGATGCTCCGGCATCAAAACTGGCTTGGACCGCTGACACCATGGTAGTGGGAATATCGAAGTGCTTCATATCCATAAAGACGGGCGCCTGCTGAGCTATCTTCCGCACGAAGCTCAGGCCTTCACGCATAATCAGACGAGGGCCGATTTTAAAGGCACCGACCACCTCACCCAGGTCATCAGCCATTTGGAGAGCTTTTGCGGGATCATCTAAATCCAATGCGACAATGATAGGGTTTTTAATTAGACCTTTTTCCATCAAGTGTATGGTGGCACGGAGTCTGTTTTGGTGGCAAGCCTTGGGTTCAAGCGGAAAAAAGCTACTTGGAGTGTAAGTGATTAACGACTTGGTCAGGCGCCCATTTTTGGACTTCTTTTGTTCGGCGGTTCATCACTTCCACTTCGTTCTGGTCCAGCCCCTTTTTTCCGATCACGATCCGAGTGGGCATGCCCAGAAGATCCGCGTCTTTGAATTTGACACCGGGGCGCTCGTCACGATCGTCAATCAAAGCTTCCAAGCCTTTTGCGTTGAGATCCTTTTCCAACTGATCACAGACCTGTAGGGATCTTTCATCCTTGGGGTCTAAGAGACAAATATGCACATCAAAAGGAGCAAGGGCTGCGGGCCAAATGATCCCATCCTTATCATGATTTTGTTCAATGCAGGCTTGAACCGTGCGAGTGACGCCGATTCCATAGCAGCCCATTTCGAAATGTTGCGCCTTCCCTTGAGCATCCAGAAAGGTGGCCTTCATTTTTTCCGAGTACTTGCGTCCCAGATAAAAAACATGCCCGACTTCGATGCCACGATAGGCCTTCAGGCGACCATTGGACTCAGGGCACTTATCCCCTTCGCGAGCCATCCGCAGATCCGCCAATTGGGTGGCTTGATAATCGCGGTCATGGTTGACGTTCTTTAAATGGAAGCCATCTTCATTGGCGCCAACAATATAGTTTTTAAGGCCTTGCACCCCATGATCCATATAGACAGGGATTTTAAGTCCGACAGGACCACAGGATCCTGGAGAAGCGCCGCTGACCTGGCGAACCTCTTCATCCGTCAGCATTTGAGGAGGATTGGTCAGTCCCAAAACATTTTTCAATTTGATAGGATTAATCTCATCGGATCCTCGCAAAAGAACCGCGATGGGTTTTAAATCTTTGTCCTTTGGATTGGCTCCGTCATTGGCGCTGAAGAAAAGAGTCTTCACCAACTCCTTCGCGGGCAAGCCTGTGAACTTGGAAAGGTCCGCAATGGTCTTCTGTCCGGGGGTGGCAAACTTCTCGAGAGGCAAAGGAGCCGCGTTGGAAACATGGGGTTCGGCATCAATGGCCGGGCAGACTTCGATATTAGCGGCGAAATCCGTGGTGTCACTTACAAGCAGGGCGTCTTCACCGGCCTCGGCCAGTAGCTGGAACTCGTGGGTTTGGCTGCCTCCGATATTTCCGGCGTCCGCCTGAACAATTCGATATTGCACACCTAAACGGTCAAAAATCGCCCTGTAGGCTTCGTACATCAGATCGTAGGACTTCAGAGCGGCCTCTTGATTCACATCAAAAGTATAGGCGTCCTTCATGGAAAATTCGCGCCCTCGCATCAGCCCAAAGCGCGGGCGGATTTCATCTCGGTACTTGGTTTGAATTTGATAAAGATTTTTGGGAAGATCCTTGTAGGATTTAATATCGTGGCGAACATAGTCCACCACAGCCTCTTCGTGGGTGGCTCCCAAGCAGAACCATTGATCATTTCGATTTTTAAATTTTAACAGACCGGCGCCCATTTCTTCCCAGCGATTGGTTTCTTCCCATAACTCCCGAGGGTGAACCATCGGCATCAGAATTTCCACTCCGCCCCGCTTGTTCAATTCTTCGCGGATGATGTTTTCAAACTTACGAATGGCTCGCAAAGCCAGATTTCCATAGGTGTACATTCCCGGAGCGAGCTTCTTGATTAATCCGGCTCGGACCATCAATTTATGACTGGGAATTTCCGCATCGCTGGGGGCTTCTTTTAGAGTGTAGATGTAGCTTTGCGACCATTTCATCCGTTCACCTCGATACCGTAGGCCTTGATTTTCCTATGCAGATAACTTCTTTCCAAACCGATCACTTCGGCTGTCTTGGAGATGTTGCCGCCGTTTTCTTGAATTTTTTTGATTAGGTATTCTTTTTCGAATTCAGCTCGGGCCTCGCGGAAGGTTTTCATTTCAGTGGCCACTGAGGTCAGCGTTGATCCCTCGACTTCGATTAAACCGGCGAAACGCAAATCGTGAATATCAACGAAATCTCCAGGAGTCAGGATGTAGACCCGTTCGATAAAATTTTTAAGTTCTCGGATGTTGCCCGGCCAGCTGTAGGCCTTCATCAACGCTACAGCTCCGTCAGAAAAGATTTTTCCATTTTCTCCAGTATCCCGGGAAATCATATCGGCAAAGTGGGTGATCAAACTGTTCAAATCCTCAATTCGACTGCGCAAAGGCTCGAGATGAATATGGAATGTCTTCAGGCGTTCATAAAGATCCTGCAGAAGTTTTCCGTTTTGCGCTGCTTTATCTAAATCCTCTGTGGAGGAGACGAGGATCCTGACATCGGACTTTACAACTTCTTGTCCATTAAAGCGGGTGAATTGTCGCTCTTGCATATAACGAAGAAGCTTCGCCTGAACATGGGTCGGCATGGCCGTGATCTCTTCGATGTAGAGAGTGCCATTGTCGACCAACTCCAATTTGCCCTTCCGGTTTTTATCAACGCCGGGTAGAGAACCCTTTTCAATGCCGAAAAGTTCAGACTCCATAAGCTCTTCCGGAATTGTATCACAGTTCATTTCGGCAAAGGTGCGACTGGCTCGGGTGCTCATGTAATGAATATTTTGAGCCGCCAAAGCTTTTCCTGTGCCGGACTCGCCTGTTAAAAGCACCCAACTTTGAGTGGGAGCGAGTTTTGCGATCATCTGTTTAGTTTGTACGATTTTAGCTGAATCTCCGCGAATGGCGATATTACTACGAAGCTTGTTTAGTAAAGCCGCTTTCTCCATTTGGGCCTGCTTATAGTTCATGGCGTTGGAAATCGTAATGGTAACTTTATCAATTGAAAGAGGCTTTTCAATGAAATCATAGGCTCCAAGCTTTGTCGCTTTCACTGCTGTTTCAATCGTGCCGTGACCGGAAATCATCACAAATTCTGTCTGTGGAAAAAGCGAGCGCGCTTCTTTCAAGATTTCGATTCCGTCCTTGTGACCTGGCATCCAGATATCCAAAAAAACCAGGTCCGGTTGGAAGCGTTTCATCACCTCAAGGCCTTCTTCTCCATGGGGGGCTACCTCGACAATATAGCCTTCATCCCGTAAGCTGGCCGATAGGATGTCACGGATCCCTGATTCGTCATCAATAATTAAAATTTTATTCATGCTTTGGCCTCCAACCTTCCACCGGGAGCACAGGTAACTCAACAATCATGCGAGTTCCCTGGGGCTCATGGGGAAGAGCTCTGATATACCCATTATGATCTTCAATCACACGTTTAACGATGGATAACCCCAGCCCGGTCCCACCATCCTTTGTACTATAATAGGGTTCAAAAACACGCTGCCGATCCTGCTGGGGAATACCGGAGCCGTTATCAGTCACGGTGATTCTTAGGGTGTTTAGCTGTGTATCATATTCTGTTTTAACTTCAATACTTGGATCAGGAGCCTTCGAGCATGCCGCAACTGCGTTGTCCACCAGATTGGTTAAAACCCTTTTGATCTGATCCAAATCAAAACGGAAAACCGGCACTTGGGGGGCTAGATCCTTCTTAAAGGTAATCTGGCTATGGGCATTGGAATAAAGGCTTAAGGTCTGGCTGATCACTTCATTTATTTCGCCGGGGATCATACGGGCCTGGGGCAGACGGGCAAACTGGCTGAACTCGTTGACCAAGTTTTTCATATCATCCACCTGATGGACAATCACTTGAATGCAGTCTTTAAATGCCGGGTCCTCGATCTGCCCTGAAAATTTTCGGTGCAAACGTTCAGCCGCCAATTTAATCGGAGTCAGGGGATTCTTGATTTCATGAGCGATACGACGGGCCACTTCAGTCCAAGCCGCAGCTCTTTGGGCTGAGACAATGGGAGTTAGATCATCAAAGACTAAAACTTTTCCAATCTCTTCACCATCTTCGTCCTTTAAAATCGAAAGGTTTAAAGACAAAGGCAAAGACTCACCTTGAATGTTTACAGTCAACTCTTTACGAATAGTCTCGAGCTTGTACTGTTGCATATTTTTAAGCAGTTCCGCGAATAGGCGGAAATAATCGGAAGTTAAAAGCTCTCGTACAGGTCGGCCGATATAAGCTTCTGGTTTGACCTTCAAGAGATCCGCCGCATGCTGATTGATGGTGGTTACCATCCCGGCTCGATTTACCGAGATCACCCCGGTTGAGATATGCCCCAAAACAACTTCAATGTACCGGGCCGTTTCTTCAAGCTGGGCTGTCGTCTCATCCAAATTGCGGGTCATCTGATTAAAGTTATCCACCAGATAAGTGATCTCTTCACTTCCCGAAGAGACTTCCACCGGCGAATAATCACCACCCGCCACTTTTCGCGTGGCCATCCCCAACTGCACCAGCGGTGTTGCAATCTGTTTGGCTAAATAGAAACCAAACCAAACCGCTGCGAATAGAATCACAAGGGTCATCATCAGAAGCACGATAATATAAATGGACTTCAGGGGTGATTCGAGAGGGTTAATATCTCGGAATTCCTCGTAGGCGCTGGAAACATCCGTCATTCGAGAGGTAAGCGATAAAGGCACAAATGTCGAAACAACCAGAGCCGCCGGTTGCACTTTACCTTTAAGTGGAACCACCACTCGGACTAGATTTCCATCCCCGAATTGATGAATCGTCGAAGATTCCACCTTACTGAGCAGACCTTTTCGAATAAATTCCACCTCTGCCAAGGGCAGATGGTATAAGCTTTCATCCGTGGTCATCGAGTACACCCTGTCCCCATCGACTGAGGTGTAGACTTCTACGGCATCCAAGGCATAAAGGTTCCGAAATTTTTCAAGGGATTCAGCCAAATTACTCCACTGAGCAGGGCGCTTAAGAGAGTCGGCAATTTCGTGAGCAAAATGATAGTTTTTCTTTTTTGTATTAAAGTAATAAGAATTCTGAATTTCCAAAGAGCTTTTCAAAACTCCCACCATTTTGATACTGAACCATTTCTCGAAACTGGTGTTGATATAAAAAACAGAAATAACGAGAAGAAGAATGGTGGGAATCGAACTGAAGGCGACAAAGGCCGCAATCAGTTTGGATTTCAGGCTGCTTCCAAAAATACGGCCTCGGCGCTCCAGAAAAACCTTCACTACGTTTCGGAAGATTAAAAACAACAACAAGAGTAAGAACAGGATGTTAAGATTCACCAAGCCGAAGAAGAAAATACTGTGAACAAAAGGCAGCTGGTTACTGATAGAGAACAAACGGATTTCAAACCAAGTCAGAAAAACGACAATAAACGACAAAAGAAAGATCGAGACAATTTCCCTTTTTCTTTTTCGCTCTTCTTGAGGTTTATCTACGACTTCAATTTTTTCGATCATTTTGACTTTTTCTTTTTCAATCCCCGCTTCAGGTCTCTTACAAGCCCCACCATTTCTAGAACCACTTCGGCTGCTTCTTGACCTTTATGGCCATGACGCCCACCTACGCGATCCTGGGCTTGCTCTTCATTTTCGGTGGTCAACACGCCAAAAGCAATGGGTTTGCCAATTTCTAACATGAGCTGAGTGATACCTCTTTCAACGCTGGAACAAACATAATCGTAATGTGAGGTTTCACCACGGATCACAGCTCCCAGGGCTACAACTCCGTCACAACCATTCTCCAATAGAACTTTGCAGATCAAAGGAATTTCCACAGCGCCCGGCACTTTAACGGAATCAATCAGAACATCGGCCTCTTCTAATACTTCCAAGGCCCCTTCCAAAAGCTTTTCGGTCACTTCTGAGTTAAAGCGGCTTGTGACCACTCCAATGTGAAACTTCTTGGACTTCGGTGACTTCTTCTTTGGAACCATGGTGAACCTCTGTGTTCTGCAAGGCTTTAAAATAGTCTATCAGATCGTGAATTTTTCCAATTTTCAATTGATACTTTTTTGCGAACCTCAAAAGGTCATCTACCCGAGCCATGGTACCATCGTCATTCATAACTTCACAAATAACGGCCGCAGGATTGAGACCTGCAAGCTTCATTAAATCCACGCTGGCTTCCGTATGACCAGGACGCTCAAGCACTCCTCCCGGCCGAGCTCGGAGTGGAAAAATATGTCCCGGGTAAGTCACATCCCGCGGGCGAGCACTCAAGTCGCAAGCGGTTAAAATGGTATGGGCTCGATCGGCTGCCGATATGCCAGTGGAAACTCCTTGGGCCGCTTCAATACTCACCGTAAAAGCTGTTTTGTGAGGAGAACCATTGTCCTGTTCGGGCACCATCAAAGGAAGTTGAAGCCGATCCACCTGCCCAGGAGTCAGAGCAAGACAGATCAGTCCTCGAGCGTTCTTTGCTAAAAAATTAATCTTGTCGGCCGTTGCAAACTGGGCCGCTAAAATCAAATCTCCTTCGTTTTCACGATTTTCATCATCAACTATGATGACCATATCGCCACGCTTGAGAGATTCAATTATTTCACCTAGTTTATGAAAGGCCATGATCTCGTCCTTGAAAATAGGCTTTTGCCAGATAATCCGTTTCGATGTGAAGGAGATCCCCCACTTGCACACTTCCTAAATTCGTACGCTTAAGGGTTTCCGGGATTAAACAGACTGAGAGTTGATTATCTTTCACCTGATTCACCGTAAGGCTGACACCATGAAGAGCAATGCTTCCTTTAGGCCAGATATGGCGCATCAGTTCTTTCGGAACTTGAACCTCTAAAAGCCGGGACTCACCCAAGGCTTCTGATTGAATCACTTGTCCTTGAGCCTCTACATGCCCCGATACCAAATGGCCATGGACACGATCACCGAAGCGAAGGGAGCGTTCAAGATTCCACAATTGGCCTTTAAGCTGTCGCGGGGTGAGTTTCAAAAGCTGGAGAGTTTCGTGGGCCAGTGTAAATTGCAAATTGTTTTGATTGAAATTTTCTAAGGTCAGGCAAATTCCATTGCACGCCACACTATCGCCAGTCTTCAGGTCTTGAAATGTCGACGGCCGTGCCAATGTGACTCTGACGACACTCTCTCCTGGTTCCACTGCCAAAACTGGGCTTAACGCCTCGATAATTCCGGAAAACATCGACGTGAGGTGTATCCCGCGAGGTTCTAAAAAGCAATCCCAAGGGGGGAAATGTCTCAATGGGATTTCAGTATGAGTTTCTAAAATTTAAAGGGACTTAAGCCTGTTATTGTCTTAAGTCCCTTTCGCCCATTTCTTCATATATCATGAATCTAACGCAGCGTTACTATTTTGTCTTTTTCTCGGCTTTCTTTTCAGATTCGATGTCTTCAATTTTCTTCACAAGCTCCACGCGCCAGCCGGGCTGCACATCGCGGTTATCAAATCGCTTCGTGATTGCCACCGTTGAGAAATTGCGATCCAGGCGAACCACTTCACCTTCGGCAATGGGTTTTGTGTTAAGACGAGTAAATCCATAGAAATCCGAATCGCAGGGACGACCGGACCAAACTGTCTTGTCCTCGAAGAACTGAAGCACGTCTCCTGTTTTCAGATTCACATCTTCTCCGCCTTTGATCACAAACCCCACGTCTCCCAGTGGATTGTGCTCGTCATTGAAGGGGCGAAGATCCAGCACCTTTGTCGTCCACACCACGTTATTCATTTTATCCGCGATCTTATCCACAGCTTTAACAAGGGCCCGCTCTGTTATCACGGAAAGAGGTGTATTGTTATACCAACTGTAACCAAGGCCGATTTGATTCAGGCTCAGATTGATGGCGCCCTCAGTGTCTTTGCTTTTTTCGTTCACTAAGGGAGCGGCAATAACACGATTATTGCCATTGTTGGACAGATCCTTTGCGATGTCCAAACCGTACATTTGTATGCTCAAATTTTTAACCTTGACCGAGAATTTTCCACCAAGACCAAACCCAGAGTGAGTGACTCCCGTGTTTTTGTTAAAACCCAATTCGATCGAACTGCCGGATGACATCTCAAAGGCTAATACCGAGCCCTTCACCTTGACATCGGGTTGTGAAATCAAGCATCGAGCCTCATCTGAATAATACAACTCGGAACTCACCGCCGTTGTTCCAAACATCTTCATATACATGGATTGCGCACCCACCAGCTCACCGTTCACGATAGGACTGCGATTCGCATAGCTGGTCGTGAACCCATCGGAATTAAAAAGCACACCGTAAAGTTGCTCGCTGGCCACATAACCGAAATCGAAGTGCCCGGCCTCACCGAACTGAACAGTGGGGGAACTGATAGCGCCCACATCGGCATACCATTTTGGTTGACGTGGTTTTTCGTCAACGACCGGTTGCTCACAACCTTCGTTCCCCATGAGACCAAGGCCCAGCAAAGTTAATGCAATTGTTTTCGAGATGATTTTCATTTTTGTATTCATAGCTACCTCACAACCAGACTATCGTCTTTCCATAGACCAAAGTTTATAGACCAAGGGAGGTAAGCGCAAAAAACAGGCAAGTGTCCGTTGTAAGTCGGGTTTTTGGAATAGCGTCTCGGCATGAGACAGGATAAGAGCCTGAAATCACTCGCGACTTAATAAATTTAAATTTTCAAAAAAAATTTCCTATGAAAAGTTAATGGTCACTATCGAACACAATTCGACCATCGTCCTGTCGAACAGAACGACAAAAACTAACAAACGTCTACTCGGGAGCTAGGAAGAGGCTTAGTTAGAAATTCAGACTCGGACGTCCGATCCTCGCCAGCATCCCCGCCTCGGGCGGGGCGCGCGGCGCGCGTGGGGGGGGGGGTGCGGATCGACATGCTCGACCTGGGTGCCGGGATGACCCGCGCCTTCTTGAGGGACGAGCTGTTCAAGCCGTTCGTGTCGACGAAGGAGGGCGGATTTGGGCTCGGCGCGTTCGAGGCGCTGCAGCTCGCGCAGGCCATGGGCGGGACGATCGACGTCATGAGCGAGCCGGGGAAGGGAAGCCGCTTCACCGTGTGGCTTCCGGCAGCGGGTGAGAATTACGCGAGCGACGCCGGAAATGAGTGGATGAAGGTGGAATGATGACAAGCGTGGGGCCCG